>NZ_JBVJEA010000040.1:0-43853 GCF_055581985.1 Streptomyces sp. NPDC042336 | reverse complement strand
CGCCCTTGGGGCTTGCTTGAGCCGGTTGCCTGGAAAGCGGGCATGGCCGGTTCTGAGGGGGCCGGGACACAGCGATGTGCCCCGGCTACCCGACCCCTGCCCAAGGACTTCCCGCCCTGGCGCACCTGTTACGGGTTCATGGCACGCTGGGCCGCCTGCGGCGTCATCGGACAGATCCGTGACCAGCTCCGCAAGCGGATCCGCCGGGACATGGGCAAGGCGCCTGGCGCGGTCGCCACCGTCATCGACTCCCAGTCGATCAAGGCCGCCGATACCGTCGGCAAGGACTCCCGCGGCTACGACGCGGGGAAGAAAATCAACGGCCGCAAGCGGCACCTGGTCGTGGACACCAAGGGCCTGCCGCTGTTCGTCATGGTCACCCCGGCCGACATGGCCGACCGCAATGCGGCTAAGGAAGTCCTGTTCCGGCTGCGGCTCATGCACCCCGAGATCACCATCGTCTGGGCCGACTCCGCCTATGCCGGACAACTCGTGACCTGGGCAAAGACTTACCTGAACCTGACGATCAAGACAGTCAGCCGCCCCAAGGACGCCTCCGGGTTCGTCGTTCTGCCACGGCGCTGGGTCGTCGAACGCTCACACGCCTGGGTCATGCACGCACGCCGACACGCGCGGGACTACGAACGGCTCATCCAGCACTCGGAATCGCTCATCACCTGGGCCGCGATCACCCTGATGACCAGGCGAATCGCCCGCCGAAGCTCCCGCAGAAGCGGACAGCCGGCCTCCCGCGAAGCCCAGCGGGACTGATCGTTCTCAAGGCCAGGGCCATCACCTTGGCCTTGGCGCAGCCCGCATCGGCTCGGAGTACCACTCTCCCACCCCGGCGAAGCATCGTCAGCGAGATCGGTCGGCAGACGGGACCTGGCATGGCTGACCACCCCGTGGCCGTCAGCCGAGACGACGAGCTTGGGGCGCGACCCGGTAGCGCGCACGCAGAAAGTGCCTTCCTGCTGGAATGACAGAGACCTTCGACAAGCCTCATCATCCCAGCTCAGAGGGCACTTTCGCGTTCCCGATCAAGATCCGTACACCGTGGCAAGTGAAACGCGCACGTTAGAGGTGCTGCCTATCAACGCGTGTCTGCCGCCAGCGCGAGACCGAGGCAGGTACGCGGGACGTCAGTCTCCGTCATGAACCGTTGAGATGCAGGATCCGTTAGTGAGGACGGCATCCGGGTCATGGCGCACCGCGTACGGCGACCGTCGGTAAAGCCTGTCCGTTGCTCACAGGGCCAGCTCAGGTTCACAAGCAACCTGGCCACTGGAGAATCCCGATACGTAAACGACTCAACCAAGAAGTGGAAATGCCGTGGACTCGAAACCCCGAACACCCATGGACTGACAGTCAGGGGCGGGCATGGTCAGCCGACGACATCGCAACAGCAATAAGTAATTATTTTGGATACATGAGCAATCAAGGCTTTTCCCGGGGATCTATCGATCGCAGGGATCATGCCAGGTTCACTCCGCAGAACGCAACCGAGAACTGCTGGGGCGAGAACTTCCCGATCGGACAGTACGTTCACGAGTTGACGGCAGGCATCAGTGAACGCGATCTTTCCCGACCAGAGCAGGATGCTTTATGGCGGGCCGAACTTCGTTTCGCGCAAACAGAAGAAGCCATGCATCTGTACGACCCCAGTGGACTGCCTGGACCTGCGGGAGCGCCACAACACTTCAACTTCGCCACAGGTGAGGTATTCCTGGTCGACTCGTTCTGCCAAGAAGCCGGATGGCCTGACACTCCACCGCTGCCTGACTATGCTGCTCAAGCCCCGGCCACAGACAACGAGCAGCTTCCGATGTACACCCCAGGCCCGCCCCCTGCCTACACTCCACCGCAACAGCCCCCCATGCCCCAGCCCGTCAACGCTAACGTGGCCCTCCATGCTGCTGGTCAGCAACAGCGTGATCAACAGCCTGGGAATCAGGCTCCCCCTCGGCGGTCGGAACGACTCCGCTCCCGAAACACCTCGGAAGTCAATACACCTCAATACGATCAGCAAAGCAGTGCATCTCAGCAGAATCGAAATCCCACCGCCGGACACGGCCGCCGCTAACTGCATTTGGCCGTTCCATGCCATTACTGGAGTCTACCTGTCGGCGGGAATATTCATCCCCGAAGGGGACTCTAACCAGAGCCGCCACTACGCTCACCACAATTTACGCTCCCATCTGGAAGACGTGATTCGTAATGGCATTCCAGAATCCGTAGCGAGGCGTCCACTGTCGTAATGAGTGTTGCGATCAACGGTCTCGACAACGATGGTGTACGGGGTGCAACGCGCAGCAATGCATGGACCCAAGCACCACACAACACGCTTCATGACATCCGGGTTCGGAAACAGGCTCTCAGCGGTCGCCGACATCGGGGTCGACCTTCAAGTGAGGGAGCACGGCGAGGACGCGCTCCCGCAGGGCTGTGGGCAAGTGGTCAAACGCTTGGGAGTCGTCTGGGTAGTTGGCGTAGGCGGCGTGCAGGAGCACTTCGAGTTCATCGTGCCGTTCGGGCTTGCTCCATCCCGAGTGGGTGGCGATGTGATGGCCGACCTCGTGCCAGACAACTGAGTCTTGCGGTGCTTCCCTGCCCAGGAGGCCGGCCAGGTGCTCCTCGACGCTCGGGGTGAAGTACGCCTCGACCTGCCGGTCATCTCGTACTTGGAGGTAGCGGCGCAGGAAGTAGTCCGTCACTCCTGCTTCACGCAGGTAGGCAGCGATCGTCCCGATGAGCAGGTGCAGGTGTTCCAGGGCGTCGGTGAGCTTGTACAGCGTGTTGCGCTGCCACTCCGCGAGGTCGTCTCGGTAGTGGCCTTCGTCGACGGCGAAGTAGAGGTACTTGGCAATGCGGTGCGAGTGGTACCGCACGAGCTCTGTCAGCTCCTCGGGTACAGGCTGCTCGTGGAGGCTGGCGGACGCGCCCCCTGTTGTGCCGTCTGCTTCGCTGAGGTCGCCGAGCCGGCTCAGCCTGTCCAGCCGGACCGCTTGTAGCGCGGCCGCGTAGGACTCGCCGGTCTCGCGCTGCCGTCGCCGTGCTGCGTTGGCTCGTGCCTGGTTGTGGGACTCCATGGTTCGTTTTCCGTGCCAGCCCCGTGACCTGACACTGGCTGTTCGCATGAGACAGAGGCGCCAGCAGCGATCACGCGGAGCGTATTTCAGCTGTCATTGCAGAGCTGCTACTCACGGGGTAGCAGTTGCTGAGCTGGAGCCTTCACAGAGCGACTCTGCTGTGGGCAACGACCCTCAGGCGGAAGAGTCACGGCGTTTTCAGAGCGGGCATCCGCTGCAGTCCACGGTGTCGTCAGCCGCTGGGGCGTCCCGGTCCGCTCGAGCTCAGCCGCTTCCAGTAACGGGGCTCCTCGCTAAGCGCGGGCGGTGAAGTGGCCTCGGGTGACTTCGGAAGCCAGCCCGATGTGCGAGTCTGACCGTCTTGCGTCGATGGGCTTCAGCTTGGCCGTGGCGTTGACGCCTACTCACCAAGTCGCCGGGCCTCGCGGGCGATGACCAGTCCAGCCAAGGGTGGGAGCAGCGCCTCGCTGGGGGCAGTTGTTGGTTCTCGTGGTCAACCAACTGCCGAAGTTGCCAAGTAGCGGCGTGCAGGTCGGCGGGGTTGCTTGCCAAGCACAAGGCGGTGAGTAAGGTAACCTCATGACCGCACCGTACAGTCCCGACAGTCGGGAAAAGGTAGTAGCAAAGCTGCCTGCCGCACTACGGCAGGAACTCAAGGTTCGCGCAGCCGAGTTGGGCGTGGACATCAAGGATGCCGTCACCGAAGGCGTCCAGGCCTGGCAGGTAGATGACTCGCCCCACGCGCAGGTCGACACCTCAGGCGGCGCCTCGTTCGCCACTTACCTTCCCACGGGGCTGTACGGCCAGTTCAAGGATGTCTGCAAGGGCCGCGATATCGCCTTCAATCAGGGCCTTGCTCAGGCAATCCGTCTGTGGCTCGACAGTCACCCCTCCCCCCGCCGTATCCCCCGCACTACCGGCGCCCGCCGTCTGATCTTCGGCAATCAGAAGGGCGGTGTCGGTAAGACCGCCACGTCCGCCGGCGTCGCCGAAGCACTGGCCGAGGCCGGACAGCGCGTCCTTCTGATCGACTTCGATCCCCAGTGCCACCTGACGAAGCAGCTCGGCTACCCGATGCTCGACATCGGCGAGCCGAGCTTGGCCAAGCACATGCTGGGCGAGGGCAAGGGCAAGTTGCGGGACCTGCTCGTGCCGATAGAGGAAGGAAGCTTCGGCGGCCGCCTGTTCCTACTGCCTGGCTGCAAGGACGCCTTCCTGCTAGACGCCAAGCTGGCCACCACCCGGCACGTGCGGATCAAGGAGATCGCTCTGGAGAAGGCGCTGGAACCCCTGGAGCACGAGTTCGACTACATCATCATCGACTGCCCACCCAGCCTGGGCTACTCCATGGACACCGCCCTGTACTACGGCCGTACCCGTGACGGCGAGGAGGCCGAGACCTCCGGAGTCGTGATCCCCGTCCTGGCCGAGGACTCCTCCGCGGACGCCTACGACATGCTCTTCGATCAGATCGAAGACCTCACGTCCGACCTCGACATCGAGATCAGCAAGCTGGGATTCATCGTCAACATGTACGACAGCCGGAAGGGCTACATCGCGACCTCCTCCCTCGACAGCTGGAAGTCGATCGGAGACCCGCCGGTTCTGGGCATCATCCCCGAGCGCAAGGAACAGCGAGAAGCGGCCCGCCTCAAGCAGCCGCTGCTGACCTCCGCACCCGACTGTGAGCAGTCCGAAGTCATGCGCACGATCGCCCTGGCGGTGAACGGATGAAGGCCGCAGACCGGCTGGGCACCGGGTCCTCCTTCGGGAATGTGCCGCGGGGCCGCAGCGACCGAGGTCGGGCGAAAGCCATCACTCAGGGCGACATTCCGGCATACGAACTCGTACGCCTGCAACTGAACGATGTCTCCCCCACACCGCTCAATCCCCGCCGCAACTTCGGCACTCCGGAAGAGCTGACCCGCTTCGGCGAGGAACTTCGTGCTGCACAGCTCGCCGCGTGCGTGGCCGTTTCTCGCGACGTCTACCTGAAGCTGTGGCCTGATCACGCAGACCGCATCGGCGACGTCAAGCACGTCCTCGTGAACGGAGAGCGCCGCTACCGCAGTGCCTGCCAGGTCGGTCTGGAGGCGCTGGACTTCGTCGTGCGCGATGAACTGGCGGCCTCTCGCGAGACGTTCATAAACCATCTCCTCAAGGAGAATCTGGACCGCGCGGACTTCGACATCATCGAGCGGGCCCGCGGTATCAGCGAGCTCGTTGCCGTGTGCGCGGAGGAGTCGGAGCGCGGGGCTCGTGCCCGCGCTGCGGAGCACTTGGGCAAGGACAGGTCGTGGATCACGCATCAGCTGTCGCTGCTGGACCTGCCCGAGGCCATTCAGGCGATGCTCAGCTCCGGCGGTCTCCCGGAACGGGATGGACGCCTGCTGGTTCGGCAGCTCAAGGA
Source organism: Streptomyces sp. NPDC042336 (assembly GCF_055581985.1). Lineage (NCBI taxonomy): Bacteria > Bacillati > Actinomycetota > Actinomycetes > Kitasatosporales > Streptomycetaceae > Streptomyces > Streptomyces sp. NPDC042336. The sequence goes on along the minus strand of NZ_JBVJEA010000040.1, from coordinate 38,354 downwards.
GAATCCCGAGCTGACAGAGGTGGACCTTCTGCAGTTCCTCAGGGACCAGAAGGCGGCACGCTCTGCCGAGAAGGAAGCCGAGCGCGCCTTGCTGGCTGCGGCCCGCAGCCAGGCCCAGGGACGTGGCGAGCTGGGGGAAACGGGTTCTGCCGATGCCTCCGTTGGCGTACCGGCGCAACTGGACAGTAGTGCTGCAACCACACCGGCTTCCCCTATGGCTAACGGTGCGGGCGACAAGACGTCCCATCCGGCTCTACCCCGTACGGATGCCGTCGCCGAATCTCAGTCGGCAAAGGGCACGGACCAGCAGTCGACTGTCCTGCCAGCACAGAACCCGGAACGGCCACCCGCCGTCCAGTCCCCGCCCGCCGTGATCGAGATCAGGGATATCGAGCACGTCGCTGACGCTCTGGCAGACCATCTGTCCGCGGAAGACCTGACGGCACTGACCGAACTCTTGCTGGAACGGCTATCCAGCGCCAAGGTTCAGGTCTGAGCCCAGCAAGCCGTGACTGGCAGAGGGGCGGATGTTGTACGCGTACAACATCCGCCCCTCTGCCGTGTCGTCACAAACCCGGGCCGACTGCGGCGGAAGCACCACCTTCCTCGTGCGTCTCGTACAGGAAAACGCCCAGGGCAGATGCGCTGCCTACGATGAGGCGGGCGTGCCGCGGAGTGAGTCGCTGTGATGCTTGTGCCTTTGATCGGCCGTGGCCGGTGCCGTAGGCGTTCCTCAGCTCAGCTGCTCCCTGCGCGAGCTGACCGAGGCTCATCATCATGCGCTTGATTGTGTCGCCAGCGGCGGCAGAGTCGAGGTGGTCGGGTGTCAGCTGCAGGCACTTAGTGGTCTTGCGGAGCAGGACAAGCAGGTCGTCGTTCTTGTGGTGGGACTCCTGGCGATCGTCCAGGATCGTCTTGCAGATGCTCTCGAGGAACTCCTTGGCTGTCCCGATGGCAAGCTCAGGCTCCAGTTCGACCGCCCCTTCCATGCGCGTCACCTGCTGGGCGATGTACTCCGCATCGAGGCGGGCCGCAGCTTGATGGGCGTAGCCGATGGCGGTCGTGTGCGCGCCCCTCATGAGCGCGGGAGCGTAGACCGGGCGTCCCGAGAGCTGCTTTGACGGCTTCAACGTCCATCCGTCGGGCTGGAGCAGCCGGTTGAACTCGGCAACCATCTCGGCTGATTCGCCCGGGTCAGCGCACACGACGGGATGGACCATCTGCGCGAGGAAGCCCAGAAGCTTCTCGTCCGGACCGCTCATGAGCTGCAGGCGAGGATCGATGAAGATCCAGGCGTCATCCCAGTCGTAGTTGTTGTAGCGGTGCTGCACGATGTCTTCGCGGAACGTGTCGAAGCGCCGGTCCTCCGAAGGAAGGTCCTCCAGGTCGTACAGGCGTGCCAGAAAGTCGATCTCGTCAAGGCGGCCGTGCCAGGTGGGAAGGCTCCTGATGTAGTCGAAGATGTCGCGTCGTGTTACTGGCGTGATCCGCCGCGCCGGGTCACGTGATTCTTCGAACGGATCTTCCGGCACAGGAGTCATCGATCAATGATGGCCCGGCAGGATTGCTTGTCGCCCAGCTTTTCGGTAGGTGTTCGCTCGCCGTGGCAGGGCCGGATGTTGTACGCGTACAACATTGCGGAAGCCTGCGTGGGCAGGAGAACGGGTGTTGTACGCGTACAACACCCGGTGCCTCAGAGGGACGTGACTCCCCCGTGAGCGCAAGCAGCAACGTCACCTCTTTCGGCCAGAGCTCTCAAAACGCAAAAAAGCGGCCCTCGTCGCTCGGACTGCGAGGTCCGGGACGGCGGGGGCCGCTTCGTGTGCTCAGGTCCTCAGGTCGATGTCGGGTGGGAGGGCGCGCCCGGCGAGGGCGTGGGTGATGAGTCGGTAGGGCTCGATCCACGCGCCGTGGATTCGTGCTCTGGCGCAGAGGAGTGTGCCGGTGAGGATGGTCTCGGTGTCGGGGTGGATGAGGACCAGGGTGACGGGGTCGGCGTCCGGCTGCTGCCCTTCGGCGGGACGGCCGCGCTCCAGGGCGCGGGCGTCGGAGGTGATCCGGACGGCGACGTCGCCGTGGCCGATCCACGGGGCCGGCCTCCGCCGGGCGGTGAGCATGGCGGCGAACTCCGCGACGGCCATGTGGTCGCCGGGGTGGAGCGGGCCGGTGCCGTGGCCGCAGAGGCGGAAGCGGGCGCTCACGTGGCGGGATTGTCGGCGATGACGAGGAAGCTGTCGGAGCGCAGGTCCATGACGACCCTGGCGGGCTGTCCCTGGGCCTGCTGCTGGGCGGCGTACTCGTCTGCGGGCCAGGAGCCGCGGGGGCCGCCGGCGGGGAAGCGCTCAAGGACGGTGCGCGTGGACTGGTCGGGCATCAGGGTGCCTCCTGGTCGGTGAAGGAGAGCTGGAGTGCGGGGCGTGCTGTGCGGGGCGCGGTCGGCCGGGGCGGGGCCGGCGGCTCGGTGCGCTCGAGGTCGGCGTCGGCGAGGAAGCCGAGCTGTCCGGCGGCGGTCGCGCGGGCAGCGAGGGTGATCGAGCGGGTGATCCGGTGGTGCCCGTGGTCGATGCGCAGGTGGCAGAGCTGGCAGGCGGCGAGCAGGTTCTCGTCTCGCACGTCTTCGGGGGTGTGGTTGAGGTGGGCGGTGGTGAGGCCGACCACGGAGCCGGTGTCGGGGTGGATCTGCTCGTGGAGGGCCGGGCAGCGGCCGCCCGGGTGCGTCAGGCCGCAGTGGCCTGTGCACTCGCAGCGGCCGCCTGCCCGCTCGAACCGGATCCGCGCGCTGATCTCGTTCCAGTCGCGCGGGTATCGGTGCAGGTTTTCGGGACGGATGGGCACGGCGGATCCGCTACTCGCCGCCGGCGGCCTGGCGGTGCTCGAAGGCTTCGAGCAGTTCGCTCAGGTCGTTCGGCTCGGGTGCGGTGCCGACCCATGTGCCGCCCTCGGTGAACACCTCCACGTCGGTGGTGTCGGCGTCGAACCAGCAGGCGTACGGCCCGTACCGCTCGATGACCGCCGTGGCGACTGTGGCCGGGTCGGTCATCAGCGGCGCGGTCTCCAGCACGGTGAGCGCGGTGACGACCAGCCATATCGGCTCGTCCGGCGTGCGGGGGAGCCGGAGGTGGCCGGTGACGCGGAGCTTGTCGCCGGGGACCAGGTCGTGGATGACCGCGTGCGCCAGCTCCGCGTCGGCGACGCTGCACGGCAGGATCATCGCGTCCGTGCGCTCGTCCGTCGGGGAGACGGTGAGGCGGAACCGGGCCGTGCTGCCGTGCAGGTCGCCGGGCACGGTCTCTTCGTCCAGGAAGCCGTCCAGGGCTATGGCGTCGTCGGCCATGGGTCAGCCGGCCTTCTGGACCGGCGCCTGGTGGGCGGCGTCGTACGCCTCCAGGACGGCCTTGCGGATCATGCCCGCGTCGGCGACCTGGTGGCCGTTGGCGCGCGCCCACGTCCTGATGGCGGCGAGTTCCTCCCGGGTGCGGCCGCTGCCCAGGCCCGAGCGGATGGGGGTGGGCGCGGTGGCGGCCGCCGTGGTGGTGCGGGTGCCGGCCTTCACCGTGCGCAGTTCTTCCTGCGCCTTCTCCAGTTCGGCCTTGGCCTTGGCGACCTTCTCTTCGGCCTCGTGCTGCGCGGCCTCGCTGTCGCGGCGGTCGGTCAGCTCGGAGAGGTCGGCGGTGATGCGGGCGGCGCGGCTGCGGACTGAGGCGGCCGGGTGCGCGGCCGCCCAGTCGAGCAGTTCCTGGATCTCGTTGGAGACGGCGAGCGGGACGACCGGGACGTCGATGGCCGGGGCGTCGGCGGCCGTGCGGGGCAGTCCGAGGGCCTGGTTGGCGATGAGGTCGCTGAGTTCGGTCTCGCTCAGGCCGGTGGCCTCGCGGATGGCCTGCTCGGTGTCGCCGTTGTTGTGCATGGAGATCGCCATGGCCTCGTGCGCGGACAGGGCCGGGGCGGCGGGGGTGTTCGTCATGGTGGGTGCGTCTCCGGTTTCCGGGATGAGGGGGAGCAGGGCGGTGAGGGTGTCGGTGTCGGTGGGCAGCCCGAGGACGTCCAGGAGCAACCCGAGGTCGTCCTTGTCGCGGGAGCTGCGTGCGGTGACCCGGGCCGCGGCGGCGAGCTGATGCTGCGGGTTCGGGTCCAGGGGCAGCGCTTCGGCCTCGAGGGCTTCGGTCCAGTCGGTGAACATCACGCGGCCTTGCCGCTGGCGACCAGCTCCAGCACGCGCCGGTTGGCCGCGGCCTGTGCGGGGGTGATCGGTTCCTTCCAGCGGTTGTACGGCGCGGGCCGCGTGGGGATGCCCTCTAGCTCGAGGCGGGCGAGGGCCAGTTCGCGGACGGTCGGCGGCACGGCACGCGCCGCGCGCTGCCGCTCACGGCGGCGGCGGTCCTGTTCGGCGACCACGCCGACCCAGTCGTCCCCGAGCCGGACCACGAGCTGCTTGCGCAGCTGCTTGCGGTCGCGGGCGGTGGTCGCCGCCCACACCCCGGCCTTCGTCAAGTCGGCGTTGGCGAGCGCCCACTTCAGACAGCCCGTGACGATCGGGCAGCCGGAGCAGGCGTGCTTGGCCTTGACGAGCGCCTTCTCCCGGGCGCGGGGGTCTTCGTCGGTGTTGTGGATGTCCTCGATGGCGAACAGGCCGGGTTCCGTGCGGCAGCTCAGGGCCTGGTCGGTGTGAGGGAAGGGGATCCGGTCGTCGGCGAGGACGATGTCTGGCAACTTGGCGATGCCGGTGCGGTTGCCGCTCATGAGGTGCCCTCCGGAGCGAGGTGGGGGAGTTGGAGGAGGACCTGGTCCACGAGGTCCTGCGTCGGGCGCCACGGCCCGAGCTGTCCGTTCAGCCACGGGATAGGGAGCGCGAGCTCCTGGACGTCGGAGAGGACCAGGTGGAATGCGTCGGGCTGCGCCCAGCGGGAGCATGGGGCGGTGCCGGCGGCGTCCTGGTGGCAGTCGGTGAGGCGGGCGACGCTGATGACGGCCCGGGTGTGCAGGGCGCGGCTGCGGATCGTGGTGGCGACCAGCGGGTCGCGCATCGGGGCCCGTTCGGTGGCCTGCCCGGCGTGCAGCAGCAGCCAGCCGCGCCAGGACCAGGGGGCCGGCCTGTTCTCCACGTCCTTCCCGGCGAGGATGCAGGTCGTCCAGGGCTGGCGGATCGTGATGCCCCGGATCCAGGTGCCCGGGTCGGTGGGGGTCTCGCTCATGCCGCCCGCCCCAGGGTGCTGGTGCCCGGCCGTCCGGCGCGGCGGCCGTTGGTGGAGGGCACGGTGGCGTGCTGCGGTCCGGCGAGGACGGCGCGGCCGGTGTGCTTGCCCGCGTACATCGCGGCGTCGGCGGCCCGCAGAAGCGGGGACAGGTCGCGGGTGCCGAGGATGGCCGGGCAGGCGGCGCCGACGGATGCGGCGACGTCGACCAGGGCGCCGTCGTCGACCTCCACCGGCTGCGCGAGCAGCGTGGCGAGCTGGGCGAGACGGAGCTCGCGGCGTGCGGGTCCGATCCGCACGGCGAAGGCGAATTCGTCCCCTCCGAGTCGGCCGACCGCCCCGCGGCTGCCCGCCCAGGCGGTGAGCCGCTGCGCGGTGGCGGCCAGGACGCGGTCGCCGGCGGCGTGCCCGCCCGGTCCGTCGTTGATTTGCTTGAAGTGGTCCAGGTCCACGATCCCGACCAGGGCGTGGTCGCCGTACCGGTCGGTGATCTGCCGGGCCTTGGCGGTGAAGCCGTCGCGTCCGAGCAGCCCGGTGAGCGGGTCGCGGCGGGCGGCGGCGAGCTTGCGGTGCAGGCTGACCGCGTGGACGGTCCAGCCGGTCAGTGGCACGGCGAGTGTGGTGATGAGCAGGGCGCGTTGCCCGATCGGGGCCTGTACGCGCACGGTGGAGGCCATACTGGTCTCTCCCTCTCGTCATGTACGGGATGGGTGGCCCGGGGCGGCCGACTGGTTTTCCGGCCTTTGGCGGCCGTCCCGGGGCGGACCTACAGCTCGAAGGGCTCGTGGCTGAGCCAGCTGCAGGGGTCGTTCCAAGGGCCGGCCTTTGCGGCCTGCCAGTCGAGCGCCCAGTCGGGCCGAAGCCCCCGCGCTCCCCAGCCCCCGGCCTGCCTGCCGGGAACCTCGAGTCCGGCCTGCTGCGCGGCGAGCGCCGCGTCGTACACGTCGTGTGCGATGCGCAGGGCCTCGCTCTTGGACGACGCCTCACCGGTGAAGACGTGTACGCCCTTCAACTGGCGGTTGGTGGTGTGGTGTATCGGGACGTCAACCTCGAAGTAGCGAAGCGGCATGACGGCCCATCTCCCTCCATTTGCTGGTCGTGCCCCGGCGCTCAGTGGCCGGTCGCGCGGGCGGCGGTGATGCGGACGGTGTCCGCGAGCAGCACGGTCAGCTCGTGGCCGTGGCCGACGGCGTCCTCCAGGCGCTCGATGAGCTCCGGGGGCAGGCCGCGGTTGCGGGCGCCGGTCAGGACGCCCTCCAGGTAGAGGACGTCGGCCAGGACGCGGCCGCGGACGTCCAGGACGCAGGGCTGCACGGTGAGGACGTCGGTGTTCTTGGCGGTCGCCAGGGCCGCGTGGTCGGCGGCTGCGGTGTAGGCGGTCTCGGTCTGCTCGGTGAGCAGCGCGTCGACCTGTGTGGTGTCGCCGTAGGCGCGGCGCCAGCCGAAGCGGGCGGCGGCGGCTTCCATGAGGGAGCGGCGGGCGAGGGGCACGGTGACCTCCGGGGAGGGCCGGTCGTCCGGTCTCGGCTGACCGGACGGACACTGCACGGCCCCGCCGTCGCCCGCCCGGGGGCGGTGCGGCGGGGCCGTACGGAGAGCGTCCGGTCAGCGCTGGGGACGGCGCAGGGCGGTGAACTCGGTGCCGGGGCCGTCGGTGCGGTTAGCGATCACAGGCCCTCGGGGGGTCCCCCGGGACCAGCGGGTGTAGTCGATCGCGCTGGACACGTAACTCGTGTTCATCAGGCTTCCGGCGTCGTCGACGCGGTCTCGCAGCTCTTCCAGGTGCCAGTCCGCCCACGCGAGCCGGTCAAGAAGCCATCGCGCGTCGTCCGGCGTGAGCCGATCCGGGCGGGCTTGAAGCTCGGCGATCCGGGCTCGCTGTTCGGAGACGTAGTGGTCACCCTCCGGCGTCATCGCGACTGGGTCGGCGGTGTAGCGGATGCTCTCGGGCTTGGGTTCGGTCATGCGGATTCTCCTTGGGGGTGAAGGGCGCGGGCAGCCCAGATCACGCGCAGCCCGGCGTTGTCGGTGAGCAGGGCGGCGGCCTCGTGCAGCGGGCAGGAGGCGTCGCCGTCGCGGTCCGGTTCGGTCTGCTCCGCCCGGCGCGCGGCGGCGGTGACCAGCTGCGCCACGGCCGCGAGGAAGCCTCCGGGCGGGTCGGTGTCCTCGATGAGCTCGCGCAGGATCGCGGCGAGCTCCTCCTGGTCGACGTCTTCGGCGCGAAGGTCGTCCTCGATCTGCTGGAGAGCCAGCGAGGCGATCCCGACCGAGGCGCGTACGCGTTCCAGGCGGTTGCGGCTCACCGGCGGGCGCCAGGGCGGGGGGTGAGCCAGGTCGTGACGACGGCGGCCGCGATACCGATGGAGCGGTGCAGGGCCGCGTCCAGCTCCATCCACGCGCTACCCGGCCCGGTGAGCTCCGCGGTGGCCGTGCCGTCTTCGTCGACGCGGGCGGCCTTGCAGTGCTCGATGTAGCCGGTCTTGCCGGTCTTCTTCGCCAGCCACAGCAGTACGGCGCCGCGGTCGATCGCGACGTGCGTGGAGGCGTTGATGGCCGCCCCGGCGAGTAGCGCGCCGGGGGTGACGCGGTAGCCGAAGGCACGGGTGATGCCGATGGTCGCGGCAACCTGCACGGCGGTGTAGGAGGCGACGTGACGGGTCGCGTGGTGGCGGCCGAGGATGCTTGCTCCCCAGACCGGCTCACCGTTCTCCTCGCGGGTGGGGTCCTGGTCGACGGGGGTGCCGTCCCGGTAGACGAGGTGGTCGCCGTACAGCCTCTTCAGGGAAGCCGACGTGGACCCCTGAATCCAGTGGTCGCAGAGGGGGTGCAGCTCGCCGAAGGTGGCCAGCAGAGTGCCGAAGAGGGCCAGGCGTTCGGTGGTGAGGGGCAGACGGGGCATGCTGGAGGTCTCCTGATCTCGACATGGGTGAAGGGGAGCGGGGCGGCCGGCCTCTTGCCGATGCTGCGGACGCCCCGCGGTGCCTTCGCCCCCGGCCGGTCTCCGGCCGGGGGCGGTGGTGTTTCAGAACGGCGGCTCGTTCCAGGCCGGGACGGGCAGGAGCCGGATGCGCAGCTCGCGCCGGTCGGACCAGCAGCCGCACGCCTCCCTCTCGGGGAAGGTGCCGCCGGTCCACCAGCTGCCCTCGCCGTGGCAGCGCGGGCAGCGCGGCCGGGGCCGGGCGGTGATCTCGATGCGGTGCCTGTCGGCGTAGACCTTGAGGTGGCTGGCCCTGAGCGCGGCGGCGGCCGTGGCCGCGGCGAGCGGGCCGGCGGCGGCGAGCAGCAGGGCGCCGCGCAGGTGGCGGGCGGTCACTTCAGCGGGATGGCGCGGCAGGTGGTGGCGTGGGTGTTGGCGTCCGGCCGGATGCAGAACAGGAAGTCCCCCTGGATCAACTGGGAGGAGTCTCCGCAGCCGTGGCAGTTCCAGCGGTTCTTGTCGGAGTGCTCGCCGGGGCCGGTGACGTCCACGTACGAGCCGCCGACCGTGATGAACCGGATCAGCAGGTCCTTGGGGCGGTCCGGCTCGGTGAAGGCGGCAAGGGGGGTGGTGCTCATGGGCTGGTGTCCTCTCGGATCAGGCGGCCAGCAGGTGCTTGGCCGGGGGAGCGATGTAGGAGGCGGGGTCGGCGGGCGTGCCGTCGTAGCACTCCAAGCAGCAGCCCAAGGTCTTCAGCGGGATGCAGTGGAAGTAGCGCCGGCGGCAAGTGCCGCATGTCTGGCGAGCAGCCATCGCCTTATCGAGCGCGGCCTCTTTCGCGAGCGTCATCGGGAGCTTCGGCTTGGCCAGGTCGATCCGGTACAGCCACGCCCACCGCTTCCCGCCGCGGCATTCGATCCGGGCGACGGGCTCGTGTCCGCCCGGGCGCAGTCCCATCTCCCGCAGCTGGCGGCGGGTCGCGAGGTTCTCGCGCCCGGCCTGCCTCCAGCGGAAGACCGGTAAGGAGCCGTCGCCGGGGTCGTACGGGTCGACGTCGACCAGGTCCTCGTCCTGGTCGGCCATCACCTGCTCCAGGAGCCGGGAAGTCGACGCTGGGGGGCCGGGTAGCGGGGGCCGGGACGCTGCGGGCGGGGCCGGCCGATCCGGCGGCGCGGGCGGGGGATGAGCACGAGTGTTCTCCTCCAGCGGTTGGGTGGGTGTCACCGCGCCCCGCTGACGTCGGTGCGTCGGCGGGGCGCGGGAGTTGGTGGCCGGGCGGCCTGTACGGTCCTCGCCCGCCCGGGGTACGGGCGGGCGAGGGCCAGGCAGGGCGTCAGGTCTCAGCGGGTGCTGCGGGTGCGGAGCAGTGCCGTGTCAGCGCTGGAGGGGGTGGACGTTGTCGGGTTCGTCGTCCAGGTCGTCGTGGGCGGGGACGGGCTGCGGCGGGACGTGGACTTGGGGGCGGATGTCGATGTGGGGCTGGAAGGCGGTGTGGATGACCGGTCGCAGGCTCAGTCCGCGCAGGGCGAAGACGGAGGCGATGGTCCAGGCGAGGACGGCGATCCCGGTGGCGACGGTGCGGCCGTCGGCGGGGGAGGCGGACCACACCATGCCGACGCTGGCCGCTCCCCAGAGGCTGTAGGTGATGCGGGCGCCGGTGCTGTGGAAGAAGCCGCCGACCAGGCCGAACAGGCCGACCGCCTGCCAGAAGGCGTAGACGGCGGATCCGCTGACGGCGAGGTCACCGGTGTGCTGGGCGATGTAGGAGCGGATCGGGGTGTCGATCACTGCCCAGAAGCTGTTGGAGGTATCGGACGCCAGCTGTGTCTCCGGGGTCGCGGTGGCGATCCGGTGGGCCACGGCGGAGACGATGTCGCCGGCGGCGTCCAGCACGATGATGAACGCGCAGACGCTGGCGAGGCTGAGCGCCGCCTTGATCCAGTTGGCCATCCCGTGCCAGCCCGCGAACCGCGCGTGCCGGACGTCCTCCCACCGCTCGTACAGGAAGCCGCCCTCCTGCCAGGACTCCCGCCACGCGGCGCGCAGTCCGGCGAAACGCTTCGGAGGGAGGGGCCAGTCCTTCTCGTCGGGCGGCGGGGGCGTCTGGCTGAACAGGTCGAGGAAGTTCGGGTTGTCCTGACCGTTGATGGGCTGGCCGTTGACGGGCTTGTCGTCGGACTGCATGGCGGGGCGACTCCCTCGCTCGGGCGGGTGTGGTGGGCGGTGGTGCGCAGGCCGGACGGCCTGGCCCGCACCCGACCGCGAGGGTTCGGGTGCGAGGCAGGTGGTCCGGAGCAGGGGGCTAGAGGCCGCGGGCGTCGGCGAGGCCGGCGGCCTGGTCGACCATGCGGAGCGGGGTGCGGGCCGATCCGTGCGCGTCGTTGAAGGACGGCACGGAGTCGACGTCGTCGCCGAACTTGCGGCGGATCGCGTCCAGGAGCACGGAGGCCGCGTCGGCTTCCAGGCCGCTGTCGCCGCGGGCCTCGGCTCGGATGGCCCCGAGCATGCAGCGGGCGCCGTCCTCGTCGACCAGGACGTCCCTGCACCAGCCGCCGGTGAGCAACCGGTGGTGGGCGCGCTGCAGAAGGGCCGCGACCGGGGTCGGGTAGGACTCCGCCGGCGGCTGGAACGTCGGGGTCAGCGGAACGGTGACGACGTCGGCCAGGTCCACGGGCTCGGTTTCGATGTGCGCCGTGTTGACCTCGTAGGCGACCTTCGCTTCGTCCAGCCTCACGCTCATCGCCGCGTTGATGAACGTCAGGCGTTCCTCGAGGGACAGCGCCGTCGGCGGCGCAGGCGGTGCGGTGGTCGGAGTGGCCTGGTCTATGGCGGGGTGGGTCTGAGGCATCGGGGCTCCCTGGAAGCGTCGAAGGCGCGGGGTGGGGTGGCGCCTTCGACGCCGGCGGCCGGGGCGGTTTCAGATGCTGGAGATCCAGCCGGTGACGGTGCCGATCGCGTCGGTGATGAGCGGTGCGGCGCCGGTGGAGGCGAGGAAGAAGCCGAACAGGCCGCAGGCCAGGGCCGGTCCGAGGCGTACGGAGCCGCCCCGGATGAGGACGAAGACGACGATGCCGAGCAGGACGACGGCGGAGATCGATACGGCCACGGGCGGTGTGTCCTTCCAGGTGTGGGCAGGGCCCGGCCGGTGCGGCCGGGCCCTGCGGGGGGTTGGGGTGCGGGAGGGGGGTGGGTCAGACGCCGGAGAGGTTCTTGATGGCCTCCAGCGCCTGGCGGGGCGAGGTGACCGTGTCGCGGCGCGCGGCGGACTTGCTGCCGCCACGGCGCGGGCCGCCGCCGCCCTTCTTGGGCCCACCGTCGTCGTCGCTGTCCTCGTCGTCGCCCGGCTCGGGGCCGAACTCGCCGGGCCGGGGCGGCTCGGTCCAGTCGAACCACAGGTCCCGCGACTCGAGCTCGCGGATCTCGTAGTCGGTCAGGGTGGCAATGACGTCGGGGAAGTAGTCGTCGAGGCCGTTCTTGAAGTCCATGTACAAGGTGCGCAGGACCTCGGGCTGCTTGGCTTCGACGATCCAGCCGGCGCCGCCGGTGTTGGAGTTGGCGGGCGGCTCGGGCTCGCCGCGCATCACCCGCTCGATCCGGCCCGCCTCCTCCGGGGAAAAGGAGCGGGGGAGGGGGTCGGGGGTGTTCTCGGACGGGATGCCCAGCGCCTTGAACATCGCGCCGACCTTGCCGGGGGCGACCTTCAGCACGACCGGGATGCAGTTCTCGCGCAGGTTCTCGCACAGCAGCTGCGTGAACCCGTCCTGCACGTAGATGGACTGGCCGGCCACCTTGATGCCGATGCCGTACTTGCGGCCCTTGACCGACACCTTCTCGGCAAGGTCCATGATCTCCGCGCCGTAGTCGCCGTGGCGGGCGGCGGAGAGGAACTCATCGAGGTAGGCGGACAGCATCCGGTAGGGGCAGCCCGGCATGTTCGGGTCCCAGTCGTAGACCCTGCCGTCCTCCCACACCATCTCGCCGCGGATCTCCATCAGCGCGTCCAGCGCCCGCAGGAGCCGAATCATGTAGAGCGCGCCGACGCCGTAGCGGTCGGTGTACTCGCCCAGCTTGGCCGCCTTCTCATCCGGGGCTTCCGCCGCCAGCCACACCACCGCGCCGAACAGGGCGTCGGCGGCGACGTGCAGGCCCATCAGCTGGGTCTTGCCGCCGCCGGACGGGGCGACGAACAGGCCGTGAGCCGCGCCCCGGTCGGTGTAGACGCGGTTGCGGGCGGGCTGACCGTTGCCGAGGTAGCCGGTCACCCACCGGCCGTCCTTGTCCGGGGTCAGCAGCTCCCTCGTTGCGGGGAAGACCCGCGCGAGCGGCGAGCTGTCCCACAGGGAGACCAGGATCTGGCTGCCGTCGATGGTGACGAACAGCCGGCCTTCGTCGTACTTGGTCTTCAGCGCGGCCGCCAGGGCGTGCTGGTTGACGCGCGGCTCGCCCGCCTCGTCGGGGACCTGGGCGATGTAGTGGGTGACCTTGCGCTCGTTGTCGCGGACTTCCTTGACGAACTCCGAGCCGGGCACGGCCCCGCCGGCGGCGCCGATCCGGTCGGCCCACCACTCGCGGGCGGTGGGGGCCTTGCGGCGCCGGTCGTTCGCGTCAGGGGTGACGTCGACCTCCCGCCAGGCAGGGCCGCCCTCGCGCCCGTGCTGCCGGACGACCTCCCTGATGGTGACATCGGTGACGTCGACGCTGAACGCGGCGGCGATGTCGTCCTCCTTGAGGCCGGAGATGGCCCGGCCGGCCTCGGAGGCGCGCAGCAGCAGTGACAGGTCGTTGGGCATGCCGGGGTGCGGGGTGGCCTTGATGACGATGGTGCGGCCGGGCATGCCGCGGTTCTCCCACAGCCAGCGGACCTGCCGGGTGAAGGCGTCGGCGCCGTCGTCCGGCTGCGCCGGGGACGGCTCGGGGGCGGGCTGAAGCTGCGGGGCGGGGGCCGGGGCGGCGAGCGCGGGCCGGTGTCCCCGGCGGGTGTGCCGGGAGAACGGCATCACGAGCAGGCCGGCCGCCGCCCACCCGGCGGCGAGCAGGGCGTCCATGCACCACGGTCCCCAGCCGATCGTGTGCCGGGCGGCGACGTCGATGGCGGCGGCGGCCACGAGCGGGGACCAACGCAGGATCTTGCGTCCCGCGCCGGACTCGTCACTCTTGTAGGCGAGGAACCAGCCGCCGACACCAGCCGCGCCCGCCAGCTGCACGACCGTGTTGACGGGGCTGTCGGGGTAGAGGTTCGGGGCCGCGGCGAGGACCGGGGCGGCCAGGGTGTAGAGGGTGCGCTCCAGGGCGACGCTGCGCGGCACGGACACGGGACGTTCTCCTTCGGGAGTGACGATGGGCGGCCCGCCGTCGGTGGCGGGCCGCCCATCGGGGACTTCGACGGGATCGGGGGGGGTCAGTGGGCGAAGAAGCCCGGCTTGGGGGTGCGCTCCCTGCGACCGGAGCGAACGGTGTCCAGGCCCTCGTACAGCCGCGCGTGCGTACGCCGCGCGGCCGTGGCCAGGCCGGACACCTCCTGGGCCGTCTCGTGGAGCTTCTGGACCTCGGTGGCGGCGCCACCGAGAGCGACGGCCACCTGGTTGGTCATCTCGATGAACTTGCGGTCCAGTTCGGCGTTGGCGATGTCAACGGCCAGGCCCTCCGTGCGCTGGGCGTTCAGGCGCATGCGGCGCAGCAACTGCTCCAACTCGTCGCCGGCCAGGTCCATCGCGGTGCCCAGCGTCTTGAGTTTCTGCTGGACGGCCTTGTAGCGGTTGTCGCCGTCGGTCGTGGCGGCAGCGCCGCCGCCGGTGGTGGGCGCGAGGTCGCTCACAGCGAACCTCCTTCCTAGTCGTGGTGGGCGGCGGCGGAGGCGTGGGCCAGGCCCGCGTCGTCCATGGCCGCGATGTCCTCGCCGTAGACGCGGCCGACCGACATGGCGGCGATCCGGGCGGCCTCGGAGGCGACCTCGCACTCGGTGGCGCACCGTTCGGCCAGCTGCTTCATGCGGTCCGCGGCGTCGGCCAGGTCCGTGACCTGGCCGACGACCTCGGTGGCGATGTTGTGGTCGCCGACCAGGTCGGCCGCCATGTCCCGCAGGGCGTCGGCGACCTTGCCGAGCGCGACGGCCAGCTCCTGGGCACGGTCCTTGTCGAGCGCGGCGGCGATCGCGATGTTCACGATCTCCATCAGGTACTCGCCGAAAGTGATGTCGGTGCGGTGCTTGGCCGCCATGCCGGCCTGGCCCGACGTGGGCCTGCTGACCTCCGATGCCACGGGGTCCTCCTGTGCGGTGGGTCGGGTGGTGCCAGGACGCTGGGTGTGGGGCTCGGGGGCCCGGGGGAGGCTCGCCGTGTTCGCGACGGTGGCTCCGAAGGGGTCGGCCGCGTCTTCGACGATGACCGCGTCCGGGATGACTTCCTCAGCCTCTTCGGACTTCGGGGAGCGGGTCGGGCCGCCGGGGCGGTCCACCGTGACCTTCAGGTCTTCGGGCCGGAGCCGTGAGGGCTCCTCCGCCTCGGGCGGGGTAGCGTCCTCTTCGGACTTGGTGAAGAAGTCCTTGATCTTCTCCCTGAACGAGCGGTCGTCACCGCTGTCGCCCGTGCCCGGCGGGTCCTTAACGTCGTCGGGCTTGGGGCCGTCCTTCGCGCCCCTGCCGCCGGGGCTGTCAGACGGCTTCTCGCCGCCCTTCTTGCCGTCGTCCGGCTCCTTGGTCGCGGAGCCGTCCCTCGGCCCGCCAGAAGACGACTCAGGGCCGTCCTTGGGCATCTTCTTGGTCGTGGCCTCGGAGTCCTTGGCGTCCTTGGCCTTGTGGTCCTTCGCGGGTTTGTCCTTCTCGGTTCCACGGCGTTTGTCCCAGCGGCGCTGCGCTTCCTCCGCCACGGCCGCACCGAGGGTGGTGCGGTCGTCGGCGGCCTTGGCGGCCTCCCGCTTCGCCTTCCTCGCGGCCTTCCGCTCGGCTTTCGCCCTGCGGCGTTCCTCGCGCGCCGCCTGGTTGGCGGCGCGGTCCTGGTCGCGGTCCTTGCTGCGGTCGGCGAGGTTGGCGGCCTGGTTGGCGCTGCGCCGCTGCTGCCGGGCGGCCTGCCGGGCAGCGGCGCGCTCCTGGCGGCCGCGGGCCCGTTCGGCCCGGGGGCTCGAGGCCGGCGAGTTCTGCGTCCTGCCGCCGTCGCCCTTCGAGCCGCCCTTGCCGGAGCCCGAGTTGCCCGAGCCGCTCTTGCCCGAGCCGCCCGAACTGCCCTTGCCCGTGCCGGACTTACCCGAGCCGAAGCCTCCAGAGCCGTTCTGGCGGCCTTTGGAGCCCCCAGACGACTCATTGCCCTTGGAACCGCCCCCACGGCCGCCAGCGGACCGATCAGAACCCTTCCCGGCGCCCTTGGGGGAGTTGCCGCTCCCGGAGCCGCGACCGGTGCCGCCGGACCCGTTCGTCCCCGAGCCTCGGCCGCCGCCGGTACCGCCCCGGCCTGAGCCGCCGGAGTTGCCGCTGCCTCCGCGTGAGCCGCCCCCGCCGCCGGCCTTCGAGCGGCCGCCCTTGTCGGCGCCCATGCCGGAGCTGGAGGACCGCGCCGCGTCGGCCTTGCCGCGCGCCGCCGCCTTGTCGGCCTTCGATTTCATCTGTGCGGCGTGGAGCTTGGCGTTCTGCTCCATCATCGCGGTTTCCTGAGCGGTGCGGGCTTCCAGAAGCGCAGCCTTACGCGCTATTTCAGCCTCACGGAAGGGCGCTTCCCCGGCGTGCCGGTCCCGCGCCACTTCCAGCCGGTATTCCAGCCAGTCACCGAGGCGATCGGCGAGAGAACGAGGCTGCTCGTATTCGCCTTCCTCGTATTCTCCGTCGTCGGGATCCGGCGCGTCGGGCATTCCCGTTTCCCGCAAAGCGATTTCCGGGGAAATAGGTCCGCGAATAGCCGGGAGTTCCATTGTCGTCTCCGCCGGAGCCTCCGGAGGGACGGCATCGCCCGAGTCACTGTCGGGCGGTTCGCGATAAAAGAGATCCCCGCCGTCGGGAGCGTCCGGCATTCCACCGGAATCGCCGCCCCGGCTGGGGAGGCTGATCACGTTGCTGTCGGTGTCGTCGGACACGCGACCCCTCCTCCTGGGCTTGACAGTCGGCACCGGCCTCGCGTATACGCGTGCGCGCCACGCGCGGCGCGCGTAACGCGCGGCACGCGTTGGAACCGCCGAAGGGCCGTCCCCGAGATCGGAGACGGCCCTTCGTGTGGGACGCGGAAGCTAGCGGCCGTGACGGCTGTAGACGTTGCTCAGGGCGAGCGCGACCTCACGGATGAAGTCCGTGTTCCCTGCGCGATACGCCTGCGTGCCTCGGATATTCACAACCCGAAGCCAGTAGTAGAAGATGCCGAGGTCTTCGCCGTGCTGAGCGATCAGTTCTTGCTTGATTTTCCGCTCGTGTTCTGCACGGTTGAAGTCCTTTCGCTCTGCTCTCGTGAGCGGGCGACCGGCACTCACGCCGACTCCCTGCGGTCCAGGTTGTAAATCGACGTGGGACCACCATAGCCCATATTCGGGCTCTGTGCACCCTGCTGCTCCGTGTTTTCCGGGGCGGCCTGGAGCGGCGGGTTGTTCTTACGCGCCTTGAGCTGGGCCTTTTCCTTTCGGTTTTTCCTGACCTCTTCCACCTTTTCGTCGTGGGCGTGGCGCCTATGGGCGCTCTTTTCCAGCCCGGAACTAATGCTCTTGAGGTCGTTGAGAACGTCGTTCAGGGACTTTTCCACCGGGAAGGAGCGCAGGAATGCCTGGCCCCACTTGTCTCCCTCCACGCGGGTCTTGCGGCAGTGCAGGCGGGTCTCGCGCTGGAGGATCTCCAGCTTGGCCTGCATGTCCAGCACGACCCTGTTGAAGTCCGCGAGGTAGTGCGCGTAGGCGGCGGGGTTCTGCGCGATCTCGCGCAGGGCCGCGTTCGGGTCGTCGAAGAAGGGCTTGTCTTCGGTGCTCACGGGGTCCTCCGTGGGGGTCGGATCTGCTGTACTCGGGGGGCTGTTGACTGCTTCCGGCAGTCGCAGCGGGGGCCAGCCCGAATCCCGCGGGCTGGCCCTCACTGGTGTGTGCCGGACGGTGGATCAGGGGCGGTAGCCGCCGGCGATGAGCGCGACGGCCTCCTGGCGGTACTTGGAGGCGGTGTCGGTGGACGACACGTCGAACTCGCGCTGGATGTCGGCGATGGAGATCCGCTCGCACAGTTCGTGCTGGATGTCCTCGTACGCCAGGCCGTCGGGGAGGAGGCCGGCCGCGAGGGCCAGGCGGGCGACCTTGCGGACCGCGCGCTGCCTCGAGGTCAGCTTCGCGGCGTCCTCGATTTCGACCGCGCGCCGCTCGACTTCGGCAGCGGCGAGCCGGGCTTCGGCAGCGGCGTACTCGGTTTCGGCTTCACGCTTGCGGGCCGCCTGCGTGTTCGCGTCGGCGGTCGCCTTGCGCTCGTTCTCCTCCGCCGTGAGCCGGTCGGCTTCGGCGGCGCGGCGGCGGGTTTCGGCAGCGGCCCGCTCCGTTTCGGCGGCGGCGCGGTCGGCTTCGGCAGCACGCTGCCGGGCCTCCGCGATCTCCGCTGTCTCGATGGCCTGAGCCTCCGCCGCGGCGACCCGGTCGGCCTCCGCCGCGAGCCTCCGCTTCTCCGCCGCCTGGCGCTCCAGCTCCGCCGCGCGGACGTCCGCGGCGGCCTTGGCCTCGCGCTCCTGGGCCTCCTTGCGCTCCGCCTCCGCTTCGCGGGCGCGGGCCTCCTTGATGACGGCCGTCTCCAGTGCGGCCTCCTCCAGCTCAGCGGCCCGCTCTGCGGCGCTGACCTGGGCTCGGGCGTGCGCGCGGGCCTGGCCGGTCTCGCCCTCCACCCGGGCGCGGACGGCCTCGAGCTGGCCCTCCGCCTCCAGCCGGTCGGCTTCGGCCTTCTTACGCGCGAGCTCCCGGCGCGTCTCCGCGTCCAGGCGCCGGCGCTCCGCCTCCTCCGCGCGGGCCTCAGCAGCGCGTTCCTGCTGCTCAGGCATCGCGAGGGCCTGCGCGACGGTGTAGCCGTGGGGGGCCATCTTCATCGGCAGCAGTTCGTCCTCGGTGGCCTTGCCGAGGTCGCCGTCGTACTTGCGCTTGAGCCACTGCTCGTAGCCGATGAGCTCCTGCTGGCGCCGGATCATCTCCGGGTAGGAGGTGACGTTGTGCAGCCGCATCCGGCGGTAGAAGACCGGGGTGGCGATGGGGGAGAGGATCCAGCGGTGCAGCGGGATCCGGTCGGTGACCGTTCCCGCCTCCAGCCTGGCCTTTTGGATGATCAGGCGGCGGGCGGCCTCGACGCCGATCACGAACAGGATCGGCATGACGCCGTGGCTGGCGGCCTGGACCGGGTCGGTGCCGATGTGGCCCTGTGAGCTGGCGTTGAACCAGATCGTCGCGCCGGTCATGGCGTGCGCGGCCATCCGCAGGAGCGGCCACGGGGTGCCCTTGCGGATCAGGTACAGGTCCAGCGCGAGGAACGCGATGATGCTGGCGTCGACGCCGACCGGGAACCAGGGGGCCAGTTCCTTGCTGAATCCCCAGCTCAGGGCGACCTTGGCCAGGGTGCTGTAGGACATCGCGAAGCCGATGACGCCGACCAGCGTTCCGCCGATCGCGGCGACGAGGGACAGGGCGGTCATCAGCCGGTCGCGGGTGGGCTTGATCGTCTTCCGCTTGTCCGTTCGCGAAACGCTCTGGGCCGTGCCCGAAACCTTCTCGGGTGCGCCCGAAGCGCGGCCCGGCGGGTGCGAAGCGGGGGTGTCGGGAGCCGCGGTCTGCGGCATGTCGGTGATCGTCATGGGGGCCTCCGGAAGGGGTCGTTCAGGGTGGGGTCGAAACGGCGGCCGGTGCTCCCGAAACGCGGGGGGTGCGTTCCCGAAACGGCGGTCGGTGCGGACGGTTGATCACGAAACTGGCACCGGCTCTACCCGCTCCGGGCGCACGAAAAGGCCGGCCTCCCGAGGAGCGGGCGGCCGATGCGGGGGAGCGCTGCCGGGCGGACCCGAAACTGTCTGCCGCTCCCGCCGGGCGGGAACGAAATCAGCTCTCGGGGAACTGCGCGCCGTGCCGGCGGAGGTCGTCGGTGGTGATGCCGAAGTGGCGGCACCGCTCGATCAGCGGCTGGAGCGCGGTGCCCGCGGTGAGCGCCTGGGGCGAACCGACGCCGTGCTGCTCCTGGACGGCGATCAGTTCGTTGATGGCGGTCGCGGTGCGGGCGGCGTGCTGCTCGAAGCGGCCCTCGCCCACCCACTCCTCCGCGATGATGTGGAGGGTGGTGCGCCAGCTGCCGTTGTAGTCGTCGGGGTCGATCGGCGGGATGTCGCTGCCGAAGATCGCGAACGCGGCGGCCTTGGCGGCGGCTTCCGTGCCGGGCTGGAACGGGGTCATCGTCGTGGCCATGTGGCCTCCCTCGACTGTCGGTCCGGGCTGTCCGGCTCCCCTTCACCGCCCGTCCCGGCCGCCGTGGTGCAGCGGTCGGTGCGGGCGGATCAGGCAGCCGCCAGAACGGATCAGGCAGCGGTGCGACGGCGGGCGGCGCGGCGCTTCAGGTGGCGGCGCTCGTCCTCGCTCATTCCGCCCCACACGCCGTGGTCCTCGCCCCTCTCCAGCGCCCAGGAGGCGCAGCGCTCCAGGACGGGGCACCTGCGGCACACCGACTTGGCCTCCTCGATCTGCAGGAGTGCCGGACCGGTGTTGCCGATGGGGAAGAACAGCTCGGGGTCTTCCTGCGTGCAGGCGCCCGCATCACGCCAGTTGGTGTTGACCGGCAGGCCGACGGAGGGGGCGTGGCTGGTGCGTACGATGGACTCGCGATTCATCAGGGCCTCCCAGAAGGTCCAGAGCAAGAAGTCAGCCCCGGGGCGGCCACCCCGGGGCTGTCGCGTGTTGTGGCGGCCGGACGGCCGGAGCGGGCGGGAGCTCCCGGCGCTCTCCGCCGGCCCCGCCCGGACAGGCGCGGGGACGACGGGCAGGGCCGGGGTCAGCGCTGCTTCTGTCGTGCGGTGTAGGCGTCCTGGAGACGGGCGAACCGCTCGTGGATCGGCACCCCGTCCGCACACGGCGTCTCGCCCTGGCAGGCCGGGCAGTCGGCGGTGTGCTTGGCAGAGTCTTCGAACGCCTTCATGTAGCGGACGAACAGGTCGTCGGTCGGTCGGGCGCTCATCGGCGGTTGGCCTCCGACCGCTGGTTCTGCTCCCTGTTCTTCTGCGAGAGCGCCTCGCGTTCGGCGTCGGTGAGGCTGGTGATCACGCCGCCACCTCCCAACCGGCCAGTGCCGGCGCGGCGGTGGCAACGAGGGCCAGGGCGACGTTGACGCGGGCGATGTCCTCGGGCTCGTAGCCCTTGGAGTCGTCCTCGCGCTCGATGTCGTCGATGATCCCGGCCCGCGGCTGCGGCGCGGTGCGTGTCATGCTGTGTCGCATCAGGTCCTCCGAGTCAGGTCCTGGACAGCCCCGGGGGTCCGATCCCTGGGGCTGTCGCGTTTGGTAGAGCCGGTGTCCACCGCGCTCTCCACCGCCCACCGACCGACCCGAGGGCCAGGCGGCGGGCGACTGGGCAGCGCGGGGCTGCGAAGTGCTTGGTGTTGCGGTGCGCGGCCTTCTGCCTTCCGCGCTGACCACCTTTCGACCGGGAGGTGGAGTGCCCGCGACCACTGGCTCACCCGCCGGGTCGTGCGATGTTCCGCTTACCGGCTGGGGGCTGTCGTCGCGCTACCGCCGCAAGGTGCTGCGGGGGAGGGTGATCGCTCGGCCCACGCGACAGCCGAAGCAGACCGTGGTCTGCCTTGCTGCCGCTCCGTGGCACGAAGAAGGGTCGCTCTCACTTCCCCGCCTCGTACCGCCGTTCACGGTGACCGGGATTCTGGCTCCGGTCGTGCCCTTCTGACGCGTCAGTCACCAGTCCCGCAAGGACTGAGGCCCGGTTCACCCTTACGCGCAACACCCGGCCAGTTGCCTGGTCAGGGGCGGCAGTCGTCACACCGGCTTTCGCGTCTTCGGTTCTCAAGGAACGGTCACTCCCCGGTCCAGCCACGTGGTGCTGGTGCGGCTTTTCCGGGGGCTAGGCGGTCGGTGAATCTGGCCGCTTCGACCGCCGCCACTCGAGGTGGCGACGATGGGAGCCGTCAGAGCCGAAGGGCAGTGGGTCAGGCCGCGAGCGGCAGGGGCGCCGCGGCGGCCAGCGGCGTGATGCGCAGCTGCGCGGCGTAGGGGAGGAGCACGTCGACCAGGCGCTCGCGCACCAGCTCGGTGGCGATCGGGTCGGTGGCGACGATGTCGCGGGCGGCGAGCAGTCGGCTCTCGCGGGCCTCGATCGCGGCGATGGCGGCGGTGATGTCCAGGCCGTCCAGCTGCTCGTGGGGGAGGGAGCCGTCCTCGTACATCTCCAGCGGCGTACCGAAGGACACGTCCAGGTCGACCCCGCCGAACTCGGGGACCCCGACGTCCAGTTCGTCCAGCAGCGCGAGCGTCTCGGCGTCGAAGTACTCGGTGGTGAGGCTGGCGGCGGGGCGGGAGATGACGTTCATGGAGTGGTGCTCCTCTCGGATGTGCTGAGCTCGGGAGACGTCCCGATGGCGAGTGGGCAGGGCGAAGCAGCACCTCTTCGGCGCCCCCACCCCGACCTCGTTAGCGAGGTTCGGTGCGCTTTCAGTACACCGATCCTCGTTAGCGATGTCAAGAGTTACGTTAACGAGGTAGGCTCTCTCGGCGGCTCTCTCACACACCGGGACGCCCTTGCCGGCTCCTCGATAGCCAGCGGCCGTAGGATCGCTAACGAGGTAGGGAGACGTATGGCGAGTGACACGGGCGAACAGCGGCCCAAGTACCAGCGGATTGCCGACGACCTGAAGGCGGCGATCGAGTCCGGCGAGTACGGCCCCGGTGATCGGCTGCCTGGCGAGAGCGCTCTCGCTGCCCAGTACGAGGTCGCTGTGCTTACCGCCCGCCAGGCACTGAAGATCCTTCGGATCGAGGGCCTGGTGGAGACGAAGAGGGGCGCCGGCGCTCGAGTCATCGAGTTCCGCCCGATCCGGCGTCACGGCATCCAGCGACTCGCACGGGAGCAGTGGGGCGCTGGCAAGTCCATCTGGTCCGCTGACGAGGAACGGCCCGTCACGATCGACGTCCGCGTGGACACCGTGGCTGCACCAGCGCACATCGCCCGGATGCTGGACGTTGACGAGAACGAACTCGTCTGCGCTCGGTCCCGACGCTTCGTGCTGGACGACAGGCCTGTCATGCTCGCAACCTCGTACCTGCCTCTTGGCCTGGCCGAAGGCACAGCGATCATGAGCGTGGACACCGGCGAAGGCGGCACGTACGCGCGGCTCGCTGAGATCGGGCACGCACCCGCTCATTTCCGCGAAGAGATCCGATGCCGGCTGCCCGTCGCTGAGGAGGCCGAAGGGCTGGCCATGCCACTGGAGCGCCCCGTCATCAAGCTGTGCCGCACGGCCTTCGACGCTGAGCTTGAGGCCGTCGAAGTCAACGAGATGACCATGGACAGCGCGGCCTACGTGCTGGAGTACGCGTTCGATGCCTGAGCGCCCCACCTCGCCCATTTCGAGCCCCCTCGTGACTGGTCGTCTTGTGGGGGCCATCACACTCGCGAGCGCCGCAGCACAACATCACAAAGGCTTGTCGAAGCTCGTGCACACCCGTGTTCACGGGTTTTCAACATCTACGTACACATGGGATTTGCGGGCCTGGCTCTAGGCTCACGGCCATGACGATCACGGAGGGTCACAGGGTGGGGAAGCACCGAGCGGGCTGGCGTCCGGACAAGCTGCGCGAGCAGCGCGAGGCTCACGGCCTGACCCTGGAGAAGGCCGGTGAACGCCTCCGTCAGGTTGCTGAGCAGGCCAGGCTGAAGGGCATCCCTGCCGCGAATCCGCAGACTCTCTGGCAGCACGAGCAGGGCGAGGTATACCCCGGCCCGCACTACCGACGCGCTTACTGCCTCCTGTACCGGGCCACTGAGCCCGACCTGGGCTTCCGAACCGCCCTGCCTGGTGAGGAGACGTCCTTCAAGATCACACCGATGGACGACCGCCTCAACGGGTCGCATGTATTGGCGGTTGAGCGAGCCGTTCACCGCATCGCGCCGGGCTCCGGCGAAGCCGACCACTTCGACTTGCAGCAGCGGATCATCGACGCGTGGAAGCGTCGGCACACGGGCGGTGACCCCCACCGTCCGGTGCTCATCCTGGTCGGCGGCTTCGCCGGAAGCGGCAAGACCGAGCTCGCACGCTTCTTCGTTCAGCTCACTGGCTGGCCGCTGCTCGACAAAGACCCGCTCACCCGCCCGCTCGTGGAGCGCCTCCTGGTCGCGCTGGGCGGCGACGCGAACGACCGGCACACCGAGCTCTACCGCGAGAAGGTCCGGCCGGTGGAGTACGACTGCCTGATGCAGTCGGCCATGGCCAACATCAAGTGCGGTATCTCCACCGTGTTGACCGCCCCGTTCATCGCGGAAATGACCGACCCGGACTGGATGCAGCGCCTGTCCAACCGGGCCGCCTCCATGGGCGTCGACGTCTTCCCCGTCTGGGTGCGCTGCGATGAGGAGTCGATGCGCGAGTACATCACCTTCCGCTCTGCAGCCCGCGACGCATGGAAGCTCCAGCGGTGGGAGGAGTACATGGCCACGATCGACCTCGGCCTGCGCCCAGCTGTACCGCACCTGGTCGTCGACAACCGGCTGGGGACCGCAGTCACACTCGCGGACCAGGCCCGGCAGGCGATGGGGGCGATGTACGCATGACCGGACGTCAAGGCCTGATCTTGTACGGCCCACCGGCCTCGGGTAAGGACACTGTCACCGCCGCGCTCAGCGCACTCAACTCCAAGTACGCACAGTTCGCGCGGCTCAAGGTCGGGACAGGCAAGTCGGCCGGCTACCGGATGGGCACGGCGGAGCATCTGCACGAGTTGGAGACCGCGGGCGACGTCGTCTACGCGAACGCCCGGTACGGCAACACGTACGCGATCGACCGGCCCGGCATCGACGCCGCGTTCGCGGTCGGGGTACCCGTAGTGCACCTCGGGCAGGTCGACGGCATCCGGGCGCTGGTCAACGGCTACCCGGCCGACTGGTCGGTGGTGCTCCTGTGGTGCCCGCGCGAGGTGACCGAGCAGCGATCGGCGGGGCGCGGCGACAGCGACACCGCAGCGCGCCTGGCAGCATGGGACGCGACCCGCGAGGACCTGAATGCGCACCCGGGCATGGTTTGGGACCTGACGGTGGACACCACGGCGGCGGCCCCGCAGGACTCGGCGCGGCTCATCGACCAGCTGCTGGCGCAGCGGGCGGGAGCGGCGACGGCATGAGCGCAGGCTACGGCTGGGCGAGTCGGTCCAAGGCGTCGGTGAGCGTGAGCGAGCCGTCGTCCTTGGCGTCGTTCCACCGTGCCAGCGTGGACGCCGCCGCGCGCAGCATCTCCGGCGGAAGGCCGGCTGCCTCAAGCGCGTCGGCAGCTTCCTCCAGTTCCGGACCCCAGCGCCAGGCGCGCGCGGCGGTCTTGGCGACGTACCGCGGCTCGGAGAGGTACGAGTCGGCTCGCCGGGAGGCGACCGCGATGAGCTCCTGGTCGACGCCGTGCTCGCGCGCCATCCCGACCGCGAGCGCCACCAACGCCCGGCTGGTCTTCTGGAAGCTGGCGTACGACAACTTCAGCGCAGACGCCTTCCCCACCTCCGGGCCCAGCACCGCAGTCCGAACGGCAGTGCCTGCGAACAGTGCCTCGAGGCGCGCGGTCGCGGCAGCCGGGCCGGACAGGTACAAGGTCGGCGTCTTGCCGCCGACCGGCGGGGAGCCGACGACGCCGCCGTCCACGACGGTCGCGCCGTGCCCGAGCAGCGCGGCGATCCGCTTCATTCGCTCGGGGTTGATGGCGTTCGCCTCCACGTACACCCCTGCGAAGCGGTGCCCGGCGACGTCACGGGCCAAGTCCTCGGCAGCGGCCGGCGGACAGAGGCTGATGACGATGTCGCTGCGGTCCAGCAGCTCGGACAGGGTGGCCACGGGTGTCAGCCCGAACTGGGCGGCTCGCTCCACGGACGCGACGCTGCGCCCGGTCTCGCACCACAAGACCTCTACCGCGTTGGTCGCGGCGCAGGCAGCGACGGCGGCGCCCATGCTGCCGGGGTGGAGGATGCCGACGGTCGGCTGGTCCACGGTGCTACTCCGTCTCATTGAGCAGGATGGTGATGGCGTCGGTGACGTCGTCGACGACGCGGTGCGCGTCGGGGAGCCCCTCGGGCCAGGGGCGGCCGCGCAGCCAGATGGTGCGCAGACCGGCCTGGTGGCCGCCACCGATGTCTCCGGTCGGGTTGTCGCCGACCATCCAGCCGCCCGCGAGGTCGACGCCGCACCGCGTGGCCCCGAGCTCGAAGAGGCGCCGGTCCGGCTTGCGAATCTCCAGGTCGCCCGAGGCGGCGACGCCATCGACCAGGTCGGCGAGGCCGGTCCCGGCGAGCTTGGCACGCTGGATGTCGCCAGCCCCGTTGGTGACGACGCCGATCGTCCATGCGGCCGCGCGCAGGCGGGCCAGGCCCTCGAGGACCTCGGGGCGGCAGGTAACAGAGGCCGCCATGAGGTCGATGTACTCCTGCCACAGGTCCGCGGCCGACACTTCCAGGCCGAAGGATTCCCGCAGGCGGGCGAAGTCGGCGGCGTTCGCGCGGTCGGCCAGCTGGGTGCGCAGCCACTGATCGGCGGCCGGAGGGAGACTACGGGAACGGCAAAGGCCGGTCACGGCGTCGCTGAGCGCCGTCTGACGGTCGACCAGCGTGCCGTCCAAGTCGAAGAACACAAGGCGAGACACGGGCACGGAGACTACCGGGCACCGAATGGAGTGCAGTTCTGGAGATCACTTCGTGTATCTTTTCAGGGACTGTTCTCTAGACTGGAGGCTGGCATGTCGGATCCGCTGCGTCGAGTTGATGCCCTGGTGGATGACGACACGCTCCCAGCACCTGACGTCCGGCAGCGCTTGCGTGTCGCTGCTGGTCTCACCCAAGCCGAGGTCGCCGACGCCATCGGCGTCAAGCGTGTTGCAGTCGCGCGGTGGGAGGCAGGGCTCACCAAGCCCCACCGCGGCAATCGTCTGAAGTACGCGCACTTCCTCCGTCGCCTCGCCGGGAAGTACCCGTCCGCCCTTCAGGAGGTGCCGGATGAGACCTGATCTCGAGCCCCCTTTCGGGCATGCCGACTCCGCCATCGGAATCGAGGGGGTCGGGGTGACGTAACCGCCACCGGCCGCGCGCACCAGAAGAGGGTTGCCGCCCTCCTTCGGCCTCGCGCGGCCCGTCTACCGCCTGGATCCCTCCAGTGCGGGCGTTCAGATCCCGGTGCCAGCCGGTTCTGAACCGCAGCTCAGCGAGCTGCAGATACCAGTTCGGCCCTTCATGGGCCAACAACAAGCGCAGGACCCCTGCCAGGGGGTTCTGCAATCCGTTCCGCAGGGTCCCTGCCAAGGGCTCCGCAGACCGTCCGTCCGAATCACGCAAGGAGAGAAAGGACTCGCCTCAGGTTCTTCGTCCGGTCACCCGCTCCTCCCGGAGGGGGCGCGCCCACCCATCTGCTGAAACACACTCGGTGATACGCCGAGTGATACATCAAGGCGGTCGTTCTCATAGTGCCCGAGAGTGGTGTCCCCTGTCAGCTTGGCCCTGTCCGTTTCACACCGGTTCAGGCATGCCGACCGTCCCGTGTGACGAGATCGGCATCCTCTTCGCACCTCATTTGCCGTTCTGTAACAAAAGTTAGATTTTCGGTAAGAAGCAACAAGAGCAGCGGTTTCGGAGCGTCCTCGAAGGTCTCGATCGCGGCGTCGGACGCCCCGCTCATGCACCCCCTCGCGGAGGTCTTCAACAACTCCGTCGATGGCGGCGCCCGTAGGGGCGGCTTCCCGTGTGGCGGGACGGTTTCCAAGATTGTTGCCCGCCGGGCGGGAGCGCCGGGGGTGATCGGGGCTCTGCGTCCTCTGTCCACAGGCCGCCCGGTGGAGGGTCAGCGGGTGGATGACGAATCGCGTGTTCCGGCTGCTCAGAGGGGTGTCCGCTTTGGCGTGTACACCGGCCCGATGACGATGCAGACGGCTTCGGCTCTGGTGGTGCCCATTGCTCTCGGGGCGGTGGGCCGATGAGCGCCATGGCGGCACGGGCCGCTGCGTTCGCGCGCCCTCGTACGGAGTTGTCCGTACCGGCCGGGCCGGTCCCGGAGCGGGCGGCGGGTCATCCGCTGTCGCTCGGGCGGGATGCCCGCGCCCGTCTGGGTGGCGCGGTTCGCACGCTGCTGGACTTGGCCAGCCTGGACGGTGCACCGGACGCGGTGCGCCTGGCGGTGCTGGTGCTGGCGTCGCGGACGCCGTCTGAGACCGGTGTGGTGAGGATCCACACCTCCGAGCTGGGCCGGTGGATCGGCATGTCCGCGTCCTACACGGCCTCCGACGTGGTGCCGATGCTGCGCCGCTCGGGCGTGGTGTCGGTGGAGACCGAGAAGGGCGAGTACCGCGAGGACATCGGCCTGGAGTGCAAGGTGCTGCCCCTGTGGGCGGTGCAGGACGTCGTCGGGCACCCGCTGAATCTGGCGAAGAAGGAGTACGCGACGCTGCAGCGGCTGCTGGAGGCCGTGATGGCGCCGGGCTGGAAGCACAAGGACGGCCGGGTGACTCCGGCCGGGCTGATCGGTACGCGTACCGGTCGGGGGGCAGCGACGGACCGTCTGGCGCTGCTGCTGCTGGTGCTGGAGGCGCGGGAGACCGGGCGAGTGCGGCAGTGCGGCGGGACGGTGGACACCAAGCGCGGCCGGGCCGCGGCAACGGTTGCCCGGCTGCTGGGGTGCACGGCGTCGGCGGGGGAGCGGGTGCTGTCGCGCCTGGAGGACCGGGAGCTGGTGCTGCGGGTGCGGCTGAAGACGGGCTCGGGCCTGGCGAACCGGTCGCGGCTGATGGTGCCGGCGGTCGCCGTCGCGCACGGCCGTACGGTCGGCGACGACGTCCAGGAGAACCGTGCGGAAGCCCTGGAGCCCGAGTTTTCAGACCCCGACGATGCGGCAGGGCCTGGTGAGGCGCCGGAGCTGGAGACGGAACCGCAGGTCAGCGGCGTGCCGGTGACGGATGTGGCGCACGTTGCAGAGCCCGACGTTGCGGCAGCCCTTCACACTGACCACCCTCACCTGGTTACTCCCGTCTCTTCCCCCGCTCTCTCTGGTGGCTTTTCCGGCGAAGGCCGTGGGGGTGAAGGTCGTCGGCCGGAGCGCGCGTGCGCGGGCGAGGACCAGGCCGTCGACGGCGAGGACGCCGCTGCCGGTTCGGTGTCGCCGATGGCTGACGACGGCCCGCTTCGCGGGGAACAGCCGAAGGAGTCCCGGGTCGATGAGCGGGGTGGGCAGCGTGCTGCCGGGGCTGGTGCCGGTAGCCGGCCGAAGGCCGTGGGCTGGGACAAGGCGCAGCAGCAGCGGGGGGTGGGCCTTCCGGCTCGTCCTGCTCTGCAGGTGGCGCTGGGGCCGGTCGCGGGACTGTGGGCGCAGCTTTCCGGCTGGCAGCAGGACCAGGTGCAGGCGGCCGCGGATGCGGAGATCAAGCGGCTGGAGGGCCTGCTGGAGCACCAGGGCGGCGGGCCGCGGCTGCTGGCCGACCGGCTCACCGACCGGCTGAAGGAGACCGGCGGCGAGGCCCTGGTCGATAAGCCGTATGGGTGGCTGATCCGCAAGGGCCTCGTGCAGCGACAGGCGTGCACGGACCGGCGCTGCGACGACGGGATCCGGCTGGACACCGGCGCTGACTGCGAGATGTGCGGCAACGTGGTGCACATCCGGCGCGCCCGCCGCGCGAAGATCGCGGCGCAGATCGACCGGGAGCTGCCCGGCCTGGGTGACCGCGAGCGCCGCCGGGTCCTCGAGGAGCGGCTGCGGGAGCAGGTGGCCATCGAGGCGGAGGACCTCGTGTGGCGCCGCGAGCAGGCCCGTGCGGAGCAGGCCCGCCGCGATGCCGCCCGTACGGCTGCCCGGGAGCGGGCGGAGCGCGAGCGCCAGGAGGCGGCGGCCGCTGAAGCGGTGCGCCAGGCCCTGCCGTGCGAGGACTGCGGGCGTGACCAGGCGGCCGGGCTGTGCGAGGCGTGCGACCACCGCCGTCAGACCGAGACCCTGATCGGTGAGGCCGGTCTCCTCGCGGCGGCCGGCTCCGCCGACCTGTCCGACCCGGGCGACGTCGCGACCGTCACGGCCGGGGCCCGGACGGCCATCGGCAGCGGCATCGCCGCCGCGTGGGAGGAGTTCCTGCAGATCACCGACGTGGCTGCCCTGGAGGCCGATCCGGAGGTCGCGAGGGACGCGTACGCGTTCACCGCGTTCGAGACCGCACGGCAGGCCGTCCAGGAGTGCCAGGCCACCGCGCTGGCGATGCTGGGCCGGACCCAGGAGGCCGAAGCCGAGGCCCGGCGGGCGTTCAAGGCTGAGCAGGGCCGTCCCTGGTTCCAGCACAACCCGACCGGCGCGGATGCCGTCGCCGCCGCAACGAAGGCTGCCGACGCGGCCCGGGAACGGGTGGCCGGGTACCTGCTGGCGACGCGGCTGGAGCAGCTGCGCGAGCACCACGCCGCCCCCACCGAGACGGCCGTGGCCGCGCCGTGGACGGACAGGCTGCCGGAGCTCGCCGCGCGCCCGCTGGACGGCGACGCCGGGGCGGTGATCGCGTGAGCACCGAACCGAGCGGGGTCGACCTCGCGCGCCAGGCCCTGGTCGCGGCCAGGGAGGCGGCGAAGAAGAACGGCACCACCCAGACGAAGAAGGCGAAGCGGCGCACCGGCACCGTCGTACGCC
Source organism: Streptomyces sp. NPDC042336 (assembly GCF_055581985.1). Taxonomy (NCBI): domain Bacteria; kingdom Bacillati; phylum Actinomycetota; class Actinomycetes; order Kitasatosporales; family Streptomycetaceae; genus Streptomyces; species Streptomyces sp. NPDC042336. Next base: position 8,450 of record NZ_JBVJEA010000040.1, on the reverse strand, counting down.
GCGACGGCCGTGAGCCGCTCGGGCTCGGTGCGGCGATCGGCATGATGATGACCGAGCGCGGCATGGTCGCCCCGGCCGCCGGCGGCAGCGTCCTCGCCCAGTTCGACGACATCCTCGCCGCGGCCGCGCCCGAGCTCGCCGGGCACGTCCAGGCCCTGGGCTTCGACGCGGACACCGGCCGCCTGGACGTCACTCCCGACGCGCCCGCGTACGGCACGCAGCTGCGCTGGAAAGCCCCGAAGCTGATCGCGGCGGCCAACGAGAAGGTGTCCGGCGCGAACGTCCGCACCGTTCACGTCCTGGCGCCCGCGCCCGCGAAGGCCGGCCCCGCCACCGCGGCAGCCGCCCCGGCCCCGCAGCCGAGTGCACCCGCCGTGCCGGTGGAGCGCCGAATGCCGCCGGAGGGCTACCGCCGTGCGATCGAGGCCCACCGTCAGGCCGCCCGGCTGTCCCTGGCCGACCCCGCTATCGCGGAGGCAGTGGAGCGGCAGACCGCCGCGATGCGGGCGCTGTCGCGCCGGGCGTTCCCTGAACCCGACGTCGGCGCGGACGATGCTCCGGCCCCGATGGACCAGGCCCGCGCCCAGCGCCGCCGCCAGGCCGCGGCGACTGAGGCCGCCGCGCTGCGCCGGGCTCGGCAAGAGCGCGCGGCGCGGGAAGCCGGGACGCCAGCCATCGGCCCGCCAGCTGCTTTGCGAACCACGGCCTGAGCCGAAACGCGGTAGATCAGCACCCCCTGTTCCAGGTGGTTGTCCCGGCGTAGCGTGACGGGTACACGCCTGGTCCACCGTGCGTCGCGGTGCGTACCGAGAAGGGGGAGTCGTGCGGGCAGGGACCGTGCTGGACGGCCGCTACCGGCTGATCGAGGCGATCGGTGCGGGTGGGTTCGGGCAGGTCTGGAAGGCGCACGATCCCAAGGTCGACCGACTGGTGGCTGTCAAGGTCCTCGCTGGCGACGGCGGCGCGGACAGTAGCCAGCAGGCGGCCCGCTTTGCCCGCGAAGCCGCGGTCGCCGGCGGCCTGTCCCATCCGCACATCGTCACCGTCCACGACTTCGGCTCCGCCATGCACGACGGCCGGCTGCACGCCTATCTGGTGATGGAGCTGCTTCGCGGCAAGCCTCTCAGCGCCGTGTTGAAGGACGGCCGACTGCCTCTGCCTGATGCCGTTCGGTCGGCCGTCTGCATCGCCGACGCCCTGGGCACCGCACACGGGGCAGGCCTGACCCACCGGGACATCAAGCCGTCCAACATCATCGTCCGCTCCGACGGTCAGGCGACGGTGGTCGACTTCGGCATCACCAAGAGCAGCGACGAACGGCACGACATCACCACCAGCGGCGTCCTGATCGGCACCCCGGCCTACATGGCACCCGAGTGCTTCAACGGCACGTTCGACCACCGCTCCGACCTGTACTCGCTCGGGTGCGTGCTCTACGAGATGCTCACCGGTCACCAGCCCTTCATCGGGAACTCCTGGCACCTGATCAACCAGCACCTCAACGAACAGCCGGCTCCTCTGCTCAAAGTGCGGCCTGCCATCCCGCCCGAACTGGCGACGCTCGTCAAACGGCTCCTGGCCAAGAATCCCGACGACCGCCCGTCCGACGCTTTCGAGGTCATGCTGACTCTCCGCAAAATCGACCGGCGGTACTACGACGAGGACTCGCCCAGCCGTGGGCCGGACCGATACGTCCGATCTGCTGTGAGCCCTCAGATCGCAGCCTTCGGCGCAGTCAAAGGGCTTCGCCTCACCGACCTGAACCCCTGCCTTGAGTGCGCCTCCCCGCCTGGTGCGCAAGGCACGCGGGACTGCGACTCGTGCCACGGAACTGGCGAGGTCCTCAAAGAGACAACACACCGGATTCGCTTTCCACCAGGCGTCCGCGCCGGACAACGACTGCGGCTCAGGGGACTGGGCTGGCCGGGAAGGAATGGGGGCGAGGCGGGGGACCTCTTCGTCGTTGTACGGATCGAGGGATGACGCCCAACCGACCCGGCATCGCGCCGCGGGGCGTCGGTCGCACGGGACGGCATGAGGGCCAACGAGCGGGCGCGTTCGGCTGAACCCCGCCTGGAGTATGGGAAGTTCGCACCCTGCCGCCCGCAGTGACGGGTGGCTACGCTGCCGAGTATGCCCGAAGCATCGTCAGTGGCCCGGCCCGAAGCGGCAGTCCTACGTTGCCGCACTGGAGCTCCCGTCGTACGCCCGGCCGCCGGCCTCAGACATCACCGTCGTGCGTCGCGACGGCACTCAGGAGACTCGGCCCGCCCTGGCTGGCGAACCTCACTGTGAAAATCTGAGGTGGGGCGGCAAGAGGGGGAGCGCGTGGCTACAGACAGACGGCGAATCCAGACAGCGGTGCTGGGCGGCCCGGACTCGGACGAGCCGCTCATGCTGCCAATGGAGGCCATCGAGTTGGATGCCTTCCGACGGCATTACGAGGGACGCACCTTCTGGTGCGGAACGCTGCTCGGAGGATGCGGCGGGCAGCTGACCACGAAGCTCTACACCGACAAGGTCTGCCATTTCGCGCACTACGCGGATCCGGACGGTCTGCCGCACGCCTGCGGCCGCCATGCCCGCGGCGTGAACAGCGCCGATCACCTGTACGTGAAATCGGCGGCCGCAGCTTGGCTCGACGCCAGCGGCGAGGACGCTCACTTCGACTACGCCCGTCCCGAAGGCGCACCACTCGGCTCCGTCATCGACGTCCACTGGTCGCGTGGCGCCCTGCGCGTACACCTGGACCACGCAGTGCCTCCGGCATGGGACACCGGCCTCGAGCCCGTGCTCGCCCAGACTGTTCCCGTCGAGCGCGACATCCTGATCCGCCGCTGGTACGTGCACCGGATCCGGCTCGACAGCGACGGCACCGCGCGGCGGGTTCGTATCGGCACCGAGGCCTTCGCCCGGGACACCGAATGGTTCACGCTGGACGACTGCTACATGACCGAGCGCGGCCTGACGACCCCGGCTGTGGAACGCATCATCCGCTCCCGTACCGCCACCCCGCCATCACGCTGGCCTGCGACGAAGCCCAAGAAGCAACCGGACGCCGACACTCGCGCACAGGTGCTGCTGCGCCAGCTGGCCAACGCACGCAAAGTCGACGCCGTCGTCGTCGTGACCCGGGTTTGCAACGACATAGCCGACCTGAGCGGCGTGAGCGCGGTAAGGCGAGCCGAACTCGACGACGCCGTACGGGAGGCGCACCTGTGGCTTCAGGGACAAGCCGACGTCCGGCGCGAGCTGTTCCAGCGACTGGACCAGGCCGTGGCCGAAGCACACGTCACGGAGGCCCGCGAACTGCTGACCCGCGTCAACGCGACTCAAGCGCACGAACGCACCGACGACGAGAACCGCATCGCCGGTGCCGCCGCCTCCTTCATCGCCGCTCGCACCCGGGCACGGGAAGCGGCAGAGGCACAACGCGAGAAGCGACAGACGCCGGACTGGGTCGCGCGAGTCGCTGCGGACACGGTACGCCGCGTTCTTTATGACCTTCGATATCGCAACCGGCGCCACATGTCGAAGGCGACGCTGCACAGGCACGCGCAGAACCTTGCCGAGAACGCCGCCAAGGCAGGCAAGCACCTCTCCGCATCCCACCGCCACGAAGTCGAAGGATGGGTGCGACGCTCCGAAAACGCCCGCAAGGGTGTCGTCCCCGCAGCTCAGGCGCACCCCACCGACCAGAGCACGACACTGGCGAAACCGGACACCGCCCCGAGCGACGCTGCGAACAAACCTGCGGCGCATACGGTCCCGGTGTGGGTGTGGAAAGACCACTACGGAGTCCTGCGAGCCGCCGACCACCAGACCCGTCCCGAAGCCACCGTCCGGCACGTCCCGCTTCCCAGAGACGCCGGCCCGCTGCAACGCCTCTACGGCAACCTCACCCGCATGATCACCGAGCGGCAGAACGCCAGCGGCCCCGTGCACGCCAACCGGAGCACACTGACGGTGCGCCTCTGGGAGACACCCGACGGGCACCTGACCGCAAGCCTCACCCGGCGTAAGGGCGCCACCATCGCGTCCTTGACTCTGCCCGCCGAACTGGAGCCGCTGCGCGAGTTGCACGCCAAGGTCGTCGCCCAGATGGAAGCCCGCGGGATTCCCCGCCAGCCGTGGACGAAGCACAACAAGCGATGAACGCTGCCCCGCCGCCCGTTGGTGGCGGGGTGGCACGACCACCTCGAGAGCGCGGCCGCTGACGCGAGTCGCTGTGCGGCCTCAGGCGGCTGGCGGCTGGCCGGACGGGGCGGCCTGGTCGGCAGGCTGGTCCAGCTGCTGCTGGCGGCGCCGCTGCTCGTTCCGGTGTTCTTCGACCCGCTGGGTGAACAGCTTCAGGGCCTGCTGCTCCTGGTCCGCGCCGAAGTCGCTGTAGGGGCCGACGCCAAGGGTGAAGGCATTGGCCTCCTCTTCGATGGCGTCAGCGGTCTGGAGCAGGAAGTAGCTGCGCTCGCGGTACTTGTAATAGCCGGTGAAAGCGGCTGCCACTGTGACGGTGAAACCGATGGACACGATCGTGATGTTCTGCCACGTGTACTGGTTACGCGTGTCCAGAGCCGCGACGACCGTCGTAGACGCGGAACCAATCATGATGAGGTTCTGCAGCGTGTTGTGGACGCGCCGGTACTTGCGGCTATCGGTCCGGTGCTGCTCGATGACGCCGGCGACGTCCTCCCGGTAGAGGCTGCGCCGTTCCTTCACGGTCGGGTGGTAGAGCGCGCTCAAGAACCGCAGAGAGTCACGGTTGGTCTCCAAAGCCTCCTCGAGCTCGCCAAGGGTGACGCTCCCCTGTCCCCTCCCTGCCATGAAAGCTGCTGACCCGGACAGCAGCAGCAGCGCGCCACAGACGATATCGACGCGGACGAACTCAGAAGGGGAGCCCCAGAACAGCGCCGTCCAGAGCGCACCAGTCAGGAAGGAAGCAGCTGCGATGAGCAGCATCACGAACTGGTGGAACCTTCTGCGTCTGCGGCGGGTCACGCCCCGTTCCATGTTCCTCACGATCTGCCGGAGATTGCGCAGTGTGGTCCGTTCGTTGTCGGCGGTCTCCTGCTGTTCGGCGCTGAGCACCTCCTCTGCATCGCTCATACGGCGGGGTGCGTCGTCATCGAGACTGCGGGGCACGGATTGTCCTTCCTCTCATGCTCCCGCTCAGCGGGCGAACGCTTCGGTCAGGCTGATGCGGTAGCCGTCCTCTTCCATCAGTACGACGGTGACGCCGAACGGGTCGGGGTGGTCCAGCTCGATCGGAGTGAAGGAGAAGTTCACTGCGGCCTGGATGGGCGGCACGAGTTCGCCGCAGGGCTGCGGCTCGGGGGCTGGCCTCCAGTCCGGGGCGACCGATGCCCAGCCCTGGGAGCTGCGGGACAGGAGCCGCTCGCTGTAGGGGAACTGGTGCAGGACGTGCCCGGCCGGGGTGGCGAGCACCATGTTGAGGCACGGTGCCGGGCCGACGATCGGCAGCTCGCAGGCGGTGGCAACGTCGTGTGTCTCCCAGACGAGGACGACTTCGTCCGCGCCGGCCGCCGCGGCGATGTTCGCGAGTTCGGCGATCCCGGCGAGCGCGTCCTGGCCGACCTTGAGCGGGCGGACCCAGATCAGCCCGACCAACTCGCCGCGCACCAGCGGCATCATGAGCGGGCGTGGTACGACCCCCTCGCTCAGTGAGGCGGTGTACGTCTCCTTCGCGACGCCGACCAAACCGTTCCACATCCGCGCGTCCACGGAGGCCCCCATATTTCGACTGTTCGTGATCACAGCCGACCCTGGCACGTGAAGTGATGCGGTGTCAGCGCGATGATCGGCCAGCCCTTCCTGCGGCGAGTGCCGGGCTGATGAAGGGGGAGCCGCCCAACAGTGCAGTGTGGCGTGAATCACAGCAGGTGTCGGAAAAATGAGTGCCGGATCAGCCCTCTCCCGCCGCAGGTAGGTGAACAGACTTACCCAAGCGACAAAGGAGGCCCGAGATGCCTGCGGCTTCAACGCCGGACTCGGCACCCGAGGACGCCGCTCAGCGGCCTGCTGCAGTGCCGTTCGAGACAACAGAAGAGCCGCTCGCTCCTTCAGCGGAGGGATGCAGCTCGCCCGACTCGCCCGAAAACGCGGCGCTCGACGAACTGGGCGACGCCGGACCCGCGGCGCCGATGGACAGGTCCGACCTGACCATGGACGGGTTCGAGCTGAACCATGGCGCCTTCCCACTGCTTGACGACGCCGTCCTGCACTCCGGCGGCCTGGCTGACGTCGTGGACACAGCCTCCTTCTGGTCTGGCGTCAGCGACTCCATCCAACCGCTGCTCGGTCTCAGCTCAATGCGCAGCAAGTTCACCGAGCAGACGAGCTTCGTCCTCGCCCCGGTCTTCGCCGGAATCGACCTGGCAGTTCCCCGGCTACCCAACATCGGAGAGATGGCCGGCCAGTCGCTGCTGGACGGACTGGGGGCCCGCAATGCCGCACTGTCACCGCTGGCCAGCATCCGGCCCCAGATCCTCTCGATGTCCGAGACCCTGAACTCCGGACTGCCCTCGGTCGTGAGCACGCTGGGACTGGTGGACGGACTCAACCCCGCCTGGGCGGCCTTGTCCGTTGTCGAGCCGCAGGTCAGCAGTCTGGTGGGATCGGCTGCTCGCCTGTCATCGATGGCTGACGCCTTCCAGCCGCTGGCCGGTCTTGGTGAACTCGTTCGTCAGCCGCACTTCGCCCTGGCTCCGGTGTTCGAAGGTCTTCCCGCTCTGGTGCCTCCGCTGCCCAGTCTGGCGAGGATGGCAGAAACGCTCGCACCATGCTTCGCCATCCAGGCGGGAGTGCCGCGGATGATGCAGGAGGCGCTGCGCACCCTGCCGTCGATGGCGGACCTCGTCGGCGGCCATATGGCCAACCTCTTCGCCGGAGTTCGGTCTGTCGCCGACTGGGCGAAGCGGCTGAGGCCCTCCGTCCTTGCTGAAGCCCGCTATGCCTTCGACGCGTACATGAAGGGCGACACAGAGCCGATGAAGGACTTCCTGCGCCGCTGCCTGCGTCTGTGGCCGGTGCAGGAGGATCACTGCCAGGCCCTGGCTGTGGCGATGGTCGAACGCGCCTGGGAGCAGGAGGCCGACCTCACTGACGACCGGTCGGTGCGCAGGGTCTTGGTCCGGTACGCCCGCCAGGGCTGCGACTTTGAACGCGATCACCAGATCCACGGTGCGCCGATCGGATACATCCCGGAGGGATGGGAGCAACCGGACGCCGTGCCCGGGCCGGAGGATCTGGTGATCCCCCGGCTCGTTCCCTGGGCCCAGCGGTTCGAGACCGCTCCGGTGCGCTACGTGGCGGGACAGTTCAACGAGCAGGAACAAGCTCTGGTCCGCGCCTGGTCGGAGAACCACCCCCTGACGTGGCCTGAAGCATCGGACCTGGTGCAGCAGGATGAGGCTCAAGGAGAGCGGACCCGACGCAAACTGCACCGCCTCGGCAAGGAATGGCGCAGGCGCGAGATGCTCCAGGAGCTTCCGTGAGCACGCCGTCCGACCGATCACAGGAACCGCTGATGACTGTACGGGCCGCGGTCATCTTGATGCTGGGCACGCAGATTGCCGTGGCCGCTGGCGTGTTGACCGTGCTGGCAGGGAACGCATGGGCTGTCGCGGTACTGGCTGCTGGCGGCGCCTTCGCCGGCGCAGTTGCCTTCGCGCGGTCCGTGATCGGTTGAACCGGCCCGGGCGGACAGGACGCCCGGGCCGACGCCGTGGTCACAGGAAAATACGCAGGGTCTCTGGTGACCAGGCCTCGCCGCCGCCGCCGCGTGTGCTGCGCTCCGTCGATCCAACGGGTATGTGAGGCTTCCTCGAGGGGCAGGTCGGCCATGAAGGCGGCGATGTCGCCGCCGCGGGTGTTCTCACGCAGCCGGACGAGCGTCGCGGCCACCTGGCCCTGGTCGTCGCGGACGGCGGGGTGGAACGCGAGAGCGAGGTCCAGAGCGAGCTCGGCCGGGAGGAGGCCGCCGCCCTGGGCGTCGCCGACGTGCCCGCGCCTGACACCGCACCCAGGCCGGAGACCTGTTCGGGACGGGACGGAGACGTGCCGTGCGGGCGGAAGCCCCTGCCGTCGCACAGCCTCTGCGGGTCCACCGCGTCCAGGAGCTCGCCGGGGAGGTCGCCTGATGACCGAGACCCCGAATCTCAGTGGCGTCGCCCCTGGCACGCGTGCGTGACTCATGACCACCAGCTGATGACCCACCACATGGACCGCTGCGGCGAGACTCGGCCAGGAACTTCTTCACCTGGACCACAGGTCCAGCGCCTCACGGGCCTCGGCTACCTCAGCCTCGGCTGCACCCTTTGGGACCAGGCATAAGCAATCACTGAGCCGTTTTCATCCTGTCTCTGTGGGGTGAAATGGCAGGTCAGCGGGGGTGTGTAACGAGGCGAGGCTCCTGGTCGTTGCGGTGGTGTTCT
>NZ_JBVJEA010000039.1:0-45363 GCF_055581985.1 Streptomyces sp. NPDC042336 | reverse complement strand
GACGTCAGACATCTCGATCAACAGCCCGGGGGCCTCGCTCGTTGCGCTTCACCGGCCATCACCTGATCGGTGGCCAACTCGAAGAAGCTCACTGATCAAGATGGAAAAGGCTCCTTCTCCCGTATGAAGAACTACAAGATCCTCCGTGACTGCCGACAACGCGGCCTGCCCAGCCCCTCTAGCAGGTCCCCTTGACGTCCTTTAAGACCTGCTGAGGCGCTGGACCGGCATCCGCACCACCTGCGGCCGACCACTCACGCCACGGACCGGGGAAGCCCTTTCTGCGAGTCCTTTCGCGCCCCATTGCCAAGGGGCTGGGCGTTGACCGAGGTCAGGCGCGGCGGACAGAGCGTCGTTGCAGATCTTGGCGGGGAACTTGTGGACGGGTTGTCGAGGCCGGAGTGCTAGCACCTTGCTCGGTCATGGAGCGGAGACTGCCGGGCGCTGATTGTGACCTGGTCCGGGTGGTAGGGGGTGCGGAGGTAGAGGGCGCTATGGGTGACCTGGGGAGAGACAGAGACACCCTTCCCGTGATCGGGTTGCGTGGTGTGTTGTGGCTCTTGGTCACTTCTGCCGCCCGACCGAAGGGCAGTCGTTGATTGGCCGCTTCCGCGACGGTGGTGCCAGGCACAGGCGCGGGTGCGGACAGCCTGGGCAGGGCCGTCTCCTGTCGGGTCGCCGGTCCGCTACCAGACTGTTCCGGAGTTGCCTCGAGCGGGGAATCCCGAGTGAGCGACTCCAGGTAGGGGTAGGTGAGCCGCGCGAACTCTGACAGAGCCACAGTTCCTGCGCCGGCAGCCTGCCACGAGTCGTTGTCCATCCCGGCACCGACCGCCCAGACGAGTGCGCCAGCCCCGTGGCCCACGAGGCCTTTGTCTCGCTCCTGCACCGCATCCCAGAAGAAACCTGATCCTGCGGCTGAGAACGCGATGGCGCGCGCCACGGGATTATCCGTCATCCCCGCGCCCGTGAACGCAGCCATCTCGGAGACATCAACCAAATCCCTGGCCCAACCAGCTTTGCCCTGACTATATTTCAGCGCAGCTGAGGTGAGGTTCGCCGCGGCATTCACAGCGGGTCCCACAGTGAGGGCGATCTTGCTTCCTGTTCCGATTCCGCCCGCCCACACAGCGGTACCGAGGGCATTGGCGATGCTCGTTGCCGCCGTCTCGCGATTCGGCCAACTCTCCGCTGCTTTTTCTGCGTTGTACGCAGCGAGATGCCCGAAACCAATGGCGCGATACACGCTATTTACTCTTGCGTAACCTCCGGACACCCAGCCCATGGTGGCCGTCAGGGTGAGTTTTTTGGCCAGGTCCCAGAGCTTACTCTTCTCCACGCTCGCTTCGTACTGCGACCCAGCACCGGTCGTCGCGGCCGAAGGCGCGCGCCCCTGTGGTGCTCCCGACTCCAGGTCCGGCTCCCGGTCGTCGCCCGCGTGATGTGTTGGGGTTGCGGAGTCAGTCATGACGGCACCTCTCGCGTTGCTTCTAAGCCAGGATTGCTGTTACCCCGCCCCGGAAACTGCGAATCCGTGATCAGATCATGATGACCACTGCTCGTCTGAACCGGTAGACCTGCAGAGCAGCTGTCCCGATACGTCGGCGAGCGTCGGTGGCCGACGCGGGGCATCGGTTCGGCCTCGCGCGCACGCTTGCCACGGCGGGCCAGGCGCTGTTCAGACAGGCGACCTCGCGGTGCGGGTGCCGCAGGGAGACTGTGCGGTGCCTTCGGCGACGAACGCCCCCCTGACGCAGCCCAGATGAAGCGGATCGCCGTGCCTGCCGCGTCCAGGGCGCAGATCATCGCTAATACCTCCTCCTCCGCCCAGGAGCGCCTCCACAGAGTCGTCTTCGGCTCCAGCCGGGCGATTGTCAGCGGCAGCCCCTGGGTTGCGCCCTGGTTGAGGGTGCGGCCTCCGACCCGCGTGCCGTCCTGCGGGATGCGAAGCGCTCTAGTGGCGGAAATTGTCACGGGTGTAGCCGTGCGCGCCTTCCTCCACGCCAGCAGCCGGTCGACCGTCACGGATCGCGTTCCCCGGGGCTGGCGTGGTGTGCCCTTGCCCGAGGGTCGGCGCAGCGGCGCTTCCGCGTGGAGCGAGCGCCGCCGCAGCAGTGACGCGAGACAACGGCAACATCACCTTCAACGACATGGAATGGCTGAATTGCGATCAGCACCACCACGGTCTGGTCACGGCGATCCAGGATGACTGGATCACTTGGGTGCAACCCGGTGAACGGCCGTGGTCAGACGATGGGCCCGAACGGGTCGATGGCGTCCACTTTGGGTATTTCCTTCGAGCGGTGGACTCCCGGTTTGCAGCCCGCGAACGGTCCCGTGGGGTTTCGTAGCGCGCTCATGATCGGCCCTAGGTAGTCGCGGTGCCAGTTGGCGGGCCCGGACAACTTCGAACCGGGACCGGTCAGCTCACCCCAGGCGAGCCACAGTCCATGGAGCTGCGCAACGGCCTCGGGGTGCTCCCACCAGCGGGAGCACCAAGGTTCCGCCGAGGTGGTCTCTCGGCCGTAGACAGGCAACAGCACATGATGCGTCCAGAGCGTCAGTTGTCTCAGCGTCTGCCCATACTCGTCGCCCTCCATATAGAGGATGAAGTGGGGTGGGCTCAGCAGCGATTCTTGGGATGGGTCGGCTTCCCCCTCCACGCCGGCTTCCTGGGTGACCGGGGCGCCTTCAATGGTTGGGTCGATCTCGCCAGCCTCAGTAGACATGGGCTTCCGCTTCTCACTCGGCTCAGACTTCGCCTGTTCAGCGGCCACAACGTGCACGCACCGCGTACGGTTCACCGGCGTTTCGGGCACGTGCCATGCCTCAACACGTGGAGCGCGCCGGGTGAACCGTTCAGATTGCTCACACGTCGTGCCTGCGCAGACAATCCTTCGCCCGAGAGGCATGCTCCATGCCCGTGAGATCACTTTCATCACGTCGATCATTTCAATCGATTCTGCTTGCTTTCCTCCTGGTCGTCGGTGTGTCGGCGGTGACCTTGTTCCGTGGGGAGGAACGCCCCCGGGAAGACCACGTCACGAGTGTCGCCGCCAGCGGCACCGAGCACACCGTCACGCTGAGGAACGAGACGGACGGCACCATCTGGGTCGGCAGTGTGGCCAGTGCAGACGGCTCGTCCCCGCTCGCCGGACTGCCGATGCTGGAGCGGGGCCAGTCCACCACCCTCACCATCCCCGAGCGTGCTGGTGCCGGCCACTGGCGCGGTACCTTCTTCGCCCGCCAGGGCTGTACCGGTGAGCCGGGCAGTACTTTCCATTGCGCAGTCGGTGACTGCGGACCTTACGTCGACCGCTGTGTCACCGGCGAACAACCCGTAAGCCTGGCGGAGTTCAATTTCGACACGGCCGATGCCGCGGCCCCGTGGTACGACGTCAGCTATGTGAACGCGGTCAATGTGCCCGTCACCATCACCCCTGACGGCGTCTCGCCACCAGTTGATGGGGGAGAGTGCGCTGAGATGGGCTGCCCCGGGGCACTCCTGTCCGCGTGTCCTCCTGAGGACCTGGTCAGGGAATCGGGATCGAACAAGCCCCTGGTGTGCGTGAACCCCAATCGGGACGCGAAGACTGCTTACAGCGAAGCGATCACGCAGCAGTGTCCCAAGGCGTACTCGTGGTCCAAGCACGACGCCGAGGCGGGCAACCAGGTCATGCGTCAGTGCAGCCAGTGCAGTGGACTGACCGTGACTTTCCATGGAGGTGACCCTTTCGGGAAGGCTTCCGACGGCCCTGACAAGACCAAGCCCGACGAGACCGGCCAGGGACAGCCACTCAGGCCGGGGGCTTCGCTGTCAGCCCAGAAGGGCGTCGCGCTGAACCCTGTCGGCAATGCCTCCCAGGCACTGGCCGACTCCGGTGCGTCCTGGTTCCATAACTGGGCGTCTTCCAGCGGCAACCTTGCCAAGCCGGGGAGTGTCGAGTTTGTCCCGATGATCTGGGGACCAGACTCGGTCAACGACGCGGAGTTGGCCAGTGCCACTCGGGAGGGTAGGAACCTGCTTGCTTTCAATGAACCTGACCACCCCGGACAGGCCGACATGACCGTCGAGCAGGCCCTCGACTTGTGGCCTCGACTGGAGGGCACCGGTCTGCGCCTGGGAGCTCCCGCGGTTTCCGCCGGCGCCGACAAGCCAGGAGGCTGGCTCGACCGCTTCATGATGGGAGCCTCAGATCGCGGCCTGCGCGTCGACTTCATCCCGGTGCACTGGTACGGCTCCGATTTCAGTTCCAACGCCACCGAGCAGTTGGTGGACTACTTGCAGCGCGTCCACGACCGCTACAAGAAGCCGGTCTGGCTGACGGAGTACGCACTCATCGACTTCACCGGGGGCACTCCCCGCTACCCAAGCGAGGAGGAGCAGAGCAACTTCATCAGCACATCGGCGGAAGGGCTGAAGGCCCTGGACTTCGTGGAACGATACGCGTGGTTCGCCCTCTCCACTGAGACAAGCCCGACCGGCCTCTATTCCGGCAGCAACGCGACTGACAGCGGCCGCGCCTACCGGGAGACGAGCTGACCAACCGCCCACCGAGGGTGCGGGCGGTGCCGTCCCAGCCGGACGGAGGATGCGAATCGTATCCCTTCGACGGCACGGTGGGCAGGCACCGGTACCGGTGCCTGCCCACCGTGCCGTCAGGGCAGTAGCAAGAGGAGTGGGCTGCCCGCAGAGGCCAGGTGTCGGGCCGAGTCGCGGGAGACTCTCCCTCCCCGTAGAAGTGCGCATTGTTCCCCTCGTCGAGTGACGAACAGGGCAGCTCCCGTGCCGTCCTGAGTTCAGCCGACGCGGTATCGACTCTACTTACCTGCTCCGCTTGGTTATGTTGACGTTCCGTACGCTTGAGGGGTCCGCGACCGGGCTGTGTGCACTGCTGCCCGAATCTGTGGCTCCAGTGGTCACCCGACGCTGATGCAACAGCCCCGTCGATTCGGGCAGCAGGGCGACGGCGGCTCGCCCTGGCGGATGCCATGCTGGGGAGGTCCGCTCGTTCTGGGCATCCGCCTCCTCTTGCAGCTCCTCGGGCCGGTTCGGCAGACCGCGGAGCTCCTCTGCAGGGGTCTGGACGTTGTGCCGGGGCAGTACTTGAGGTTCGTACGACGTCTGCTGGAGCTTGGTGAACGGCGTGGTGAGCGAACTGATTGCGCTGACAAGTGCGCCCACACCTTGGAGGCCCTGCGCCCAATGGGGGTCTTTTATCGAGCCGCTCGTACCGATACCATTCATTACGTCTCCGAATGTACCGATTACGTTCATCGCTACATTTAAGGAGTTCACGCCTGGCTGCGCTTGATCGGGGTGGCGGTAGATTCCGTAGGCCTTGGCTGCTTCCGTGGCCAGTTCGTTGATCCGGGCCAGCGCGGTCAGGGCCACGCCGAAACCGAAGACCTTCTGACCGGTCGTGTCGGGAGGCAGGTGCGCGGACTGTGCCAGGGCTCCGATCCCTCTGAGCGCGGGGGGAATGCCGCCTACGACCCCCTCCAAGAACTCGCCGCGGTGTTCCGCGGCCCACCGGGCTGCCGTTCCGGCTTTGCCGGCCGTAGCGGAAAGTATCTTGTAGCCCTCCGCCATGTAGTGCCATGCACCCGTCTGGGGCGAGTACCAGGGCTCGCCGTGCGGATACGACTCTCGGATGGCCGACTGCAGAGTGGGAGCCCCGGTCACGATGTCGGGCCCCGGAGGCCGCTCTGGCAGCGAGTCGAGGTTCTCGAGGGCGAGTTCGACAGTCGATGGAGCCGGCCCTTCGATGCCGCGCTCACTGTTCTCGGGGCGCGTGGACCGTGGGCTGTCAGCTGTAACGATGCTCTCATCGGAGCTACTGGTTGACGAGGTGGGGGAGTTCCGTTCTGGCTCCTGCATGCCGGCCATGTTGGGTTCCTCTCTTCGATGGCACCCTTGCCCCCGACGAAGGCGCCGACGGCCGAGGAACACTCCTTCGTGACCGGCGAGCCCCGTGCGCGGAGCGTCAAGTAGAACGGCTCACAGGCGCGAAGGGTTCAGGTGACATGGCCCCTCGGGCGCTCCTGCCTCTGGCCACCAGTACTCAACCGGATCCTCTTCAGAGCTCCCTGGTGCCGAGCGTGGTCCGTCGTTCCAGGAACGGGTAGGCGTGAGCGCTGCACGCCTGTCCGTTCCCCGCGGCATCGGCTGTTCGGCGCCGCGGGGAACGGAGAGCGTTTTTAGCAGGAGAGGTCGCTCCCGGGATCGACTCCGAGGATCCTGGTGAAGCCTGTGTAGGAGTCCACGCGGCTCTGCACCTCCGCAGGGTACTTCCCGTCGCACTCCAGGGCGCCGTTGATGGAGCGGATCGTCTGGCCGAAGCCTGCACCGTTCACGATGGCGTCGTGCGGTGTCGTCGAGCCGGGGCCGGTCTGTGTGTTCCAGTACCACAGACCGGTCTTCCAGGCGACGGACGAGTCGCTGGCCACGAGATCCGGATTATTCAGCAGGTCAATGCCCAGTGCATCACCTGCAGCTTTGTAGTTGTAGTTCCAGCTCAGCTGGATGGGGCCGCGGCCGTAATAGGCCGACTGGCCGGATGGGCAGCCGTAGGGCTGGCCGGCGTCGCAGTAGGAAGAGTAGTTGGCCGTGTTCTGCTCGACGATGTGCGCCAGACCGCCTGTCTCGTGGCTGACGTTGGCGAGGAAGGCGGCAGCCTCCTGCTTCTTCACCGTGTCGCTACCGGAGTTGGCGAAGGCGGGGTAGGCGCTCAGTGCCGCTCTCAGGCCGCCGTAGGTGTACACGGGATTGCGGTTCGGGAACATTTGATCGAACTGTGCCTCGCTGACGGCGAACTCGGATGCGGGGGCGTCGCTGTGGCGCTCTGGGAGCGGGGCGGGCTTTTCTCCCACGACCGTATCCGTACCGCCTCCTGCGACCTCCCACTTCTCGTTGGCGGCGCCCTGGCAGGGCCACAGCTGAAGGGGCGTGCGGTTCGCGCTGTTGTAGGCGCGTACGTCCAGGCACTTGTTCGCCGCCGGATTGACGATGTCCTTGGCCTGAGTGATCACCCACTGCTGGGCGGGGCTGCCGTTGCAGTCCCAGAGCTGCACGTCGGCCGCGTCGGCCGTGCTGCCGTCCCGGACGTCCAGGCACTTGTCGAGCGCTCGCAAGGTTCCGTCACCGGGTTCGGTCCACTGCTGGGCGGAGGTGCCGTTGCAGTCGTAGAGCTGGACCTGCGTGCCATTGGCGCCGTTCCCATCTGCCACGTCGATGCACTTGCCCGCAAGGCCGGTTATCTGCCCGCTCGCGCTGTCGCCCGCGAGGGTCATCCCGGAAGAGTCAGCGAACAGGAACCCTGCTCCGACGGCGCTCACCGCGAGCCCTAGGGCCGCGCCGGCCCGAATGTTCCGCGCGGTCAGGTTCGCTCTCATGCGTGAGGTGATAGAACTCATGGATGACGCTCCTTGGTCGGAGGTGTTGATGTCGGGCTGAGGACCGCAAGCACCGCAACGGACGCCGAGCAGGAAAGGGTTCAATGGAGGGCGGGCCGACGGGCGTGCCGCCGTCCTGGGCCTGTCTGATGTCCCAACCGGCGAGGCCGAGGAACTCGACGGGCCGTTCGTTGGCGGCTGCGGATGGGGCTCTCATGTGCCTGCCCGGACTTGCCCCTCAGCTCTGCTCAAGCCTGCCTGCTCGGCAACACCCTCATCAGCACCTCCGCCTACTTGTTCCACCGCTTGTTGGTGTTGTTGACTTCCAGCTCCGCGGCTGTCAGGTCGACGTGCAGGGGGATTCCGGGGCGGCTGCCCACTTTGATCAGGAAGTTGCCGAGTCCCGGTGGGTCGGCACGCCGCCCGCTCACGCCGTCCCACGCGGGCGGGGTGGACCAGTCGACCAGAAGACGTCTTTCTGCCTCGGTCAGCTCAACGACCTGGCTGAGCTGCGGCATCTCGGCTGGAGGCAGGCCCGCGCAGATCACCATGCCCGCGCGCTCCACGAAACCCTTCGCCTTGGTGCGGTCCTCCTCCGTGGGCAGGGCGAGGAGGTCGTCGATGCTGTGGGTGATCATGGCGAGGCCGACGCCTCGCTGCCGGTCGAGGCGGGTAAGAGCGTTGACGCGGTCGACCAGCCCTCGGCCCGCCTGGAGGACCCGCCACAGCTCGTCCATGACAAGGAAGTAGTTCCTCTGTGGCTCCAGACCGGCGTCCGCGAGCGCGTGTGCCGCGGAGACCGCGCCGAAGCCGTACGACCAGCAGGACAGGAGCGCCGCCGCCTGGAGCAGGACCTCGCTGTCGTCGATGCCACTGATGTCGAAGCAGACTGGACGGTCCAGCTTCATGGCCTCCGTCGTCGGACGGGCGAAGGTGCCGCCCAGACGGCCGTCGACCAGCAGGGCGGTGAGCGACGCCTCCAGATTCTCGGTGATGTCCCGGTAGCGGGTGATGTCTCCGCGGTCCAGCGCCACCGAGCGCACCGATTCCGGGGCGTCCTTGATGACCTGCACCAAGTCGCCGAGGACCGGGACGTCCCCTTTTGTGTGCCGGTCGTCCAGCACGTTCAGGGCCGCCGAGAGGATGGTCTCCTCACGGTCCGTCGGGGGCGCCGAGCGCAGAATGGTCACCAGCGCGGACACCATGTGCAGGCGGCGACCGTGGATGTCCGCGAGGAGGCGGTGGCGTGCTCCTCCGGTGAGGCGGGCGGCGGCCTGGATGGATTCACCGGGATCCAGGACGTTGAGGTTGCCTCGGCCTCTGCCCAGACTGATGACCTGGCCGCCGATAGCCCGGATCAGGTCCGCGTAATCCGGTTTGAGGTCGCCGAAGATGAGAGGGTGCACGCCATAGCCGGACAGGCCGAGGGCCATGCGGCGTACGACAGTCGACTTGCCGAGACCGGGACGGCCGAGAACGAACATTGAGGGGTTGGCGAGCAGACCTGTGCGCATGAACCACGACACGGGGTCGCAGCACACCGTGGCCCCCGAGTCGAGGTCGCGGCCCAGTGGCACCCCGACCATCGGCGTACCGGCTCCGGCGCCGAACGGCCACAGGCCACAGACTTGTACGGACGTGCCCCGCCACTCGGGAGCAGGGTCGACGTAGCCGACCATCCCGCCGCCGGGCCCGGTCCAACCCCGTGGGGTGGAGTGGGGCCGACGGCTCTCCTTGGTTGTGCGTACCACTTGCGTTCTCCTCCTCATGCGCTACATCGCGTCGCGTACCGTCTGCGGCAGCGCCGTGTGCAGTGGCAATACCAGTCCGAGGGGCAGCGCCGCCGCGAACGCCGCTGCTTGGGATCCGTAGACGGGCCTTACGGCAATACGGGCGGCCGGCGCGAGGTTGTCCACGGTGGCGGCTGCTTTCGTCAGTTCCTCGGCGGAGCTGACGGTCGCGGTGATCAGCAGCCCGAAACGGATCACTCCGTGGCCCTGAGCCTGTTCCTCGGTGGTCCTGCGTGCCGACGCGACCTCCGCATCGTCGCGTGCTTGCCCGATCTGCGACTGCTGGGCGTTGAACAGGGCATTTTTGTAGTCCTGTTGGACGACGCGCGCTCCTTCGGCACGGGTGTGCGGCCGGTAGAGGAGAGTGACCCGCTTGCGGGCGATGTCACGGTTGGGCTGGACCAGGCCGGTCAGGACGTTGGAGAAGACCTCGCCCTGCGGGGCCTCCGACATGGCCCAGGTAATGCTGAAGGCGCCGTCGTGGCGGTATTGGCCCCAGGTCTCCTGAGCTGCCATGGGTCCGGCCTGGTCCCAAGTGAGGCCCGTGCCGCCCGTTGCCCTGGCCTCCTCAACCAGGGATGCCACGGTTGGGTCGTAGGCGACGCGCACCGCCTCGGCGAGTTCGGTCGCGGTCATCGGTACGGCGGTTCCGGCACCGGTCATGGCCAGTCCCGCGGTCAGTCCCGGCAGGCGGGTGCCGATGTGCAAGGCCATGTCCTCGACACTGCGGCGGGACGCGCCGGGACGGGCGGCGCCTGAGTATGTCAGTGCGATGCGTGTGGTGATCTGTGCCGAGCCCGCTGGATAGGCGGACAGCACCTCCCGCAGCATCGCCCCGGCCAGTGGAGGGGCATCGGGCACCGCGTTGGCGGTGATCTCCTGCTGGAGTCTGAAGCCTGAGTCGGGAGCGGTTTCCACGGTGACGCTCGCAGCAACGAGGTCCGGCTCGCTACCCAGCGTGGACAGCCACTGGCCCCAGTGGGCCACCCAGGTGTCGACCTGCTGTTCGTCGACGAGCGCCGCGCCGTCGGCGTCGCAGGAGATGACGGCGGTATGGTGCCCGGTCGCCGGGATGGTGATCACGGCGAACGGACGTCCGTAGCCGTCCTGCGCCTCCGTCAGCACGGACTCGGCAGCCAGACCTGGCAGTCGGCACCTGCCGTGGCCGGACCGCCCGAGCGGGCCGGAGCGGTACAGGTGACCGCCGGAGGAGGTGGTGCGCCACCAGGCCAGGCGGACGGCGCCGCGCTGCATCAGGGTGCGGCCATGTCGGTCCTTCACGGCGAGCGGGACCGTGAGCACTCCCAGACCGGCTGCCAGGGCGAGCGCGACCCATATGGAGATCAGCGTGGCCAGGACCACGGCGACCAGCCCCGCAAACAGCAGCATGGTCGCTCCCAGTGACAGACCGCGCAGGCCCGAAGTGCGGGGCTTGCGGAAGTTGCCGTAGGTGCGGGGATGGTGTGTTTCACTGCCTGCCACGAGGCTTCTCCAGTTGGGCGTCGTCGGAATCATGGTCCGGTACCGGAACGGGGGACGCCGGGTCCTCCCATTCTTGGGGGTGTGTCCGTCCGGTATCCGTTGGGCGGGCTTGGCCGCCCAAGGCGCGTTCGGCATCCGGTACTCCGCGTGCCCCCTCCGCGCCACGCGCGGGCACCGGTACCGGTCGGGACGCGCCGCCCGCGCCGGCGCCGCCCGGCACCTCCCGGCCGACTGCTGCGCCCGACACCGACCGGCCGGCGGCCAGGTTGCGCAGGTGCGGTACGGGCAGTGCCCCGGTGACCGCGGTCTGTCCGCCTGCTCCCTCGGACGGTCTGGCCACGCGTCCCGCGCCAGAGGTCGCCGCCTGCACGACGGGGGAGGCGAAGCGCAGCAGCGCCGGCAGGGTGAAACAGGCCAGGACGATCAGTACGACCCCGGACACCATGGAGACGACCTCGTTGTCCTGTCTCCGGCCGGTCATCGCGAATGCGGCCGCATACACGACCGCCGCGGCCGGCTTGTAGAGCACGAAGGCGAGCAGCCAGCTCACGGACTTGCGGAACCACGTGCGCCCGCCGGCTGTGGAACTGGCAGCCGCCGACAACGGCAGCGTTCCGGTGAGAATCACCAGCACGGCTATGCGGGCGATCATCAGCGCGATCTGGCCCAGACTGCTCACGGTCACCAGAATGGCCATGATCAGGATGAGGAACGACGAGTCCGTGCCGCCCAGAGCCAGCATGGCGGAAGTACGTTCGTCGAACTCGGCAAGACAGCTTTCCACGGGAATGCCGGTGGCGCTGATCTGCCGGCATCCAGTGGACCGGTCGATGATCCACACGCTGAACTTGTCGCTCGCCACTGCCAGCAGGTTGACCGCAGCGACGCCGGCGGAGGAGACCACCACCAGGTTGAGCAGCCCCTGGAGGGCCTGCCGGGCGGGCTCGCCACGGCGTTGCCAGGCCAGCTGCCCGGCTGCGATGAGCAGGCACAGCACTGCCGTGAAGGAGGTGAACCACAGCGTGGAACCGCGCAGGAAAGCTACCGGGCCGCTGTCATCGGCCAAGTCGGGCACGCCCAGATCCATCCAGGCACTGCCGAGTGCCTTCACCGTGGTGCTCGCTGCCTGGGCAGCGCTTTCTGCGATGTCGTCGAACGCGCTGCCGCCGAGATCCTTGGCTGTGGCGCCTGTTCCGTTGCCCACGCAGTGGCCACCGACTGTCGGGGCCACCCATCCGAAGTCACAGCCGGCCATCACAGGCCTCCCCACTCGACGTATCCGGCGAGGGAGTCGACCGGGACAGGTGCTGTGGGGGCGGCCGGGTATTCCAGCTTCCAATCGTCGCGCTGCCACAGCACGGTCGTGGTGGCGGCCTGCATGCGACCGTCCGGGAACCGCCAGACGGTCTGGAGCACCGCTGTGGTCTCGCTGTAGGTGACGAACCTGAACCCGGCGATCTGCCCGTGGGCACTGTTTTCCTGGTTGGGTGACGCTGTCTGCTCCGCCTTGGTCCGCTCGGCGACATAGGCGTCGCGGCCCACGCCGACGGTCTGGGTGCGGGTCACCGAAGCCCAGTCCTCGGCGGCCAAGTAGCGCACGCTGATCTGGGTGGTTGCCAGGAGGGCGCCGACCGGGGTGCGCGCATAGCAGCGGGCCACGTCTCCGTTTGTCACCGCCGGGCCTGCCGCCTCGGAGGAGGGCAGGGCAACGGCGTGGTACAGGGCCCAGGTCACTCCACCGGGTGCGGCGTCCGGCACGTTCTGCTCTGTGTCGACCAGTGCTGGGCAGGACGCTCCGCTGCCGGTCGATGCGGGGCGCGGCGGGCCGTCCGTGTGGGCGCTGGAGGCCTGCGGCGTGGTGTCGCCGGTGCCAGAGCCGCTCGGGCCGAGGGCGACCGCCGCTCCGATGACGGCGACGAAGCCGACGAAGGCGGCGGCGAGGACGAAGCCACCGCGCAGCCACGGGCTGCGCGGCTCGTCGGCCGCGGCCCGGCTGGCGGGCTCTGTCATGATCGCTCCCTCATGCTCAAAGGTTCTGGGTGATCGACTGGGGGACTGCCGGGCGCCTTTCGCTCATCAGATCAGCGCGCCGACGATGCCCGAGGCGGAGCCGACGAGCATGCATGCCCCCAGGACGAAGCTGAGCCCTCGTGCATGTTCGCGGCTGCCTCCCCGCGAGTGGTCGATCGCCATCCTGGCGGCGACGCTCAGGATGCCGCCGACGCACAGAGCGGTGACGCTCCAGGCCACCCATCTCAGTACCTTGAGCAGGTCATCAGCGCCCGGCGGCGCCTCTCCACCGCCGACATCCGGTACCCCCGAGGGTTGCGGAACGGCTGCGGTGAGGCGGGCGAAGTGGGCTGCGTATGGTGAGGCGTCCGACAGAACGGCCGCCAGCAGGCTGGACAACGCGGTTCCCCTCTATGCGGGTTGGGTGAGTCGTGTCAGATCGTGCGCGAGCGGTGCGCATTCCTTCGGCTGGTGCGACGAGGGCGGCTCACCGAGCCGCCAGGCTTCGACCCACGGAATCTGCCACAGCCGGGGCACCGCACCGGAGACGAGCCGCACCAGGTCCTGCAGGATTTTGGGGCGCCGACCAGGTGCGTCGGCGACGACGACCAGGCCGAGCAGATCGATGCCGGTCACCATTCCTGACGCCCACTGCTGCGCGGCGCTCTGTGCGGCCTTGAGCCCGCCGGCGCTGGAACGGGCGACCAGCACGACGGAGTGGGAATGCGAGGAGGCGGGCCAGGCGCGCTCTGCGTCCCGGCCACCGGGTACGGCCTGTTCCAGCGTGCTGACCCCCGCGCCGCCGTGCACACCAAGCCACCACCAGGTCCGACCGGAGCCTGGGTGCGCTCGGGCGACGGGCAGTGAGCGCTCGGGCTGTGGAACTCCCGCACCCTGAGGAGCTCTCGGGCCCGTGAGGTCCGCCAGCGTGGCCTGAACCGTTCCTTGCGGTTTCCCGTTGGTACCCCCCGCAGGGTGCGGCGCCGGCAACCAGGGATTGACGACCGGTACATCCCTCATCACGGCACTCCCTCCCAATATTGGATCAACCGGACCGAGTATACATAAAAAACATTATCGAAGCACAAATGATGAAACATCAAAAGCGCGACGAATAAGGACACTTCGCGCCTATTTCGTAATGCCGTGCTTCTCGGATTCCATAACTCCTGGGGGTTGAACATGAGGGGCCACACCACACGGGCGAGACCGGCGCTGCTGGTCATGGTCTGTGGCGCGCTGGTACTGCTCGGTTCCCTGGTCGGCTTGGCCGTACTGGGAGGTCTCGAGAAACGGCAGGGCGCCGCCAAGATGGGACTCGTCACCACCCTCAACGCCAAGCCCGTACCGACCGAGTTCGTGCCGTGGATCGAGCGCGCCGCACAGCAGTGCGCGGAGGTCAGTGCGCCGTTGCTGGCCGCGCAAATCAAGGCGGAGTCCGGCTGGAACCCCACCGCGGTCAGTCCCGCCCAGGCCCAGGGACTGAGCCAGTTCATCCCCAGTACGTGGGCGACATGGGGCGTGGACGCCGCGGGCAAGGGCGGCAGCCCCCAACCGGACGGTGTGGCGGACCCTTTCACCCCGGGCGACGCCATCATGACTCAGGCCCGCTACGACTGCTGGCTCGCGGACAAGGTCAAGGACCTCGGCATCGGCGGCGACCCCACCCGGCTGATACTCGCGGCCTACAACGCGGGCCCGGGCGCGGTCCAGCAGTACGGCGGCGTACCGCCGTACCCGGAGACTCAGGCCTACGTCACCCGGATCATCACGTCGATGGCCGGCTTCTCAGCCGAAGCCTCGGCTGAGGACGGCAGCGCGTTCGGCGACCGAGTAGTGGCAGGCGCCAAGGAATGGCTCGGCACACCGTACTCATGGGGTGGCGGCGGGCCAGAGGGCCCCGGACGGGGGTTCGCGCAGGGCGCGAACACCGTGGGCTTCGACTGTTCCAGTCTCGTTCAGTACGCGGTCTACCACGCGAGCGGTGGCCGCGTACTGCCGCCACGCGTATCCCAGCTCCAGGTCACCGCGGGCGAGGCTGTGCCGCGCGAAGAGCTGCGGCCCGGTGACGTGATCGGCTTCAACCTGGGTGGCAGCTACGACCACATCGGCATTTACCTAGGCCGCGGGCAGTTCATTCACGCGCCGAAGACCGGGGATGTGGTCCGGATCAGCAACCTCAACGACCCCTATTACGCCTCAAAGCCTCAGAAAGCGAGGCGCTTCGGATGACTGTCCCCACGATACGCGCCGCCGCGGCAGCCGCGACGGCACTGGCGGTGGCCCTCGCCGCGAGCGGCTGCGCCTCCGGCTCCGACTCCGGACCCGGCTCCGACTCCGGCGCAGTGACGCGCGGGCACTCGTCGCCGTCGCCGCCCGCCGCGACCGGAAGCGGGCCATACCCCACTCCCTCCGATGCCATCGAGGCCGTGCCCCTGCCCGAGAGTCTCCGGGCTACGCCCCGGGGGAATGCCTCCCCGCCGGACACCATCGACCACACCGATGCCGACGCCGTCGGCAGAGGCGTGCTCACGATGATGTGGACTTTCGACACCACATCCGACACCGCACCGTTCGACGCGAGTGTGCGTGCCGCGCAGACGGGTTGGCTGACCGAGGCGTATGCAGCGCTCCTACGCACGCACCGGCCCCGTGCGGTGCCCGGCGCCCAGTGGCAGGAATGGGCCAGTCACCGGGCCCACACCACCGTCACCCTGCACAAGGCCGAAGACGCCGCGAAACCGGCCGACACCGCAACCGAGGCCTGGCGGCAATGGGTGGTCACCGCTACTCCGCACGGACGCGACCACTGGACGGCTGAACCCGTCACTGCCCTCGCGTACGTGCGTCTTATCCGCAAGGACACCGGCACGGCGTGGCTGGTCGACAAGGTCTTGACCCGGTAGCGGGTGCCAAGGCTCAGACCCGAGGCCGCACAGCCGCGCATCCGGAGGAACGTCACATGCATACGACCCATGCACTCGCACAGGTGCCGGCGTGGCCGGTCTACGTGTTGACCGCGCACGAAGACGGCCATTTCGTGGCCTCGGGGCCGCTCGTACCCGCCTCCAGGCACCTCACCCGAGCCGCAGCCGTCGGCACGGTGGCCGCCGCGGCCGCCCGGCTCGGCCGTCCAGTGCGGGCCCAAGCCACAGAGCAGAACGGCACCGTCTGGAACCTAGTCGTCTCACCTGACGGTGCAGTGGGGGAGCTTCCCGGAGGCGGGCACAACACCAGGGCGCTCAGGGGGCGTGACACGAAGTCTCCACCCCGATCCGCGGATGCGGCCCCAGAACCGGAACAGCAGCCGGAACACGGTGCGTACGCCGAGCCTCTGGCCCTGGTCGCACAACATCTTGAGGCCGGCCGCGAAGCACAGGCCGCCGCGCTCACCGTACGGCTCGACGAGGAGGCCGCCGACCGCTTGGGAGTCTCTCACCCCGATGCCCTGCACATCCGTGAGGTCCGGGCCCGCGTCACCGCCCTGGCCGGGGACGTCCTCAACGGCGTGCGGCTGTCCCGGGACGTCGCCGAGCGCTGGCACCACCGGGGCGAGCATGAGCGGGCCGAGGCTGCAGCCACCTACGCCGAAACACTGTGGATGGGCATCACCGACGTGGACACCGCGCTGTCTGTCGGCATAGCACTGGTCCGTCTGCGTCACCAGATCCCGGGTGAGAGCGGCGGAGCGCTCGGTGCAGTGCTGGAGCACCAGGCCTGGCTGACTTCTCTCCGTGACCAGAGCCGGCCACAGCAGCCTCGTCCAGTGGCACCGGTTCTGCCCCGGCGGGGACCGGCCAACCCGGCACGGCTACAGCGTTCCGGCCCGTCCTGGGAGCGCCCCGCGCAGGGCACCCAGGAAGCGACGTGAACGGAGAAGCCGGACATGTGTCACGCGGCGGGGGAGTGCGCCCAGTCGGGCTTTCCCTCAGCCCCCTCGCCGGCGGTCTCCGCGATACCCAGGGCCGCGCGCAGCGCCCGCATCGCATGGTGCAGACGTGACTTGACGGTACCCGGAGGCACGCCGAGCACGAGAGCCGCCTCGCGTGACGATCTGCCGGTGTAGTAGGTCTCGTAGAGCACTTCACGGTGTTTGGGCGACAGTTCCCGGATCGCCTCCTTGAGGATTATCGAGGACAGCATCCTGTCGACGCCGTCGGGCCGCGCCAGCAGTTCCTCCAGCCATGCGGCGCCGTCGATCTCCCGCGGACGGGCCATGCGCAGCCGGTGCTCATCGATGACGATGTTGCGGGCCACCCGGAACAGCCATGGCCGCAAGTGCTTGCAGTCGCCCAGGTCCTGCGTGCGCCAGCATCGCAGCAGGGTCTCCTGTACCACGTCTTCGGCCCGGTACCGGTCCCCGCCCAGCAGCCGCACCACGTAGGTGAACAGAGAATGCGCCTGTTCGTCATATAGCGTGCGCATCGCGCGCTCCCGTGCGCTGACCGCCCCCGAGGAACCCATTCCCGTCCAGCTCACGATTGCTCCCTCGTTCCGTGACCACATGGGTCAGTCCGTGAGGCCGGGTTTAGCGACCTTGCTTCGTGGGGAGTCTCACGACGGGAATTACACGTCGAATTGACGTTCTATGCATGACGGGAGCGGTGGCTTCGTAGCCGTTGAGGGTGGAGGTCGCGGCGACCAGAGCGTCCGCACCCTGTGCTCGTGCTCGCAGCCCCTTCGTTGACCTGTGCCTCTTCTCAAGCAGCGCCTGTTCGGTGGGCGGCCGCAGCAGCAGCCAGGGTGTATATACGGCGATTGACGCCGCGCAGCAATACAGCATCTTGGGCGGACGATTCGCCCCGCTCCGCGAGAACGGACCACACGGTGAGCAGGCTTCGGCCGAAGTCGACAGCCCACGGCATGTCGTCGGCCAACTGCCAGGCTGCGACGGCACGCCTCAGTTCCTCATGTGCCCGGCCGTCGCCCATGTCGCCGCGGAACCGAGCAAGTTCAAGGGACTTGGTCGCCGCGAATCGGTGATTGCCGCTTCGGTGGGCCACGAATGCTTCCAAGGCGTGTGCTTCGAGCGTCTGGGGATGCCCGGCGCCGAAGGTGCGCTCGGTGATCTTGCTCAACCGGAAGGCGAGTGCCATCGCGCTCTCCAGGTTGCCGGTGTCCAGCGCCGACGTGATCTGTCCGACGAGGTCTCCGAACTGCTCCGGTACTGCCGGGGCAGGGGTGTCCATCTCGGTGGGGGAGGCTGTGGACGGCAAGGCCTCGGGGGCCGGTGAGGCATCGGTCGCGCCACTGGCCGATGACGGGGTGACCGGCGGCGGTGACTGCGGTCCGACGTGCAACGGTTCGAGGCCGGGCCCCGAGGCAGCGAGGCCCAAGTCCGGTTCCTGTTCTTCTCCCTCGTGCCGCAGGACCCGGCTCGACCCGTCAGGAGCGACTTCAACGTGTGTGGTGTACCTCTCCTGCCTGTCATGGATCGTCGCTTGCACAGGCTCGCCCCGCGCTTGCGCCTGACGGTGCATCGCGTCGAGGACGGCGACATGCACCGGTTCGCCGTCCGGTACGGGGAAGCCGACGCCGTCGATGACCGCGCTGCCGTCACCAAGGATCAGTACCTCGCAAAGGAGCGAGGGCTGCATCGTCGTGTTCGTGTGATCTGGAAAGTTCTGCTGTTTGCCGCGGCTGCGTCTACCGAGCATGTGATGACTCCTTGCCCTGATGCCTGTGGTTGTCATGACTCAGGTTTCCGGGCTCCGCTGGGCCACGGTGGCGAGGTCATGCTGGGGTAGTCCTCTCCGTCCTTCGCCAGGGTGCCGGCGTAGTACGGGAAGGACGCCCGGATGGCTGTGACGTAGCCCTTCGCGGAGGCTCCCTCAGTGCCTTCCGGGAGCCCACCGGCCTGCTCGATGGTCTCGAACCCGATGTTGTAGGCGGCCAGGGTCAGATCGAGGGGGTCCCCCTCGATCGCGCCGGCGTCGAGCTGTGTCCCGACGTCCTTGCTGAGTGAGCACATGTACCTGCCCTGCGCCATGATCGAGTCCTCAGGATCCATGGCCGAGGTCTTGTCGTTGTCGTCCTCGTCCTCACCGAACTCCTCGAACTTGTCCGGTGGCAGCTGTGAGATGCCCTCCTCCCCGTCGTCTCCGACGAGAGTCCTGTTCCAGCCGGATTCCAGCTGGATTTGGGCAGCGATGACGACGGGGCCTATCTGCGTGCACTCCGCCCCGGCCTCGCGGATGGTCGTCGCGAGGTCCGAGGGCACGCTCGTGGAGTACAACTCCTCACGCCCGTCGCCGTTCATCACCATCGAGACCTCGTCCCTGGCCCCGCTGCCGCCGTGGTCGGTGCCGCAGAAGTTGAAGATGTCGCAGAGGAGCACAAGGGGCCAGAAGAAGAAGCCGATGGCGCAGACGATGAGCGTGGCGGCGATGAGGAGCAGGATGATCAGCGGAGAGAGAAGGCAGCCGACCGTCCCGCCACTGAGACCGATCCACATGAGCAACTGCTGCGTCCCCGACCCGCCGGAGGAGCCGGAGTCACGTCCACTCGCCACCAGTCACGCTCTCTTTCACTCGACCCTCGACCTACAGTGCGGCGCCCGCACGACGCGGGCGGGCAGAAACCTTGAACCAGGCCACCCGAATTCCCGTAGTGGCTGCCCGACGGATCACCGTCGGCTCGCACGCCCCAACGGCCACAGCGACCAATCAGTTCAAAGCGGGATCCGTCGTCCTAGCAAACCAGGCAAAACGAGGGAAGGGGGACGCACATGGGTATCCCGCCGACGGCATCCGCCGACTCGCGGATGTGGGTCCGGGGACCTACCGCCCGTCCGGCTGATACGGCGCCGATGGGACCGCCAGCTCCCGTGCCGGCACCGGTCACGCCCGCGCAAGGCCCGACTCCGCAGGCGCAGGACGCTCGGCTGACTCCTCCCGCGAGCACGGCACGGACCGGCTCGTCGTGGCCCTCCGCACCGTCCGAGCGGGTGCCGTTACAGCACAAGGGCCACAAGGTCTCTTGGGTCAGCGCGCACGGTGGATCGGGCGCGAGCACACTCGCGCGGGTGCTGGGCGGCGTGGACGTGGGTCGTCGGTGGCCTGTTCCCGGCCGGGGCGAACCGGGCCAGGTGCTGCTCGTCGCACGCACTCATGCCGAGGGCATGCGCGCAGCGTCCCAAGCACTGAACGCGCTGCGGCTGGGAGACCATCCCGCGGGGATTCAGCTCCTCAGCGTCGTACTCGTCGCGGACGCGCCGGGCCGTCTGCCGCGCAAGCTCGGCCAACGCGTGCGCGTCATGCGTTCGGCGGTCAAGGTGTACCGCGTTCCCTGGGTGCCGGCCTGGCGCTTCGGCGAAGAGGTGGATGCACCGCCCAGGGAAGTGCGAGCCCTGGACAGACTTCTCTCCGGCTCGACCGGACGCACGGGGAGACCTCGATGAGTCTGGTGTCCGGATCGATCCCGGAGGAAGTCATCGATCCAGATGACTTCGCCCCCGCAGGCGAGTTCGATCCGACTCGGCATGGGGGCACCGAACTGCTCGGCTACCTCTCCTGGGCGGTGACAGCCGCAGCCGTAGCAGGCCTGCTCATCGTCGGCATCCAGATGGCCATGCAATTGCGGCGCGGTGAAATGGGTGAGGGGGCAACTTATTACCGAGGAGTGGTTTTCGTCCTCGGTGCCTGCATCATCGGTGCCACTGCGGGACCGATTGTTCAATTCGTCATTGTGCCGTGGCTGGCCAAGTAGCCGTGACACGACTTGAAGCGGTGTGGCTCCGTTCTTCGTGCTGTATGTAGCACACTCTTTCTGAATCTTTATCGAACCGGAGAAATTCGTGAAGGACACCCTCCTCTCTCTCTACGTGAATGGCAACATCCACCTGGCGGCCGGTGATACCAGCGACGTGCCCGATGTGGACAGCAAGGCGCCAGGTGAGCTCAATGACGCAGTCGAAGTCGTCCTCGGGATCGCTGCGTGGGCCGGAACCGTGGCCGGGGTGGTGGGGATTCTGGCCACCGGCATCATGATGGCCGTGTCCGTGAAGCGTGGTGAATCCTCCGAACACTTCAGCCGGCTGGGCATGGTGTTGGGAGGCTGCATCCTCGTGGCCGCTGCCGGTCCCACGGTCACCTTCTTCTTCAAGAATGCCTAGGGACGCGCGGGGAGCAGGATCAAAATGTTCGGTGCGAGACGGAAACAGGCGCCCACCGACGGGCCGTTTTACAAACAGCGAGGCTGGCTGAACGCGGCCGGTTTCCTGGCGTTCCTCGTGACCATGTCGCTGGTGGCCTTTGCGATGGACGACGGCGAAGCTGCTGAGACCAGCACGGCTCCCGGAAGGGAAGCCCTCGCAGGGATCAGCGGTCCGCTGTCCCCAGGCGATCCCCAGCAGGCCCGGCGAGGCCCCGGCGGGCGCCCGGAGAACTGTCGCACCGACGACCGCAACACTGCGCAACCAGTTGCCGCGCCAGCGGATGTGCACTGGAAGAAGCTCGCCGCCGACATGGTGCCCACCTCGACGTCAGCCGGGCCCCTCCGGACCGACACGGGGGCATGGTGGTGCTTCGCGCACACACCCTTGGGGGCCGTGCTGGCGGCGCACATTATTCCTGTCCAGATGGAAGGTCCCGCCTGGCGTACAGTCGCGGAACAGCAGATCGCGCCGGGGGAGCGGCGTGACAGGCTCGTCGAGACGAAGATGGCCGACGATGAGACCCAACCGAAGAACGGAGCCATCGAAAGATTTACAGGCTTCTCCGTCGCGTCGTACTCGAAGAACGCCGCGGTGATACGTCTGCTCGTCGCGTCCCCCCTCGGCGGCAATCTCTCGATGTCGGTATCCATTCGCTGGCGGGAAGGCGACTGGAAAGTGGAGCCTCAAGGCGACGGTTCTCTTTATTCGCCAGCGAAAACAGCGACGCCCAACGACTTCGTCCTATGGGAAGGTTGACATGTACCTAGCCGCAGGCAACGGTTGCGGAGGTGGTATCGACTTCCTCGGGATGTTCGACGACCCCATCGGTGAGATGATCCGGATGGTCGCCAAACTAGCGGTGAGTGGCGCCCTCGAAATATTCGAATCAAATGGTGACGTAAAGTCGAATGACGTAGCCGCATCAAATGTGATCAGCGGTCAGATACGATGGCTCGTCATCTACCTCTCGATCGGATCGCTCCTCTTCGCAGCCGTCAAGATGGCCTTGGACAGGAAAGCCGATGCGGGCCAGACCGCCTTGAAAGGCGTCGTGCGCGTCGTCGTAGTCAGCGCGGCTGCTAGCACCGTGATCAGCACATTCGCCGTCCTCATGGACGACTACTCCGGGTTCCTGTTCGGCCGGGCCCTTGAGGAGCTGCTCGCGGGTATCGACTGCAACGACGAGATCCCCAACATGCTGCTGCTGATCATCGGAGCGCTGCTGATCATCGCCGGCATCATCCATGTCATCCTCATGTACATTCGGCTCGGCGTGATGATCATGCTCATGGGGACGCTGCCCCTGGCTGCCGCGGCGTCTGTCACGGACTGGGGCGGCACGTGGTGGCGGAAGCACCTCGGATGGATGATCGCGTGGCTGCTGTACAAGCCGACGGTTGCTCTGGTCATGTACTCGGGCGCTGTCATGATCAACTCCGCGGGCGGCGACAAGGTTGACACGCAGATCGCGGGAATGGGTGTGCTGCTGCTGTCGGCCATCGCCCTTCCGGCGCTGATGCGGGTGATCGTCCCGGCGACTGAAGCTCTTGGCGGCGACTCCGTCGGAAGCACCACGATGGGCATCGCCAGCAGCATCGCCACTGGAGCGACCGGTGCGGTCGCCGCGGGCGGCGGCAAGGCGATGACCGGTGCCATGGCCAGTGGCAGCGCCAGTGCGGGCAGCAGTGCCACTGGCGCCGACGGAGGCGGTCGCGCGTCCGGAGCGGGAGGCGGTACTGGCTCCGGTGGGGCTTCCACATCCGGTGGCGGTGGCGGAGGACACGGAGGAACCGGTGACAACGCACCCACGCCGGATCAGTCCGGTACCGGAACAACGGCGGCGCCTGTCCCCGCGATGATGGGCCAGCGCCTAAGGCGCAGGGCCGTCGGTCGCCCGAGCGAGGGTGAGGACAGCGGTGGCCCCTCCGGTTCCGCGAGTGGCGGCAGCCCTCAGAGCGGTGGTGGCAACGGTGGCCCGGCCGGGTCCCGTGGCGGTGGGCCGGCAGCTTCTCCCAGTGCGGTACCCGGCTCCACAGGCGGCGAGCCGCAAGGCGCGAGCGGGAGCAGCCCCCAGGGGGACGGGGGGCCCTCGGACCACAGGAGTCAAGCCGCCACGGGTGCCAGGGACGGAGGTGTCAGTGCGGCGGTGTTCGGCGCCCAGATGGTGGCCAGGACCGCCAAGGGGGCCGTGGACATCGCCCAGAGCGCGGTCGAGGGCGCCGACGGGGCCAAGGGCGCGGGCGGTCACTGACCGCCCTTCGGATGACCGGAGTGCCGACGTGCGCCGAGGGGCCGCGCGTGGCCATCCGATCCGACCGGCCCTGATGTGTCACGTGCTCGCCCCGCCCACGGAAAGCAACAACCACCAGAGGAAGGACAGGTGTGCCCATGGCTGCCGAAGCCGCCACAGTCGACCCCACATACGGGAACTGGCGCCGACCCAGGCGGCCCGGACTGGGACCGCTGGGCCTCGTCGGCACGGTCGCAGTTTTCGGTGCGATCGTGTTCGACCTGCTCGTCTCGCTGTTCTCGCTGCAACTCGTGATCGTCCTCGCCGTCCTGCAAGTACTGCTGCTCCTGCCACTGGCCGTGCGGACACAGGACGGACGCAACGTCTACCAGATGCTCGCCGTGCACATCGGCTGGCTCCAGCGCAAGTCCAAAGGGGCAACCACCTATTTGTCCGGTCCGCTGTCCCCCCGGCCGGGCGGCCAATTCCGGCCACCCGGACTGCTCAGCCGGGTCAAGGTCCTGGAAGGCAGGGACGCGTATGACCAGTCCTTCGGTGTCCTTCATCATTCCAGCCGCAATCTCTACACGATTGTGCTCGGCTGCGAGCCCGACGGCGGGTCGCTCGTCGACACCGACCAGGTCGACAACTGGGTGGCTTCTTGGGGGCATTGGCTGGCTCGGTTGTCCGGCGAACCCGCCCTGCGCGGAGCCAGCGTGATCGTGGAAACCGCTCCGGACACGGGCACGAGACTGGCCAACGAGGTCCTGCCCCGCATCGACGCCAACGCCCCGCCTGCGGCGCGGGCCGTGATGGAGGAGGTAGTGCAGCGCTATCCGGCCGCGTCGTCCGAGATGCACACCTACATCACGCTGACCTACGGGGTACCCACTGGTCAGAAGCGCAAGCCGGACGACATCGTCACCGACCTGGCAGCCCGTATTCCTGGCCTGCTGGCAGGAGTAATGAACGCGGGAGGCGGACCTGCCACGCCACTGTCGGCCGAACGTATCGCCGAAGTCCTACGGGTGGCCTACGACCCGGCCGTGGCGTCGGACATCCTCGAAGCCCGGGCGGTCCACGGGGGCACCGGGCTGAAGTGGGACGACGCCGGTCCTGCGGCGACCGTCGAAAAGGTCAACGCCTACCACCACGACTCGGGGGTGTCGCGCAGCTGGCTGCTGACCATCGCGCCCCGTGGCACTGTGCGCGCCCAAGTGCTACGCGGTCTGCTGGAGGACGCGCCCGGCACCCGCCGCAAGCGGGTGGCGCTGTTGTACCGCCCCATCGACCCGGCGACCTCAGCGCGCATCGTTGAGGCCGACCGGCGAGCCGCGCAGTTCATGGCCACCTCCCGCCGAGGCATGGTCCAGGCACGTGCCGCTACCGAGGTGCGCGCCGCCGAGCAGACAGCGGTGGAGGAGGCCACGGGGGCAGGCCTGGTGGAGTTCTCCTTGATGGTCACGGTGACGGTCGACACTGCCGAGGAGCTGGAGGACGCCAGCGTGACGGTGCGCAACCTGCTTGCTGGGGCGCGGCTGTTGATGCGCCCGGCGGACCGGATGCAGGCGGCGGCTTTCAGCTGCACGCTGCCGGCCGGGCTTCTGCCGTGGGAGTACACGCTGGTACCGCGCGAATTGAAGGAAGCACTGTGAGATTTAAGGGCGTACGCGGAGCAAGCAGGCCCAGTGACCCGCGTCAGGACGCTGTCGGCTATCCGGATGATGAGCTGGACGAGATCATCTACAGGGACGAGGGGCCGAACCCGGCGACCAAGAGCAACAAAAGGAGGAATACCGGCAGGCGGGCGGCCGTACCGTCCAGGGAGAAGATGCCTTCGCCTCGTGGCTGGCCCGGCCCTGGCGGCGGTGAGGTCGCCAACCTGGACCCGCCGACCATGTGGCGCGCCACCACCGTGCAGGCCTGCGGGCTGTGGCCGTTCGCGGCGGGATCGAGCGCGCCGATGACCGGCGTCCCGCTGGGGCAGCATCTGTACACCGGAGCCACTGTGTGTGGTGACCCACTGTCGTGGTTCACTCGCGCGCACTACATCTCCAACCCGTCTCTGTTCATGCTCGGCATGCCTGGTCTGGGCAAGTCCACCTTGGTCAACCGCATGCTTATCGGTCTGGCCGCCACCGGCGTAGTGCCGTTGGTCCTGGGCGATCTCAAGCCCGACTACGCCGACACCGTGCGCGCTCTGGGCGGCCAGGTCCTGTCCATCGGACGGGGCATGGGGGGCATCAACGTCCTGGACCCCGGCGCCATGGGAACCGCGGCCCGGCGCATCGGCGGTGAGGCCGGGCGCGTGCTGGCCTCAGAGACCCATGGCCGTGTCCTCAACATGGTCGCCGCACTCATCACCATCGTGCGCGACCATCCCATGGAAGATCACGAGCAGTCAGTGCTGTCCGCGGCCCTGCATCATCTCCGCGAGCGCACCCCACCGGATCAGGCACCGCTCCTGCCCGACCTGGTGCGGGTCCTTGCCGAAGGCCCCGACCGGGTGCGGGCGGTGACCCTGGACCGCGGGGACGAAGCCCGTTACCGCAACGCTGTTGATCCTCTGCACCGCTCGTTGCTGGGCATCCTGGACGGCCCGCTGGGAGACACCTTCGCCTCGGCAACGTCGACCCGCATCAACATCAATGCTCCCGCCGTCTGTGTGGACATCTCCCGGATCGGTGAGTCTGACACTCAGCTCACCGCGGCGGCGATGCTGGCGGCGTGGTCGGACGGGCTGGGCACCGTGGCTGCTTCGCACGCCCTGGCGGACGCCGGCCTCGCTCCGCGACGTTGGTTCTTCACCGTGCTGGATGAGTTGTGGAGGCCGCTGCGTGCCGCCTCCGGCATCGTGGACCGCATCGACGCCCTTACCCGGCTCAACCGCTCCCTTGGCCTCGGCGACGCCAAGATCACACACACCCTGAAGGACGCCGAGGCGCTGGGTACCAACGCAGACCGGGTCAAGGCCCGCGGCTTCGTCGAGAGGGCGGGCATGGTGGTGTGCGCGGGGCTGCCCCGCCAGGAGATGGAAGAGCTCGGCCAGGTTGTGGGCTTGTCCCGCCGGGAGATCGAGCTGGTCTCCTCCTGGTCATCACCGCCGGGCTGGGCCGCTTACGGCGACCGCGAGGAACCGCCCGGCCGCGGCCGCTTCCTGATCAAGGTCGGTGGACGGCCAGGAATCCCGATCAAGGTCGCCATCACTGATACCGAGCGGCATCTGCATGACACGAACAAGCGGTGGCAGGCCAACGAGCCCGCCACCGACCAGCTGTCCGCCCTTGACCTCACCAAGTACTCGGGCATCGACGGGGGGCGGACCGCGTGAGTGGAAACTCGGCCGCAGCCAAGGCCCGAATGCACGGCAACGACCTGCTGCCCTGGGCGATCGTACTGCTGGCGGGCATCTGCCTGGCCGTGTTCGGGTGCGTCTGGCTGGGCGGGACGCTCGGCGCAGCCCTCACCGGGGCTGGCTGGCATCCTCCGCCGTTCGCCTTGACGACGTTCGCCACCCTGCTGAGCACCGGTCCGGAAACGTTGTGGCCGGAGGCATCACCGGTCGCTGTGGGCGCCGGTATCGCCCTGCTCTTCGGCACCATCGTCACCCTCGGCGTCCTGGCAGTGCGTAAGGTGATGCGCTACGCAGCCCGGCCCAAGGGCCTTGCAGGACAGCGGGAACTGGCCGCCCTGGGCCCACAGGGCATCGCAGAACGGGCCCGTGATCTGCGCCCTTCCCTCAAGGGCCGGCAGAATCTTCACCCCGACGAGACGGGCAACCTCCTCGGCGACCTCGAACCGAACGGCCCAGAACTGCGCTCCTCCTACGAGGACGTGGAACTGGACCTGATGGCCCCGCGCGCCGGGAAGTCCACCGGCATCGCCGTCCCCCGGGTACTACGTGCCCAGGGCGCGGTGCTGCTGACCTCGAACAAGTCCGACGTGTACGCCGTCACCCGGGCCGAACGCGAGAAGGCCGGCCGGGTGTGGACGTTCGACCCTCAAGGCATCGCCCACGCCCCGCGCGAGATGTGGTGGGACATCCTCGCCGACTGCCACACCATCGAGGGCGCGAGGCGACTGGCTGGGCATTTCGTGGCGTCCGTCAACGACGATCAGTCGAAGAAGGACTTCTGGATTTCAGCGGCACAGAACACCCTCACTGCGTTGTTCCTGGCCGCAGCGCGCGGCAAGGCCACCGTGCTGGACTTGCTGGCCTGGCTCGCGGACCCCGCTGACCGCACGCCCGTCGACCTGCTGCGGGACGTCAACATGGTCGCCATGGCGGAGCAGTTGCAGGGCACGGTCCGGGGTGCGGTGGAAACCCGTGATGGCATCTATGAGACGGCCCGTCAGTGTGTGGCCTGTCTGCTCGACCCCGAGATTGTGGCCTGGGTGACAGAGGACCCACGTGTTCCGCAGTTCAGGCCGCACGAGCACGTGCTCGGCAGGGACACCCTCTACCTTCTGTCGAAGGACGGCGGAGGATCGGCCGCAGGCGTGATCGCGGGCCTCGCCGACGCCACGATGCGAGCGGGCGTGGTCGCCGCCGAGCGGATGGGTGGGCGGCTGGACCCACCGATGACCGCGGTCCTCGATGAGGCGGCCAACGTCTGCCGCATCTCTGACCTGCCCGACCTGTACAGCCACTTCGGGTCCCGAGGTATCAACGTCGTCACCCTGTTGCAGAGTTACCGTCAGGGGAGCCGCGTGTGGGGTGAGGCAGGCATGGACGCGATGTGGAGCGCAGCGACGATAAAACTCCTCGGCGCGGGTCTGGACGACGCCGACTTCGTGGAGAAGATCTCCAAGCTCGTCGGCAACCACGATGTACGCACACCTACGATCAACAAGGGCAAGGAAGGCACATCCCGCTCCTACTCGTACCGTCTGGATCCGACGCTGCCGGCCGACCGTATCCGGGCTCTTCCCAAGGGCACGGCGCTGCTTCTGGCCACCGGCGTGCGCCCCGCTCTCATCCGTCTGCGCCCGTGGTACAAAGAGCCCGGGGCGGCGTCCATCTCTGCAGCGGCCAAAGCAGAGACGGCGGCAATCACCGAACGAGCCACCCGCGCCTGGTCCGGTCACGTGTCGTCCGGGGACACGGACGGCGTGCACAGGTGGCAGCGCGATGCGGTGCCCCTCCAGAAGCCACCCGTCAGGTAAGTCATGGCCTATGTGCGAAGGTCGCAGTGCGCAGCAACCACTCGGCCGGCCCATAGCGGGCGTGGCGCAACAGCCACTTGCTACAGACCAGTTGCGCCACGTAGAGGCAGAGACACCCAGACAGCAGCACGGTGTTCCCGAAGCGGCCGTACCATCCCAACCCGTAGCCGGTGAACACCACTGCCGTCACCAGCGACTGGGTAAGGTAGTTGGTCAGAGCGACGCGCCCGGCCGGAGCCAGCGCGTCGCCCACCCAGCGTCCGGGGCCGGTGTGCACCAGAAGCAGCAGCCCACAGACGTATGCGGCGGTCAGCGCCGGGGCGGTGAGCACACCGACCGCCGATCCGACGTTGTGCCAGCGCCCGTCCAGCGGCCCATTGCGGCAGATCGCCATGACGACACCGCCGGCCAGGCCGATCGGCAGGCCGCCGACAGCGATGCGCACCATCTGGGCACGGTACTGCGAGCTTTTGGCAAGAATCCCGCGTCGGCCCGCGACCATGCCCACCAGGAAGGCCGCCAGCATGTCGGCGCTGTAGAGGAGGGTCCAGCCCAGCCCGTCACGCAGAGAACGCAGATGGGCCTGGACGACCGAGCCGGCATCACCTCGGTGGGCCGCCACCCGCTCCTGGAGGACGGCCGCGACCTCCTGCGATGGCACCAGCTTGCCGTAGGCCACGGCAAGCAGCCCCCAGGCCAGCAAACACGCTGCGCATCCGAGGACAAGCCAGGCCGCCGTCCACACCGCGGAGCGCGGCGAGATGTCCCGGACGGCGAACAGAATCAGACTCAACACGGCGTAGGTCATGAGGACATCGCCGGAGAACAGCAAGGCCCCGTGGACTGCCCCCAGGAGGAACAGACACGTAAGACGACGCAGGTGACAGGGGGCAAAGGGCCCGCCCGCGCGTTCGGCCGAGGCCCGCTGCAGTGTGAAGCTGTAGCCGAACAAGAATGAGAAGAGCAGATAGAACTTGGCGCTGACCAGGGCCGTGACCAGCCAACCCGCCGCTTCGTCCACCTGTGACATCACGGGCTGCCCTCCGCCGTCCAGGTGCGGCCCCGCCATGACCTGGATGTTGACCAGGAGGATGCCCAGCAGGGCGAACCCGCGCAGGGTGTCTATCTCCTGGATTCGTTCCCGCACGGGCACCAATTCGGAGTCGTGAGATGACTGTGCGGGGGGTGAGGGATGCAATCCGGGACTCCTTGTGCCGGTCGGGCGATACCGCGGAACTCGGACCTGATCGCCCGGCCCCATGGGCCGTCCGCCGGTCGTGGTCCAGAAGGCCACCACGGACAGAGCCTCGTGAAGGGTTCAGTCGAACAGTAGACCTCGCGCGAAAGCGAGACTGAGCGTGCCGGGAAGATCGCTCTACGTGGACACTGCAGGGCGCTCATTACCTTTACCGGTGATGCTGCGCGTCACCCGTAGGGATGGTAGTGAAGATTCCTATGAGGATTTTGACATGAGGGTTTGTGAAAGATGAATCGGCCCGCCGGAGGAATGACTGAGAGGCGTCGCCGTCAGATTCGCCTGGAGATTTCGAGAGAAGCGGCGCGGCTTTTTTGGCAGCAAGGTTTTGCAGCCACGAGCGGGGAGCAAATCGCCGAGCGGGTCGGATTGTCGTCGCGGACTATCTGGCGGCACTTCCGCAACAAGGGGAGTTGCGTAGAGCCTGTTGTGGAGGCAGGCGTGGAGTGGTTCGTCGCCTTGCTGCGCCGGTGGCCGCGTCAGGTGTCACTAGAGGATCACATCGCTGCGGAGTTGTCGGCGATGCAACGAATCCAGCCCGACCCCTGGGAAGTCTCCGATTTTGTGAGTGCCACACAAATGATCACCCTGGCCGAACGGGAGCCAGCGGTCCGCACAGCGTGGCTGATGACGTGTTACCGAGTGGAGAAACAATTGGTCCTGGTCGTCGCCGAGCGTCTGCGATGTCCGGTGGACGAAACCAAGACACGCCTACTGGCTGCTGTGG
Source organism: Streptomyces sp. NPDC042336 (assembly GCF_055581985.1). Lineage (NCBI taxonomy): Bacteria > Bacillati > Actinomycetota > Actinomycetes > Kitasatosporales > Streptomycetaceae > Streptomyces > Streptomyces sp. NPDC042336. Next base: position 15,153 of record NZ_JBVJEA010000039.1, on the reverse strand, counting down.
CGACGGCGGTCTTGAGACTGGCCAACGAAGAATTGGGGCGAGCCCTAGTGGCTGGATGGTCACCGAAAGACATGCGAGACGTGTCCCAGCGCATGGCGAGCGTCGTGAGTACGGTCGCCGTCGGCCGTCTCGGCGAGGCTGTAAGCACCTGAACCCTCCGCGTAGCACCCCCGGCGTAATCAACGGCCCCTGGCCCGGGGGCCCTGTCTGAGTGCCTGATGTGGTGCGGAGTGCTGTGCTCCGCGTTTCTGCGCGGCTTCTGCTGTGGAGTTACCGGCAAGCATCACGTCATCCATCGAGCTCATCACCTCCGCTGCCCACCCCCCCGAAGTCTCTCGCACGGGAAAAGGGAGGAATTCACGAACGGACGGAGCCAGGTCGTTGGAGGGCGTAATCGCTTGACCGCCGGGTTGAGAGCGGGCACTGGTGTGGTGACTGTTATGCCCCTGGGAGGGCAGAGGAGAGGGGGAAGAGTCCTTGTATGCTGTGTGATCTGGGGAGACCGCGTGTATTGCTTGAGACTGTGAGTGTGAAATGGGCACAGATCCGTATTGCAGTTTGGGTGCCGCTGCCCCGCCGATCGCGTATTGTGTATGTGCTACGATTCCCGCCTGTTCGACCTTTTCCATAGTGTGAGGGATTTTTCCACTGTCGTAGAGCTGCATGAGTCGTCGGTCTTTTGTGATAAGCGCCCATGCTGCAGATCCCACCTCTCGCTGTTTCTTGCGGCTCAGCCCATCGACTACCTGAGCGTAGCTGCGCCGTTCGTCGCGCGGACCCGTCCCCAGGCTGGTGATTCTGCGGATCATTCGCGAGGTGGCTGTCCGGACACGTTCGAGGCGAGTAGGGGGGAGTGAGGCGGAGGAGGTCGGAGGTCCCGCAAAAAGTTCCCTCCAGTCGGTTTCTCCTGTTCCCTGAGAGGCCTGCTCCTCCTTGATCAGGCCGGCAGCCAATTCCGTAGCGGAGGCGCGGGACCGCGCGTATGGCGGTGTATCGGGCAGGGTTTCTCCTGCAGGGGTGGTCATGGGGCCTCATCTCTCGCCTTCTGTATCGTCTGTTGTGACTGCTCCATACATGACGGTGGTCGCAGGCTGAGGGTTCAGGTCGCTAGGACAATGCGAGGTACCCAGATTGCCCACGGTCTGCGACCTGTCGTGAGGAGCGGTGGATGCTGTTTCAGTGCAGCATTACGAGGGGCGAAGGCCGGAGAGGACGTCGGGGGGCAGCGTCTGCAGGGGGCCGCAGTGGTGGTGGGGGGCCATGCGAGCCTGGGTGGTGTCCGCGCTGTGCAGGTACCAGTAGGCGAGCCGTTCTAGGGCCCGGTCGCGCTCTTGCGCCGTCTCCTCGGTGGCGACGCGTTCGGCAGCGTGGACACGCAGCAGGTCGTGCAGGGAATAGCGGCCTGCCGCATGCTCGGTGAGCAGGTGTGCGTGGGTGAGTTCTACCAGCAGGCTGCGGGTCTCTCGCAGAGGGAGCCCGGCGAGGGCTGCCGCGGCCGGCGCTGAGATGTCGGGGCCGCGGTGCAGACCCAACAGGTGGAACAGTCGGATGGCCGGGATGGACAGGCTGTCGTATGACGAGGTGAAGGCAGCGCGCAGATCTGTCGCGGTGTCGCCTCCGGCGAACGCGTCGAGGCTGTCCTCGCTGTCGTGCAGTTCCCTGGCGACGTCTTCAAGGCGGAACCCGGAGCGGGTGGCGGCACGGGCAGCGACGATGGCCAGGGCCAAAGGCAGTCGGGCACAGCGTGTGATGATCTCATCCGTTGCCTGAGGTTCCGCCGCCAGCCGTGCCGCGCCGATACGGAGCGCAAGGAAGCTGCGTGCCTCTGCGGGCGTCATCGGGTGCAGCGTCATGGGATGAGCCCCTTCACCGGTGATCAGGCCCGTGAGCTGGTTGCGGCTCGTAACGATGACTAGGCAACCAGCGGATCCCGGCAGCAGGGGGCGGACTTGCTCGGTGTCGCGAGCGTTGTCCAGGAGGATCAACATCCGCCTTCGGGTGAGCATGCTGCGCAGCAGTGCTGTCTGGCCGTCAAGGCGTGTGGGGATGCGGTGGGGAGCGACGCCGAGCGCGTCAAGGAAGGTGCATATGGCTTCGTTTGGTTTCAAGGGGGACTTGACCGGGTCGAAGCCGCGCAGGTTGATGTACAGCTGTCCGTCGGGATAGCGGTGCGCCACCCGATGGGCCCAGTGCACGGCCAGAGCGGTTTTGCCGATGCCCGCCATGCCGCCGATCAGGCTGATCACGGTGGGCTGCTTGTCGTCGTCGGGCAACAGGGCGTGGGCCTGGGCCAGCTCGGTTCGGCGTCCGGTGAAGGAGGACAGATCGGCGGGAAGCTGGGCGGGGCGGGGCGCCAGTTCGGTTACTGGGGTGATCCACGCCTCGGGCTCTCGTTGTGGTGGGGAGGGCTCCAGCGACGTGTCGGCTGCCAGTATGCGGTCGTGCAGCTCCCGTAGCGGCGAGCTCGGTTCGATGCCGAGCTCGCTGACCAGAGTGCTCCGGGTTCTACGGTAGGCCGCGAGCGCCTCGGCCTGCCGCCCGGACCGGTACAGCGACAGCATGAGCAGTCGGCACAGCTGTTCACGCAGTGGGTGTTTGCCAGTCAGTGCGGCCAGCTCGGCGATCAGTTCATGGTGATACCCAAGCTGGACCTCAGTGTCCAGGCGGGCCTCCAGCGTGGTCAGCCGCTCCTCCATGAGCCGGGAGCGCTCCGCCTCGGCCATGGGGCCGGGCAGCCCGGCCAGCGGAGTTCCTTCCCACCCGTCGAGCGCTGTGCGCAGCAGCTCCGCGGCGGCCAGCAGATCACCCGAGGCATGCAACGCCTTGGCTTCGGCGACCCGCCGTTCGAACACGCTCAGATCCAGGAGGCGTTCCGGGACGCGAGCCATATATCCGTCCCCCGCCGAGACGACCACCTGTGGAAGGTCACGGGCGCTACGCCACGGCTCCAGCACCTTGCGCAGCCGTGACGCGTAGGTGCGTAGTACGGCTACGGCGGTGGAGGGCGGCTCGTCGCCCCATACGGCGTCGACAAGTTCGGCGACCGTCACCGTACGCTCTCGTCGCAGCAACAAGGCGGCCAGCACTACTCTCTGCTGCGGTGAGCCGAGATCCAGTTCGCGGTCTCCGCGCCACGCCCTGAGCGGTCCCAGGATTGAAAAGCGCAGAGAGCCCTCGTCAGGCACCGCCACGGAGTCCAGCGGCGTGAGGATCGAGGTCATGACTGGCACGGGAGCCGCCAAGGGATGTGGCGGTGAGGTACTGGGGACCGCCGCGGTCCGTGTGATGCATGGACACTGGATCCTGCCGGCGAAGCACTGGTGCCGGGATAGAGGCCGGTGCGCGAGGCGTAAGGCCGTTGCGATGTCCATGGCTGCGCGTCGGTCCTGACGACGGCCGCGTCGTTTCTGGCGTTTCCGCGGGTGATCGGCGTTAAGACCGACGGGGCCGGGATGAGGGCCGCCGTGGGCCCGCTCGTTGAGGCTATAACTGCCGAAGACACGGGGAACCGAACCGCGTCGGGGCGGACGGATAGGTCGATGGACCGCTCGAGTGTGGCCGGCCGCCCTTGCGGGTTCGCTGCGGCGAGGTGAGAGAAGGACATGGAGGAACTCCTGGCGACGAGGTGCGGGACCTCGCTTGCAGCAGCACGCATACAGACAGACATGTCAGGCACATCTCGCTTCGTGGTGCGTGAGGCTGGGCTCTCAGGTGACGGGGTCGCCCAGCGCTCCACTGGTGGCTGTGCGGATCGCGTGGGAGAGGTGTCGGGAGAGGGCCGTCACATTGGTGAATTCTGTGGTGTCGGCGTCGGCGAGCAAGGCGGCGCCGATGTGCTCGTCCAGCACCCGTAAGACCGCGGCGGTCGCCGCGGCGTGCATGCGTACCGCCAGGTCGTCGGCCGAGCGCTGAAGTCGGTCGCCGATGATCACACACATCTCGCGCTCCACCTGGTCACAGGCCATCAACCATGCCGTGCGCAGCGGCGGCTCGGTATCGGCGAGCTTGATCATCTTCATGGCAAGCATCTCGTCGGCAATATCGACAGGTGGCCTCTCGTGGCCGAGTCTGGCCAGTTCCCTGGTCAGATGGTCTTCGAGGGAGGACTCCCGGGGCCAACTGCGCAGCACGCTCATCATGGTGACAACGCCCTGCACGATGATCGGCTCGGCACAACTCTCCTTGCTGCGGAAGTGCCGCCAGATGGTGCGGGTGGACAGGCCTACGGCTTCCGCGATCTGGTCGCCGCTGGTAGCAGCCACGCCCTGTTCCCAGAACAGGCGCGCCGCCTCCCTGGAGATCTCCAGCCGCAGTCGCGCACGTCGCTGAGCACTCATCCCCCTTCCGCCGTCCGGCACTGTCTTCATGCCACTCCCTCACCGTTCTATCGTGTCCTCAAGTGACAGTATGCCACTAAGTGACAGCAAGGGCGGTGCGGTTGCGTGGCTCGCCGTGGCTTGCGGGTAGCTCTCGAACAGACGCCTTCGGCATCCGGCGACCTGTCGGGCTCGCGATTACCGCGGGCAGGACCGACACTCCGACGTACCTTCCTGCCTGGTCGGGCAGGAGATCGCCACGGGGCCGCCAAAGTGTTGGATCGGGAGGGAAATCGAGGAGGCCATGACTGCGGGCGATCAGTCGGCGGCCGGCCGGCTGCGAGGCTTGACGGCCGACGCCCCGTTGGCGCCGGACAGGGAGACGACCAGGACTGCTACGACGGCCAGCAGCGTTCCGGCAACCGTGGTCCAGCCGACAGTGCGTCCGGACTGCGGGAATACCGTATCCAGCAGAAGAGAGACCAAGAGCTGTCCCGCCGTCGTTCCAATGCCGAGCAGTAGAACGCCCGTCTTCCGTACCAGGACCGAGGTCGCGGCGATGAAGAGGACCGCGGTCATGCCTCCCACATACAGCCACCACTGCCCGGGCAGTGCCGGGAAGTGGCCGACAGCAGTGATGTGCACCGCGGCGACCAGGATCGTGACGATTGCGCCGCTGAAGAAATTGATCACCGTGGCTGTCAGGGCAGACTCCGCAGCCAACCGGACCCGCCCATTGACGGCCTGCTGCCATCCGAGGCACAGCCCGCCGACAATCGGGAGTATCAGCGCAGCCATCGGGAAGTCCCCGCCAATGTCAGAGGACACCGACCAGGCCACCGCCCCCAAGGCGAGGAGCGAGCCCAGGATCCGCCCGCGGTCCATCGGCCGCTTTCCTCCAGTGCCGATGCCCAGGCGGTCGACGAGGAGGCCCCCCAAAGTCTGGCCGGCGATGGCGGCGATGCTGAAGACCGCGGTGCCCACCACGCTGGCCACGAGGCCCTGACCGAGCACGAACACGGAACCGACTGCTCCTCCCAGCAGTGCCCACCATGGCAAACGCCCCGCCCGCACATCGCCGTACACGCGTTTGAAGCCTTGCCGCGCCTTGTGGCTCGCGAGCAGTCCCAGCGAGGCCAGGACGAAGCCGACCGAGAATATGAGTGCGGCAGCCAGGAATCCGTCGTCGAGTTCCCGGCCCAATTCACCATTGAATCGTGTCTGCACGGCGAGAACTCCGCCGAGTATGACGAGAAGGGGAATGGCCGCGGCGAAAGCGGCCCGGCGCGGCCGAGGGGATTGGGTTGTATGTTCCATACCCGCGACTCTAAGAAGGTGAATTTCGCACAACCAGGACGCGATGCACCCAGGCTGCGTCTACCCGTCTACCGAGCTCGTGCACGAGACATCGAACTCTTGATCGTCGATCATGGTGATGTCGTGGGGAACGTGTCTCGTGCAGCGATCATCAGGGACCGGAGGGTCACGGGCTTGTCGACTGCTGTGATCGCTGAACTCGTCGCTGAGGTATGCCTGCCGTGGCACGGACGGCACCAGGCCGAGCCCGCGTCCCGGCCACGTAGGCGGGCGGTGGGCGCCGACGCGAAGCACCAGCTGATGTTCGTCGTCCGTCCCCTGGCCACGCCCGTGCATCTCTGTCACGCCGCTGCGCATGACGTGCCGGCCAGTTGGTTCGGCGTCGACCGCTCCACCATCACCCGGGCTATCGGCGAGGCGCGACCCTGCTCGCCGAGTGAGGCTGCATCATCAGCACCGGAGTGCGGCGGCGGACCTTCGCCGAGGTCATCGACCATCTCGTCGTCAGTGGAAAGACCGGCATCGTCGACGGCGCCGAGGTCTATCTCCGGCAGGAGCAAGCAGGACGCGGTCAAGACCATGGTCGTCACGGATGGTGACGGCCGGATGCTCTTCCGTAGCCCGGCTCAGCACGGCGGACGCGCGGACATCGCCAGGTCCGCCAGTCGGGGCTGGCCAGGCTCCTGGAGGGCGGCCGGAAGCCGAGATCCTCGCCGATGCCGGCTACCAGGGCCTGGGAGCCCAGACCGGCGGGCACGTGGTGACACCACCGCACCGAAAGTTCAAGAAGAACGCACATCAGCGACACCGTCCAAGCCGTCGCAGATCTGCTGCCCCACCAGCAGACCGCGGACCTGATCCCGGCAGGTGTGATCACCACACCCAGCTAAGGTCTCGACGCCTCCCCGCTTACCACGCACGAGCTCGTCGGAGCGGCAGATGACCGAAAGGGGGGTGTGACACACCCCCTTTTCGGAGTGGTCCGGGCACGTGCACGCTCCTAGCATCAAGACATGGACGGACAACGCCAGGGCGGCGGCAGCCTCGCGGAATTCCTCCGCGCCCGCAGGAGCGTGACCACCCCACAACAGGTGGGCCTGCTCCACGGGGGCAACCGCCGCACACCGGGACTACGCCGCGAGGAAGTCGCGATGCTGGCCGGGGTGAGCACGGACTACTACGTCAGGCTGGAGCAGGGTCGCGAGCACAATCCCTCGGCCCAAGTTCTCGATGCGCTAGGCCGAGTCTTCGCGTTGGACGCCGACGCGCTGGTGTATCTGCACCGTCTGGTGCACCGGTCCTCCCGCCCGCGGCGCTCGGCTCGTGCCCGCAGCACGGAGCGGGCCGGCACGGGCGTGCTCCGGTTGCTGGACGCCTGGCAGCACACCCCGGTGCTCGTGCTCGGACGCCGACTGGACGTACTGGCAGGCAGTGACCTGGCTCGAGCGCTCTTCTCGGTGATGGAACCGGACACCAATCTCATCCGCTTCACGTTCCTCGACCCGACCGCCCGCGACTTCTACGGCGACTGGGACGAAGTGGCCAGAAACGGGGTGGCGGCGCTGCGGGCCGGCATAGGGCACGACCTGGACGACCCGCGATTGACCAGCCTGGTCGGCGAGCTCTCCCTGAAGAGCCGGGAATTCTGCCGACTGTGGGCGCGCCATGACGTGCGCGCCAAAACGCACGGAACCAAGACCTTCCGCCACCCGCAGGTGGGCGGATTCACGCTCGCCTACGAGTCGTTCCGCGTGAACAGCGCGCCTGGTCAGCAACTGGTCGTCTACCGGGCGGAGCCGAACACACCGGCCGAGGAGGCGCTGCGCCTCCTCGACACGCTGGCCGCCGATCTCGGCACCACTGGCCCTAGTGAGCGTGGTCGGCAGTCGGCCGGGACGCCCGACGGGGCTTGACATGACAACCCGAACGAGAGGAAGTGCATCCGCTGTGAAGAGGACCATGCTGGGAGCCCTTGACGTGTCCGCCCAGGGCCTGGGCTGCATGGGCATGAGCGAGTACTACGGTCCGACCGACTGGGACACCTCCATCGAGACCATCCACCGAGCTGTCGAGCTGGGCGTGACCTTCCTGGATACCGCCGACCAGTACGGGGCCGGCCACAACGAAGTGCTGCTCGGCCGCGCCATTCACGACCGCCGTGAACAGGTCCAGATCGCCACGAAGTTCGGCATCGACCGCAGTGCCGGCGACGACGCCCGTGTCCTGCGCGGAGACGCCCCCTACGTCAAGCGCTCGTGTGAGGCGTCACTGCTGCGTCTCGGGGTCGAGGTGATCGACCTCTACTACCTGCACCGTCCGCCGCAGAACGCCGAGATCGAGGAGACCGTGGGAGCCATGGCCGACCTCGTGAAGGAGGGCAAGGTCCGCTACCTCGGGCTCTCCGAGGTCGATGGCGACCTACTGCGCCGTGCCCACGCCGTCCACCCGATCACAGCGGTTCAGAGCGAGTACTCCCTGTGGACCCGGGACGTCGAGACGGTCACCCCGACGATGGCGGAACTGGGTGTGGGCCTGGTGCCGTACTCACCACTGGGCCGCGGCTTCCTCACCGGCACAGTCGACCGGACCGGCCTGGACAGCTCCGACTTCCGCAGCAGCAACGAGCGAATCCAGACCGACGCCAACCAAGCCATCGCCGACACCGTCCGCCAGGTTGCCGAGCAGGCGGGTGCGGCACCCGCCCAGGTCGCGCTGGCCTGGGTGTACGCCCAAGCCGACCGCCTGGGTGTGCCGATCGTACCCATCCCCGGGACCAAGCGGACCCGCTGGCTGGAACAGAACGTCGCCTCGCTGGACCTCACCCTCGACGATGCCGCACTCGCTCAACTGCAACCCCTCGCCGACCAGGTCGCGGGAGAACGGTACGGCGTTACCCGCTGAGTGGAGCGTGTGGCTCGCCCCGTCGGCCCTGGGTTGTCCTTGGGTCTGCGGGGCTGCAGCGGAACGAGTATGTGTGGGCTGCGCTAGACGGCTGGTACCGAGCGCAGCCGTGCGTGCTGATCGACTCAGGCGGCCGGCGGTGGGCGGCCTGCTCGCCCGTGGGCCGCTGCTCCTGGCGGTGTGTCACGAGGGCGCGGGGGATTCCCGGGAAGCAAAGATCGGCGAACGGCCACAGTGACCGCATCCTGAACGCGTCCCCTGCCTACTCGCATCAGAAACCTGGCAACGGACCCGGAGGTGTTCTTCGGGCGTTTAGGGCCCTGATTGAGCCCATGTCGACTTCGAGCGACAGCCGATCGGCGCCGTGTCACGGACGTATGTAGCCCCTCGTTGTGACGCTGCTGGCATCTGCGGCACCGACGGGTCTCCTGGGGACAAGACGGATACCCGGCACGCCCTCTTCGGCTTTCCCGTGGAACGCGGGCGTCGATGTGCACCCCGCCGACGGCCCGGGGGAGCAGGAGAATCACGGCTCTTCGCAGCGCCTGCACATCCCAGGGGAGGGCGCCCGCCCTCCTGTAGCTTGTACAGGGCTGTGATCCCCTGCGCGCGTTGCTCCGTGGTCGTGTTGGCACGCATGTTCCATGCGATCCTCCGCCAGAAACCAGGCCGTCCAGTCACTTCCTGCTTCGACGGTTCGAACCGGCAAACGGTTCACCGCGCCCGAGTCGAACCCTGCACGGGGGCTGGGGAGTCAGTCCAGAGACGATGGTGACTGGGTGACCATAGGCATCGCCGGGCTTCCGGAGACGACCAGGTGCCCTGGGGTCGGGTTGTCGAGATTCGTCACGCGTCTTGGCCATGCACGCCCGCTGCCAGGGGGGAAGACGAAGGACGCCTCCGGGTCGCGGAGTCGCTCAGCACCTGGGTGCGATCGCTACGCTGTGTTGACCAGGCGCTGTCATGGAGTTTCGCGGCGGAGAACCGATGGGGAGGAGCAGGAGCGCCGGACGATGATGAGGTGGAATCTCGGCCTGCGACGCCGTGGCCCATCGGATTTGTGTCGGCAGATGTCGCCTCTGCGGCGCGGACAATCCTGGAGTCGCCCGGCAGCGCGATCGGCCTCAGCCCCGCATTCGTGAACGTGCGACGGGGCTGTAATTGCCCAGACCCAGCCCCTGCGTATGCACTACCCCTGACGCCTGCTCCGCCCCGCTGTCCTTGTAACGGGGGTATGCCCCTGCCGGTCCGGACAGCACCGGCCCGTACCGGCAGAACCATGCGCAGCTGGGAGGCGGGTACGCCACGGCGCGGCCGGTTCTGTGCGGCCTGTTTGCCGGCCAACGGTCGCGCTGTGGGAGTTTCCGGCCTGGAGCGCCGTGGCACCGTCAGATCGCGCCGGTGGGTTGCGGTTTGCCGACCAGGACTTCGCGCCGCTTGGTAGCGCGCCGGACCGCCCAGATTCCCACAATCGCGGCCAGGCCGTAGAGGGGGACGCCCATTGCGATCTTGGCGAAGGCGAGCCATCCGGTAGTAGACGCCTCGTAGAGCCACTGCTGCACGATGAACCGTGCGGCGAAGACAGCGAACAGGGTCAGCGTGGCGATGTCGTAGGCAAAGAGCGTCGCCTTGTCCCTTCGCCAGGATTGTCCGCCGCTGTTGACGAGATTCACCAGGACGCCCACGAGTGGCCAGCGAATGATGACGGAGAAGAGCATGATCCCGGCCTTGATAAGGCTGGCCCAGATTCCCACGAGGAAGAAGCCCTTGGCCGTGCCGGTCTGATATGCGATGTAGGAGGCGACTGCGACACCGAAAAGTCCCGAGACGGCCGGCATGATCGGCTCCTTGCGCGTCAGGCGCAGTACGCACAGGCCCACAGCGACTGCGATGGCGGACCCGATCGCTCCCCTCAGGCCGAAGAGAGAGTTGGTGAGGACGAAGACGAGGATGGGGAGATAGGTGTAGGCCAGACCGGTGGTACCGCCCATCCGGTCGAGCAGCGTCGGGGCCGTCTTGCTCTCAGTGAGGTGTATGGGTTCCTCGGTGGCGGAGGCGGCCTTCTCGGGTCCGGTCATGATGAGGTGTCCTTCTTGTCTTGATTTGTGGTGTGTTCCGATGCAATTCACTGTCGAGAACCCAGGTGTTGGGCGAGGAACTGTTCAGCCGCGCCGAACATGGCGATGAGATTCTCCGAGTTGACGAACATGTGTCCTTCGTTGTCGAAGACGAGGTACTCGACCTCGGCGCCGCGGGCACGCAGGGCTTCGACAAGGTTGTCGGACTCCGCTTTGACGACCCGGACGTCATTGGCTCCCTGGACAACCAGCAAGGGCGCGCGAATGTGGTCGAGGTGGCTGATCGGTGAGCGGGCCAGCATATCCGCCTCTTGGGCGGGGTCGTCCGGGTCGCCAACGAACAGATACCAATTGTTGGTCAGCTGGGCCTTCGAGTAGGGCGGTACGGTGCGCAGGAAGTTGGCCAGGTTGGAGATGCCGACGTAGTCGACGGCTGCGGCGAAGACGTCCGGGGTGAAGGTGAGACCGACCAACGCGGCGTAGCCGCCGTATGATCCCCCGAAGGCTGCGACCCGGTCCTGGTCGGCGAATCCCTCGGCGACTGCCCAGTTCACGGCATCGATGAGATCGTCGTGCATCTTGCCCGCGAACTCGCCGATGGCTGCCTTGAGGAAGGCCTTGCCGAACCCGGTTGATCCGCGGAAGTTGACCTGCAGCACTGCGTAGCCGCGATTGGCAAACAGTTGTACGGCAGGATCGTATCCCCAACTGTCGCGCGTCCAGGGGCCGCCGTGGATCATAAGGATCAGAGGCAGTCCGGCGGGCTCGATTCCGACCGGAAGGGTCAGATATGACGGCAGATCAATCCCGTCACGTGCCTGGATCGTGACGGGGGTCATGGGCGCCAGCGCCTCGGGACGCAGATGTGGGTACGGCCGGAAGAGCAGTCGGCTCTCACCGGTGGAATGGTCGTAGAAGTACGTGACCCCGGGGTCACGGTCGTTGGCGAAGCTCACCACCCACCGTTGACCGCTGTCGTCGGACGACAGGGCCGAGACGTCACCGCTCGACAATGCTTCGAGCTGTTTGAGAACGGCCGCGAAGTGAGGGTTGAGCGGGCGGATCACCTGCCGTTCCCGAAGATAGCGGGCACCAATGAGGTCTCCCGTTCGCCGGTCGAGGATGAGGGGCGAGGGATACCGGGGGAGGACCCCGGCCCGGGTGTCCAGGTCGAACTCCGGATGGCTGTCGATTTCGGTCTCGTGCCCCGTGGACAAGTCCAGCCGCACCAGTCGGGTCCGGTCCGTGCCGTTGTTCGATCCGGCCCACACCGCGGTCCCATCCGGCGTCAACTGCATGGGGAAGACGCCCATGGGGTAGCTGGACCCATCCCACAGGGCAACGGGGCGGAGCACGCGGGTGTCGTTGTCCCACTGCGAGAGTTCGATGTCGCCGCCGGATGTGAGCCTGGATGTGTACAAGGCGCCATCCCCGGCAACCAGCCAACCGGAAACGTGACCGGGGTTCTCGGCCATCATCCTCAACTCGCCGCTGGCGATGTCTACTTCATAGAGATCGAACTGCTGGGCCTGTTTGATGTTCGCCTGTAGCACGATCTTGCCCGGGCGGCTCGCCTGCGATGAGAAGGTCAGCACCGTCGCGGCAGGGAACGGAGTGAGATCAATCGCTGTTGTATCCGGAGCGTCGAGGTCGATCCGGTACAGATGCCAGTTCTCGTTCCCGCCGACATCCTGCAGATACACCAGCCAGCGGGGGGTGTCCGTCCAACTGTAGTTCAGCACACTGCGGTTCTCGTCTGCGGTGACGCGGCATGCGTCCGCTGCGGAGTTGAGGTCCTGCACCCACACGTTCAGTCGGCCCTTCCAGGGTGCGAGGTAGGCGATGCGAGTGCCGTCCGGAGAGATGGACGCCCGGGTGCGCTGCGGAAGTGCGAAGAGCTCATCAATCGTGAGGAGGTGCGGCAGGGGCATCGTGTTCCTTTCGGCGGCCAGATGGCTCACAAGCCGGCATCGTCAGAGAATGGACCCGGCCAGCTCAGGTATGTGATCACATAGCCGCGGTGCGCTTGGCCCGCCGAGCATGGTGAGACTGGTGCGTTGGGTGACGAAGCGGGCAGAGGTTGCCGCTGGCGCCGCGTGGAAGTGGACCCGGATGCCATTGACGTGGCCGGCGGCTGATGGTAGCGGCTGAGGCACTCCGCTCGCTATCACTCACGAAGAGCCGCTCACCGTGCCGCTCTACGCGGCCCAGGCGCAGACGGCATGCGGTGTGGCGCAGAAGACGACGAGGCCGGGGCCCCCAACCATTCCGTACCCTGCCCGGGCGGCGCAAAGTTGCCCGCGATGATAGGCGCCGGTAGAGGATGGATAGTGTCGGTAGTTACGGCTAGCCCAGGCGGCGAAATTTCCGGACTGCTGGATCGAGCTTCAGCAGCACTGGCTCGCTGCGAAGACAGCGGACGGTGGAACGAGACGGCTACTTCCTGAGCGCGCAGAGCACCCAGGACGCCAGCCTGTGGGGAATAGCCAGGTTCCACGGATCGCGCGCGCTCTGCCACTTGCTGTACACGCTGGTCGTCCTGATTCTGCTGATCAGAAAGCAGGGTTCCTCGGATTGACCCTCGCTGGTTCTGCGCCGCGTCTGGTGGCGCAGTCTGTGGTGCGAACGATTCCAATGAGTCTCTCCCGGCGTCCGACTGAGGAGGAAATTGGCTATCCTGTCCGCTCTGCTGTCCGGTCACCTGTGAAGCTGTGTGGCGCTTATAGCCCACGTACGCTGTGGCCGCACCTACGATCAGGCCAAGGCCGATTCCGCCACCGGTGAAGGCCATGACGAGGCCAGCAATCAGCAGTGCGCCACCGACGACCATTCTCTTTGCGCCTGGCTTTTCCATGAACTTGGAGAAGCTGGACGCTGCACCTGCCATCATGCCGCGGATCCTGGAACGCCACGGCTGGTCCCTCTGCCCGACGTCGGGGGAATCCTGTCCAATCATCTCTGGCGCATCGGCCATCTTGCTTCCCATCCCTGAGCCATTGAACACGGTAACCGGGTCGGCGCCGCGCGTCCCGGCTTACTGACGGCCGGTAGAAGACATTCAGCTACCGGCGCTGACCGCCGTTCCCGAAGGGCCCGGCCCCAGGCCACGGTTCAGGCCGTGGCCACGATTGGTGGACCTCACACCCGGCAACGGTCGTGAACCGCATTCGGTTCAACTACGTTCAGCCTCGGTGGCGCTACGCCGGCGCGTGAACAGGGCCAGTGCACCCCACGGCAGGAGAGCGCCTGTTCTTCGTCTGCCTGAAGGACAGCGGGGCGCCGTCGAGACCCCAGGTGACGGGACCGCGCAAGTCCCTTGCTGCCGGGCCCGGCGAAGCCGCGGATGCCGGATGCCATGGAACCGGCAGGGGCGGAGGCCGTTGCATGCCTGGTATCGCCAATGCTGAGGCACCCCTCCTCACCACCACGTTCCCGCACTGCACACAGCAGCCGGTTGGCCTGACCAACCCGCAGTCCTGTGAACGTCTCCACCCACACACTCGCTCGGTCGTCAACGCCTGTCTGTACAACGAATATGCGCAGGCCGCCTTCTTCAAGACCTTTTACGGCTCCTGCGGGTCTGTCAAACGATCGGGTCTGTTCCGTAGTCGGTGGTGACGGAGGGTGTGGTCAGCCCAGGAGGATGCGGTGGCGGAGGAGGGGGAAGCTCGCGCGGCCGTACATCTGGCGCTTGATCAGCTTGGTCTTGTTGTTCACGCCTTCGGTGCCGCCGTTGTGGTGCGGCAGGGTGAGGGCGGCGGCGACTGCGGCGCGGTCCTTCTCGAGGCCACGGGTGAAGGCATGCAGGTGGGGCAGGTCCTCGGCCTGGGCCGAGGTGATCCAGGTGCTCAACCGGGCTGCATTGCCGTCGGCGGGATCCAGCAGCACGGCGAAGCGGTGGATGAGGTCGGCCAGAGCGGTCATCTCGTGGCAAGTACCGCGGGCGGCCTCGATACGTTCCCGTTGGTAGTCCTTGAGGCGGTCGGGCCGGGTGAGCAGGTAGCGGGCCAGGCGCCGGGGGGAGAGGGCGGGCCGGTCGGCTTCGACGCGGCCCTGGTTGATGTAGCGGACGAGCAGGTTCGAGCTGCCGGTGTAGCCCAGTTCCCTGATCTCCTGGAGGAGATGAGTGACGGGGACGGTCGGGTTCTCCAGTCGGCGCTTGCGCAGGTGGTCGCGGTAGGGATCCACGAGGGTGGGCCGGTACTTTGGGGCGCGGATGAGGCGTTCGGGCTCGGTGACGCGGTCATAGCGCTTGACGGTGTTCAAGGCGAGGTTGAGGCGCCGTGCGCACTCCAGAAGTCCGACTCCGCGCTCGCGCAGGGTGTGGATCTGCTGCCAGCGCTCGCGGGTGGTGGCGGCCTGTCTCCCCTCGGCCGGGGGCGGGCCCGCTTTCGCCCAGCAGGTGCTGTGCGCGGAGACCTCCTTGCGGACGGCCTCGGCGAGGTTGTGCCACAGGTGCCAGCGGTCGCTGATCTGGACCGCGTCGGGCAGGGCTCGGCGGACTGCTTCGGCGTAGGTGGCCGATCCGTCCCGGCACACGG
>NZ_JBVJEA010000038.1:0-53132 GCF_055581985.1 Streptomyces sp. NPDC042336 | reverse complement strand
ATCCACGGCCGAGTCGTCACACAACACGAACGGCCAGATCATCACATCGGTCACGCCCGACCAGGGCACCCCAACAAGATCCTGTTACGAGCTCTACGCCGCCCCGCGCTGGAGCGCCTCGCACACCGCCGTCGACTCGCGGGCGCCCAGCGCGACGGCCTTGCCGCAGTGGGCGATCCAGGCGGCCATGCCCTCCGGCGTCCCGGAGACGTAGCCGTCGAGCGCCGCGAGGTAGGCCGCGCGCCCCAGCTCGGCGTGGCCGACCTCGGCCGGGCACACCGACTTGGGGTCCAGTCCGCTGCCGACCAGGACGATGCGCTCCGCGGCGCGCGCGACCAGCCCGTTGTGGGAGGCGAAGGGACGCAGCGCCAGGAGTTCCCCGTGCACCACGGCGGCCGTCACCAGCGCCGGCGCCGAACCGCCGGCCGTGACCAGCGCGGCCAGTCCCTCCAGGCGGCCGTGCGCCTCCTCGGCGTCGGGCAGCGGCAGCTCGACGAGTGGTTCGTCCACCGGCTCGCCCTTCTGGCGCGGACGACCCACCTCGTCGGCCTTGTCGGCGGCCGCCACCAGGTGCAGCCGGGCCAGCACCCGCAGCGGCGACTGGCGCCAGATGGACAGCAGCTGCCCCGCCTCCGCGGTCAGTCGCAGCGCGGCACCCACCGCGCGCGCGTCGTCGTCACCGCTGAAGTCGCTGCGCCTGCGCACCTCCTCCAGGGCCCAGTCCGCCCCGGACAGCGCCGCCGAGCCCCGGGCGCCGCGCAGTGCCGCCTCGGAGGTGATCTCGTTGCTGCGGCGCCGCATGATCCGGTGGCCGTAGACGCGGTCCACGGCCTTGCGTACGGACTCCACGGACTCGGCCACGCCGGGCAGGGCGCCCAGGGCCGCGAGCGGATCGGCGTTCGCGCCTGTCGTACTCATGAGTAAGACCCTACGCAACCCGGCACCGCGCCCCACGAATGAGTGGTCTTCTTCACCCCTCACCCGTCTCGCATGCCACCTACAGCTATCGAGCCACTACGCTTGGTGAACATGAAAATTGCTTTCGTCGGGAAGGGCGGCAGCGGCAAGACCACCCTGTCCTCCCTGTTCATCCGCCACCTCGCCGCCACCGGCGCACCCGTCGTCGCGATCGACGCCGACATCAACCAGCACCTGGGGGCCGCGCTGGGCCTCGACGACGCGGAGGCGGCCGGGCTGCCCGCGATGGGCGAGCACCTGCCGCTGATCAAGGACCATCTGCGCGGCACCAATCCGCGGATCGCCTCCGCCGAGAAGATGATCAAGACGACGCCGCCCGGCGAGGGCTCGCGTCTGCTGCGCGTGCGCGAGGACAACCCGGTCTACGACGCCTGCGCCCAGCCGGTGGAACTCGACGGCGGGACCGTCCGTTTGATGGTCACCGGGCCCTTCACGGACGCCGACCTGGGAGTCGCCTGCTACCACTCCAAGACCGGAGCGGTGGAGCTGTGTCTGAACCACCTGGTCGACGGCCGTGACGAGTACGTCGTGGTGGACATGACCGCCGGCTCGGACTCGTTCGCCTCCGGCATGTTCACCCGCTTCGACATCACGTTCCTCGTCGCCGAGCCGACCCGGAAGGGCGTCTCCGTCTACCGCCAGTACAAGGAGTACGCCCGCGACTTCGGCGTCACCCTGAAGGTCGTCGGCAACAAGGTGCAGGGCCAGGACGACCTCGACTTCCTGCGCGACCAGGTCGGGGACGACCTGCTGGTCACCGTCGGGCACTCGGACTGGGTGCGCGCCATGGAGAAGGGCCGCCCGCCCCGGTTCGAGCTCCTGGAGGAGGCCAACGGCCGGGCGCTGCGCGCGCTGCACACGGCCGTCGAAGCGACGTACGAGCGGCGGGACTGGGCGCGCTACACCGAGCAGATGGTCCACTTCCACCTGAAGAACGCCGCCAGCTGGGGCAACGAGCGCACCGGGGACGACCTGGCGGCGCAGGTCGACCCCGGTTTCGTCCTCGGCGAGGAGGTCGCCGCCCCCGCGTGACCACTCCCCCGTCCCCGCGGGAGGGCGGGCGGCGCTACTGCTTGGCGGCCGGCGCCCCGGGCACGCCCTTGGGCGCCGGTGCGGGCGCGGCCGACAGGAAGGACGCCCAGCCCTTCTCGGGGGCCTCACCGACGCCGAGGGTCCGCAGTTTCTTCAGGACCTTCGGGTCCTGGGCGTCCAGCCAGTCCGCGAGCTGCCGGAAGGAGACGCAGCGCACCTCCTCCTTGGTGCACACCGTCTCGACGACCTCCTCCACGGCGCGCATGTAGGTGCCGCCGTTCCAGGACTCGAAGTGGTTGCCGATGATCAACGGCGCGCGGTTCCCGTCGTAGGCCCGTTCGAAGCCCTTGAGCAGGCTGTCACGCATCTGGTCGCCCCAGAACTCGCGCTTGGCGGGGTCGCCCTGGGTGGCGGTGCCCGACTGGTTGACCATGTAGTTGTAGTCCATGGTGAGCTGCTCGTACGAGTGGCCCGGGAACGGCACGAGCTGCATCGACAGGTCCCACAGCCCCTCCTTCTTCGACGGCCAGACCTGGTTGTTCACCCCGCTGCTGTCGTAGCGGAAGCCCATCTGGCTCGCGGCCTCCATGAAGTTCTTCTGGCCCTCCAGGCACGGGGTGCGGGCGCCGATCAGCTCCTTGTCGTAGTCGAAGGGAAGGGGCGCCGCGTTCTTCATCCCGGTGTTGGTCTTCCAGGTCTTCACGAACTGCTTGGCCTGGCTGATCTCCTCCTTCCACTCCTCGACGGACCACTCGCCGACCCCGCCGCCGGCACCGCAGAAGTGGCCGTTGAAGTGGGTACCGATCTCGTTGCCCTCCTGCCAGGCCAGCCGCAGTTGCTTCACGGTGTCGGTGATGCCCTGCTCGTCGTTGAAGCCGATGTCCGAGCGGCCCGGGGAGTGCTGAGGCGGGCTGTACAGGTCCCGCTTCTCGGTCGGCAGCATGTACACGCCGCTCAGGAAGTACGTCATCGTGGCGTTGTTCTCCTTGGCCACTTCGCGGAAGTGGGAGAACAGTTTCTGACTGTCCTCACCCGCGCCGTCCCACGAGAACACCACGAACTGCGGGGGCTTCTGACCGGGCTTGAGGCGTTCGGGCCGGGGCAGGTGCGGCTGGGCCCCGGTGTACGCGGTGGAACCGTCACCGATCAGCCGGACCGCGTTCTTGGGCGCCGGTGCCGCTTTCCCCTTTTCCTTCTCCGGGCCTTGCGTCCCCTCGCCGGAACCGGTGCCGTTGTCGATCGCGCAACCGGCCAGCGACGCGGCGCAGACCGCGGCGACCACGGCGCGCGCGGCCATCCTGTGGGAGGCCATCCTGCGGGTGGCGGCCATGTCCGCCCACCTTCTTCCTTCTCTCGGGCCAACGCCGACTAGGCGATGTCGGGTGCTGAGCCGGGCCGTTCCGTCAGCGCCGTCAAGGTGACACGGAAATGAGAAGGAATTAGTACGACAAGCCGATGAAATACCTGCTCCACCCGAATGCGCAGCCCGTTACTCCATTCGCGCTAAAAAACTATGCCTCTTCTTTACTCTGAATTACTCTCTATTTACTCGCTGTAATCGAACGGATCCTCAGGAGACGGGAACATGTCAGCCTGCGTCCCCGCCCGCGCCGATACGGCCCGGACCAAGCACGTCCACCCGCCCCACAGCCCGCCGCCCGGCGGCCCCCGGCGTTTCCGCGTCGCGGGCGCCGACGTCTCGGCCGCGATCGCGGTCTTCCTGATCGCCCTCCCCCTCTCCCTGGGCATCGCCCTCGCCACCGGCGCCCCCCTCCAGGCCGGCCTCGTCGCCGCCGCGGTGGGCGGGATCGTCGCCGGACGCATCGGCGGCTGTCCGCTCCAGGTCAGCGGCCCCGCCGCCGGGCTCACCGTGGTCACCGCCGACCTCATCCAGCGCTATGGATGGCGTACGACCTGCGCCATCACCGTCTTCGCCGGGATCGCCCAGCTGGGGCTGGGCTGCCTGCGCGTGGCGCGCTCGGCGCTCGCCGTGAGCCCCGCCATCGTGCACGGCATGCTCGCCGGCATCGGCGTCACCATCGCCGTCGCACAGCTGCACATCGTCCTCGGCGGCACCCCGCAGAGCTCCGTGCCCGACAACCTGGTCGCGCTGCCCGCCCAGTTGGCCAACCTCCACCCCGCCGACGTGGCCGTGAGCGTGCTGACCCTGACCCTGCTGCTGCTCTGGCCCCGCGTCCCCGGCCGGGCCGGTCAGGTGCTGGGCAAGCTGCCCGCCGCCCTGATCGCCGTCGCCGGTGCCACCGCGGTCGCCTCCCTCACCGGACTCCGACTGCCCAAGGTCGACCTGCCGTCCTGGAGCAGCCACGCCCTGGCCTCGCTGCCCGAAGGACCGGTGCTCGGACTCGTCGCCGCCGTCCTCACCACCACCCTCGTGTGCAGCGTGCAGTCCCTGCTCGGCGCGGTCGCCGTGGACAAGCTGGTCGCCGCCCGGCCCGCGCTGACCGGCCGCGTCAAGCGTTCCGACCTCGACCGCGAACTGCTCGGTCAGGGCGCTGCCAACATCGTCTCCGGGTCGCTCGGCGGGCTGCCCATCGCCGGTGTGGCCGTGCGCAGTTCGGCGAATGTGGCGGCGGGTGCCGTCAGCCGGAACTCCACGATGCTGCACGGCGTTCTCGTAGTGATCGCCACACTCCTGATGGTCCCGGCGCTGGAGCTCATCCCGCTCGCCTCGCTCGCCGCCCTGGTCATGGCCATCGGCCTCAAGATGGTGTCGCTGAACCACATTCGTACGGTGACCCGCCACCGCGAAGTGCTGGTCTACGCGGTCACCACCTGCGGCGTGGTGTTCCTCGGCGTCCTGGAGGGCGTCGCGCTGGGCATCGCCGTCGCCGTCGGCGTCGCCCTGCACCGCCTCACCCGCACCCGGATCACCCACGACGACACGGAAGGAGTCCACCACGTACACGTACGGGGGCAGTTGACCTTCCTCGCCGTGCCACGGCTCAGCCGGGTCCTGCACCAAGTGCCCCACGGGGCGGACGCCGTCGTGGAGCTGGACGGGTCCTTCATGGACCACGCGGCGTACGAGACGCTCCAGGACTGGCAGAAGACGCACGCCGCGCACGGCGGCTCCGTCGACATCACCGGCCGCAGGCCCGGCACCCGTATCTCCGAACCGGCCGAGGTGGACGGCTGCCGCTGCCGCCCCTGGACGCCCTGGCGCAACCACCAGTGCGAACGCCCACCGAAGGCACCAGCACCCGGCACGGAACGACAGGCCACCACGGACAGACCCCCCGGCGGGTCCCCCGACACCCCCGACACCCCCTCCGGCCCCGGCGTGCGCGGCACGACTGGCGTATCCGGCCCATCCGGCGCACCCGGTGCGACCGACGGACCTCCCGGCCACGAACTCGCCCGAGGCATCAGCGCGTTCCACCGCAACACCGGCCCGCTGATGCGCCGCGAACTGGCCCGGCTGGCGCGGGAAGGGCAGCAGCCGTCCCAGCTGTTCCTGACCTGCGCCGACTCCCGGGTGGTCACGTCGATGATCACGTCCAGTGGCCCCGGTGACCTCTTCGTGGTGCGCAACGTCGGCAACTTCGTGCCGCCGCCCGGCGAGGAGAGCGGCGACGATTCGGTGGCCGCCGCGATCGAGTACGCGGTGGACGTGCTGAAGGTGCGGTCCATCACCGTGTGCGGTCACTCCGGGTGCGGGGCGATGCAGGCGCTGCTCGGCACCGACCCCGGCGGCGTGCGCACGCCCCTCCAGCGGTGGCTGCGGCACGGGCTGCCGAGCCTGGAGCGCGTGCCCGCAGGCGCGGACGAGGACGGCCGCGCCCGGCCCCGGCTGGCCGCAGGCGCACCCGCCGACGCCGCCGAGCGGCTGTGCCTGGCCAACGTGGTCCAGCAGTTGGAGCACCTGCGCGCCCACGATTCGGTGGCCCAGGCGCTGGGCGCCGGTGACCTGGAGCTCCACGGCATGTACTTCCACGTCGGCGAGGCCCAGTCGTACCTGCTGTCCGAGGACGCGGACGGCGGCGTGTTCGAGCTCGTGCGGGAGCCGAACCCCACCGCCTGACCTCCCGACCGTCCGGAGCGGTCCCGGGGAGCCGCGGCGCGGGCCGGTGTGAGGGGCGTTACACACACTGAACCCCGCGCCGTCGGCTTCCGTGGGTACGGGTGACCACGGACCACGAAGGGGACACGAGGGCGGGTGGCGACCAGAACAGGTCTAAACCATTTGCCCGTCGACCCTTGTCATCGGCCCCCCGGGTCTGATGAGCTGTGGCCTGGGACACAACGGACAACCCTGAGAAAGGGAGATGTCGTGAGCAACGAATCCTTGGCCAACCTGCTCAACTAGGAGAGGGAAGGCATTCGTTCGCTGACCTGCGGTTACGCCTCGGCGCGGGCGCCGAGTAGCACGGGCTCGGGCTCCCAAATCGCAACCGGCACGGCGTAGGCGGGTACTTCGGTCCCGTCCGGCGCGGTCGACTTCGGATACGCCCACACCCCTCGCAGCATGGACCGGAGCAACGCGCGCCGGGTGTCAACGGGCGTCGCGTCCCACCGCTCGATCAGTCCGCGGATGACGGGCAGGAAGTCAGCCGGCCGCGCCTCGTCCTCCTCGGTGCGCTCGTCGAGCTGGGCAAGCTCAGCGGTGATGCCCACCTGGTCCGCAGTGAGCCGGTCACGCTCCCGCTTATAGGAGTCTTCCGGGATGATCTCGCGGGCGAGCAGGTCGGTTTGCCGGTCGAGCTGGCGCTGAATCTCGGTGAGCCGTGCGCGCAGTCGTTCGCGTGCCGCGTTGAGCCGCTCCCGCGGGTTGGTTGCCTCCTCGGCGCGCTGCTGCGGGATGGTGGCGGCGGCGGCCTCGATCTCGGCCGCCCACTCGGCCAGCCGCTCAAGTAGCTTCTTCTCGGCGACGGTGCGGAGGATGTACACCCCGTCGCACGTGCCGTTGTCCCGCTTGCGGGTGCATCGGAACTGGTAGCCCGGTTTCAGGATCAGTTTCTTCCCGGCTCCGTAGGTGGCACCGCCCGCGGCTGACGCCGTGCCGCCGCAGCGCCCGCAGCGCATGAGACCGGACAACGGATACTTCGGCTTCCGGTAGCTGGCCGGCCGTTCCGCGGCCTTTTCCCGCTGTTCCTGGTACGCGGTCCAGACGTCTTCCGGCACGATCGGCTCGTGCGCCCCGGGGACCCATAGCCGGTTGGGGCAGAGCTGCCCGCGGCTGGCAGTGCTGTCGGGGTCCTTGGGCGGACAGTTGCAGTCGTCGGGGTGGTAGCGAATCCATCCGGCGGCCCATCCGCTGTCGAGGTAGCGGCCCAGGCCCGACTGAAGCCAGGGCTTTCCACGGGTGCCGACGTAGCCGTTGCGGCCGAGCCACTGAGTTGCGGCCGCCATGGACCCTCCGTCGGCTATCTGTTCGTACAGCTTGGTGACGACGCGGGCGTGGTCGTCGGGCTCGTACCACTCGCGGTGGATGACGCCTGCCTCGTCGTCGTACTGGCGTCGGTGCCAGATGTACCCCCAGCGCTTCCCGCCGGTGGCGGGCAGGCCGGCGACACGCCGGTGCTCGCGCGTCTCGGCCCACTGCTCGCCGATCCGGTCTGATTCGTACTCGGCGAACTTGAAGGCCATGCCCATTTGGAGCTTGCCGAAGGCGGTGCGGGTGTCGGCGGCCTCGGTGGCGGATGCAAGTCGGCCGCCGAGCGTTTCGAGGCGTGCCAGGTTGACCGCGTTGCCGTGGCGGGATCGTCCGAAGCGGCTGTAGCGCCATACGGCGATGCCGCGGGCGGTGCGGTCTTCGACCATCTTGAGCGCGTCGGTGATCTTGCGTTTCATCTTCCGGCCGGACACGTCGAGATCCTCGACCCATTCGATGATCTCGGCGTTGCCGCGGTCGGCCCATGCCTTGATCGCGCTGCGCTGGATATCGGGGCTGATCTTCTCCTCGTAGTAGGTGCTGACGCGGATGTATGCGACGAAGGGCTCACGCGTCGGTCCTTGGCGTGAGCCCTTCGTCGGGGTGAGCGTTCGTGTCACGGAGTGGACTCCCGGGGCTGGCGCCGGGCCTGCGCCTCGCCGAACGGCACGACCTTCGAGGCCGCTTCCGGCGGTCGTGTGTCAAGGGCGGCATCGTGTGCGGCGATCGCGAGGGCGAGGGCGGCGGCGGCGCGGTCGGTCTTGTCGGTGGCGTAGTGGCGTGCGGCGCGGTAGCCGGTGACCAGGGATGCGAGGGCGCCGACAGTCGTGAGTGTGGTGCCCGCGATGATGACGGCGCCTACCTTGCTCGTCGTGAATACCCCGGTCACGAGGATGGTGAGTCCGATGATCAGGATGACTGCGGCGAGGACGGCGGTCAGGTAGACGTCGCTACGGCTGGTCACTGGTGGCCTTTCTAGTTGGCTCCCTCCCGACGGTTTTTGCCGGTGAGGGCGTTGATCATGGCGCGTACGGCGGCGCGGTCGTCCGGGTTGGTGAGGCCGAGGGCTGTAAGCGCTTGCTCTTCGGTTGTGGGTGAGGGCCGCTCAGTGGCTTGAGGCTCTCGGTCGAGTGCCTCGGGGGGGAGGTGGCCGGCCCGGACGAGGATGGGCATTACGCGGACTCGGAGTGTTCTGCCGATGGCGTAGCAGGTGGCTACGTCCGGTTGGCTGGTGCCGCGTACGAGTCTTGAGACGGTGGCGGGCGGGATGCCTGTGTCGTCCGCGATCTTGCGCTGAATGCCCCGTTCGTCAAGGTCGTAGCCGTGGCGTGTGAGTGCCCATCTGAGCCAGTCGCCGAAGGGGGCGGTGATGGGTGGTTCCGGTTGCGAGCCGTTTGTCATACGCGCAATGTATCGCGCACGCGTGATTTCTGGTGTGGGATGCACAACTTTCGGGCGCGTTCATGCGTCCCCCTGCGGTCGTTCTGGGACATCCGGAATCGCAGACTATCGCTCAAGTGCTCGATTCTCCACCGGTTGATCACAACCGGTAGCACTGGCGTCACAAGTTACCGGCCGGTTCTGTCATATGACCCTCACAAATGATTCACGCGTGAGTGGAACCGTGCTAGCTTTCACTCGTGAGTGATCGCCACTCACGAGTGATCGAACGAGGTACCACCCCATGCGCTTCGACCCTCGCCCGCTGCGCAGCGCAGCCGCCGCCAAGGGCCACAACAAGGTCGCCGCCATCGCCCGCGAACTCGGCTTCCCCTACGCCACGGTCATCAGTTGGACGCAGAGCCGTTCCGCGCCGGGCGGGCCCGCCCTCGCCGCCATCGAGCGTGCCTACGGCGTCACCCCGGCCGCACTCTTCCCGACCGACGTATGACCGCGCCGAGCCTCGACACGGCCCGCGTCCGCGCTGCCGCCATCCGCGAGGCCGCCGGCATCTGGCGCCGCGGCATGGACGCCATGGACCGCATGCCCGTCCCGGACGCCGCCCGCGCCTGCCACACGCCCGGCGGGCCGAGCCTCGCCGAGCTGGAGCAGCGCATACGCGCCGACCGTGCCGCCCGCACCGTCCGCCACCGCGCCGCCGCCTGACACGCCGAAGGGCCGCCCGGATGCACCCAGGCGGCCCCTCGAAACCGACCCCCGAAGGGACCGATCGTGAACAACGAACAGCGTACCCGTATCCCCCGCGCCGCCCAGGCCGTGAAGGGCGCCCGCAAGGCCCGCGCCCGCATCAGCAGCCGCGCCGAGTTCGTGCGCATCATCGCCGCCCAGCTCGACGAGATCGCCCCGGGCACCGTCCGCGTCCGCACCATCCCAGTCACCCGCGACGACCGCCGCCGCACGTTCATCGTCCTCGACTCCGCGACCGGCCCCGTCGGCGCCGACCGCGAGCAGCACCGCGCCGCCTACGGCCTGTTGCAGCGGGCATTCCCCGTCGCCGACTGGTCCGTCCCGCGGTCGTACGACGCCCGTACCGGTGTCCTCGGCGTCGACCAGCCGACCGCCCCGGCCGCACTCGGTCTCGACACCGCCGAGGAGACCCGCCCGTGATCCGGCCGACCCTCACCGCCGACGGCACCGCCGTACGCCTGCCGATCCGCGACGCGATCACGGCGCCACTCCTCGACGCCCTCGCCGTCGCGTACATCGACAACGCCGACGTACTCGGCCAGCTGCTCACCGCCCACGGCACCGCCGTGATCGCCAAGGACATGGCCGACGTCGACACCGACACCGCCGAGTACGAGCGCGCCATCCGCGCCGCCGAGGTCGACGGCACCCGTGACGCCCTGCTCGAAGAGCTGCCCATCGAGCACCAGCTCGACCCGCAGTACGGGCCGGATGCCGCGATCGCCCTCGCGACCCGCCTCACCCAGCACGCCGCACACATCCGCCACCAGAGCACGAAGGAACCGCGCACGTGACCGTCCAGACCATCGCCCCCCGCACCACCGCGCCCTCGCCGACCGCCCCCGGCGGAGCCCTCTCCCTCTCCCACATGTCCCCCTACGAGGCGTGGCAGTTCTGCGAGTCCCTCGCGAACACGCCGCTCCTGCCCGACGTCTACCGCAAGCAGCCCGCTTCCGTGCTGTGGGCGATGGAGTACGGTCGCGCGCTCGGCCTCGACGTCGTGACCACCATCACGACCATCCACGTCATCAAGGGCAAGCCCACCCAGTCCGCGGACCTGATGCTGGGCCGCGCCCGGTCGGCCGGCCACCGCGTCCGCATCAAGTCGGACCGGGAACGGTGCGTCGTCCGTGTTCAGCGCGCCGACGACCCCGACGACGAGTCGGAGGTTGAGTGGACGCTCGACGACGCCGTGACCGCCGGACTCTGCACGCTGCGGGATGGCCGCCCGTACGCCCGTGACGACAAGAACCGCCCGCAGCCGTGGGAACGGTTCCCGCGTGCCATGCTGCGGGCCCGCGCCATCGCCGAGGCCATCCGTATCGCGTGCCCCGAGGTGCTGCACGGCGCCATCTACACGCCCGAGGAACTCGGCGCCGTCGTCGACCAGGAAGGCCAGCCCGTCATCGTTGAACGGGCCGACGCCCCGCAGATGACGGAGGCGACCGTCGTGCAGTCGACGCCGAACACGCCGCCGCCCGCGCCGCAGTCGGAGCGCCGCGACTTCCTCGCCGAGGCGCAGGCCGCCGAGACCGCCGATTCGGTCCGTGCTCTGTGGCAGGAGGCGAAGGCCGCGGGAGCCCCGACCGACTACCTCGACCAGCTCGCCGCCATCGGCCGCGAGCGCGCCGCCCAGGCGCAGGCCGACACGCTCGCCGAGGAGGAGCCGCGGACCGGCACGCCGCACAGCGTCGCCGACACCATGGCCGCTGAGGGCGCCTACTCGCCCGAGGAGACCGCCGCCGTGACCACGGCCGCTGAGGCCGCCGTCGAGGCCGAGAACGCGCTCAGGCTCGCCGCCTCGACCGCCAACCTCCCCAACCTTGACGCCGCGTTCGAGCGCGCCTACGGCCTGCCCATCGACCAGGCCCCCGCCGCCCAGCTCCACCAGTTCCGGCAGCAGATCGAGGCCGCCGCCGGGGGTGCGCAGCAGTGACCGAGCAGCCCACCACCGCACCCACGGTGCGCGACGCCGTAACCAAGCTCGCCGCGCTCGGCGCCCTGCTCGACGAGGTCAAGAAGGCGTACGCCGAGGCCCGCACCGACGTACAACACCACCTCGACCAGCAGCACAAGGCGGCCGGGACGAGCAAGTTGGACGCGATGCTGCCCGGCGGGGTCAAGGTCGGTTCCGTCTCCCGCACGGGTGGAGAGAAGGCCGCGCAGATCACCGACTCGGACGCGTTCACCGCGTGGGTTCGCGACAACTTCCCGTCCGAGCACGTCGTAGAGATCGTGCCCATGCAGGTCCGGACGTCCGTCCGGCCCGCATGGTCCGCGCAGGCCCTCGCCGCCATGACCGCCGCCGGCGTCCCCCGCTACGTCGACGAGGCCACCGGCGAAGTGCACGACGTGCCCGGCGTCGCGATCCGCCCGAGCAAGGCCGCCGGACTCCGGATGACGTACACGCGGAAGTCGAAGACAAGCACCTATGACGGCCGCGAGCTGGTCGCCGAGGCGTGGCGGTCCGGCGACCTCGCCGCGCACGTCCTGCCCGCCCTCGCCCCAGCCGCGCCCACCGCGCCGCCCGCCGAGGACAGCACTCCCGCCGCATAGCCCCCAGCCGTACGGCCCGCCCCACGTCACGGGGCGGGCCCGCTCGACCCGGAGACACCCATGCCGCTCGACACCACCACCGTGCAGACCCTCGCCGAACTGTTCGCCCAGGGCGCCACGAACAACGACGCCGTTCGCGCGCTCGGCATCGACAAGAGCACCGCCGCCCGGTATCGCACCCGGCTCGGTTTCGGACCGGCCCCCAAGCGCCCTGCCCCGAACCGCTCGACGCTCACCGTCGAACAGAAGGTCATGACCTTCATGCGGTCCGTCGAGGGCGGGCACATGGAGTGGGCCGGCCGCCGCACCAAGAACACCGGTACCCCCGTGTTCACGCACCACGAGCGCACCTACACGGCCCGCTCGATCGCCTTCCGCGCCCACACCGGCCGCGACCCCGAGGGCTACGTCACCGCCGAGTGCGATCAGCCGGAGTGGTGCGTCGCACCCGCCCATATGGAGGACGAGCCCGGCCGGACCCGCGCCCGCGCCGCCCTCGCCGTCATCACGGGCCGCGCTACGTCGCTGGCCGAGTGCAACCGCGGGCACGCCACGGCCGAGCACCGCCGGTATCTGCCCGACGGAGCCCCGTACTGCGGTGCCTGCCACGCCGAGGCCAAGCACGCCCGCCAGGCCGCCGCGTGACGGCCGAGGACGACGGGCCGCCGCGCTGCGAGTACGGCCGCCCGCAGTGCGGCGCCCGCCCGGCCCGCCCGTACCCCTGCGGCTGGAAGTGCGACGACCACCAGCCCGCCCGCACCCACCGACGCAAGGAGCCGACGCCGTGACGCCGAGCGAAGCAGCGTGGACCTACGCTCACGCACTGCCCCACCGCGTATGCGCCGGCGTCGGTGACTTCCTGCTCACCCACTGCGCGTGCCAGTTCGGCCAGTCGGCGCACTGCGCCACCGACCGATGCCCCAACTGTGCGCACCGCGCGCAAGCCGCCTGGTACAGCCGCGAGGAGCCCGAGACCTACTTGCTCGGCCGCGACGGGGGCGTCATCGCCGACGTGTTCCGCACCGGCCGCGCCTGCCAGTGGCGTTGCACGTGCGCCTGCCACCGCCCCGACGCCGCCGAGCAGCGCGGCTTGCTGTTCGACCTCTGACCGTCCCGGGGCGAGGACGAGCCCCTGCGCCCCTCGCCCCGGGCGCACCACCCCCGTAAGGAGCACCGACCCCGTGACCCTCGACGCTCAGGATTGGGTGTGGCGGCACTCACGCAGCCGCGGAAACTCCCGCCTGGCCCTGCTCGCCATCGCCGACGCCACCACCGGCCCGGCCGCCCTCGCCCGAGTCGGCACCGCAGACCTCGCCCGCCGACTCAACGCGAGCAAGGGCGCCGCCGTCGAGGCCGTACGCCGCGCCCTCGACTCCGGCGAACTGGAGATCGCCGAGGCCGCCGCAGGGTCCCGCGCCGCCCTGTACCGCATCCCCGGAGCCGTCGACTACGTACGCCGTAGCGGTCTGGAAACCCGACCGGAAACCCAGCGGTCCGGAAACCCGACCGCAACCGGTTTGCGGTCCGGAAACCCGACCGCTAACGCCCCCGATAGCGGTCCGGAAACCCGACCGCAAAACGAACATGCCGAACCCCCGTTGTGGTCGGGAAACCCGACCGCTAGCGGTCGGGAATCAGACCCCCATCACTCACCCATAGAACGAGTGAATGAAGGAGGGAGGGAGTACACCCGCGGCGACGTCGCCGTGATCCCCGTGAAGGCGCGCCCCCTCGTCGACCAGATCACCGCCGCCGGCGTCGTCGTCGCGTGGACCCTCGCCCCCGCCGAGTGGTTCATGGTCGAAGCCCTGATGAAGCGCAGCGGCGCCGACATGCTCGCCACCGCCGCCGTGCAGGCCGCCGCCCGCAACCGCAAGGGCATCTCGCACGCCCGCTACTTCCTACGGGCCTGGCAGTCGCTACCGCCCGCCCCCGAGCCCGGCACCGTCCCCGCCGCCGCCCCCACCGGCCCCGGCGCCGACGTCATCCCCCTCGACCCCACCGCGCCCCGCAAGGGCCGCGCCGCCCAGTCCGCCGACTACCTCGCCGCCGCCCTCGCCCGCATGGAGGCCCAGCAGTGAACCCCCGCGAAGTCGCCGCCCTGCTCGCCTACGTCGTCCGCCTCGACCCCCGCATGAACGTCGAGGACCAGGGCGCCGCCGAAGACCGGCTCGCCCAGTGGTGCGACCTGCTCTCCGACGTCCCCGCCCAGAGCCAGGGATGGGACGCCGCCCGCGTCGCCCGCGACTACATCGCCCGCAACCCGTACCGCATCCAGCCCAGCGACATATCCCGCCCGTGGCACGCCCACAAAGCCGACGTCCTCAACCGCCGCCACGTCGGCACGTTCGAGCCCACCGCCCACCCAGAGATCAACCCCGACGACGAGACCGGCGACGCCTACGTGGCCGCCCTGCGCGCCGAACGCCGCGCCATCGCCACCGGCCAGCAGGCCCCCGTAACGCACCGCGCCCTCACCGCGGGCCCCATGGCCGCCGCCGTGAAGCGCCGCCTGGCCGAACTCGGCGAGTACATGCCGCCCAGCGTCGCCGCGACCCTCGCCGACTACCGGCCCCACCGCGCCCGCCGCGAGCAGCTCGCCCGCGCCGGCGCCCCCGACCCCCTCAACGTGCCGTGCCCCTACGAGCACTGCCGCGCCCCCGCCAACCAGCAGTGCCGCGACCACCGCGGCAACCCCCGGCCGAAGCCCCACCCGACCCGCCTCGACGACGCCACGACCGCCCACTACGCCCAGGAGCCCGCAGCATGAGCACCCCCAAGAGCGTCCGCGGCTGGCACCGCAAAAACCGCGGCGCCGACAACACCCGCAACAACTCGCAGTACCGCATCCAGGCCACATGGCCCGCCCGCCCCGACCGGCCCGCCGTCCGCGCCACCCCCGACCGCGCCAAGGCCCGCCGCATCGCCACCCAGTACGCCGACCAGGGCGCCTACGTCGCCATCTACCGCGCTCGCGGTTTCCAGTGGCGCCAGGTCGACGAGATCGACGGCACCGCCCGCGACACCACCGGCCAGCCCGCATGACCACCCCACCGGCCGCCGTTGCCGTCATCCGCGCCGCCATCGAAGACGCCCACCTCGCCGAGCTGATGCAGCGCCCCGGCGTCACCGCCACGCGAGCCGTACAGGCCCTCGAAGCCGCCGGATGGACCATCACCCCCACCAGCACCACCAGCGCCCCACAACGCGCCGCGTAGCCCCTCACGGAGGGGTGCCCGCAGGCATCCCGGCAGACACCCCTCCGTGTTACGTTCCACGCGTGAGTGATTGACGCTCACGCTCGATCGAGATTTACGGCAGCCGAGTACGCACGGCGCCACGAACCGGGAGCGCCCAGCGCTCAGCACCGAAGGGACCCGCGCCGATGGCAGCCAAGCTCACCCCGGCCGACCGGTTCGCCGCCAAGGTCAACCCCCACGGGCCCGTGAGCCTCTACCGCCACGCCCCCGGCCCCTGCCACCTCTGGACCGGCGGAGCCCGCAGCAAACGCCCTCACGACGCCGGCCAATTCGGCGAGTACTACGGCGCGTTCAGCGTCAACGGCCGCACCATCCGCGCCCACCAGTACGCCTACGAGCAGACCCACGGCCCCATCCCCGCCGGCGCCGAAGTCGACCACCGATGCCGCCGCCGCGACTGCGTCAACGTCGCCCACCTGGAGATGACCGACCACCGGACCAACACCCTCCGGTCAACCGGCCCCACCGCCATCAACGCCCGCAAAACCCGCTGCGCCCACGGCCACCCCTACGACCAGGCCAACACCCGCCGCCGCCCCGACGGCAGCCGCGCATGCCGGACCTGCGAACGCACCCGCACCCGCACCACACCCGAAAGGCAGGCCGCCTAACCCATGGCAGGCGAAACCGTCATCACCGTCGTCGGAAACCTGGTCGACGACCCCGAACTCCGATTCACCCCCAGCGGTCACGGCGTCGCCAAGTTCCGCATCGCCTCGACCCCCCGCACCTTCGACAAGAGCACGAACGAGTGGAAGGACGGGGACTCCCTGTTCCTCACCGTCGAGGCGTGGCGGAAGCTCGGCGAGAACGTCGCCGAATCGCTCCAGCGAGGCATGCGCGTCGTCGTGCAAGGCCGCCTCAAACAGCGGTCCTACGAGGACAGCAACGGCGTGAAGCGCACCGTCTACGAGCTGGAAGCCGAGGAAGTCGGCCCGTCCCTCCGCAACGCCACCGCCGTCGTCACCAAGGCCAACGGCCAGCAGCGCCAGCACCAGAACAGCGGAGGCTACGGCGCCCAGCAGAACAGCGGCGGATACGGCCAGCAGCAGAGCAACCCATGGGACACCGGCGCCCAGCAGCGGCGCGGAT
The DNA here is from genome assembly GCF_055581985.1 of Streptomyces sp. NPDC042336. Lineage (NCBI taxonomy): Bacteria > Bacillati > Actinomycetota > Actinomycetes > Kitasatosporales > Streptomycetaceae > Streptomyces > Streptomyces sp. NPDC042336. Next base: position 36,674 of record NZ_JBVJEA010000038.1, on the reverse strand, counting down.
ACAGCGACGAACCCCCCTTCTGACCCTCACGCCCGCGACCGGACGCCGCTCCGGTCGCGCGCGGGATCACCTCGACGTCACCGAGACAGGAGCACCCCTGATGCCCGACCAGCCCACCCCCGCCGAGCCGTTCATCCCGCGTACTGAGCGCGAGTACTGGCAGGCCATCGCCGACGCCCTCAACGCGGCCGAATCCGCCGGCATGGGTGTCGGTATCGACCTCGACGGAACCCTCACGGACCACCGCATGTGGTCCGTCGTCTGGGACCGCACCGCCAAGCGCTGGGACGTTGCCGGGTACGAGGACGACGACCAGGCCGCCGCCGAGCCCGAGCCGTCCGCGGTCGTGACGCTGCGCCCGACCGCCGACCCCGACGAGGTCCACCTCACCGCCGAGAGCCACGGCATGAACCCCGCCCGCGTCGCCTACAGCCTGCGCCTGACCGCCGACGAGTTCGACCGCCGCGCCCGCGCCCAGGGTGACGAGCCGATCCCGTACCCGTTCTCTCCGTCGGCCGCGCTGCTCGCCGCCGCCCGCGACGCCGTCCCGGCCATGGCCCGCGCCCTCGCCGGACAGCCGACCGACACCCGCCGGCACTGGATAGCCGTAGACGTCCCGGCCGCCGACGTTGACGCCGACCTCGGCGACGCCCTCGCGCATGCCGCGGACCGCGCCGAGACCGTGTTGCAGGAGGAGCGCGGCTACGGGGCCACCGCGTGGTACGCCACCGAGACGCACGACGCCGAGCGCGCCGCCCTGATCGCCCAGCGCGACCGCATCGCCAACGACACCGCGCAGGCCCTCGCCCGCCACCTCGCCGAGCAGATCACCACACTCGGTAAGGCCCGCGGCTGGTCGATCTGGGCCGCCGACTACATCCATCCCGACCGCGAGTTCGTCGACACCGGCGAGAACATCGAGGAGCCCGCGCACGTGTGGGTTACCGCGCTCGACGGCAACGACCGCCCCGCCCGCGACGAAGCCGGGAACACCTGGCAGCACTGCGGTATCTGCGGCAAGAGGAAGGCGGAGGAGCCGCGCACGCCAGCCGTCGGTGACCGGTACGTGAAGCGCGCCGAACCCGACGCCGGCCGCATCGTCACCGTCACCCGCGTGTGGACCGCCGAGGACGGACACACCGCCGTCTCCTACGAGTGGCGCGACGACAAGCCCGGCCAGTGCGGCAGCGCGTGCCCCCTCGACGTCTTCCACCGCACCTACGAGGCGCAGCAGTGACCACCCTCGCCCGCATACGCGCCCGCCTCACCGCACGCCAGCAGCGCCGCGACGCCGACCGCGCCCTCATGCGCCTCGCCCGAGAAGCCTGCGGCGACTGGACCTGCCCCACCTGCCGCGCCCTCGACCACCTCGCCCACGGAGACCAGCGCATGAAGCCCGGCCACCTCGCCCGCACCGCCATCGATGAGCGGTCCCCCGACTGGTGTCACCGGCACAACTGCCCGCTCAGCCAGTGCGACCCCCGCGGCCACTGACCACCGACCGTACCGGGGCCGCCGACCACACGGCGGCCCCCTCGCCCCACGGAGCAGCCATGAGCCGCAGAAACCCCGACCACCACGCCGCCCACGTCATCAACCACGTGAACAGCGAGATCAGCCGGAACGCCGACGGCACCGACGTGCCGCGCGACCTCGCCGTCAACATCTGGGCCGTACAGGCGCAGCTCGCCACCGCGTCCGCCCTACTCGCCGTAGCCGACGCCATCCGCGCCACGCAGGAGCCCACCCCGTGATCACCCTCGACACCCTCGACCGCAGCACCGGCCGGACCGTCGCCGCCCGCGAAGCCGCAGCCGAGCTGCTCGCCGCCGGCCACCACGTCCACTACGCCGCCCACGCCGAACAGGTCTGCCTCAACGGGGTGTGCCGAATCGTTCCGCCCGTCCTCGACGGACTCGCCCCCACCAAGGAGCGCCCCTGATGGCCCGCCGACTCGTCAGCGACGAACAGCCGATGTTCCGCGTGGTCATCGTCGCCCGCAAGCGCCGCGAGAACCCGAACTGGGAACGCGGCAACCTCGCCTCGCCCCGCTTTCTGTGGGACGGCCCGGAGTACACCACCGCGTACGGCCCGTACAACTCGCCCGGCGCCGCCCGCGGGCAGCTCACGTTCCGGACCGTCGACGTCTACGGCAAGCCGTGCGAGGGCGTCGTGTCCGGCCACATCGAGCAGGCCCACACCGTCTGGGCACGCGCGGACCAGGACGAGCCCGAGCAGTACAAGGCCGACCCCGACGGCCGGCCGACCTACGCACACACCGACGTCGACGGGGACCGCCTGTTGGTCGCCCCCGCCGTCTACCTCACCCACGGCCAGGAGAACCCCGGCATCTACTTCCGGACCAGCCCCAACGGTTCGTCCATCCCCGTCACCGCGCTGCCCGCGTTCGTCGCCCGCCTGTCGACCCTCGCCGACACCGCCCGCACCGAAGCCGAGGAGCAGCAGAAGTGAAGCCGACCGCCCAGCGCCGCAAGGACCGCCGCGACCTGCTCGACAACCTCTTGTCCCGCGCACTCCGCGGCAACCTCACCACCGCCGAGGCCGCGCTCATGGTCGAGCAGGTACGCGAGGAACAGCGCGCCTACGACCAGACCCGCCGCAGTCTCGCCGAGACCGGCACCGCGTACGGCAAGCACCGGGCCGCCGCCGACGACGCGATACGCGAGATGGAACAGCGCGCCCTCGACGCCGAGGAACAGCTCACCGCGTATCGGTCCGTACTCGGCCCCCGCCCCCTCGACCGCATCCGCGACGCCGAGCAGCGCGCCGAGCAGGCCGAGGAGCTGCTCGCGGCGGCGCACCAGTGCAGCAACGAGGCCGAGGCCGAACGCGCACGCCAGCACGACCGCGCCGAGCAGGCCGAGGCCACGATCCAGAGCATCCGCACGCCCGAGATCGCTGGCCGTGACCACCCCATGCACGCACTGCGCGAGGCAATGACCGGCCCCGGCATCCCGGGCTATGAAGCGTCCACGCTCATCAGGCGCTACTTCTGCGCTATCACCGGTGCCCCGCACGCCGAGCAGGGCCAGGCGGTCACCGTGAAGCAGCCCACCGCGGGCACCGTCGAGTTTGCCGAGCGGGAACGCGCCCGGTTCGAGCGGCTCTACACCCGCGAGACCGTGCGCGCCGAGCGAGCCGAGCACCGCGCCCGCCGGTACCGCCTCGCGTGGATGGCCTGTCGCCGCGACCGCAAGGCCGACCGCGCTGCCATGGCCGCCGAACTTCCCTTTGTGCAGGCATTCGGCCGCGAGTTCCAGGCCCGCACCACCCTCGCCGACGAGTTCGCCGATGCTGTCCGCGCCGCGTCGCCCACCACCGACGAGTTCGCCGAGGGGCTCCGCCAGGCCCTCGCCCCCAAGCCGTTCGAGTGCCGCCAGCCGTACCACAGCCACCGGCTCATCCCGCCCGGCCCCGAGTGCCAGTGACCACCCGGCGCCCCGCCACACCCGCGGGGCGCCCGCCCGCCCCAGGAGTAGCAGCCGTGACCGAGCAGCCGCCCACCCTCCCCGAAGCCGCCGCCCAACTCCAGACCGCCATGCGCGCCTACTTCACAGCCATCGCCCCGCACGTCGCAGCCATGGCCCGCGCCATCGCCACCGCGGCCGAGCAGGTACGCGCCACCGAGCAGCACCGCGACCGCCCCGCGTGGCAGTCGCCCTACGGTCCGCCCGCCCGCCGTCAGCACTGAGCACCAGGAGCAGCAGCCCATGAACACCCCCTCCCGCAACCACGGCCCCATCCCCGCCGGCGTCATCGTCGACGAGTGGAGCGCCCACCGCGCGCCCGCCCGCGCCGACTTCCACCGCACCATGCAGGCCGCCGAGGATCTCCGCGCCATCCGCGAGCAGTGGGGCGACCTGCTCACCGCGATCGACGAGCGGCCAGCCGACACGTGGCCGCCGCGCCGCACCCAAGACCGCGTGCAGGACGAGGCCCGCGCCGCCGAGCCCGTCATCGGACGGATGCCGCTCATCCTCCGCGAGCACCCCGCGCCCGCGAACCTCGACGCCCTCGACGCCGCCCTGTCGACCGAGCGCGCCCTGTTCGAGTTGGCCGACCGGATCGCCGAGCAGGCGCAGCGCCCCGTGCGCCGTCACCGCGTCGCGCTCCGGTCGTGGCCGCCAGGCACGGAGATGCGCGAGGACCAGGCCGACCGCGACGACCCCGCCCGCTGGAACCTCCCCACCCACAACGCCAGCGTCACCGCCCGCGCCGCCTCGCCCGGCAGCCGCGCCTACGGCCTCCACTGGGCCGCCGTCTGGATCGAGGGCCGGATACTCGGCGAGCAGCACGGCGACATGTTCCGCCCCGTGCCGCTCCGCACCGTCGACGAGGCCGCCGCCACCATCCGCCGCGCCCGCGTCACCGTCGACCGCGCCCTGAACCGCGACGGTCGGACGGTCACGCTGGACACCCCGTGCCCGTGGTGCGGCGACACCCTCACCGGCCGGACCGTGCCCGGCGGCGAGCCGTACGTCACGTGTGGCCGCGGTGAGACCTGCGGAGCGCCCGTCATCCTCGACGGAGGCCGGCGCACGTGGCGGGGCGCCGATCTGGTCGGGCTGTACACGGCGATGGAGGCCGCGCGGGAACGGGGCGAGGAGACCGCCGCGTAAGACGAGAGGCCCCGGGGAACGCACCCCGGGGCCTCTCCGAGCGACGGTGCCGCGACGCGTACGCGGCGCAAGGTGGCGGACCCCCGACCTGTTCGGTCTGACCGTCTCAGTGGCTTGTGCCGGACTCTATCCCAACTCCACTCGGTAGAAGGCGTGTTCATTCGCCATGCTCACTTGTGTACTCAGTACAGTACTCAATACAGTGGGCAGTGCCGGACGTCACCCGGCACCACCGAAGGGAGCAACCCCCTTGAACACCTACCTCACCGGATGCGGCCGCATCGGCCACTACAAGCAGCCCGGAAGCCACCTCACCTACTGCGGCCGCACCGCCGGAACGCCCGGCGTAGGCACCCGCACGTGCACCCGGTGCGTCAAGGCCGAGGCCCGCGACCGCGCCGACGCCACCGCGACCGCTGAGGCATGGCTCGACCAGCCGCCCGCGTCACCCCTCGCCGCCGCCGCGATGATGTTCGGCGCCCTGGTCGAGGCCGTCGACAACCAGCGCGCCACCGACGCCGGCACGTGGCGCGCCGAGTGGATCGGCACCCGCACCACCAGCCCCGAGCCCACCCTGTTCGACGTCGAGCCCGACATGGAACAGGGCGCTTTGTTCACCTGACCACCCCGCCCGCCCTTACTGAGGGCGGGGCCAATCACGACCGGAGCACCACGATGCCCCAAGAGCCCTTCAAGGCCGAACTGATCGAGGAACGAGCGATCGAGGCGTACGTGACTCAGCTACTCGACATTGCCGACAAGATCAAAACCATTCGGACTGTGTGGAGCAAGGACGCCGACTCCCTCGACCGCCGCATGCAGCGAGCCGGATACGCTCGCCGCCTTTGGCAGCAGACCGAAGCCACCTTGCCCGCACTCATCTTCGAAGCCCGCGCGGCCGACAAGAGCGTCGCTGATATCGCATTCGAACTCGGTGTGACCGAGTCATACGTCTACCGCGTATTGCGTGAGAACCGGCTCTATACGTGGCGCCTAGACCTCTTCGACTCGGATGCTGGCCCGGGGTGGCGAACCTGGGAGACGGGCACGGACGTCGTAAACCTGAAGCGAGTCAACGAAGCGGAAGTCGCTCAACGCGCAGTTGAGCGCGCAGGATTGGGATCACGTCAGCACCGCATGCGCGTACTGGTTTGGGGGGGCAAGGCGAAGGACGACGACAGCGCCACCTATCGCCAGACCGACGCAGCGCGGGACAGCTCCGCCCAGCAGTAGCCCACCAACAGGCGCGGGCCCGGACACGGTGACGTCACCACCGGCCGGACCCGACTAACCACGATCGGAGCAACCCCGACCATGGCCACGACGCACCTTACCCCCGCCGAGCGCACCACCCGCGACGCCCGCATACGCCAGCTCGCCACCGATGGAGCATCCGCCCGCGCCATCGCCCGCGAGGTCGGCGTGCACCACACCACCGTCGCGCGCATCCTCCGCACCACCCCGGAGCCGACGGAGCGCGCCACGCCAGCACTCACCGCACCAGCGGAGCGCACCATCACTCTGACCAGCGGAGCCAACGCCACACCGCGACTGCTTCACCCCCTCGACCCGCGCACCGTCCAAGATCTCAACTGCCTCATGGACCCGCGCACCGGTGCGCTCCCCGAGCCGATCCGGCGCATCCTGCGCGCCGCCGCCGACGCTCGACGCTCCACCATGCGCGCCACCGCGCACCGCGTCGCCGCCGAGCAGTAGCCAGGCACGCCGAAGGGCCCTCACCGGTGTCGACAGTGAGGGCCCTTCCGCATCCCCCTTTCCGGAGGACGAACGCGACGCTAGCCGACCGGACGCGCACCGGCTCGCGCGCACGTTGCGCCGTGACCTTTCCGTGACCTATAGTCGGCCGCGATCACGCATGCCCGGAAACGCCCCCGCCGCTTTGAGGCCGCGGGGGCGTTCCCATGCACCGTGCAACCATCCGTCCCCCTGCCGTGTCTCACCACAGACACACCCGTAACACTCGTGGGGGGACCACACCGTGAAGCGCACCGCCGCCGCCGTCCTACTCGCCGCCCTCGCCACGCTCACCGCGTGCAGCAGCGACAGCGACGACAGCACCGACGCCGCCCCGAGCAAGAGCGCGAGCCCGAGCGTCGACTACTCCGCCGCCGAGAAGAAGGCCGGCATCCCGCCCGAGCCGACCGGCGCCGACCGTGATGCACTGCTCGCCGCGCTCCGGGACGTTGACCCCGCCCTGGTCGCCGACGAGGCCGACGCCATCGACAACGCGCGCAACCAGTGCGCAGCGATCAACGGAGGCGGCGAGCGCCTCGACTACATCGCCTCGCAGCGATTCAGCGGCGGCGACGTCGAGGTGACCGAGGAGCAGGGCAAGCACATCAACACGGCAATCGGTGACTTCTGCAAGACCGCGTAGCACCGCGCCACCCCAGACCAACGCCCCGCCGTGTCCGTGCACGACGGGGCGTTCCCATGCCCGGAGGCGGACCGGAAGAGCCGGTGACGACGGCAGGCGGCGGGAAGCGACAACCCGCCCGGACCGCCCCCAACCCACGCCCACGACCGGAAGGCCGCCCGTGCTGTACAAGGTCCGCCCCACCACCGACGCGATCGCCAAGGCCGCCTACGAGGCGTACGCCCAGAGCACCGACAACCTGAACGTCCGCGGTGACGAGCTGCCCGCGTGGGATGCGCTGGGCACGCCCGTACAGAACGCGTGGCGCCTCGCGGCCGAGGCCGTACGCCACCGCGTGGAGCTGAACGCCTGACCGTGTCGAGGGGGTGAGCCATGGCCGCCCGCCCCCTCACCGACAAGGACCGCGCCGCCGTCAAGCGCCTGCACGCCAAGGGCAAGAGCCGCAACGACATAGCCCGCGCCATCAAGCGGTCACCGTCGACGGTCTCGAAGCTCGCCGCCGAGCAGGGGCTCACCTTCGACCGCGCCCCGCAGGTCGAGGCCGCCACCGCCGTACGCAAGGCCGACCTCGCCGCCCGCCGCGCCCAGTTCGCCGAGCGCCTACAGGACATAGCCGAGCGCGAGGCCGACAAGCTCTCCGCGCCTACCCTCTACTGGGAGTGGGGCGGCAAAGACCACAAGTACGCCGAGAAGACCGCGCCCGAGCCGATCCCCGCAGACCGGCGTTCGATCATGTCGGTCATCGCCACGGCTGTTGACCGGTCCATGAAGCTGGTCCCGCCGCGCGACGACGCCGGCGCCGAGTCCCGCAGCGTCATCGGCGACCTGATCGCCGGACTTGCCGCGGACTACACGGCACGCCACGGCGGGCCGCCCCCGGAGCCCGTAGAGCCGGAGGCCGCCGACGATGATGCGCCCTAAGCTCCCCCTGTCGCCCAAGCAGGTCGACTCCATCGTCGAGGCCCGCGCCTTTCAGAACATCTGGGAAGGGTCGGTTCGGTCCGGGAAGACGATCGCGAGCCTGTTGGCGTGGCTGGCGTTCGTCGCCGACCGGCCCGAGAGTGGCGAGCTGGTCATGGTCGGCCGGACCCGCGACAGCCTCGCCCGCAACGTCTTCGGGCCGTTGACCGATCCGACGATCTTCGGCAGCCTCGCCCGGGATATCCACTACACGAACGGCGCCCCGACCGCGAACGTGCTCGGCCGCAGCGTGCATTGTCTCGGCGCCAACGACGCCCAGGCCGAGCCCAAGGTCAGGGGCTTGACGTGTGCCGGCGCGTACGTCGACGAGGTCACGACGCTCCCCCGCACGTTCTACGACCAGCTCAACGCCCGTTGCAGCGTCGACGGATCGCGGATCTACGGCACGACCAACCCCGACAACCCGAACCACTGGGCGCGCAAGGAGTACCTACTCCGTCCGCGCGAGCAGCGGCTCAGGTCGTGGCACTTCATGATGGACGACAACCCCGGGTTGTCCGAGGCGTACAAGGCCCGCCAGCGCGCCGCCCACCGGGGCCTGTTCTACAAGCGGAACATCCTCGGCCTGTGGGTGATGGCCGAGGGTGCCATCTACGAGGCGTGGGACGAAGCAACGCACGTCGTCGACGAGCTACCCGAAATGGTCCAGTACTGGGTAGGCATGGACTACGGCACGGTCAACGCCACGTCCGTGATCCTGCTCGGTCTCGGCGTCGACGGGCGCCTGTACGCGTGCGCCGAGTGGCGGCACGACTCCCGCCAGGCGCAACGCCAGATGACCGACGCGCAGTACTCGGCCGCGATCCGGGCGTGGCTGGCCGACTACCGGCCGCCGGGCGCACCAGGCACCGCGCCGAAGGGCGTCACCCCAGAGTGGTCGTTCGTCGACCCCTCCGCCGCATCGTTCATCACGCAGGCGTACGAGGACGGATTCCCCAACCTTGCCCGTGCCTCGAATGAGGTGGCCGACGGTATCCGCGACGTGGCGTCGCTGCTCGCCGCCGGGCTACTCCGCGTGCACCGCTCCTGCACGGGCCTGATCGAGGAAATGCCCGGCTACGTGTGGGACGAGAAGGCCGCGGAGAAGGGCGAGGACAAGCCCGTCAAGCTCAACGACCACAGTGTGGATGCGCTTAGGTACGCGATTCACTCCACCGCCACCGAGTGGCGGCACCTACTCACCCTTGCCGCCTAGGAGGTGGAACCCCGATGCCCCTGCCCGCCAACGGGGCCGCGTGGCCGCCGCCGCACATGGCGGAGGCGTACCGGCACATGCGCCGTGACGACATGTGGTACCGCGGCGACCCCGACGAGCTGATGCGCGCGCACGAGTGGGGCGAGCAGCACCCGCAGATGCGCGGCGACAACCGCCGCCGCAGGTTCGGCCGGCGGGATGAGCCGCTCTACCCGTCGAAGCGGGAGAAGCGTCTGCACGTTCCCCTCGCCGGGGATATCGCGAGCACCAGCGCCGACCTGTTGTTCGGCGACATGCCCGCGATCCGCTGCAAGACCACGGCCACGCAGGACCGCCTTGACACCATCCTCGATGAGGCCCGTGTGCAACATCTGCTTCTGTCAGCGGCCGAGCAGTCCGCGGCGATCTCCGGTGTCTACCTGCGCGCCACATGGGACCGCGACACGATCCCGGACCGGCCCATTCCCGACGTCGTACAGGCAGATCAGGCCGTACCCGTGTTCCGCTGGGGAATGCTCCGCTCCGTCATCTTCTGGCGAGATCTGCCCGGCGACGGCTCACAGACCGTGCACCGGCACTTGGAGCTGCACGAGCCGGGCAAGATCCTGCACGCCCTGTACGAGGGCACCCGCGACAACTTGGGCCGCGCAGTCCCGCTCACCGAGCACGCCGACACGGCCGCCCTGGTGCCGTCCCTCGGCCCGGACGGAGTCAGCATCGAGACCGGTACTCAGCGGCTCACCGCCGTCTACGTGCCCAACATGCTGCCCAACCGGGTCCACCGCGGCTCACCCATGGGGCGCAGCGACTACGCCGCGCCGATCTACGATCTGCTCGGCGCCCTCGACGAGTCATGGACGTCATGGATGCGTGACCTGCGGCTGGCCCGCTCCCGGCTGGTCGTCCCAGAGGGCTACCTCACGAACCTCGGACCGGGCAAGGGCGCAGCGTTCGACGATGAGCGGGAAATCTACTCTGGGCTCAAGATCCCGCCCAACGAGGCAGGCTCGACAGGCATCACGATTGCTCAGTTCGAGATCAGGGTGGCCGAGCACTCGGCGACCGTGGACAGCGCCATCAGGCAGGCCGCACGGTCGGCCGGCTACTCCGCCCGCAGCTTCGGTCTCGCCACCGATGGGGCAGCCGTCACCGCCACGGAGGTGGACTCCGAGAGTCAGCGGACGAAGACGACGACAGCGAAGAAGGCCGGATACTGGCGCTACGGTCTCGCCGACTTTTGCGAGACGCTGCTCGCCCTCGACGCCGCCCAGTTCAACCGCGGGTTGAAGGTCGAGCGGCCGACGGTGACGTTTCAACCGGTATCCGAGTCGCCCCTGTCGAAAGCAACGACGATTGAGATGCTGGCCCGCGCTCAGGCCATCAGCACCGAGACGAAGGTCCGGATGCGGTCGCCCGAGTTGGACGACACCGAGGTGAAGGCGGAGGTTGCCCGCATCCTCGACGAGACCGGGCAGGCCGCGCCCGATCCGGTGGCTAACTTCCCACTCACGGCGTAGAAAAGCGGCCCGGGTGATCAAGTCCGGGCCGCTACGTTGGGGCGTGCGCTGGGGATCAGTCCAGCTCAGCCAACTTCAAAATCATCGCGTGGAAATTTTTACAGAAACGTCGCTTCCCACGCATTTTGAATCGAATGCATCTACTTCACGAACCACTTCGAAGGAGCACAGTCCACCACGATCGTGCACTTCTTCCCACACGATCAACGCTCCACCACCAACCCTAAATAGCCCAAGGGTAACATTTAGTACGGTGACAGTGATTCTCGCCCAAATCTTCAGATATACCCAGTTGCGCCTAGGGCGCCTAACTACGGTGTCTTGACGATCATGGGAAGCACCCTCCTCCTCTTCTGCCCGCCTGCTACGCGGACCCACAGCGTCAAAAAGTGATTCACGGCGCGCAAGGCGCCTAACTACGGTGTCTTGACGATCATGGGAAGCACCCTCCTCCTCTTCTGCCCGCCTACCATGCGGACCCACAATCTGACGGTATGTCTCTCTGATTCCCATTTCAGGCTCCTCTGCCCTACTGCACGGCGGGTGCCGCACAGGGGAGCGATCAGGGGCTACCTGGTCGGTCCCATGCACGGCGCCCGCCCCAGAGGCGAGGAGCGGCCGGTGTGTCAGTTGCGCTTGTGGCCAGCGTAGGGCGGTAGGGTCCGCCGCCCCCATCACCCATAGGGGTGAATTCCTGTAGTCCTGACGCTGTAGGGGGTGACTACGGGGATGGCCATTCACCCGGGCATGGTCGAAGACATGGCTGCGGGCACCCGCGATCTGTACGCGCAGGCCGAGGAGCGCCTGTTGGGCATCATCGCCCGGCAGTTGGCGCAGGGGCTTGACGCGCCGGGGTGGGCCGAGCGGAAGCTCGCCGCCATCCAGACGTTGCGCCGCGCGTCTCAGGGCGTCGTCGACGAACTCGGCAAGGCCGTGACCTTGGAAATCTTCGACGTCGTAGCCGAGGCGTACAACACCGGAGCGCGGGCGGGCGTGGCCGAGCTGGGCGCCCTGTCCGATGACGCCCGCCGCCTGGTCGACGACGTCACCCCCAACGCCCAGGCCATTGACCGGCTCGCACAGCAAACCGTCGACGTCGTCACCGACCGACACAGCAGCATCCTGCGGACGATCGTCGACCGGTTCCGCACCGTCGTCGCACAGGTGACCGCAACGCCCTTGCTCGGCACCGGCACCCGCCGCCAGGCCACACAGGACGCGATGCGCCAGTGGGCCGACGAGGGCGTGACCACCTTCCGGGACCGGTCCGGCCGCCGCTGGCAGCTCAACAGCTATGCCGAAATGGCCGTGCGCACGTCCGTCGGCCGCGCCGCCATCGAGGCGCACACGCGGACCCTTGCGGACGCGGGCATGGATCTCGTCATCGTGTCGGACTCGCCGCGCGAATGCCCGCTCTGCCGCCCGTGGGAGAAGAAGGTACTCACGATCGGAGGGCCGTCCGGCCGCCGTACGGTCGAGGTAGAGCACGGTATCGAGGATGGGCGCATGGTCTCTGTCCGCGTCGCCGGATCGCTCGCCGAAGCCCGTACGGCAGGCTTGCAGCACCCCAACTGTCGCCACAGCGTCTCCGCGTATACGCCCGGCATCACCCGCGTGGACAACGCCCGCAGCGACCCGGACGGGTACGAGGCTGGCCAGCGACAGCGCGAGATCGAGCGGCACATCAGGAAGTACAAGCGCCGCGCCGCGGGTGCCGTGGACCCTGTCGAGAAGCGCGCCGCCGAGGCCAAGGTGAGGCAGTGGCAGGGCGCCATGCGGTCCCACCTCGCCGCGCACCCCGATCTACGCCGACTCCGCCACCGCGAGCAGGAAGGTGCCAGCAACCTCCCGCCCGAGCAGCGCACCCGCGCCCGCGGGCAGGACAAGCCGCCGCCCACCCGACCGACCCCGGACCAGGTCGAGGCCGCACGCGTGTGGAGTGGCGACGACGCCAGCGTGCGCGCCATGTCGGACGACGACCTCGCCGCCGCCATGCGGTCGAACTTGCTCGACTCCCGGGCCCGCGCCCGGATAGAGAAGGAGGCCGACCGCCGCGACGTCGAGCAGCTGCTCGACCGCGCCGCACCAGGCGGGCGCCTCGCCGACGACCTCACCGCGCTCAGCGATACCGAGCTTGGCCGCGTGCTCGGCCACGTCGACGACGCCGACGCGCTACGGATCGCGGCCGAGCTGGACCGCCGCGACGTCGCCGCCCGTCTCCCGGGCGCGCGCCCGGACCTGATCGGCCTGTCTGACGACCAGCTCGCCGCCCGTGTCCGCGAGGCCCTCGCCCACGGCACAGACGACGTTGCACAGCTCGCCGCCGAGGCGCACCGCCGCGACCTGCTCGCCCGGCACTTCCCCGGCGGGCGCCTCGCCGACGACTTGACCGACGTCGGAAACGACGCGTTGGCGTGGGCGATGCAGTACGCCGACGGGGACGAAATGCTGCGGATCGCTGCGGAGATGGACCGCCGCGACCCAATCGAGCTACCGGCGCCGGCCGCCACCGGTGACGCCGTCGCTGATCTGCTCGCCGACCGCGACGCCCTCGCCGAAGCCATGGGCGACGCTGTACCGGACCCGGAAGGGTGGGGAGCGCTCGCCGACGACGCCGCCACATTCACGGCGTTGAAGGAGGCCGCGGAGAAGCTCTACCGCGCCGCCGACGACGACCAGGACGAGCGGCACACCATCACCCGCCGCGAGGCCCGCGCGCTCTACGACGAGTACGTGGAACAGCAGTACCTCGCCGCCGAACACGCCGTCGGATTCCTGCTCAACGCCAAGGGGCTCGCCAAGAAGGTTGACCCCGGCAGTCTGTTCCGCGGCCCAGCCCGCATCGCCTACGCCTACGCGTCCGAGGAACTGAAAGACTGGTGGGCCACCCATGGCAGGCTCACCCAGGCCGAGTTCATCGAGCAGGTGACCGGCAAGCAGCAGCGATGGGCCGCAGGCGCCCGCGAGAATCTGTGGGCCGAGGAGCAGAAGAGGTGACGCTGTGGGCACGCGCGAGAGCATCGTCCGCGCCATGCAGGAGGGGGCCGAGGCCGGGCGCCGAGGCGACCCCGTGACCGTCTGCCCCTACGAGGATCTACGGCGTACCGCGTGGATTCGTGGCTACGTCACGACCGCGCCGCCGCGCCCGCCCGTCGAGGACGACGACGCGTAACACACACCACTGACAGCACCACCCAGGAACGGCCCCCAGCCAGGCGCAGGGGGCCGTTTCCGTTTGCCCCGACGCAGGCTGCCAGGCGCGCGCCTGCCCCGACTACGGCCCAGGAGGCCCGTCATGTCCACCCCGACCCCGGCCGCACCCGCGGCCCCGGCCGCCCCGTCGACTCCCGCCGCCCCGCAGGCGCCGGCCGCGCCGAGTGCCCCGGCGGCACCGGCCACGCCCCCGGCACCGGCCACGCCCCCGGCACCGACCGCGCCGGCGCCGCCCGCCCCGACCACCCCGCCCGCAGCCCCGGCCGCGCCCGCGCAGGGTGAGCCGGGCAGCCTCGACCACCTCGACCAGGCGACCCGCGACTACATCACGAGTCTCCGTGCCGAGGCCGCATCGTGGCGTGTGAAGGCGCAGGGCAACACGCCGCAGGAACCGGCCGCCCCAGCCGCGCCCGAGGTCGACGTCAGCCGCCTGCCCAAGCGCGTACAGGAGCAGGTGCAGACCGGCCAGGCCGCCGCGCAGCAGCTCGCCATCCAGACCGCCGTCATTCAGGCCGCACCGGCCGCAGGCGCCGACCTGGTTGCACTGCTCGACTCGTCGTCCGCCATGGCCCAGCTCGCCGCCGTCGATCCCACCGACCAGGCCGCCGTCACCGCGGCGATCACCGCCGCCATGCAGGCGAACCCCCGACTGGCCGCACAGCCGACCGGGCCCGCCCGAGGCGGCGCCGAGTTCGGCGGACAGCCCGCCGCTGAAGCGCGCCCCACGAACCTCAACGACGCCATCGCCGCGCGCCTCGCGGCGAACTGATCCCCGCCGCCCGGACCACGGGCGGCCCCATGAACAGGAGTACCGCCCGTGCCCGCTATCTCTCTGGCCGAGGCCAAGAACAACACGACCGACGACCTCGACCTTCAGGTGATCGACGAGTTCCGTAAGGCGTCCGTCGTCCTCGACTCGCTCACCTTCGACCAGGCCGTGAACCCGGCCGGCGGAGGCGCGACCCTCACGTACGGATACCGGCGACTGGTCACCCAGCCGACCGCCTCCTTCCGTGCGCTCAACTCCGAGTACGAGGACAGCAACGTCACGACCGAGCGGTACACCGTCGACCTCGCCGTTCTCGGCGGATCGTTCTCCGTGGACCGCGTCATCGCCCGTATCGGCCCGGCCGCGTCCGGCGCCGTCGCGCTGAACATGGCGCAGAAGATCAAGGCGACCTCGACCAAGTTCCAGGACGCCGTAATCAACGGCGACACCGCGGCCGACGCGAACGGCTTCGACGGACTCGACAAGGCCCTCACCGGCTCCAGCACCGAGTTCCGGCTCGGCGAGGTCACCGACTGGTCCGACTTCGACGCCGACGCCCGCGCCGAGCACAAGGCCCTCGACGCAATCGACGAGTTCCTGTCGCTGCTCGACGGGGCGCCGTCCCTCATCCTGGGCAACTCCAAGGCCCTCGCCCGCGTCCGCGCCGCCGCCCGCCGTGCGGGCATGTACACCCGCAACCCGATCGAGGGGCTGCTGGGCGACAACGGCCGACCGATCGAGCGGGAGATGTACGGCAACGTCACGTTCGCCGACCCGGGCACCAAGGCGGGCAGCAACGACCCGATCATCCCTGTGGAGACGCGCACCGTCGCCACGGTGGCCACCGACAACCTGACCGACCTGTACGCCTACCGCGCCGGTCTCGACGGCTTCCACGGCGTGGCCACCGCCGGGGGTCAGCTGGTGTCCAGCTACCTGCCCGACTTCACCAACGCGGGCGCCGTCAAGCGCGGCGAGGTCGAAATGGGGCCGGTGGGCGTGGCGCTCAAGGCGACCAAGGCGGCGGCGGTTTTCCGCAACATCAAGGTGGCCTGATCATGGCCCGGATCATCACGCCCGTGAAGGGCTACACCGGGCCGGGCGTGGCCGGCCTCCACTTCGAGGCTGGCCACGCCGAGACCGACGACCCGGCCGCCATCGCCTACGCGCGACGCCACGGCTACACGGTCGAGGTCGAGGACGAGCCCCCGCACCCGCCTCCGAGCGACGAGACCGGGCCGGACGACAACGAGCGTCCGGCCCGCTCCGCGTCCAAGGCCGAATGGGTCGCCTACGCCAACCGGCAGGACCCGGGCGACCACGAGTCCATGACCAAGGAACAGCTCATCGAGCAGTACGGGGGGTGACCGATGGGCCGCGTCTACGCCACCCCGGAGCAGCTCACGGCGTGGACCGGCCGACCAGCCCCGGCCGACGCTGAACGGCTGCTCGCCCGCGCGTCCGAGGACGTCGACAGCGCGCTACTGACCGCGCTGTACGCGACGGACGCCGCGGGCATGCCGACCGATCCGACCGTGGTGCAGGCCCTCGCCGACGCCACATGCGCGACGGTCGAGTACCGCGAAGAGTCCGGCGACGACGGCAGCGGCGCGGCCGGCCGATGGGGTTCCGTCTCACTCGGCCCTGTCTCGCTCAGCGACCGCCGGGACGCTGCGGGCGACCCTCACGAGGTCGACATAGGGCCGCGCGCCCACCGCGCCCTACGCCGGGCCGGGTTGCTCCCGGGAGTGATCTGGTGAGGCTCCCCCGATGGCTGCTGCGGCACCGGGTCACGATCGAGCCCTACGCGGGCGACAGCGGGTACGGCAAGACGTACGGCCCACCCATCCCCGACGTGCGCGCCCTGGTCGACGCCCGTATCCGCGTCGTCCGCAACCGCGAGGGCCGCGAGGTCACCAGCACAGCCACGGTCTACGCCGAGCCGGACCTCGCCGCCCAGTGCCCGCCCGAGTCCCGCATCACCCTGCCCGACGGACGCGTGACGACCGTGATCGCGGTCGCCCCGCACACTGCGCCAGGTCTCGGCCTGCCCGAATCAACGGAGGTGACCTGCGAATGAGCCGCGCCCGAGTCCGCTGGAACGGCCAGGCCGTCAACCGCGCCGCCCGCGCAGGCGAGCTGCGAGGGCTCCGCATCGGCGCCGAGCACCTGTTGCAGGTCTCCCGCGACCGCGTACCGATCGAAGAGGCCACCCTCGAACGCTCCGGGGTCGCCGTCGTCGACGAGGCCGACGTGTCCGCCGTCGTGGCCTTTGACACCCCCTACGCGATCAGGCAGCACGAGGAACTCGACTACCGGCACGACGCCGGCCGAAGCGCCAAGTACTTGGAGGCCCCCCTCGACGAGGAGGGCGCCGTGATCCTCGACCTGATCGCCGCGCAGGTACGGAGGGCGCTCCGTGGCTGATCTCACCGACGGGATCGCCCGGTACCTCGACGCCCTCGACCTGATCACCTTCGACCCGACCGGCGTCACGGGGGACACGTTCGTCGGCACCATGCCGGCCAAGCCCGACCGGGCCGTGTCCCTCACCCTGTATGGCCCGGCGACGACCGAGGCCCGCGACGACGCCGACACGGCCCGGCTGCAAATCCGCGTCCGCGGTGACGGTGACCCGCGCACGTCGGAGCGGCGCTGCGCCGCCATCCGTGACGCCCTGCACGGCCTCGCCGGGATCGAGCTGCCCGACGGCACATGGCTGGTGCTGGCCACCGCGCCGCGCCCCTCTCCGCTCGGCCCGGACACCAACGGCCGCCACGAGCACGTCACCAACGCCGCGATCGACTACGCGGCCCCCACCACCACCCCGTAAGGAGGCCCGCCCATGGCAGGCAACTCCCGGCCGATCGACGCACGCGGCTGGATCATCGAAGTCGAGGACGCCGACGCTGCCGCGGAAACGTGGTTGCCCGTCCTCGGTCTGACCACCTTCAACGTCAACCCGGGCGAGAACGAAGAGACCGCCGACACGACCGCGTTCGACTCGGAAGGCCAGTACTCGCAGGACGTCATGCAGCGCGGCGCCACGCTCAGCGTCGAAGGTCAGTACCGCATCGACAAGACGACGTCCGCGCAGGACCCGGGCCAGGCGTACATCGACACCGTGTGGGCGAACCTGCTCGGAAGCGAGTCCCAGAACCGCATCCGGTACCGGCACAAGTCGCAGACCAAATGGGCCATCTGGGACGCGACGGTCACGCCCGGCGAGGCGGGTGGCGCAACCAACGAGAAGACGACCTGGTCCGCCACGTTCACCCGTTGCGGCGCCCCGACCGTGGCGGATGTGGTCGCCCCGTGAGCGAGTACAGCGACGACTACGACGACGACCAGGCCGGGACCGGCGCCGACCAGGCCGCCGACTTCGATGCGTTCTTCCGCGAGGAGGTCGACACCGGCACGCGCGAGCGCCAGACGCTCACCGTGTGCGGGCGCCGGTACCTGCTCCCCGACTCCCTCCCGCTCATGTTCACGGTCGGTATGGAGCGGCTTCAGAACAGCGCGGACGTCGACGACGTGCGGAAGATGCTCGCCCCGCTGTTCGGCCGCGACGCCCTCGACGAGTGGGCCGAAGGCGGCATGACCGACCGCCAGTTCCGCATCGTGCTGGTGTACGCCGCCGCCAACGTCCGGTCACCCGGCTCCCTCACCATGGCGGGCGCGGCCGAGCTGCACGACAGGCAGGAGGCCGACAAGGCCGCGGGGGGAAAAGCGCCGGCGCCGAACCGAGCGGCGAGGCGCAAGAAGAACGGGAAGCGTCGGAGTTCTGGCAAGCGGTAATCCGCCACTGGCGGGCCGTCGAGGGTGACCTCTCCCGTGAGCACCAGGTCGCCGCCGATCAGCTCGCCCGTATGTCGACGCGCCGTTTCCTGACCCTGATCGGCGACCTGTCCGACCAGGCCCGTTTCCCGCGGGCGTGGCAGGCGACACCGCGCCGCGTCGACGACCCCGACGAGATCGCCCGCATCACGGGCATCCCCACCGAGTAACACCGGCCGCGCGCCGGACACCTGAGGAGGTGATCCGGCGTGGCGCTCACCGTGGGCGAGCTGCTCGCCGTCCTCGACGTCGACGACTCCGCGATGCGGTCCGGTCTCGCCGCGGCCGAGGGCGACGCCCGAAGCTCCGGGCAGGCCATCGGCGATGGCGTCGTAAGCGGCGCCGACGGCCGCCTGAGGGATCTACGCGGCCGATTCGTCGCGGCCGGCCAGGACGCGGGCGAAGGTCTCGCGTCCACCGTGGCCGACGCGGGCGGCGAGGGCGCCGACGCCGCAGGCGACAGCATCGCTTCCCGGCTCGGCGACAGCCTCAAGGCCGGACTCGCGGGCGCTGGTCTGGCCGCGGGCGCCCTGCTCGCGGCCGGCATGACGCAGGCCCTCGAACAGGGCCAGATCACCGGCCGCCTGGGGGCGCAGCTTGGCGCCACCCCGGCCGAGGCCGAGAAGTACGGCCACCTTGCGGGCGAGCTGTACGCGGACGCGGTCACTACGGATTTCCAGGCCGCAGCCGACACGATTTCGGCTGTGATGCGTGCGGGCATTGCCCCGCCCGACGCGACCGAAGCCCAGCTGAAAACACTCGCTACGGGCGTTTCTGACCTTGCGAGCACTTTCGAGCTGGACCTTGGCCAGACCGCGAATGCCGTCGGCCAGATGATTAAGACTGGCCTGGCGAAGAATGGCACGGAAGCGATTGACACGCTTACGGCCGGGCTGCAAAAGATGGGTCCGCGTGCCGATGACATAGCGGACACGTTTAACGAATACTCCACCGTATTTCGTCAGATGGGCATCAGTGCCACTGACGCTACGGGTCTACTCTCGCAGGGCTTGCAGGCAGGCGCGCGCGACACAGACATTGTCGCGGACGCCCTGAAGGAATTCGTTCTGATCACGCAGGGCGGCGGTAAGGAAGTCGACGCCGCTTTCTCCAAAATCGGCCTTTCCGGCAAGGAGATGCAGGAGGCTTTCACCAAGGGCGGCCCGGAAGCCAAGGCTGCACTCGACAAGGTATTTGACGGCCTGCGCAGTGTGGGCAGCGAAAGCGATCGGCAGGCTATCGCCGTCGCCCTCTTCGGGACAAAGGCCGAGGACGCGCAGAAAGCTCTTTACGCCCTCGACCCATCGTCAGCTACCGAGGCACTCGGCCAGGTTGGCGGCAAGGCGACGGAGATGGGCAACAGCCTGCGCGACAACGCGGGCGCGCAGGTCGAGGCGTTCAAACGTCAGGCCATGCAAGGACTGGTCGACTTTCTCGGCACCACCGTCATTCCGGCATTCATGCAGTTCGCCGGATTCCTGGTCAGTCACAAAGAAGAACTCAAGTTGTTCGCTGCCGTGATAACCGCCGTGGTCGTTCCCGCGCTGGTCTTGCTTGGCTCTAAGGCGCTGTGGACCGGGTTGCAGATGGCGCAAGCGTGGGTCGTTGCTCTCGGCCCGATCGGCTGGATTGGCCTCACCATTGCTGGTCTGGTCATCCTGATCATCGCCTATTGGGACGACGTCAAAAAGTACACGCTGCTTGCGTGGGATTGGGTCGTCGGAAAGCTGACGTCGGCCAAGGATGGAATCCTTGAGGCCGTGTCTTTCCTCGGAGCAATACCGGGAATGATCGGCAAGTTCTTCGGTGACGCAAAGGACTACGCCGTTCAGAAGACGCTCGAATTGGTGGCGTGGTCCGCTGCGCTCCCGGGCAAGATCGCAGGCGCAATCTCGGGGCTCGGCGGACTGCTCTACTCGTGGGCTGGCCGCGCCTGGCAGCGATTCCGCGACGCGACCGCGCAGAAGGTTCTTTCGCTGCTCTCTTATGCGCAAGGTTTGCCGGGCAAGATTTCGGGGGCGATCGGTTCCCTTTCGGGCCTGCTCTACAGCAAGGGTCAGGATCTCGTTCGCGGTCTGCTGAGCGGCGTAAAGGGCATGGGCTCGTGGCTGAAATCGCAGCTCATTTCGTTCGCGAAGAACATGATTCCGGGTCCGATCGCCAAGGCGCTCGGTATCAACTCACCATCGAAGGTGATGCGTGACCAAATCGGCCGATGGATTCCCGCTGGCGTGGTCGAAGGGATCAAGGGCGGCTACGGCGCGGTCCGTGCGGCCATGACGTCGCTCGTCCCTGCTCCGTCTCTGCCTGCTCTCGCCCCGGCGGGCGTGGGCGCGGCCGGCGCGTACGGGTCGCCGTTCGCGGCTCAGTCGACGGGCGGCGCCCTGGTGCACATCGAGAACTGGAACGCCGCCGAGCACGGTTCGCCGGATGACAATGCGCGCGCTCTGGAGTGGCTCGCGAAGGGGCGGGGGTGATGCGCGGTGGCCGCTGCTGGTGACCGGGTGACCCGGCCGGGGCACGTCCAATACGGGGCGCTCCTCCTCGGTCCGGGCACCCCGTACCGGTGGAAGACCCTCACCGGCTGGGAGGATCTCCCGCCGCTCGACTCCGGGACCGTGGCGCGGTCCGACGCGCACGGCTCCTTCCCTGGGCGGCTGCTCGCACAGGCCCGCACCATCGGTCTCGAAGGGCTGATGGTGCGGGCGCCCCGCGACCGGATCGGCGCGGTGGTCGGCGCCCTCAACGCGGGCACGGCCATCGTCGAGGATGAACGGCCACTCGTTGTGTGGCTCGACGACCGCGGGCCGCTGCTCTCCTACGCCCGTGCGATCCGCCGGGCGGTGCCGACGACGCTGGGCTACCGGCTCGGCTCGATCCAGGACGGCGCGGTGCAGTGGGAAGCGAGCGACCCACGCCGGTACGCGCTCGCCGAGCAGTCCGCCACAGCGCGGCTGCCGATGCCTGAGCCGGGGCTCGACTGGCAGACCGACCCCGGGCCGGAACGGCTGGCCTGGCCGCTGGAATTCGGCACGCCAGGCAGTACGGGCGCCCTGTCGGCGACGAACACGGGGGACGCACCAACGCATCCCATCGTCGAGTTCCGCGGGCCGGTGGAACGTCCGTCGCTCACGAAGACGGGCACGGGCGAGGTACTCGAATACGACCTCCCCTTGGCTGCTGACGACGTCCTCACGGTCGATACCAGCGCGGGCACGGTGACGCTCAACGGCACCACGTCACGGCTCGGCACGGTCACGGCGCGGTCGGTTCCCGAGCAGACGTTCACGCTCGCCCCCGGCGAGCTGGTCGGCGACGTCGTTGCGCCGGCCACCACTCCCCTGATCTTCCGGGCCGCTCCCGGCTCGACCGATCCCGCCGCGTCCGTGACGGTCCGGTGGCGGTCGGCCTACTGGTAAGGAGAACACCCCGTGCGTAGTGCATGGCTGCTGCCCGGCGGCGCTTCCGAGCCGGGCCAGACCCGCGAGGACACCCGGTTGTCCCCGCTGGGCACGTACACGCCCGAGTCGGAGCTACGAACCCGGTCCGGCGTGCTCGCCGGCGGCAATCCGTTCGCCGCAACCGGCGCGGGCCCCATGACGCTTCAGATCGGAGCAGGCCGCGCGGTGGTGCAGGGTACTGACGCCCAGGGCGCCTACCCCGTGTGCCTCGACGCCCCCGTAACCGTGTCGTTTGAAGACGGCGCGGCCCAGTTCACCCGGATCGATTCCGTGGTGGCACGGGTCTATGACGGCCTGTACGACACGGAGGGGCAGACCCTCGCACAGGTCGAGCGGATCACGGGCGATGCCGACGCCGAACCGTCCCCGCCGCTGCTGCCCGCCGGGTGCCTGCGCCTGTGGGACGTGGCCATACCCGCGGGCACGTCGGCCGGTGTCGGCGGTATCGACTGGGGCGCGGCGCTCACCGACCGGCGCCGGTACACGTCCGCTCACGGCGGCATCGTGCCGCGCGGTGTCGCTTCCGACGCCGGCGCCTACGACGGCCAGTACGCCGACTTCGACGGCACCCTGTACCGGTGGTCGGCGGCCGACTCACAGTGGGAGTTGTACCGTCCCCCGCCCGCACCGGTCACCAAGGTCACGACCGGTTTCGCAGTGGCGTCCGGCTGGGCGCTGGTTACCTTCGACGCGCGGCGGTCCGGCGACGGCCAAACCGTGACGACCTCGATCGAGGTACGGCGGACCGGCGCGGCCCTGCCTGCCGAGCCGAACCTCAACGACACGTTGGTGGGCAGCCTGCCGGACGGCTGGCAACCGGGGTGGGGCTTCGAGGCGACCGCATCCGACGGCTACGGCTTCGGCGCCGCCTACATGAGCCCGAACCGCACGGTCACGCTCCGGTCGTGGGCGCCGAGTACGTCGATCGGCACGGGCGCCAACCTGCGTATCTCTCAGACCTACGTGCAGTAGAGGGGGTCCCGCGTGCTGGCGCCTGCATACCGCGTATTGCTCTGTGACCTGCGCTCTGACCAGCTGATTGACGCTCTGCCGATGTCCGGGGTGAGCCTTGACGACTACATCGGCAAGACGGGCCGCCTGTCGGGCACCGTGCCGATCCCGAACCGAGCGCTGGCCGACCGGGCACGCAAAGCCCTGGTCCCCGGGCGCACGGCCGTGTGGGTCGAGCGGGGCCGTGATCTGTGGTGGGGCGGCATCCTATGGACGCTCAGCCTCGCCAGCGATCAACGCGGCATGCTCACCACGCAGATACAGGCGGGCGGCTGGGAGTCCTACCTGTACCACCGACTTCTGTACGACACGCAGGTGGCCGAGCAGGTCGACCAGCTCGATATCGCACGGAGCCTGGTCGACTACGTGCAGAACACGCCGGGCGGCGATATCGGCATCACCTACGACACGCACGTGTCCGGCGTCCTCCGCGACCGCACGTACCTGCGGTACGACCTGCCGGCCGTGGGCGACCTCCTCGACGACCTCGCCGCGGTCGAGGGCGGTTTTGAGTGGCGCATAGCCAGCTTCCGGGACACGGACGGGCGGCGCGTCAAGCGCATGCGCTTCGGCTATCCGAAGATCGTCACCGGTGCTGCCGATATCGTCCTGGACCATCCGGGACCGGTCCTGTCCTACACATGGCCGACCGACGCCACGCGGAAGGCGAACGCGTGGCAGTCGAGGGGCGCGACGGTCAACAGC
This sequence comes from Streptomyces sp. NPDC042336, assembly GCF_055581985.1. NCBI lineage: Bacteria > Bacillati > Actinomycetota > Actinomycetes > Kitasatosporales > Streptomycetaceae > Streptomyces > Streptomyces sp. NPDC042336. The sequence continues at coordinate 12,947 of NZ_JBVJEA010000038.1, read as the reverse complement.
AACCAGGCTGCTGACAGCTTCCCGCTCACGTCCGCACTGGTCGTGGACGACGCCGACGTGGCCGCAGGCTGGCCACGCCTCGACGGGACCAGCGACTACACCACGGTCACGCAACAGGGGACCCTCGACGCGCACGCCCGCGCTGATGCTGCCGCCGCCCGAAACCCGGTCGTCATTCCCGAGGTCGAGGTACTGCTTGGCGGGCAGATCACCCCGGCGCTGCTCGGCGCCACGGTCCGGCTCCGCATCAGCGACCTGTGGCACCCCGGCGCCGACCGGCTCGACGCCCGTTACCGCGTCGTCGGCATGTCCGTCAGTCCACCCGAACGCGGCCGGCCCGAGACCGCGCGCCTGTACCTGGAGGTTCCGTAGTGCCGTTCGTCCCGCAAGACGTCCTCGACCGGCTCACCTCGCTGGAGCGGCAAGTTCGCCAGCTCACCGGCCGCGCGCAGATGCGGCCCGCCCTGAACCAGGTACTCAATGGGGACGTACAGATCGGCGAGGGCGGACAGCTCATCGTCCGGTCGCCGGACGGCATCACGTCCATGCTCATTGGCGATCTGGACACGACGACCGGCGGGAAAGAGTTCGGTATCCGGCTCCGTCGCCGTGACGGCAGTGAGGCACTGAGCATCTGGAACGGCGTCCGCACCGACGAGGCGCAAGCCTTCCGGATCAAGGACGCCCACGGAAACGACCTGCTCACCGAGGACGTGACCACGGAGGGGCTCTACCGGCCGTGGATTCCGTACGGGACGCCGATCCCGTCGGACTACAACCTCTGGCCGAAGACGACCAGCACGGCATGGGAAGAGATCGCCCGCATCCGAGCATCCACGCAGCACCCGCGGTTGCGCTACTACCTGACCGCGCTGGAGAGCAGCGGGACCGAAGGCCAGTCGCGTATCACCGTGGACGGCACCCCGGTCGCCACCAGCGGATCAGGGGACCCCGCCATGCAGGGCGTTGCCTCGATCCCCAGCTACGAGTTCGGCAAGGAAGTCGATATCCGGATTGAGGCCCGCCGGATCTCCGGGACCGGGACCGTCTACGTTGCCCCGCACGCCCTGTACGGCGTCGGCTCGGCAGCCTGACCAGGAAGGAGCGCCATGCTTCCCGACGGCATCCCGACCGTCACCGTGACCGGCCGATACCTGTCCCTCAACGACGAAGGCCAGCCGCTGAGCGGACAAGTGATCTTCCGAGCCCCGGGGTTGATCACCTTCCCCGACTATGACGTCATCCTCGGCGGCCCCGTCAGCGTGCCGCTCGACGCAACCGGCGCATTCGAGGTGGAGCTACCGGCGACCGACGCGCCCGGCATGAACCCTTCCGGCTGGTCGTACTCCGTCGCCGAGCAGCTCGCCGGCGTGCCCATGAACCGCGTCTATAACGTGCTGCTGCCCGCTGAGACGCCGGCGGTCGATATCGCCGATATCGCGCCGACCGACCCGACCACCCCGACGTATGTGGCCGTGCGTGGCGACTCCGCGTACGAGGTCGCTGTCAAGGCCGGTTTCGTCGGCACGGTCTCGCAGTGGCTCGCGTCGCTGATCGGCGCGCAGGGGCCGCAGGGTGCGACCGGCGTCCGGGGCTCGCAGGTCTACACCGGCACCACCGCGCCGGCCGCCGGACTCGGCGCCGACGGAGACGTGTACACGCAGTACACGACAGCGACCAACTTGGGCGTGACCAATACCGTGGTCAACCTCTGGTCCAAGTCGGGCGGCGCCTGGGCGCGAGTCGGCGGGGACGTGAAGGGCGCTGCTTGGTACGTCGCGTCCGGCCCCGGCACACCGTCCGCCACCGTCCCCATAGGGGACATGCTGCTACGCACCGACGTCGGCACCGTGTATCAGCGCGGCGCTTCGGGGTGGGAGAGCAAGGGCAGCATCATGGGCCCACAGGGCCCACAAGGGCCACAGGGCGTCAAGGGCGACCAGGGCGCCCCCGGCGTCGTGCAATCCGTCAACGGCAAGTCAGCCGCCGATGTGCTGCTCAACTCGGCCGACGTGGACGCCCTCGCCCGAGTCGGCACCACAGAAAACGTGTTCGCCGCCTTCAAGGGCAACGGCGCCAACGCGCCGTTGAACGTCTACGGCAACGCTACGGACGACAAACGGTTCGCGGTGCTGTCGTCTGGCAGTTGGTACAGCAACGGGATGGCCAACACCGCGTACAACATGGGCGTCGGCTCAACCCTGACCCCGTTCGGTGGCGGCACGTACGTACTCGGCTTCCAGAACGCGGCTGCCGTGCCCACAGGCACGCCCGGCAGTGGCGTGGTGGCCTACGCCGAGAGCGGGAAGCTCAAGATCCTTCAGGGCGACGGGACGACGATCACGGTGGGGGACGCGCAGCCGACCGCGCCGCCACCGGGGGTGTGGCTGCCGTCCGACTTCGGTCTGAGCGGCTGGGCGTACGACCTGCACGCCAACTCCCCCACGCCGGGTGACATGCCGTCGCAGGCCGGACGCCTGTACCTGGTCGGCGTGCCACTGCGCACGGCGAAGACCGTCACGCAGATCGCCGTTCACGTCATGGGATACGACAAGCCCAACTCGACGTTGACCGGCGCCTACTTCGGTATCTACGACAAGTCGTTCGCGCCCCTGTCCCGCTCGGCCGACGCACGGTCACAGCTCCCCGAGGTGCACAACGTCGGCGGGCAGATCGCGCGCATCACGGTCCCGTCCGTGAGCCTCGCTGCGGGTTTCTACTACGTCGCCATCCTCGTAAAGGGTGCGACCACGGCGAGCCCGTTCTTCGGCGCAACCAACTGGACTCCGGTAGGCACTGCGACGAAGGAGACGACGTCCGGGGCCGTCGGAGTGTCGATGAGTGGCGTGCATCGGTGGCTGCAAACGTCGTCCACCTCGCTTACGTCCCTCCCGGCCGCGGGCGGGCTCACCGCCGCGAGCTTCGCCGAGACGACCACCTGTTATTGGGCCGCCATCGTCTGAGCCGCCCGCACCACCCGACCCACGCCCGAGCGCACCGCGCCGGGCGTTTTCTCATGTCTGGAGACCCGCCCATGTCCGTCAAGATCATCAGCCGCGCCGCGTGGGGCGCCACCCCGTGGGACCGTGACCCGAGCAGCAGCGGCCCCGCGCACGTCGCCCTGGCGCAGCGGGACGAGTTCTTCGTCCACTACGACGGAGCGCACCACATCACGAGGACCGGCTACGCCATCCCCCGCGCCATCGAGGCCGAACACGTCGGCAACGGATGGGCGGGCATCGGCTACTCGTTCGTTGTCTCGCAGGCCGGGGAGATCTTCGAGGGCCGCGGGTGGGACCGCCAGGGCGCGCACTGCCCCGGCCACAACATCTCCGGTTTCGGCGTACAGATCGCCATCGGTGGCGACCAGGAGCCGAGCGAGGCAGCCCTCGCCGCCTGCCGCGCCCTGTACGACGAGGCATGCCGGAAGACCGGCCGGACCCTCGCGAAGAAGGGCCACAAGGACGGCATCGCCACCCAGTGCCCCGGGACCGCGCTGTACGCGTGGGTCAAGGCCGGCATGCCCGCCAAGGGCTACGAGGCCGCGCCGAACCCCGGCGGGAGCACCATCCCGGGCGGGAGCGTCGCCCGCTACCAGGTCACCATCGGCGGCCTGGCGTACGGGTACGGAGCGTACGGCGACCACGTGACCGCCGTCGGCCGCGCCCTGGTGAAGAAGGGGTTCGGCAAGCACTACACGTCCGGCCCCGGGCCCCGGTGGACCGACGCCGACACCAAGAACTACTCGGACTACCAGCGAAGCATGGGGTTCGAGGGCACCGCGCCGCACCAGGACGCCGACGGCATCCCCGGCGAGTCGTCGCTCCGGAAGCTGCTCGGCACCCTGCCCAGCAAGACGCCTACGAAGACGCCGCCGCCGTTCCCCGGCCGCGACAAGTTCGGGCCCGGGGCGAGCAACGTCTGCGTGACCCGACTCGGCCGCGCCCTGGTCGCCAAGGGCTACGGCGACCACTACCGCAGCGGTCCCGGCCCGAGCTGGAGCGAGGCCGACCGCCAGAACGTCGAGGCGTTCCAGCGCGCGCAGGGCTGGACCGGCGCCGATGCGGATGGCTACCCGGGCCCGGAGACGTGGCGCCGCCTGTTCGCCTGATCCACCCCACCCCTTGCCCGGCCGCGGTCGACACTCGAGCATTCGCGTCACAGTGACGACAAAACTCGAGGTTTCGCACCGCGCCGGGCACCCTCCCCCGAGATCGGAGCCCCTCATGTCCCCCGAGAACAAGCGCACCATCCGCACGGTGCTTCAGACCGCCGTCGGCGGTGCCGTCGCCCTGCCCGGCATCGTCGACGCGTCCGGCATTCCCGAGTCCACTCCGTGGATCGCGGCCGGTCTCGCCGCCGCGGGTGGCTTCGCCCGCATCATGGCCCTGCCGTCCGTCGAGCGGCTGCTCGACCGGTTCGGCCTCGGCCTGGTCGACGACGGCCCCGGAGGCGCCGACCAGTGACCACCAACCCGCCGCCGTCGGACCCGGCCGCGGTCGCCCTCGAACTGGAGCGCATACGCCGCACGATCGAGGTGGGGTTCACCCGCACCGATGGCGCCCTCGCCCTACTCGTGCAGAGGCACGACCAGACCGATGCCCAGATCAAGGACCACGCGGCACGCCTCGACGCCCATGACACCCGACTCGACGTCCTCGAACGCGGAGACACCGAGCGGCAGAAGCGCGACACGGAACGACTCGCCGCCCTCGAACGGGCCCGGTGGCCGCTTCCGTCCGTCACTGCCCTGGTTGCCGTGATCGGCCTCGCCGTGTCCCTCTGGCAAGCCTCGCACTGACCACAACGCCCCCCGTACGGCCACAACGGCCGCGCGGGGGGCGTTCTTGCGTTCCCAAGGGCTACAGAGCGCCGCCCTTGATACCAGCCACCAGACCGGCCAGGCTCGCCCGCGAAAGCAGCACGGCCGGACCCGTCGGCGCCTTACTGTCCCGCACCGCGATCGTCTGCCCGTCGACGACGCCGCACTCAACGCAGTCAGACTGCGTGCCGCTCGCCGACGACTTCCACCAGGTCACGGGGAGAGTCGACGAGTCTTCAACGTGGGCCATGTTCATCCCTTATCTGTTCGATGCGTTCTGCGGACTGCTCGACGGACAGCGCCGCCGCGCGGAGTCGCTCGAATGCGTCCCGGTACACGCCGACCTGCTCGCCATCCTCGACGTACAGAGCAGCGGTCAGGCTCTCGACGTGTACGACGTCGAGGCCCGCGAAGTCCTCGAAGCCGAGGACCGAGTATGAACCCATCTGCCCGACGTGGGGCGGGGAGTCGGACGGCAACACCTGGATCGTCACGTTCGGCCGCCGGCCGCGGTCGAGCAGGCGCCCGAGCTGGTCGCGCATGACGCCCGTGCCGGCACACCGTGTGCGCAACGCCCCCTCGGCGATGATCGCCCACAGGTTCAGCGGAGCCTCGCGGGTGAGTACGGACTGCCGTGCAAGGCGGACCTCGACCAGCGCGTCTACCTTCTCTTCTACCGCGTCTGACATGCCGATTGAGGTCATCAGCTCACGCGCGTACTCGCCTGTCTGAAGCAGGCCCGGGATTACGCCTATCTGCCACGTGCGCACCGACGTCGCTTCGGCTTCCAGGCTGATCAGGTCCTCATAGGCAGGCGACAGGACGCCCCGGTAGGACTGCCACCAGCCGCGCCGCGCGCCCTCGCGGGTGAGTGCCAGCAGGGCCGTACGCAGCTCGGCATCATCTTCGCCGTACAGGTCGAGCAGTAGCTCAACGTCCGGTGCCTTCGCCGCAGTTCGCGCCGTCTCCAGTCGCGACAACTTGGCAACCGTGATGGCGCCGTTTGACTTCTCGGCGACCTCTTCGAGAGTCAGGCCGAGTGAGTCGCGGAGCGCGCGGAGTTTCACGCCGAGCCTGCGCCGGCGCACCGTCGGTGTGCTCACGAACCCCCCTCCCGGGTCTGACCTGTCGCTGACAGTCTGCCGCTTGCCCGCGGGTGATGTCACCTGCCGCCCCCCTTCCATCCAGCCACTCTCAGCGGCATATGCAAATTCTCATTTCATCTCTGCGAGGGTTGCACATAGGAGGTGAGAGAGAGCACCCTGTCGTAACGAAACGTTGCCGTGCCGACGTAGCGCGTTACGAAATCCCGCGTTGACTGGCACCCATGGCGAGGGAGTTTGCATGGTTCACATGCGAGCGGGCGTGTTACCGAACTGCTGCCAGCCGCCGACGGGCCCCCCGTCGCAGGCCGTGTTCCCGTCCGACCCCGAGACTCCGCGGAAGGCTCGCGGATATGTGCGGGCCGTACTGCGAACGGTCGACCCGCCTCTGAGCGGGGATCAGGTCGATGACGTCTGCCTCATCGCGTCCGAGCTGGTCACGAACGCGTACAGATACGGGGGCGAGCCGGGCGACTCCGTGCTGGTCGTCGTGGCGCCCGCAGTCGACTGCATCCGCGTCGAGGTCCACGACACGCGCCGCAAGCGGCCCCTCGTGAGGACCGAGTCCGACGAACGCGCCCGCGGCCGGGGCCTGCACATCGTCGACCTGCTCGCCGAGCGCTGGGACGTCACAGAGCGACCGTTCGGCAAGGCTGTATGGGCAGAGGTGGCGCGGTGAGCAGCTCGCTGAAGACGGTACCGGGGCCGACGTTCGCGGCAGGCATCCAGCTCGCGACAGGCGTACACCGGGGGGACGGCTTCGCCGTGGCTCAGGTGCTCGCCTACCACGTCCCGCCCATGTTCGCGACGGAGAGCTACGAGAGCATCAGCAACGGCATGCACGCCATCGCCACGGCAATGCGCCTCGGACCGTGTGAAGCTCAGCCGCCGTACATCGGACACCGGGTGAAGATGCGGCGCGGTACGCCGTTCCTCGACTACGGCCGCGACGACTACCGGATGGCGCTCCCCGTCGGCGAGGAGTGGCGGAAGCTGGTCCAGGATGGCGGCCCCGTGCGCATCCTGCTGATGCTCGACCCACGCCCCGCCGGCCTCCGCCAGCCCGAGTTGAGCGAGTTCGTACGCGACGCCTTCAAGCGCCGCGCGATGCACTGGGGCACGACCTATCACGTGTGACCTGCTACCGGCGCGCTCTACGCCGGCCGTGCCGGTAGCTTCTCCGCGGCCCGTCCTCGCGCCCCCGTCGAGGGCGGGCCGCTCCCTCATTTTTCGTACACACGTTCGACACTTCAGTATCCTTGAGCACGGAACTGCGTGCATGCTCCACTGAACTGCCCGGCGGTCGGTTGCGAGTCGATTACGCCGGGTAGCGCGACCCCTGGGGGTGTGAACCCCTGGGGGTCGTCGTGCGTGACCTGTATGTGAGCGGGTGCCAGGATCAGGGAAGGGGTTGACCGACCCTGGTGAGCGCCAGAGAATCGGCCGAGTAGTGAAATGGTCTAAACCACGCGGGACGGTGCACAGATGACAACGAACGAAAGTCCTTCCCTCTCCAACTTGCTCAAGGAAGAACGCAGGTTCGCACCCCCCGCCGACCTGGCCGCGAACGCCAACGTCACGGCGGAGGCGTACGAACGGGCCAAGGCTGACAGGCTCGGCTTCTGGGCCGAGCAGGCCCGCCGGCTGACCTGGGCGCAGGAGCCGACCGAGACCCTGGACTGGTCGAACCCGCCGTTCGCCAAGTGGTTCAAGGACGGCACGCTGAACGTCGCCTACAACTGTGTCGACCGGCACGTGGAGGCCGGCCACGGCGACCGGGTCGCCATCCACTTCGAGGGCGAGCCCGGCGACAGCCGTGCCCTGACCTACGCCCAGCTCAAGGACGAGGTCTCCAAAGCCGCCAACGCCCTGCTGGAACTGGGCGTGCGCAAGGGTGACCGGGTCGCGGTCTACATGCCGATGATCCCCGAGACCGCGATCGCGATGCTGGCCTGCGCCCGCATCGGCGCCGCCCACTCGGTGGTCTTCGGCGGCTTCTCCTCAGACGCGCTGGCCACCCGCATCCAGGACGCCGACGCCCGCGTCGTCATCACCGCCGACGGCGGCTACCGGCGCGGCAAGCCGTCCGCACTCAAACCCGCCGTCGACGAGGCCGCCGAGCGGGCCGGGACGGTCGAGCACGTCCTCGTCGTCCGCCGCACCGGCCAGGACGTCGCCTGGGACGACACCCGCGACAAGTGGTGGCACGAGACCGTAGACCGGCAGTCCCCGGAGCACACGCCGGAGGCGTTCGACGCCGAGCACCCGCTGTTCATCCTGTACACGTCCGGCACGACGGGCAAGCCCAAGGGCATCCTGCACACCTCCGGCGGCTACCTCACGCAGACGGCGTACACCCACTGGGCCGTCTTCGACCTCAAGCCGGAGACCGACGTCTTCTGGTGCACCGCCGACGTCGGCTGGGTCACCGGACACTCGTACATCGTCTACGGCCCGCTCGCCAACGGCGCGACGCAGGTCATGTACGAGGGCACCCCGGACACCCCGCACCAGGGCCGGTTCTGGGAGATCGTGCAGAAATACGGCGTGACGATCCTGTACACGGCGCCGACCGCGATCCGGACGTTCATGAAGTGGGGCGACGACATCCCCGCGAAGTTCGACCTGTCCTCCCTGCGCGTCCTCGGCTCGGTGGGCGAGCCGATCAACCCCGAGGCGTGGATCTGGTACCGCAAGAACATCGGCGCCGACACCACCCCCGTCGTCGACACCTGGTGGCAGACCGAGACCGGCTCGATGATGATCAGCCCGCTGCCCGGCGTCACCCACGCCAAGCCCGGCTCCGCCCAGCGCCCGCTGCCCGGCATCTCCGCCACCGTCGTCGACGACGAAGCCAACGAGGTACCCAACGGCGGGGGCGGCTACCTCGTCCTCACCGAGCCGTGGCCCTCCATGCTCCGCACCATCTGGGGCGACGACCAGCGCTTCATCGACACGTACTGGTCGCGCTTCGAGGGCAAGTACTTCGCGGGCGACGGCGCCAAGAAGGACGACGACGGCGACATCTGGCTGCTCGGCCGCGTCGACGACGTCATGCTCGTCTCCGGCCACAACATCTCCACCACCGAAGTCGAATCCGCCCTCGTCTCCCACTCCTCGGTCGCCGAAGCGGCCGTCGTCGGCGCGGCCGACGAGACCACCGGCCAGGCCATCGTCGCCTTCGTCATCCTGCGCGGCACCGCCTCCGAGACCGACGACCTGGTCACCGAGCTGCGCAACCACGTCGGCGCCACCCTCGGCCCCATCGCCAAACCCAAGCGCATCCTCCCCGTCGCCGAACTCCCCAAGACCCGCTCCGGCAAGATCATGCGCCGCCTCCTGCGCGACGTAGCCGAGAACCGCCAGCTCGGAGACGTCACCACCCTGACGGACTCCACGGTCATGGACCTCATCCAGACCAAACTCCCGGCGGCGCCCAGCGAGGACTGAGCCACGGACACCGAGGGCACCCGGCGCCGTACGCGCGCCGGGTGCCCTCGCCCTGTGCGGCGCCCGGGGCACGGGTAAGCTGGACGGGACGTAAGAGAATCATCAAGATCCTCATGGTGCGCCGGGAAGTCTGGTCGGCATGTGTTCCGTGCTGCCCACCCACCGGAGGTTCTCCCCGTGACCGCGCCCCGCACCCCCCGCAAGGCCTTCGGAAGGCTGTCCCTCCCGGAGCGCACCTACCTCGCGGACGCGCTGCGCACCGAGACCGTCGGCGGCGTCCTGCTGCTCGTGGCCGCGATCGCCGCCCTGGTGTGGGCGAACATACCGGCGCTGCACGACAGCTACGAGAGCGTCGGCCACTTCCACTTCGGTCCCGCGGCGCTCGGTCTGAACCTGTCGGTCGCGCACTGGGCCGCCGACGGACTCCTGGCGATCTTCTTCTTCGTCGCCGGCATCGAACTCAAACGCGAACTCGTCGCCGGTGACCTGAAGGACCCCAAGGCCGCCGCCCTCCCGGTGGTGGCGGCGCTGTGCGGCATGGTCGTACCGGCCGTCGTCTACACCGTCACCAACACCGCGGGCGGCGGCTCCCTGGCCGGCTGGGCCGTGCCGACGGCCACCGACATCGCCTTCGCGCTCGCCGTGCTCGCCGTCATCGGCACCTCGCTGCCGAGCGCCCTGCGCGCCTTCCTGCTGACGCTCGCCGTCGTCGACGACCTGTTCGCCATCCTGATCATCGCGGTCTTCTTCACCGACTCCCTGAACTTCGCCGCGCTCGGCGGCGCGGTCGTCGGCCTCGTCGTCTTCTGGCTGCTGCTGCGCAAGGGCGTACGCGGCTGGTACGTGTACGTCCCGCTCGGCCTGGTGATCTGGGCCCTGATGTACAACAGCGGCGTCCACGCCACCATCGCCGGCGTCGCGATGGGCCTGATGCTGCGCTGCCACCGGCGCGAGGGCGAGGACCACTCACCCGGCGAGCGCATCGAGCACCTGGTGCGCCCGCTGTCGGCGGGTCTGGCCGTTCCGCTGTTCGCGCTGTTCAGCGCGGGGGTGGCCATCTCCGGCGGGGCACTGGCGGACGTGTTCACCAAGCCCGAGACCCTCGGCGTCGTGCTCGGCCTCGTCGTCGGCAAGACGCTGGGCATCTTCTTCGGCACCTGGCTGACCTCGCGCTTCACCAGGGCCTCGCTCAGCGACGACCTCCAGTGGGCGGACGTGTTCGCGGTGGCGACCCTGGCCGGCATCGGGTTCACCGTCTCGCTGCTCATCGGCGAGCTGGCCTTCGAGGGCGACCAGGCGATGACCGACGAGGTCAAGGCCGCCGTACTGACCGGTTCGCTCGTCGCGGCGGCATTGGCGACGGTACTGCTGAAGGTACGGAACGCGAAGTACCGGGGGATGGTCGCGGAGGAGGAGCGCGACGACGACCTCAGTGGTGTACCGGACGTCTACGAGGAGGACGACCCCGCATACCACCTGCGGGTGGCCGCCGTCTACGAGAGGAAGGCCGCCGAGCACCGCCGGATCGCCGAGGAGATGGAGTCGGCGCGGCTTGCCGAAGTGGCGGGCGGGGCAGGCGATGAGGACGACCGTCCGGCATGATCTGACGAGACGGTACAAAAGACGGAACCGTACTCAGATGAGCCAGCAGGAGAGGGAGACCGCGATGAGCGCACCCGACGGCAGCCCGGTCGGCACCGAACGCAGCATCGGCCAGCTGTTCGCCTCGGCGACCACCGAAATGTCGGCGCTCGTGCACGACGAAATCGCGCTGGCGAAGGCGCAGCTGAAGCAGGACGTCAAGCGTGGGGCGACGAGCGGTGGCGCGTTCTCCGCCGCGGGCCTGCTCCTGCTCTTCTCGCTGCCGATGCTGAGCTTCGCGCTGGCCTACGGGATCCGGACCTGGAGCGGCTGGAACATGGCCGTCTGCTTCCTGCTGTCCTTCGCCGCGAACGTGCTGGTCGCGGGTCTCCTCGCGCTGATCGGCATCGTCTTCGCGAAGAAGGCCAAGAAGGGCCGCGGCCCGCAGAAGGTCGCCGCCTCGGTGAAGCAGTCCGCGGGCGTGCTCCAGAACGCCAAGCCGCACCCGCGCCCGGAACTGCCCGCGGACCGGTCCCCCGAAGCGATCGAGGCTGTGGCACGCTCGTCCTCATGACGGGCTCCACCACCCCTTCGGGGCACTTCTCCTCGGCGCAGCACCCCACGTCGGTCGTACGCCTCGGCATCCCCGGCGGGCCCGAGGTGACCCACCGGGACGTCGCGGCCAACGGCGCCCGCTTCCACATCGCCGAGCTGGGTGACGGGCCGCTGGTGCTGCTGCTGCACGGCTTCCCGCAGTTCTGGTGGACCTGGCGGCACCAGCTGGTGGCGCTCGCCGACGCCGGTTTCCGCGCGGTCGCCATGGACCTGCGCGGTGTCGGCGGCAGCGACCGCACCCCGCGCGGCTACGATCCCGCGGGCCTCGCCCTCGACATCACCGGCGTGATCCGCTCCCTCGGCGAGCCGGACGCCGCGCTGGTCGGTCACGACCTCGGCGGCTACCTGGCCTGGACGGCCGCCGCGATGCGGCCCAAGCTCGTCCGGCGGCTCGCGGTGTCCTCGATGCCGCACCCCCGGCGCTGGCGCTCGGCCATGCTCGGGGACGTCCGCCAGAGCCGGGCGGGTTCGTACATCTGGGGCTTCCAGCGCCCCTGGGTGCCGGAGCGTCAACTGACCGCGGACGACGGCGCGCTGGTAGGCCGGCTGCTCCACGACTGGTCCGGACCGCGACTGCTGGAGGACGAGGCGGTGACGGCGTACCGCCGCGCCATGTGCATCCCCTCCACGGCGCACTGCTCGGTCGAGCCGTACCGCTGGCTGGTGCGGTCCCTGGCCCGTCCGGACGGCGTCCAGTTCTACCGCCGGATGAAGCGGCCGGTGCGCGTGCCGACCCTGCACCTGCACGGTTCCCTCGACCCCGTGATGCGGACGCGGAGCGCCGCAGGGTCGGGGGAGTACGTCGAAGCGCCGTACCGCTGGCGGCTGTTCGACGGGCTCGGGCACTTCCCGCACGAAGAGGACCCGGTCGCGTTCTCGACCGAACTGATCAACTGGCTCAAGGACCCGGAACCCGATCGGTGACCGTTCGGTGAGCGATCGGTGAGCGATCGGTGACCGAACGGACGCGCCCGGTATCCGAACCGGAACGCTTGTCCTATGAACGGCCACTTGCCCGGCGCATAGGCCAATTGAGGGCTCCGGGCACGGTTATCGACCATGAGGCGGGGGCACACGTCCGGTTATGGGCTGGACGCACGACTACAGTGACGTAGCACGCGACGGCCGCTCCACGAGCGGCGTGAGCAGCACCCACCGACGCGGCGGCACCCCGCAACTCGCGGGTGCGGACCTTCGAGTGGGCATTCCGCGCATTCTGCGCCGCCGGGCCCGCTGGGTCTCCGTACGCCTGCGCCATCCGCGGACCTGAGACACACCGCCTGTGTTGTTCGGGGAGGTTGGTGACGCGGCTGGCGGGGGTTTGGCCTGCGATGCCGGTGTGGGGTCGGTGGTAGTTGTACCAGTGCAGCCAGTGG
>NZ_JBVJEA010000037.1:39630-53161 GCF_055581985.1 Streptomyces sp. NPDC042336 | reverse complement strand
GGACCTGCCCGTTAAAGCACGACGTTGGGGCCAAGATCTTAGAGGCTCGCCCCAAAGTGGCTGCCTAAAGCCGTGGAGCCGACCGCCCCAGCCACAGAGGGTGTCTCCCCGCTTCATGCCCGCAGCCGCCGAGCGCGCCGCCGGGCGCGGCCAGCCGGGGCGAAGACAGGAGGCGGGCCGCGCCGTAGAGGCGGCGCGCGCCCGCGCCGTGCGCGGGCCTTGATGAAGTAGGGAAAGTCTTATCCCGCTGGGATGAGGTGCTTGCCGTCGTGGCTGCGTACGTGGGGGCCAGCCCCGTCTAGGGCGTCCAGGAGCCTGATCGCGTAGACCTCGGCCATGCGGTTGCTGACCTCGTCGGGTGTGAGCCAGGAGACGGCTGTTGACTCGCTGGAGGTGCGTTCGGTGCCGCCGGAGGGCTTGCAGCGGAAGACCAGGGCGACGATGCCTCGGGTGGTGTTCTTGTAGACGCCGGTGAGTTCGTCGACCTCGACGTGGATGCCTGTCTCTTCCCAGACTTCGCGGGCTACGCCGGCCTCTGGGGTCTCGTTGAGTTCGAGTACGCCGCCGGGGAGTTCCCAGGTGCCGTTGTCGGCTCGGCGGATCGCCAGGAGGCGGCCGTCTTCGCGCACGACGACTCCGGCTACGGATACGGAGTGCAGGGGCGTCGACGTTGCTTCCTGTGGTTGACTCATGTACAGGAGCATAGGAGGCAGAGAAGGACTATGGGAACTGCAGTAGAGGGGGGCAGGTCCGGGCCTCGGTACGTGCAGATCGCGGACGAGATCGTGCAGCAGATCCGAGCGGGTGTGCTCAAGCCCGGTGACATGGTGCCGAGTGAATCGGAACTGGTGGACCGCTACGGCGTGTCCGGGGGCACGATCCGCAAGGCCATGGTCGAGGTGCGGGCGAGCGGGCTCGTCGAGACCCGGCACGGCAAGGGTTCGATCGTGAAGGACCGGCCGCCGGTGCGGCACCGTTCCTCCGATCGCTTCCGGCGTTCGCTCCGCCAGGGCGGCAAGGCCGCGTACCTCGCGGAGTCCGCGCAGTCCGGTGCCACGGCCAAGGTGAGCGTCCTCTACATCGGCCCGATGGAGGCGCCCGCGGATGCTGCTCAGCGGCTCGGCGTTCCCGCCGGTACTCAGGTGCTTGCCCGGCGGCGTCTCTACTTCCGTAACGGCACCCCGGTCGAGACCGCCTCCTCCTACCTTCCGTGGGACGTCGTCAAGGACATCCCCGAGTTGTTCGCCGAGAATCCCGGCGGCGGTGGCATCTATGCCCGGCTTGAAGACCACGGGCATGAGTTCGCGGAGTTCGTCGAGACGCTGCAAGCGCGGCCGGCCTCCAAGGCGGAAGCCTCCGAGTTGGCGTTGAGTCCGGGTGCGCCGGTGGTTCATCTGATCCGGGAGGCTCGCACGACGGCCGGGGTCGTGGTGGAGGTCTGCGACACGCTCATGGCTGCTGACCAGTTCGTTTTCGAGTACCGGATCCCTGCCGCCGACTGACGCCCGCTCAACTTCCTGCAACCCGTCGTCACTTCGATGTCGCGGCGGGTTGACTCATGTACAGGAGTGATGCACTCTTCTTCATGTCACTCATATACATGAGTGGCGGAGTCCAGCATCTGTAGAGGAGTGTTCTGCTGTGCGCCAGATCCCCGTCGACACCTCCACCGCGACCGTGATGGTCGCCAAAACCCCGCAGCCCAAGGTGCGTGACCGCCGTACCGGCGAGATCGCCACCGACGCCGAGACCGGCGCGAAGCTGATGACCGTGGACGTGATGTTCGCGGCCAACGACGAAGTCGAGATCCTGTCCGTGACCGTCCCGGAGACCGGTATCTCCGGTGACCTGACGATGGGCACCCCGGCCGCGCTCACGGGGCTGGTCGCCCGGCCGTGGGAGAACGAGTTCAACGGCCAGAAGCGGCACGGCATCGCCTTCCGCGCGGTCGCCGTCACCTCGCTGGCCACCACGGGCACGGGCTCGAAGGCGGCCTGAGCCATGACGTGGCCGACGGTCTTACTGCTGGTGGTCGTCGCCGCTGCGGGTCTCCTGCGGTGGCGGCGTCCCGCCTGGTACTGGCTGACCTTCGGGGTCACCTTCGCTGTCGTGCGCGTCCTGGTCCGCTACGCCTCCGTCATGGAGGCCTGCGGGCTGACGGTCCCGCCCTCGCGCTGGCGCCTCATGCTGGCCCGGATGACCAACCGCCCGGCGCCGGAATCCCGCGCGCCGCGCATCCTGAGACTGCGGCCCACCCACACCGGCCTGGTCCTCCGGACCAAACTCCGCCCGGGACAAGACGCCTTCGACGTCGCCGCCGCCTCAGACCGGCTGCGCCACTCCTTCGGGATGTACGGCGTCACCTCTCGTGAGCTGCGCTCGGGTGTTGTCGAGATCCGGATGACCGGCTACGACGTGCTCAAGCGGGTGCAGATGCCGGCCAAGACCGACACCCGGCCGATGCGCGTTCCGGTCGCGCTGCGGGAGGACGGCTCGGTGCACTACCGCGACTACCGCGCCGTCCCGCACGGTCTGACCCTCGGGGCTACGGAGTCCGGCAAGTCCGTCTATCAGCGCAACCTCGTCGCCGGGCTCGCCCCGCACCACGTCGCGTTGGTCGGCATCGACTGCAAGCAAGGGGTCGAGCTGTTTCCGCTGGCCCGCCGGTTCTCCGCGCTTGCCGACAACCCGGATACCGCGCTGGAGCTGCTGGAGGCGCTGGTGTCCCACATGCAGGAGGTGTATCAGCTCATTCGCGCCGAGCAGCGGATCAGCGTTGCCGTGCCGGATGCGGAGATCGCCGCCGACATCTGGGACCTGCCCGAGGACCTGCGGCCGGTGCCGGTCGTCGTCCTGGTCGACGAGGTTGCCGAACTCGCGCTCTTCGCCAGCAAGGAGGAAGAGAAGCGCCGGGACCGGATCATCACCGCCCTGGTCCGCCTCGCCCAGCTCGGCCGCGCGGCCGGCGTCTACCTGGAGATCTGCGGGCAGCGCTTCGGCTCCGAACTCGGCAAGGGCATCACCATGCTCCGCGCCCAGCTCACCGGCCGCACCGCCCACCGCGTCAACGACGAGACGTCCGCGAGCATGGCCTTCGGCGACATCGCCCCGGACGCCGTCCTCGCCGCCATCCAAATTCCCGCCGAGACACGCGGAATCGCCATCGCCGGGGACTCCACCGGCGGCTGGCACCGCATCCGCGCCCCGCACACCACGCTGCGCCAGGCCGTGAACGTCTGCAACAAGCACGCCGACCGCACCCCCGAGCTGCCCGCCCTCGCGCCCTTCCGGCCCGCGGTCGCCCCGCTGCCCTCGGCCCGCGTGCCGCTGTCCAAGACAGCCCCCGCCACCGCCTGACCCACCCCCTCCCACGGTCGGCGCGACCGCCCTCGCGCCGGATCCCTACCCCCGCCATGCCTGATCACAGGAAGGAGCCGTGATGGCCCGCCCCGCTCTCCGTATCGACGCCGTACTCGTTCAGGCCGTCATCGCCGGGGCGCTGTCCTTCGCCCACCTCCACGACCTCGCCGCCGCTGCCGGACAGACCGGCTGGAAAGCCTGGGCCTACCCCGTCTCGGTCGACCTGCTCCTGGTCGCCGCCTGGCGAAGGCTGCGTGCCGACGGGCCGTCCCGGTTGGCCTGGTGCTGGTTCCTTATCGCTCTGGTCGCGTCGCTCGGTGCCAACGTGGCCACTGCCGGGCTGCTCGACCTGGGCGACGTCCCGCCTTGGCTACGCATCCTCGTCGCGGCCTGGCCGGCCCTGGCCTTCATGGGCGGCACCCTGCTCGCCCACTCACCCGCAGACCCCGCCCCGGATCCACCGGCACCCTCCGTCCCGGCTCCGGACCCCGTGCCCGAAACGGCTTCCGCTGAGCCGGGCCTGGCGCCTGAACCCCCCGTCGCTCCGCAGATCGGGGAAGTCCCTGCTCTGCCCACGGCCGTGACGGTCCCGGCCGCGCTCGTGGACCACGCCCGCAAGGTCGCCGACGACCACCACGCCCGCACCGGCGCGCCGATCGACACCGACACCCTCCGCGCCCGCCTCGGCGTCCCATCGCATCTCGCCGATGCCATCGCCGCCCAACTCACCTGACCCGACCGCCACCCGAGAGGAGACCGGCTGACATGCCTGCCCGCGACTTCTTCCACTCCGTCATGCGGATCGGCCCCGTGCAGATCGGCACCCACCGCGACCGCCGAGGCCAGACCAAACACGCCGCCGTGTGCACCAACGACCGCTGCGGCTGGTCCGCCGACTACTCCAGCCAGTCCGCCGCGCAGCTCGCCGCCCGCACCCACCGCTGCCGCGTCAGCTAGGAGGCCACCCGATGGACGTCCCGCTCTGGCTCGCGCTCCTCGCCGTCGGCTACCTCGGCGTCAAGCTCATCCGCCCGCCCTGGTGGCTCATCGCCGTACTGCTCCTCGGCGGCTTCCTCATCGCCGACAGCGTGCTGGCCCCCGTCGTCAACGGCTTCGTCAAGTAGCACGACCCGAAGGGAGAACACCGATGCTCCGCCCGAAGATCCCGACCAACCCCACGCCCGCCGGCCACCTCACGCCGCCCGTGGTCGTGGAGCCGACCGCCGTGGTGCCGAGCGTGCAGGTTCCGCCTCCTGCTCCGGTCGCTCCGGCGCCGTCCCGGCCCACGGTGCAGCTCACCCCCGGCACCGCCCTCGCTCTCGTCGGCGGCGGAACGGCCGTCGTCCTGGTCGTCGGCGCCGTTCTCGTCTCGATGCTCCTGGCCGTCGCCATCACCGGCGCCTCGGTCGCCGTCTGCGCCCTGGTGATCCGCTCCCTCGTCCACGCCGACGCCAAACGACGCTGACCGGCCCCCGGGCGGCCTCGATACCGCCAAGCATCCGCCGCCCGGGCGCCGTCCCCAACCGATCTCACAACCGGAAGGAAGCACCCAGCATGGCGCACCGCGCCCCGACCGCGCATGCCCCGCTGCTCGACCCGACCACCCTCGGCGACCTCCTCCGCGTCGCCTCGGCCCCCGACTACACCCGCTGGGAAGACCAGATCCGCCGCACCGGCGGCTGCTCCGACCCCATCCACCTCACCGGCTGGACCCTCCACAAGGACAAGACCACCGGCGAGACCCTGCACCACTACACGACCGCCGTTGAGCCCGGCGGACGCCTCCGCCTCGCCTGCGGCAACCGCCGCGCCTCCCGCTGCCCCTCCTGCGCCTGGACCTACGCGGGCGACACCTACCACCTCATCCGCGCGGGCCTGGCCGGAGACGACCGCCGAGACGTCCCCACCACGGTCCGGGAGCACCCGCGCGTGTTCGCCACGCTCACCGCTCCCTCCTTCGGCCCGGTCCACAACCGGCCCGACCACGGCATCTGCCGCTGCGGCACCCAGCACGCCCCGGACGCCTCAGAACTGGGGACCGCCCTCGACCCGGCCACGTACGACTACGCGGGCGCCGTCCTGTTCAACAACCACGCCGGGCAGCTCTGGCAGCGCTTCACCACTCGCCTGCGTCGCGAACTCGCCGCCCGCGCCGGCCTCACCCGCCGAGAACTCGCCGACCGCGTTTGTGTCTCATACGGCAAGGTCGCCGAGTTTCAGAAGCGCGGTGCTCTGCACTTCCACGCTGTGATCCGGCTCGACGGACCGGATGGACCCGGAACGCCTCCGCCTGCCTGGGCAACGGTCGACCTCCTCGCCGACGCCATCCACGCTGCTGCGGCGCACTCCTACACGTCCGTCTCCGTCCCGGCCGCCGGGGACCAACCGGCCCGGTCCTTCCGCTGGGGCACACAGCTCGACGTGCGCCCGGTGAAGGCCTTCGGCGACGGCTCCGACATCACCGAACAGGCCGTCGCCTCCTACGTCGCCAAGTACTCCACCAAAGCCGCCGAGAACACCGGCACCCTCGACCGCCGCATCGGCGAACTGGCCGAACTCGACCGCCACCACGTCCCGGACCACACCCGCCGACTCATCACCGCATGCCGCGACCTGGACCGCCTCTACCCGGACCGGCGCCTCTGGGCCTGGGCGCACATGCTCGGCTTCCGCGGCCACTTCTCCTCCAAATCCCGCCGCTACTCCACCACCCTCGGGGCTCTGCGCCAGACACGCGCCGACTACCGCGCCGCCCAGGAACACGCCGCCCTCTCCCTGGACGACCGCGAGCCGGACACCGTCCTCGTCCTCACCGACTGGCAGTACGCCGGGCACGGCCACAGCCCTGGTGAATCCGTTCTCGCCGACACGATCGCGCGCGGGCTCCAGACCAATCGTGAAACTGCCCGCGACGCGTTGGCCGGACTGGCCGCAGACGAGGGGGAGTGGTGACTGTGGACCGACTTCTCACCGTGGACCAGGTCGCCGAACGCCTTGGTACGGGGGTCCGCTTTCCTCGACGCCTCATCGAGGAGCGCCGCATCACCTTCGTGAAGGTCGGCCGGCACGTCCGTATCCCTGAAACCGCCGTAGAGGCGTACGTGAGCGCCAACACCGTGGAACCGATCCTCCTGCGGCCCACGGGGCTCAGGAGGGCTGCCTGATGGCTGGCAAGCGCAAGTCCCGTCGGGGCTTCGGCCGTGTCCGCAAGCTGCCGTCCGGCCGGTTCCAAGCTCGCTATCCGGGGCCTGATGGTGTGCTGCGTCCTGCGGATCGGACCTTCGCCACGACCACGGACGCGGACCGCTGGCTCATGCGGAAGCGCATCGAGATCGAAGAGGGGCGCTGGCTCGACCCGGCCGAGGGGCAGACGACCGTTCGCGACTGGGCGGCTCGCTGGCTCGCGGCGGTGTCGCCGCAGCTCAAGCACAAGACTCAGGCGTCGTACCGGTCACTGATCAATGCCCTGATCAATCCGGCACTTGGTGATCGTGAACTCTCCAGCCTTCGGCCCATCACGGTCACCGAGTGGGTGGGGGCGATGCGGACCAAGGGGCTCAGCGCCTCGCGCATCCGGCAGGCGTACAGGGTGCTGTCGCAGATCATGCGCTCTGCCGTCGACAACGACATGATCCCGCAGACGCCGTGCAGGGGCGTAAGGCTGCCTCGGATGCCGCAGACCGAGCCACACATCCTCACACCACTGGAAGCGTCGCGGATCGTCAAGGGCGCGACCAAGCCGCATGACCTGCTGATCGCGCTCCTCGCGTACGCGGGGCTTCGGGTGGGCGAGGCGTTCGCCCTGCGGCGCGTGGACGTCGACGTGTCCGGCGGCTTCGTCCTGGTCGACGAGAACCTGGCCGAGGCGAACGGCACGCTGGTCTTCGACACTCCCAAGTCGCATCAGAAGCGACTGCTCCGCGTGGGCCCGTCCCTTGCCAAGCGGCTCGGCCGGCACTTGGAGACTCTGCCCGGCGGGGATGACGCGCTCCTCTTCACGACCCCCGGCGGCAAGCCCTTGCGCTACAACCAATGGCGCAAGGCGTACTTCGACCCCGCCGTCTCGGCTGCTGGCCTGACTGATGTCACTCCGCACGATTTGCGTGCCTCGCACGGTACTTGGGTCGCTGACCGGTACGGCGTGATGACCGCCGCCCACCGGCTCGGCCACTCGAACGCGAGCGTCACAACCCGGCATTACGCCCGGCCAGTCGCCGGTCGTGATGACCAGGTGGCGGAAGCGGCTGACGCGTGGCTCGGAGGGCAAGAGGGAGATACCTCTCCTGAGGCGGGCAAGGCGCGTTGAGACGCCTGCCCTTGATGGCGCCCCTGACTCAGAACATGGTCAGGGGCGTTGTGCTGTGCGGCACGCGATCACCGATTGATGGCACGCAGGCCCGTGTCCAATTCCTGTCTATGCGCTGCGCATATGCATCACTACTGTGCGTGCTCATGGGGAAAGTAGTGCGTCTGTACTGGGGATACATGGTGGCTGCTGCCTTGGTCGTTGCCTGGAGCCAGCAATGGGCCTTGCCGGTGATCGTGGCTCTATCGGTCGGTGTCTCGGCCTACGCTGCCTTCCAGGTGCCGGTCTGGTGTGGAGCGGTTAACCGAGATGGCCAGACCTACTGCCGGAACAACGCGTACGGCGTGCTGATGGGCTGCTCGAAGCGTCAGCACAGATGGCAGAAGATCAAGATGATCGTTCTGCGCAGCAAGGTCGGGAACGTCAGTCGGTCCGTGTTCCCGACGGCCAAGGAGAAGTTCAACGGCGCCCTCGCCGTGGGCGGTCTTCTGTCGGCTGTCGCCGCAGTGATCGTTCCCGTCGTGACTGGCGGTTGAGGGGGCGCGGTCGTCGCTTGGGGCACGTAGCGGGCACGGCAAGCAGGGCGGTGACCGAGGTGCGGCGGCTTCGCTCGCCTGACCTGCATGGGAGCGGGTACGGCGTCCGGCTCCCGAAAGGTCTTGAAAACCGTCGTGGCGCAAGTCACCGTGGGTTCAAATCCCACACCCACCGCACTTGTTGACGGCTCCTGACCAGGCGTTACGGTCGGGGGCCGTCGGCGTGCGCGCTACCCGCCGAACACGGCACGGAAGGGGCGGCGGGAGGCCGAGGGCTCAAGGCCCGTACGGCAGGGCTTCCAGTTCGTAGTCCCGTGCCAAGGTCGTCCAGGCGACGTCCCGCAGGGCTGGATACGGGGCGTACGGGTCGGGGACCTGAGTCGTCGGCTGGAACCAGACGACGGTCAGGCCGGAGCGGTAGGCGACCGGGTCGTGGGCGGGGGTCAAGGGGGCCGAGGAGAATCGGCCGACGCAGGCCACGCGCGGGAGGGTCTCGACGGGGCCGTAGGCGCCCGCGTACTGGTCCGGGTACTCCCGTGGCGGCGGGATCAGGTGTACCGGCACGGTGGGGGACATCCCGGCGGCGGTGTCCAGGAGGGCCCGGATGCGCTGGTCGTTGGCGGGACGGCAGGGGTAGCCGTGCGGCAGGTCGCCGTAGGTCGGGGTGAGGCGGAGTTCGGTGAGGTCGACGCTGCGGCCGCAGGACAGGACGAGCCGGGTCAGCGACAGGGTCGGCACTCTGGGGCGGTCGTGCATCGGCGTCTTTCGGTTTCGTGCCGGGTGGGACAGGTGCCCAGATGCCGGGGGCGGGCGGGGACGCTCGGCCTGCGTCAGGGGCGCCGGCCCGTCAGGCGGGCCGCCGACGCGATCGTCGCGCGGGCCTCGCGTTCGGTCAGGCCGGTGGCCCGGGCGGCATCCAGCAGGGGGGCCAGCAGGTCCGCGCCGATGCCGTTCTCGTAGGCGCGGCAGGCCGCCCAGAACAGGCGGGTGTTGCGCTGGCCCCGGTGCGCGGCGAGGACGAACTGGACCAGGCCCCGGCCGTCACCACCCGTCGTCCCGCCCCCGGCACGCCGCACAGGGGGCGGGAGCAGCAGGCGCAGCAGGGCGGGCGGGCAGGGTGCGGGAGCCAGGTGGGACGTGCCGGGGGCTGTCGTGTAGGCGCCGTGCCGGGTGCGGGAGCCAGGGCCGACCAGGTAGCCGCCGGCGCCCCGGACGTCGATGCCGGGGGCGAGGCGGCCGGCCGAGTTGGGGACGACGTGGTCGGGCGGGCCGGTGAGCCAGAGGTGGCGGCCGCCGCTGGGGGTCAGGACGACGACCGTGGGCGGGATCGTGAAGAGGTGGCGCAGGGCCAGTTCGCGCAGGGCGGTCGAGGAGTCCGTCTCCGACTTCGTGTCCAGGTCGATGCCGATCAGGTGGTGCGGCGGCAGACCGCAGGCGATGCCGTAGCCCGTGGCCCAGGGTGCGGCGGCGAACAGCGCGCGGACGCGGGCCGGGTCGGTGGAGGCGTCGTGGACGCCGTGGCCGAAGCGGCCGCACTCGCCGTGGCAGGTGAACGGTTCCGGCGTCGGGGCGTCGCGGTGGGGGGAGCGCAGCGCCGGGAGCTTCGTCCGGGCCAGCGGGATGACGGCCAGCCCGCGTTCCGCGGCTGACAGGGCGTGTGCGAGGGCCAGCGTCGTGGCCTGCCGGTCGGTGGTGGCCATGGGTCTATGTTCGTACGTATGTTCGAGAAAGGGAAGAGCGGGGGGTGCGACACGCCGGTGAGGCGGGAGTGGGGGGAGAAAGTGGCGGAACGCTTCACCCCTTGCGGGGCTTGAGGAGGAGTCGTCCGTGCTGTCCCGTCGTGAGACGTAAGGGAAGCAAAGGGGTTTATCGACTTGTCCTCACGCTTGAGGGCGAATCAGGGCTTCCGGGGTGGTTCGCCGGGGATCCGGTGGGCAATTCTGATCACGCGACGTCGTGCACAGCGTCGAGGCGGTCGGCCAACTGCCTTGGCACCAGCTCTAGTTCACGTACTTCTCGCGTTGTCGGCTGGAAGCCGGTGCGCACTTTTTCTGGAGGAACAGCATGGCAAGCATCCGTACCGCCCGTGTCGTCGCCGCCGTCGCCGCCCTTCCGCTCGCCGCCGCTCTCTTCGGCGGGATCGCCACGGCGGACAACGGCGCCTTCGCGGACGACGGATCGAACGCGACCGCCGCCAGCGCCAATGCCGGCATCCTCGGCAGCGGCGTCGGCGGGAACAACAACGGCAACTCGTCCACCACGCAGCAGCAGGCGGTCGGCTCGGGGGCCTCGAACCAGAGCAACACCGCGCAGGTCGACGGCTCCGCGTTCACGGCGATCAACCAGGGCAACGAGAACGTGGCCGTCACCTTCTCCCCGCTGTGGTGGTGAGCTGAGGGACCGGCGCGGGTGCGCTGCCGCGCCGGCCCCGGTTCCTTGTGCGGGTGTGCTTCACGGGGTCGCAGTGCGTCCGGGCGGCGGTACTTCGGTACCGTCGCCCGGGCGTTTTCGCGCCCGTCCCCGTCCCTGCCCCCGTCTCCGTGTCCGTCTCCGTCTCCGGGCCACTCCGGGGCGTGCCCGAGCCGTTCCCGAGCCCCCCGCGCGGCCCCGAGCCACTCCCGATC
Source organism: Streptomyces sp. NPDC042336 (assembly GCF_055581985.1). NCBI lineage: Bacteria > Bacillati > Actinomycetota > Actinomycetes > Kitasatosporales > Streptomycetaceae > Streptomyces > Streptomyces sp. NPDC042336. Next base: position 42,335 of record NZ_JBVJEA010000037.1, on the reverse strand, counting down.
CGCTCCCGACGCGGCCCCGGACGGGGCCACCGCGGCGGTTCCGGGCCGTGCCCCCGGGGCCCGTTCCGCGCGGACCCCCAGGGGTCAACCCGCAGTACTCCTCCTCCCCCACTCCACCTACAGGAGGTGGGGCCACCACCACCCCTACAACCTGAGGCGGACTCTGCTTCGGGACCTGCGGCCGATCCGCCGGGCCTCCCCTCGCTCATAGCGTTGAGCCATGACCACACCCGTCTGCACCAGCGCTTCGAACGCCGCCACCGCCCTGGCGCCGGCCACGGCACCGGCCGCGGCCACGGCCAGGGCGCAGACCTTCTCCTACCCGTCGTTCTCCTCGTACGTGAAGGCCCGCCAGCCGGTGCTGCTGCGTACCGCCCGGTCGCTCACCGCGAACCCGAGCGACGCGGAGGACCTGCTGCAGACCGCGCTCACCAAGACGTACGTGGCCTGGGAGCGCATCGAGGACCACCGTGCCCTGGACGGCTATGTGCGCCGGGCGCTGCTGAACACCCGGACCTCGCAGTGGCGCAAGCGCAAGGTCGACGAGTTCGCCTGCGACGAGCTGCCCGAGCCGGAGCCCGTGCCCGGCGGTGACGACCCGGCGGAGCGGCAGGCCCTGCACGACGCGATGTGGCGGGCGATCATGAAGCTGCCCGCACGACAGCGCGCGATGGTCGTCCTCAGGTACTACGAGGACCTCAGCGAGGCCCGGACGGCCGAAGTGCTCGGAGTTTCCGTGGGCACCGTGAAGTCGGCGGTCTCCCGGGCCCTCGGCAAGCTCCGCGAGGACCCTGAGCTGGGGTTCGTCCGGTAACGAGGCGGTATGTGAGCCCTTGGTGGGATCGCGCGTGCGGACCCGCCCACTGATCGATCACCCGGGACTAGTGACATACCGCGCGGTATGTGCGCAGAATCAGCGCAACCCTTGCCGCCGCGTAGGCAATGTCGCCCCGGGAGGACACCGTGCTGAGCACGATGCAGGACGTACCGCTGCTGATATCGAGGATCCTGGCCCACGGGTCGACCATCCACGGCGGCTCGCAGGTGACCACCTGGACCGGTGAGGACGAACCGCACCGCCGCTCCTTCGCCGAGATCGGCGCCCGCGCCGCCCAGCTGGCGCACGCACTGCGCGAGGACCTGGCCGTCGGGGACGACGAACGCGTGGCGACCCTCATGTGGAACAACGCCGAGCACGTCGAGGCCTACTTCGCGATCCCCTCCATGGGCGCGATCCTCCACACCCTCAATCTCCGCCTCCCGCCCGAGCAGCTGGCCTGGATCGTGAACCACGCCGCCGACCGCGTCGTGATCGCCAACGGATCGCTGCTGCCGCTGCTCGCCCCGCTGCTGCCGCACCTCAAGACGGTCGAGCACGTCGTCGTCACCGGTGCGGGCGACCGCGCCCTGCTGGACGGGGCCGCCGTCCAGGTGCACGAGTACGAGGACCTGATCGCCGGGAAGCCGACCGCGTACGACTGGCCCGAGCTGGACGAGCGGGCCGCCGCCGCCATGTGCTACACCTCCGGCACGACCGGCGACCCCAAGGGCGTGGTCTACAGCCACCGCTCCGTCTACCTGCACTCCATGCAGGTCAACATGGCCCAGTCGATGGGGCTGACCGACGAGGACACCACGCTGGTCGTGGTCCCCCAGTTCCACGTCAACGCCTGGGGACTGCCGCACGCCACCTTCATGACCGGCGTCAACATGCTGATGCCGGACCGCTTCCTGCAGCCCGCGCCCCTCGCCGCGATGATCGAGGGCGAGCGGCCGACGCACGCCGCCGCCGTCCCCACCATCTGGCAGGGCCTGCTCGCCGAGCTGACGGCCAGGCCCCGCGACGTGTCCTCCCTCACCCAGGTCACCATCGGCGGCTCCGCCTGTCCGCCCTCTCTCATGGAGGCGTTCGACGCGCTCGGCATGCGGGTCTGCCACGCCTGGGGCATGACGGAGACCTCGCCGCTGGGCACGGTCGCCCGGCCGCCGGCGCACGCGGTCGGGACGCCGGAGGAGTTCGCGTACCGCCTCACCCAGGGCCGTTTCCCGGCCGGCGTCGAGGCCCGCCTCACCGGTCCCGGCGGCGAACGCCTGCCCTGGGACGGTGAGTCCGCCGGTGAGCTGGAGGTGCGCGGCAACTGGATCGCCGGCGCCTACTACAACGGCCCCGGCGCCGATCCGCTGCGTCCCGACGACAAGTTCAGCGAGGACGGCTGGCTGAAGACGGGCGACGTCGGCACGATCTCCCCGGACGGCTTCCTCACCCTCACCGACCGGGCCAAGGACGTGATCAAGTCCGGCGGCGAGTGGATCTCCTCCGTCGAGCTGGAGAACGCGCTCATGTCCCACCCGGACGTCGCCGAAGCCGCCGTGGTCGCCGTCCCGGACGACAAGTGGGGCGAGCGCCCGCTGGCCACCGTCGTCCTCAAGGAGGGTGCGAACGCCGACTTCGCCGCCCTGCGCACCTTCCTCGCCGAGGACGGCAAGATCGCCAAGTGGCAGCTCCCGGAGCGCTGGACGGTCATCGAGACGGTGCCGAAGACGAGCGTCGGCAAGTTCGACAAGAAGGTGCTGCGCCGGCAGTACGCCGACGGCGGTCTCGACGTCACCCGGCTCTGACCGGCACGTGCACGCGACGCCGGGCGGCGGGCCCCACGGCCTCCCGCCCGGCACCCCTTCCGCCCTCACCGCCCCGCGTGTACGGC
>NZ_JBVJEA010000037.1:0-39531 GCF_055581985.1 Streptomyces sp. NPDC042336 | reverse complement strand
CTGTAGCCGCGCCGGGCGTGCGGCCGACGGTTCTCATCGCGCCGGACGTACGGACCGTTCCGCGTGTACGGCCGTGGCTGCGCCGCGTGTACGGCTGTAGCCGCGCCGGGCGTGCGGCCGACGGTTCTCATCGCGCCGGACGTACGGACCGTTCCGCGTGTACGGCCGTGGCTGCCCCGCGTGTACGGCTGTAGCCGCGCCGGGCGTGCGGCCGACGGTTCTCATCGCGCCGGACGTACGGACCGTTCCGCGTGTACGGCTGTAGCCGCGCCGGGCGTGCGGCCGACGGTTCTCATCGCGCCGGACGTACGGACCGTTCCGCGTGTACGGCCGTGGCTGCGCCGCGTGTACGGCCGTAGCCGCGCCGGGCGTGCGGCCTGGCGGTTCTCACCGCGCCGGACGTACGGACCGCCTCGGGCGTACGGCCGTGGCCGTCCACCCCAGCACCAGCCAGGCCCCCGCCACCGCGCACACGCCGCCCCAGCCCCAGTGGCCGAACGCGGGCCCCGCGAGGGCCGAGGCCAGCGCGCCACCCGCGAAACCGGCGACGACGTACGCCGTGTTGGCGGTGGCCGGTGCCGAGGTGGTGGTCAGGGCCAGGGTCTGGTTGGCGACGTGGGAGGCGACCAGAGCGGCGTGCACCAGGACGGCGGCCGCGCACAGGGCCGCCATCGCCTGCCCGCCCAGCCAGAACAGCGGCACCGACAGCGCGGCCAGCGCGTACGCCGACCGTACGACCTTGGCGGCGCCGAAACGGTCGACCAGGCCCCCGGCGAGCGGTGCGACGACGCTCGCCGCCAGCCCGAACAGGCCGAAGAGCCCGGCCGACGCGGTGGTCATGCCGTACCCCTCGTCCCCCGCGAGCAGCAGCGCGAGCGAGGTCCACAGGGCGCTCCAGGCGCCGTACATCCCCGCCTGGCGCACGCACGCCCGCCACAGGTCGGGCGAGCGGCGCACCACGCCGGGTATCGCGACGAGCCCCGCGAACAGCGGGCCCCGCCGCTGCCGCCGCTCCACGGGCAGGATGTACGCGGTCGCCAGCCCCAGTACGGCGGTCAGTACGGCGGCGCCCACGAACACCGTGCGCCAGCCGAAGGCCTGTCCGGCGAGACCGCCGAGCACCCGGGCCGCGACGACGCCGGTGAACAGTCCCGCGATGACGGCGGCGACGTGCCGGGCGCGTCGGTCGGCGGGGGCGCGCTCGGCCACCAGCGGGACGAGCAGCTGCGGTACGACGGTCGCGGCCGAGGCGACCAGGACGGCGCCCGCGAGCGCGCCGGTCCCGGCCGCGGCGGCGGCGGCGAGCAGGGCCGCCGTGGCGACCAGCGAGAGGACGGCGACCAGCCGGCGCCGGTTCACGCTGTCCCCGAGCGGGGCGAAGAAGAGCAGGCCGGCCGCGTACCCCAGCTGTGCGACCGAGGCGAGCCAGGCGATCGCCGACGGGGTGGAGCCCATGTCGTGGGCGATGAGGGGGAGCAGCGGCGCAGCGAGGTAGATGTTGGCGGCCGTCACGGCGGTGCACAGGGTGATCAGGGGGAGGAAGAGGCGGGCGGCGGCGCCGGACGGACGGGGCGATGCGGCCGTGGCCTTGGTCGTGGCCGCGCCAGTGGCCGTGTTCGTGTTCGTGATCGTCGAGGTGGGCGTGGACGTGGAGGCGGGCGGCGATGACGGCATGAGCGGAGCGACTCCTTCGAGCGCGCACTAACAACTAACTGGTTGGTTGGAACTAACTCCGGGAGTCTCACCCGCATTCCCGAAACCTGTCAACCAAATAGTTGGTTACCTCGTCCCTCCCGCTACCCTGGCCCCATGGCAGCAAGGGACCCCGAGGCCACCAAGGCCCGGATCTTCGAGGCGGCGGTGGCGGAGTTCGCCCGCCACGGCATCGCCGGCGCCCGCATCGACCGCATCGCGGCCGAGGCCAAGGCCAACAAGCAGCTGATCTACGCCTACTACGGCAACAAGGGCGAGCTGTTCGCGTCCGTCCTCGAGAAGAAGATGCTCGACCTCGCGATCTCCGTCCCCGTGGACCCGGACGACATCGAGGGCTGGATCGACCGCCTGCTGGACTACCACGCCGCCCACCCCGAGCTGCTGCGCCTGCTCTTCTGGGAGGGCATGGAGTACGGCACCGCCGAGCTGCCCCACGAGGCCGAACGCCAGGCGCACTACGCCCGCAAGGTCGCCGCCGTGCGGGACGGCCAGGAGCGCGGCGTGATCACCGACGCCATCCCGGCGACCGACCTCCTGTTCCTGCTGGTCGCGATGGCGAACTGGGCGGTCGTCGTGCCGCAGATGAAACGCATCCTGGTCGGCGGCGGTGACGACGACGCCGACCGCCTGCGCGACTCGATCAAGCAGGCGGCCCGGCGGATCGTCGACCGCTGACGCGGAGGGGCACCCTCAGCCGGTCCCGAAGACCGGTCCCGAGCAGCGGGTGCCGATCAGCCGGTCCCGAGCAGTCGCTTCCGGATTCCGGTCAGTTGGTCCCGATCCGCGTGAGCAGCTCGACGATCCGGGACTGCACCTCACCGCTGGTGGAACGCTCCGCCAGGAACAGCACCGTCTCACCCGAGGCCAGCCGCGGCAGGTCGTCCTGGTCGACGGCGGCGGTGTAGACGACCAGCGGGGTGCGGTTGAGCTGCCCGTTGGCGCGCAGCCAGTCGACGATCCCGGCGGCCCCCTCCTGGCGCCGCTGCACCCGCATCAGGTCCATCACGACCAGGTTCGGCCGGAACTGCCCGGCCAGCGTCACCGCGTCGGCGTCGCTCGCCGCCCGCGCCACCTGCATCCCGCGCCGCTCCAGCGTCGAGGTCAGCGCGAGCGCGATCTCCGCGTGCTCCTCGATCAGCAGCACGCGCGGCGGGTGCTGCTCGCTGTCCCGGGGCGCGAGCGCCTTCAGCAGGACGGCCGGATCGGCACCGTAGGCGGCGTCCCGCGAGGCCTGTCCGAGCCCGGCCGTGACCAGCACCGGCACCTCGGCCGCCACGGCCGCCTGCCGCAGCGACTGGAGTGCCGTACGCGTGATCGGCCCGGTCAGCGGGTCGACGAACAGGGCGGCCGGGAACGCCGCGATCTGCGCGTCGACCTCCTCGCGCGAGTGCACGATCACCGGCCGGTAGCCGCGGTCGCTGAGCGCCTGCTGCGTGGAGACGTCCGGCGCGGGCCACACCAGGAGCCGGCGCGGGTTGTCCAGCGGCTCCGGCGGCAACTCGTCGTCCATCGGCTGCGGACGCGGCGGGTCGGCCACCTCGACGGCCCCGCCGGGCCCGTCCAGCGGCTCGGGCCCCTCGGCGGCGTTCCGGTCCGGGGCTCCTATGGCGTACGACCGTCCGGCGCCCTCGGTGACCGGCGCGAGCCGTCCCTGACCGCCCGCCAGGGACGCCTGCTCCTGCTGGGCCTGGGTCTGGGTCTGCGACTGCGGGTGGGACTGCTGCTTCGGCTGCCCGGCGGGCGGCGGCGCGCTGGGGTGCTGCGTGGGGTGCTGTCCGGCGGGGGACTGCGGGCCCGGCGGCTGCTCGGCGGACGGGTGCGGGCGGGCCGACTGCGCCGTCCCGGTGGCGGCCGGGTCGGGCGGCGTGCCCAGCTTGCGGCGCCGGCCACCGCCGCCCGGGTGGTGCGGGGCGGGTGTGGCCGACGGCTGCTGCACCTGGACCGCCTGCCGGTTGAACGGCACTCCCTGGCCCAGGGTCCGCACGCTGATCGCCCGTCCCTGCGTCGAGTTCGGGTCGACGGGCGCGGACGCCTCGGCGGGCAACGGCTGCGCCGCGCGCGGGGCGGGCGCGTTCTCGGGCGGCAGCGGCGTGCCCCGGCTCGGCGTGGTGGCGGGAACGCCCTGTGGGGCTACAGGGGCGACAGGGGCCGGAGTAGCAGGAGGGGCGGCAGGCGCTGGCGGGGCAGCGGGTGCCGTGGGAGCGGCGGGTGCCGGTGCGGCGCCCGTGCCGGGGGGTACGGGGGTCGCGCCAGGCGGTAGGGCGGTGCCCGGCGGGACTGGGGCGCCCGGCGGTACGGGGCTCCCCGCCCCCTGGGTGTCCGCGGCGGCGGGCCACGCCTGCGGCGCGGGGGCGGGCCGGCCGGGCGCGGTGGGCGCCGCGGTGTCGGGCCGGGCGGTGTCGGCGCCGGACTCGGCGGGCCGGGGCGTCTGCGCCTCGGGGCGGGCGGCGGCGGCCGGGGCGGGTACGGGGGCTCCGTGCACCGGCGGCGCCCCCTGCACCGGGATGCCCTGCGCCGGCGCGCTCCGCACCTGGACCGGCGCCGGTTCGTCGGCCGGCTGGACGGCCCCGGCCCGGCGACGGCGTCCCGTGGGCGCCTCGGCCGGGTGGGGCTGCGGCGGCGTGTGGTCCTCGGACTGGTCGTGCGGTACGGCGTCGTGGCGGCGGTCGCCGGGCCGCGCGTCACCGGGAGCGGCGGGCCCGGGCACCTGGGCCGGACCGGGCCGTCCCTGTCCCTGGCCCTGCGCGGGTACCTGCGCAGGGCCCTGGGCCTGGGCCTGCCCCAGTCCATGAACCTGCGCCTGCACGGGCACCCCCGCCGTCCCCCCGGACGGACGGTCGACGTCGGCGGGCGGCAGGGCGAACACCTGGCGCGGGGCCGCCTCCTGCGCCGCGGCGCGCTCGTTGGCCGAGGCCAGGGCACGGCGTCGGCGCCCCGTCGGCCGGTCGGTGTCCGCCGCGTCCGCCGGGTCCGACTCGCCGGCCTGCACGGGTAGCGCCGGGGGCAGCGCGTGCTGCTCACCGCCGTCCGGCCCGCCCCGGCGTCCGGTGGGCGCGGGCACGCCCTGCGGCGGTACGGTTCCGCCCAGACCGGTGTTGGACGCGGCGGCCCCGCCGCCGTGCTCGCCGGCCATGACGACGGCACCCTCGGACACCCCGGCGGGCCCTTCCTGGGGCAGCCCGCCGGCCTGGGCGGCCTCGGCGCCCGAACCCTCCGCGGGCCGTCCGCGCCGACGCCCGGTACCACCGGCTGCGGCACCCTCGCCGGGGCCCGCCTGGGCGGGCACGGGAAGCGGGGCCGACGCGGCGCCCTGCCCCTGTCCCTGCACCGGAGCCCGGGTCCCGGCCTCCGCCCCGTTCCCGGCCTGGGCCGCACGCCGCCTGCGCCGCCCGGTCGGTGCGGCGCTCTCCGTCTCGGGCCCGGCACCGCCCTCGTCCGGCGCACCCGCGACCGCGCTCTCCAGGAACGCGTCGACGGACGCCCGGCGCGCCCGCCGCCGTCCGCCCCCGGGAGCCGGCTCCCGAAGGGCCACGGCGTTCCCCGTGCCCGCGGCACCGGCCGGGTCGGCCTGGGCGTCCGGCGCGGCGGGGGTGACCTGGGCCGGCTCGGCGCCCTGGGGCGGGACGGCACCCGCCCCGCCCCCGATCGGCACCTCGAGCACGTACGCGCTGCCGCTCATGCCCGGCACCTCGTGCGTCTGCAGCACGCCACCGTGCGCCCGCACGATCCCGCGCACGATCGGCTCGTGCACCGGGTCTCCCCCGGCGTACGGCCCGCGCACCTCGATCCGTACGACCTCGCCGCGCTGCGCCGCCGCGACCACGACGGTGTTGTCCAGGTAGCCGCCCGTCGCCGACACGGGCGAGTTGCCGGTGGCGTCGACGCCCGCGACGTCCGCGACGAGGTGCGCGAGCGCGGTGGCCAGCAGCCGGGGATCGACCTCGGCCTCGATCGGCGGCGCGTGCACGGCGAACTGGACCCGTCCCGGACCGATCAGCTCCACGGCCCCGTCGACACCCGCGGCGACGACCGCGTCGAGCATCACCTTCGTACGGGCGACCTGTTCGTTGCCGACGTCGAGGCGCTGGTAGCCGAGGACGTTGTCGATGAGGGTGGTGATGCGCGAGTAGCCGGCCGACAGGTGGTGCAGCACCTGGTTGGCCTCGGGCCACAACTGACCGGCGTCGTCGGAGGCCAGCGCGGCCAGCTCCCGGCGCAGCTCGTCGAGGGGACCGCGCAGGGAGTCGCCGAGGAGGGTGAGCAACTGCTCGTGCCGTCCGGCGAGCGCCTCGTACCGGTCCTTCTCCCGCTCACCGAGGGCGGCGTAGCGGTCGGCGTCCGCGGCGATCTCCTCCGCGTGCTTCTCCCGCAGCTCCTCCAGCTCGGCGACGTGCCGCTGGCGCAGCGCGGTCAGCTCGGAGGCGTGTTCCTCGGCGAGCCGCTCCAGCTCCTCGGCGTGCCGCTGCTCCGCCGCCTCGTGCTCCTGGAGCAGCGCGTCGTAGGGGCGCCGGTCGGTGAAGGTCATCACGGCGCCGACGAGCTGGTCGCCGTCGCGCACGGGCGCGGTCGTCAGGTCGACCGGCAGCTGGTCCCCGCTCTTGGCGAACAGCACCTGCCCGCGCACCCGGTGCTTGCGCCCGGAACGCAGGGTGTCGGCGAGCGGGGACTCGTCGTACGGGAAGGGCGAGCCGTCGGCGCGCGAGTGCAGGACGAGGGTGTGCAGCTCCCGGCCGCCCAGCTCACCGGCCCGGTAGCCCAGGATCTGGGCGGCGGCCGGGTTGACGAGGACGATCCGCCCGTCGGTGTCGGTGCCGACGACGCCCTCGGAGGCGGCCCGCAGGATCATCTCGGTCTGCCGCTGTGAACGGGCCAGCTCGGCCTCGGTGTCGACGGTGCCGGAGAGGTCGCGGACGACCAGCATCAGCAGCTCGTCGCCGGTGTAGCCGTAGGTGTCGTAGGCCTGCTGGCCGGTCTCCAGGTTGGCGCTGGTGACCTCGACGGGGAACTCGGAGCCGTCGGTGCGCCGCGCGACCATCCGGGTCGGCTTGGTGCGGGCCCGCGGATCGACGTGGTCGGGGCGTCGCATGGAGCCGGGGATGAGCCGCGAGTCGAACTGCGGCAGCAGATCCAGCAGCCCCCGCCCGACCAGCGCGGTGCCCGGCGTCTCGAACGCCTCCAGCGCGATGGTGTTCGCGTTGACCACGGTGCCGTTGGCGTTGACCAGGACCAACGCGTCCGGCAGCGCGTCCAGTATGGCTGCGAGGCGAGCAGCGCCTCGGGATGGCCTGCTGCTCACGAGACGCTTCCCTCCTGTTACCGCACTTGCCGACCGCCTGGGCCATCTTGCCAACCGGCCCGCAGCGTGTCACGCGAGGGAGTCTAAGGGTTGGGGCCCGCCGGGCGGCGTGGGATGGGACGGAGGTCGCACGAGGAAGTGACGTAGAACGTGTGACCGGTGGCCGCCCGGCCCCGTCGCCCGAGGCCATACGCCCAGGCCCGGCCCGGCGCCTACGACCGCGCCGGGTTCCCCATGTCGGGCAGCAGCGGCACCATGCGGTCCCAGCGGGAGATCTCGCAGCCGTCACGGCGGTCGTAGGTCGCGTCGACGGGGCGCCCGGCCCAGGTGCCGGTGACGCGCGCGGTGGCGGGGCCGCCGTACTGCATGGTGCAGACGCTGCCCTCGGGTACCGGCGCGAAGACCTCCCGGCCCCACCGGGTGTCGCCGTCGACGACGGAACAGGCGTCCTCGGGGTGGGGGTGGTCGCCGCCGACGGGGTGGCAGTACAGCTCGTACGTGCCGTCCATGCCCGCGCCGGCGTCGCGGACCGTGACCGTGAGGTGGTCGCCGTCCGGAGCGCCTGGACCGTCTGCCGCGGCCGAGGGCGCGGCGCAGAGGGAGGCGAGGGCGGCGGCGGCGCCGAGGAGGCGGGCGGCGGGGGTGCGGGTGATCTGGAACATGACCTGACCAACGCGCCGGCCGCCCGGACGTTGCGCGACCGGCCGTGGACTACGCCGTAAGGGCTTTGCTCTGCGGCCCGCCCGCCTAGTACCGTAGGGGCCGATTGGTGACAGCGCGCTCAACTGTGTCATCATCGGCACGCGCCACTCGCGCTCGCACGCGAGGTGGTGATGTTGTCTGGAGGCGTCGCCTAGTCCGGTCTATGGCGCCGCACTGCTAATGCGGTTTGGGTCTTAAAGCCCATCGAGGGTTCAAATCCCTCCGCCTCCGCACGATCACGGAAGCCCCGGCCCACACGGCCGGGGCTTCTGTGTTGCCGACAGCCCGCAGACAGGCATTTGCCCAGGTCACAAGGGGTGTGGCCAATGGATTTCACATGACGGCGGCAGTCATGTAATGTTCTTCCTGTCGCCGCGAGCGGGCCGGAAGGGCCGGGAGCGGCGGTAAAACTGAAAAGACAAGCACTCGTAGCTTAACGGATAGAGCATCTGACTACGGATCAGAAGGTTGCAGGTTCGAATCCTGCCGAGTGCACACAGGTCAAAGGCCCCGGAGCGATCCGGGGCCTTTGTCGTTTCGCGGCCGTGCAGCAGCGAAGTACGGCATAGTGACGCGCTCCGCCTTCACCCACCGCCGTCGGTTCGGACCTGGAACCTGGTGAGGGCAAAGATGATGAAGAGGTCAAGTGTCATCACGGGGATTGCCCATAGCGGGTAATAGGGGACGAACATGAACTGGGTGATCAGGCTGATGCCTGCCACCGCCGCACCGCCCCCGCGCCCCCAGCTTCTGTTCGTCACGACTCCCATGCCGGCGATGACGAGTGCCAGCCCGACCACGATGTGGATCCAGCCCCAGGCGGTCAGGTCGAACCGGTAGGCGTACTGGGAGGCGGCGAACAAGTTGTCTCTTGCGATGCCGGATGCCCCCATGAGAATGCTGAGCGGCCCGCTGAGCATCATCACGGCGCCGGCGAAGACGGACGCTCCACTGAGCCCTCCGCTGTCGCCCGTCCCGCCATGCCCTCGCCGTGTCTCGCTCGGTATCGCTGCCATGGTCGCCACCTTCCTGTACTGCAGCACGGTCATCGACGCACGACGCTGCGACGCCAGCCACGCTCCACTGCCAGGATCACCGCGATCCTTCGGTATCGCGACTGCAACCAGCCGTGAGGACCTGCTCGCGGGCAGCACGACGGGCCGGGAGCAGTTCGCGCAGGGCCGGGCCGCCGCGTAGGCACCACAGGGCGATGACCGGGTCGCAGATCGCGCAGCCCAGGGACGAGTCGTGGGCGAAGGGGAGGATCGGGCTGCCCTTCAGGTGGTGGACGACGTCCCACGCGGTGTGCAGCAGCCAGCCGATGCCGATGAACGTCCAGGACGTGAGGCCCCGGTAGGCGACGTACAGCATGAGCGCGCCGAACGGGAGCTCCCAGGCCCCCAGGCCGCCGCCGGAGAAGTAGACGCCCCCGGCCCCGGCGATCCCGAGGGCGTTCAGGGGCCGGCGGTGCGGGTCCGGGACGAGGGACAGCAGCAGGACGACGAGGAGGCCGATGCCGATCGGCATGACGTAGGGGAGGAGGCCGGCAGGGTTCATGCGGGCACGCTATGCGGGGCACGGGGGGTGTCCCAGTGGCGTGAGTGACAGGTTCCGACGGATTGTCGCCGACGGGTCTCGACGGGCGCGGGCCCCCGGAGTTGGGCGACACGGCGGGTGCGGCGGGCGACCGGACGTGAGTACGGTCCGCAACTGTGTCTAGGGTGAGCGCATGTTGAGAGGACCAGTCTTCATATCCGACCGGACGAGCCTCGACGGAGGCCGACGGTGAACAAGCCGCTGAGGGCCGTGGCGATCTTCTGCGGCCTGCTGGTACTCGGCCTGCTGATCCGCGCGAACTGGCTGCAGTACGTCCGGGCCCCGGAGCTGGCCTCCGACACCAAGAACCGGCGGGTGCAGATCGAGCAGTTCGCCACCCCGCGTGGCGACATCATCGTCGGCGGCCGGGCCGTCACCGGCTCCAAGGAGACCGAGACCACCGACCTCAAGTACAAGCGCACCTACGTCGACGGCCCGATGTACGCGCCGGTGACCGGATACGCCTCGCAGGCCCAGGGCATGACGCTGCTGGAGAAGACCTACGACTCCATCCTCACCGGCAAGGACGACCGGCTGGCCTTCCAGCGGTTCGCCGACGTGGTCAGCGGTGAGGGACGGCGGGCCGGCTCGGTGGTCACCACCATCGACCCGAAGGCGCAGAAGGCCGCCTGGGACGGGCTGACCGACCTGAAGGGCGCGCGGGGGGCCGTGGTCGCGCTCGACCCGCAGACCGGGAAGGTGCTGGCGATGGTCTCGGCGCCCTCCTACGACCCGTCCACGTTCGCGGGCAGCACCTTCAAGGAGTCCGACCGCTTCGTGGCGCTCGACAAGAAGAAGAACAAGCCGCTGGCCAACCGCGCGCTGCGGGAGACCTACCCGCCGGGCTCCACCTTCAAGATCCTCACCGCGGCGGCCGCGCTGGAGCACGGGATCGTCACCGACGTCGACGCCCGCACGGACGCCGTCTCCCCGTACCCGCTGCCGCAGTCCACCAACAAGATCGGCAGCGAGGCCGGTGACGCGGTCTGCAACAAGGCCTCGATGAAGACCGCCATGCAGCACTCCTGCAACAACGTCTTCCTCGACGCCGCCTCCAAGCTGGGGCAGGAGAAGATGCGCGAGACGGCCGAGAAGTTCGGCTTCAACGAGGACGTCTACTCCGACGACTTCGGAGACCTGCTCGCCACCAAGAGCCTCTACCCCGAGGACCTCGACAAGCCCGGCACCGCGCTCACCGGCATGGGACAGGGCAGCCTCACCAGTACGCCGATGCAGATGGCCCTGGTCACCGCCGGTATCGCCAACGACGGAAAGGTGATGCAGCCCTACGTCGTCGACGAGGTCAAGGGCCCGGACCTCGACACCCTGGAGAAGACCGAGCCCGCGGTGATGAGCGAGGCGGTCTCCGCCGAGACCGCGCAGAAGGTCCAGGAGATGATGGAGTTCACCGCCAAGGAGGGCAGCGCCCGCCGCGCCCAGATCGACGGTGTCACGGTCGGCGGCAAGACCGGTACCGCGCAGCGCGGTGTCGACGTGAACGACGAGGTGCCGTACGGCTGGTTCGTGTCCTACGGCAAGAAGGACGACGGGTCCTCCGTCGCGGTGGCCGTGTTCATCGACCCGACCGACATGGACATCTCCCGTGCGGACATCTCCGGTGGCGGGCTCGGCGCACCCATCGCCAAGAGCGTCATGAAGGCCGTCCTGAAGTCGTGACGCCGTCGGGGGCGGCGGCGCGTGACGCCTTGGCCGCGTCGTACGCCCCCCGGGCCCGCTCGACCGCCGCCATCCGGCGCTCGGTCCAGCGCGCGAGGTCACGGACCTGTTCGGCGGCCTCGCGGCCGAGACCGGTGAGGGAGTAGTCCACGCGGGGCGGGATCACGGGCTTGGCGTCCCGGTCGACCAGGCCGTCGCGCTCCAGGGTGCGCAGGGTCTGGGTCAGCATCTTCTCGCTGACCGAGCCGATCTCCCGGCGCAGTTCGCTGAAGCGGTAGGGGCGGTCGAGCAGAGCGATCAGGGCCAGGGCGCCCCAACGGCTGGTGACGTGCTCCATGAGCAGGCGCTCCGGACACATCGGTTCACTTTCTGCCATGGTCATACGGTACGTCCGGGCGGGCGCTCACCATGAGTGAGTGCCCGCCCGGACGTCGTTGCCGGACCGGGTCACCGGCCGTTGTCAGTGGTGCCCTCTACTGTCGGTGGGGATGGCACAGGCATGGAAGTGCGCGGGGCTGCGGTGGGCGGCGGACGGTCCCGTGCTGACGTGGGTCGGGGGCCGGCGCAGTGCGCTGGTCCGGGGGAAGCGGGTGGCCTTCGGGGTCGCCGAGGGGGGTGCGCGGACATGCGTGGGAGCACGGGGGCACGCGTGCCCGGTGCGGGCCGGTGTTCCGGGGCGGAGTACGGGGGCGCGGTGCGAGGAGTGCGCCCGGCTGGACCGGGCCCACTCCGTGGCCGCCGACACCATGGCGGACGATCCGCGGCCGTACCGCGTCTATCTGGCGTGGTTCGGTCCGGGCCTCGTCAAGGTGGGGATCACCGCATACGAACGGGGCTCCGCCCGGCTGCTCGAACAGGGGGCGGTGTGCTTCAGCTGGCTGGGCCGCGGGCCGCTGATGGCCGCGCGCCGGACCGAGGAGCTGCTGCGGGCCGCGCTGGGCGTGCCCGACCGCATCCCGTACGCCCGCAAGCGCGCGGTGCGGGCCGCCCTGCCCGAATCGGCGGCGGAGCGGGCGGCCGAGATCGCCGGGCTGCACGCGCGGGCGGTGGCGCTCGGCGGCTGGGCGGAGGCGCTGACGCCGGAGCCGTTCCGGGGCGTCGATCACGCCGGCGTCTTCGGGATCACGGGGGCGGAGCGCGGGCCGGCCGCCGTGGCGGAGGTGGCCGAGCTGGTGGCGGGCGGGGCGATCGGGGGTGAGCTGGTGGCCGCCGCCGGGCCCGATCTGCATCTGGCGACGGAGCGCGGGGTCGTCGTGCTCGACACCCGGCTGATGACGGGGTGGGAGCTGCGGGCCGCCGCGGGCGAGCCGTGCGCCGTGCCCCTGCGGGAGCTCAAGCAAGCGGCCGGAGTGCAGGACGGCCTGTTCTGACCTCCTGTTCTGACCTCCTGTTCTGACCTGGTGTTCTGACCTGGTGTTCTGACCTGGTGTTCCGGGCGCCCCCTCTTCTCCCTCCTCGCCCCTTGTCCAGGGGCGCGCGGCGCACCATCGTGGCCGCATGAGTGATCACGAGGCCGGGCAGGTCCGCCGGTTCTGGGAGGGGCTCGGGCTGCCCGGGCTGGTCGACGTGCACACGCACTTCATGCCCGAGCGGGTGCTGCGCAAGGTCTGGGCCTACTTCGACGCCCTGGGGCCGCTGACCGGCGGGGTCGAGTGGCCGATCACCTACCGGCAGGAGGAGGACGAACGCGCGGGGCTGCTGCGCGCGTTCGGGGTGCGGGCCTTCACCGCCATGCTCTACCCGCACAAGGCGGGCATGGCGCAGTGGCTGAACGACTGGGCGGTGGACTTCGCCGGTCGCACCCCCGACTGCCTGCACACCTCCACCCTCTTCCCCGAACCGGGCGTCGAGGCGTACGTCCGCCGGGCCGTCGAGTCCGGGGCGCGGGTCTTCAAGGCACATGTGCAGGTGGGGACGTACGACCCGGCCGACGAGCTGCTCGACGCGGCGTGGGGCGTGCTCGCCGAGGCGGGAGTCCCGGTCGTCGTCCACTGCGGTTCCGGCCCGGCGCCCGGCAAGCACACCGGACCCGGGCCGATCGCGCGTGTCCTGGCCCGGCACCCCCGGCTGCGGCTGGTCGTCGCGCACCTCGGGATGCCCGAGTACGAGGACTTCCTGGACCTCGCCGAGCGGTACGGGGAGGTGCGGCTGGACACGACCATGGCGTTCACCGACTTCAGCGAGCGGCTCGCGCCCTTCCCGCGCCGGGCGCTGCCCCGGCTGGCGGACCTGGGCGACCGGGTCCTGCTCGGCACCGACTTCCCCAACATCCCCTATCCCTACCTGCACCAGCTGCACGCCCTGGAGCGGCTGGAGCTGGGGGACGCGTGGCTGCGCGCGGTGTGCCACGACAACGCCGCCCGGCTGTTCGGGCTGCCGGGGAGCCGGAGCGCCGGGTGAGCCGAGGTGCGGGCCCGGTGGGTACCGGCCGGGTGGACGGTCCGGTGCCCAGCGGACTCACAGCGGGGCGACGAAGACGTGCGCGGCGGTGCGCGCGGGGAGCCGGGCGGCCCGGTCGCCGCTGCCGACCGTCACGCCGCCGGGCCACGGCGTGACGCTCACGACCGCGCCCGGCCGCACCCCGGCCCGCCGCAGGGCGGTCAGCAGCCCGCGGTCCGCCTGGACCGGCTCCCCGATGCGCCGGACGACCGCGCTCACGCCGTCCGGCCCGGGGAGCAGGGCGCCGAGGCTGACCGTGCTCCCGGCGGGGGCCGGACGCGCGACGGCGGTGGTCGCCCCGCCCAGTTCCTCCAGGCCCGGGATCGGGTTGCCGTAGGGCGACTCGGTCGGGTGCCGCAGCAGGCGCACCAGGCGGCGTTCGACGGCCTCGCTCATCACGTGCTCCCAGCGGCAGGCCTCGGCGTGGACCTGCTCCCACTCCAGGCCGATCACGTCGACGAGCAGGCACTCCGCGAGCCGGTGCTTGCGCATCACGCGCGTCGCCAGCCGTCTGCCGGTGTCGGTCAGTTCCAGGTGCCGGTCGGCGGCGATCCGCAGCAGTCCGTCGCGTTCCATGCGGGCGACGGTCTGGCTCACGGTGGGGCCGCTGCGGTCCAGGTGCTCGGCGATGCGGGCACGCAGCGGGACCACGCCCTCCTCCTCCAGCTCCAGGACGGTGCGGAGGTACATCTCCGTGGTGTCGATGAACCGGGACACGCGGTGGGTCAGGCGGGAGTCTCGGCGGTGGCGGTCAGGACCGCACGGCCGAGGGTGTGCCCGGCCATGGTGAAGCCGAGGACGGCGGGGGTGGCGTCGGCCGGGACGCCGATGGACTCGACGTCGAGGGCGTGCACGACGACGAAGTAGCGGTGCGGGCCGTGCCCGGCCGGCGGGGCGGCGCCGATGTAGCGGGCCGCGCGGGCGTCGTTGGGCAGCTGGAAGGCGCCCTCGGGCAGGCCCGAGCCGTTGTCGTCGCCGGCCCCCTCGGGCAGGTCGGTGACGGTGGCGGGGATGTCGGCGACCGCCCAGTGCCAGAACCCGGACCCGGTGGGGGCGTCGGGGTCGTAGACGGTGACGGCGTAGCTCCTGGTGCCCTCCGGTGCGCCGCTCCACGACAGCTGCGGGGAGAGGTCCTTGCCGCCGGGGACGCCGGAGGAGTGCTGCGCGTCCGGCCAGGGGGCGCCGTCGGCGACGGTCGTGCTGGTGACGGTGAAGGAGGCGGCCTCGGGGAGGCGGGCGAACGGGTGGTTGGCGCTCATCGCGTCGTTCCTTTCGGACGGGCGGCCGGGTCGGCCACTGAGATCGACCATAACACTAATAATCGATTATTAAATGGATCGTCTATGCTCCCCTCATGACTCAGACCGGCCCCACCTCGCCCCCGCCGACCGGGAAGCGGATGCTCTCCGAGCAGGTCTACGCCCACCTGCGGGAAGCGATCATGCGCGGCGACCACGCCCCCGGCGCCGCCCTCAAGCCGCAGGACCTCGCCAGGGAGCAGGGCGTGAGCCTGGCCGTGGTGCGCGAGGCCCTCGTGCGGGTGGTCGGTGACGGGCTCGCCGACCGGCTGCCCAACCGCGGCTTCGCCGTCCCGGCCTTCTCCGACCGTCGCTGGCAGGAGATCGCGGAGGCCCGCCGCACCATCGAACCGGTCCTGCTGCGCATGTCCGTCGAGCGCGGCGACGTCGACTGGGAGGCCCGGGTGCGCGCCGCCCACCACCGGCTGGCCCGGACGCCCGCGTACACGCCGGAGGAGGGCGAGTACTACAGCGAGGCGTGGTCCGAGGCGCACCGGCTCTTCCACCGCGCCCTGATGGAAGGCTGCGGCAACCCCGTACTGCTGGAGACCTTCGACCGGCTGTGGACGGCGAGCGAGCTGGCCCGCCGCTGGTCGACGCACCGCAATCCCGGCCGGGACGGCGCCGAGGAGCACCGCCGGCTGGAGGAGGCGGCGCTGGCCCGCGACGCCGACACCGCGGCCGAGGTGCTGGTCCGCCACCTCACCCTGACGGCCGAGGCGCTGTCCGGAGGCACCTGAGGTCGGCACCCGGCGCTGCCCAGCGCTGGCCGGTGCGCCCGGCGGCACCTGAGCGGCGCCTGAGCGGCGCCTGTGGGTTTCTCAGAGAAATCACAGCCGACGGAAAGGGCCCTCTCAGAGCGCCCCGACAAGGTGTCCGCCATGACCACGACCTCGCCCCAGGGGCGCACCGAACTGCTGAGGCCGGACGGGAGCCCCGTCCGGGTGCTCGTAGTGGACGACGAGCTGTCCATCACCGAACTGCTCTCCATGGCCCTGCGCTACGAGGGCTGGCAGATCCGCAGCGCAGGGGACGGTCACGGCGCCGTCCAGGCCGCCCGCGAGTTCCGGCCCGACGCCGTCGTACTGGACATGATGCTGCCCGACATGGACGGCCTGAGCGTGCTGGGGCGGCTGCGCCGCGACCTGCCGGACGTGCCGGTGCTGTTCCTGACCGCCAAGGACGCCGTGGAGGACCGGATCGCCGGGCTGACCGCGGGCGGCGACGACTACGTCACCAAGCCGTTCAGCCTGGAGGAGGTCGTCGCCCGGCTGCGCGGACTGATCCGCCGCTCCGGCGCCGCCGACCGGCGCTCCGACTCCGTACTCGTCGTCGGCGACCTCACCCTGGACGAGGACAGCCACGAGGTCACCCGCGGCGGCCACGGCATCCACCTCACCGCCACCGAGTTCGAGCTGCTGCGCTTCCTGATGCGCAACCCGCGGCGGGTGCTGAGCAAGGCGCAGATCCTGGACCGCGTGTGGTCCTACGACTTCGGCGGCCAGGCCAACGTCGTGGAGCTGTACATCTCCTACCTGCGCCGGAAGATCGACGCCGGTCGCGAGCCGATGATCCACACCCGGCGCGGCGCCGGATACCTGATCAAGCCCGCGGTGTCGTGAGCCGGCGGCGACGACCGCGGCCGCGGACCCTGCGGACGCGGCTCGTCGTCGCGTCCGTGGCGCTGATCGCGGTGGTGTGCGCGGTGATCGGCACGGTGACGACGGTGGCGCTGCGCTCGCATCTGTACGAGCAGCTGGACGGACAGGTGCGCGAGGTCGCGGCCCGGGTGTCCGGCTTCGGGCCGCCGGGCGAACGGGGGCCCGGGGGCGGGGTGAAGCAGCGGATGGACCTCGACGAGTTCGTCACGCACGGCGGCCCGCAGCCGCGCGACACGATCGTCGCCGAGACGCGGGACGGTGCCGTCGTCGACGCCAAGTACGGCGAGAAGGACGACGAGAGCACGGACCCCAGCAGGACGACACCGGTCTCCCTCGACGAGGCCCAGCGCACCGCGCTCGCCTCCGTCCCCCGGGACGGCGAGGCGCACACGGTCGAGATCCCCGGCCTCGGCGACTACCGCGTCGAGTACCACGACGGCTACTACGCCGCCCTGCCCACCGACGACGTCGACGGCACCATCAGCACCCTGGTCCTCGTGGAGGCCAGCGTCACCGCCGCCGGTCTCGTCGCCGCCTCCCTCGCCGGAGCCGTCATCGTCGGCGTCGCCACCCGCCCCCTGCGCCGGGTCGCCGCCACCGCCACCCGGGTCTCCGAACTCCCGCTGCACGCGGGCGAGGTGAACCTCGACGAACGGGTCCCGGAGTCGGAGTGCGACCCGCACACCGAGGTCGGCCGGGTCGGCTCCGCGCTCAACCGGATGCTCGACCACGTCCACGGCGCCCTGCACGCACGGCAGCGGAGCGAGACACGGGTACGGCAGTTCGTCGCCGACGCCAGCCACGAACTGCGCACCCCCCTCGCCTCCATCCGCGGCTACGCCGAACTCACCCGCCGGGGACGCGAGCAGGTCGGCCCCGACACCCGGCACGCGCTGGGCCGCATCGAGTCCGAGGCCGGCCGCATGACCCTGCTGGTCGAGGACCTGCTGCTGCTCGCCCGCCTGGACGCCGGGCGCCCACTGGAGTTCGGGCACACCGACCTCGTACCGCTCGTCGTGGACACCGTCAGCGACGCCCGCGCGGCCGGCCTCGGCCACACCTGGCGGCTCGACCTGCCCGACGAACCGGCCCTGGTGTCGGCGGACCCCGCCCGGCTCCAGCAGGTGCTGGTCAACCTGCTGGGCAACGCCCGCACCCACACCCCGCCGGGCACCACCGTCACCGCGCGCGTACGGCGCGAGGGGGCGTGGCTCTGCGTGGACGTGGTGGACAACGGGCCGGGCATACCGGGCGAGTTGCTGCCCCGCGTCTTCGAACGCTTCGCGCGCGGGGACTCCGCGCGGTCCCGGGCGACCGGCTCGACGGGCCTCGGCCTCGCCATCGTGCAGGCCGTGACGACCGCGCACGGCGGGGGCGTGACGGTCGACAGCGCGCCGGGCCGGACGGTCTTCACCGTGTACCTGCCCGCGGTGCACGACGGGCATCTGCCCATGCTTCACGACCGGCGTCTGCCCGCGGTGCGCGACGGGCATCTGCCCGCGGTGCACGACGGGCCGGACGGGCGGGCGCACTCACAGGCGCAGCACAGCCCCACCACACGGGTGCGACAGGGGAGTTGAGAAGAGTCGGTGCCATGCGAACCGACTCTTCTCCCGGCTCCCTGCCGGCGCGGGAGCACCTCCCGGCCGCAGGAGCCGGTACGCCTGTCCTGGACGTAGTGGTCCCCGTCCACAACGAGGAGAAGGACCTCGGGCCGTGCGTCCGGAGACTGCACGAGCACCTCACCCGGACGTTCCCGTACGCCTTCCGCATCACGGTCGCGGACAACGCCTCCACCGACGGCACCCCGCACGTCGCGGCCCGCCTGGCGGCCGGCCTCGCCGCGGTCAGGTCCGTCCGGCTGGAGCAGAAGGGGCGCGGCCGGGCCCTCAGGACCGTCTGGTCGGCCTCGGACGCCCCGGTCCTCGCCTACATGGACGTGGACCTCTCCACCGACCTGAACGCACTGCTGCCGCTGGTGGCGCCGCTGATCTCCGGCCACTCGGACCTCGCCATCGGCTCCCGGCTCGCCCGCAGTTCGCGGGTGGTGCGCGGCGCCAAGCGGGAGTTCATCTCCCGCACCTACAACCTGATCCTGCGCGGCTCCCTCCAGGCCCGCTTCTCCGACGCCCAGTGCGGATTCAAGGCGATCCGCCGGGACGTGGCCCAGGTGCTGCTGCCGCTGGTGGAGGACACCGGCTGGTTCTTCGACACCGAGATGCTGGTGCTCGCCGAGCGTGCCGGGTGCCGGATCCACGAGGTGCCGGTCGACTGGGTCGACGACCCGGACTCCACCGTGCACATCGTGCGGACGGCGACCGAGGACCTCAAGGGGGTGTGGCGGGTCGGCAAGGCCCTGGCCACCGGTTCGCTGGCGCTGGACCGGCTGGCCCGACCCTTCGGCGACGACCCGCGCGACCGCGAACTGACCGGCGTACCGCAGGGGCTGGCCCGGCAGCTCGTCGGCTTCTGCGTGGTCGGTGCCCTGTCCACCCTCTTCTACCTGCTCCTCTACAGCGGCTTCCGCCACTTCGCCGGCTCCCAGCTCGCCAACGCCCTCGCGCTGCTGGTCTCGGCGGTCGCCAACACCGCCGCCAACCGGCGGCTGACCTTCCGGGTGCGGGGCCGGGGCGGAGCCGCGCGGCACCAGGCGCAGGGGCTGGTCGTCTTCGGCATCGGCCTCGCGCTGACCAGCGGTTCGCTGGCCGCCCTGAGCGCGGCGACGACCGACCCCGACCACTCCACCGAGCTGGCCGTGCTGATCGCCGCCAACCTCGCGGCCACCGTGCTGCGCTTCCTGCTCTTCCGCGCCTGGGTATTCCCGGACCCGCCGGCCACGGGCTCCCGCCCGGAACCCCACCTCCCGGAACCCCACCTCCCGGAACCTCACCGCCCGGAACCCCACCTCCGGGACTCCCACCTCCCGGACCCGCAGCGCACCTGGAGCGACGCCCGATGACGACGCACTACGACCCGGCCACGCACGCCGACGGCACGAGCACCCCCGCCGGCGAGGACGGGGGACCGCCGCCCGCGGCGCCGCCCGCCCACCGCCGGCCCGGGGGGTCCCGGCTCGGCCGGGTGTGGCGCGGCCGCCCCGAGGACCCGCGCTGGGTACGCCCCGCCTTCCTCGGCCTCCTGCTGGCCACCGCCCTCCTCTACCTGTACAACCTGAGCGCCTCCGGCTACGCCAACTCCTTCTACTCGGCGGCCGTGCAGGCGGGCAGCCAGTCCTGGAAGGCGTTCTTCTTCGGCTCGCTCGACGCGGGCAACGCCATCACCGTCGACAAGCCCCCGGCCGCGCTGTGGCCGATGGCGCTGGCGGTGCGGATCTTCGGCCTCTCCCCCTGGTCGGTCCTCGTCCCCGAGGTGCTGATGGGCGTGGGCACGGTCGCCGTCGTGTACGCGGCCGTGCGCCGCCGGTCCGGCCCCGCCGCCGGACTGATCGCGGGCTCCGTGCTCGCGCTCACCCCGGTCGCGGCGCTGATGTTCCGGTTCAACAACCCGGACGCGCTCCTCGCCCTGCTGATGTCCGCCGCCTGCTGGCTCGTCGTACGGGCGCTGGAGGACGGGCGGACCAAGTGGCTGGTGTGGGCGGGCGTCGCGATCGGCTTCGCGTTCCTGACGAAGACCCTCCAGGCCTTCCTGATCCTGCCCGCCCTGGCCCTCGTCTACGGCGTCTGCGCACCGGTGCGGCTCAGGAAGCGCCTCGGCCAGCTCGCACTGGCGACCGCCGCGATCGTCGTCTCCGGCGGCTGGTGGGTCGCGGTCGTCGAGCTGTGGCCGGCCTCGTCCCGCCCGTACATCGGCGGCTCGCAGAACAACAGCTTCCTTGAGCTGACCTTCGGCTACAACGGCCTCGGCCGCCTCAACGGCGAGGAGGCCGGAAGCGTCGGCGGGGGCGGCGGAATGGGCGGCGGCGGTGGCGGTGGCGGGCAGTGGGGCGAGACCGGCTGGGACCGGATGTTCAACTCCGAGATCGGCGGCCAGATCTCCTGGCTGCTCCCGGCCGCCCTGATCCTGCTCGTCGCGGGCCTGATCGCCACGCGCCGGGCCGGCCGCACGGACACCGCGCGCGCGTCCCTCCTGGTCTGGGGCGGCTCGCTGCTGATGACCACGGCCGTCTTCAGCTACATGGCCGGCATCTTCCACCAGTACTACACGGTGGCCCTCGCGCCGTACCTGGCGGCCGTGACCGGCATGGGTGCCGCGACGCTGTGGGAGCGCCGTGAGCGTCCCTGGGCGTCGCTCGCCCTCGCCGCCGCCGTCACGGCGAGCGCGGCCTGGGGCTACGTCCTGCTCGACCGCACGCCCGACTACCTCCCCTGGCTGCGGGTGCCGGTCCTGGTCGGCGGCCTGGTCGCCGCGCTCGGGCTGGTCTTCGCGGGCCGGCTGGGGCGGCGGACGGCCCTCGCGGCGGCCGGGCTCGGCCTCGTGGCGTCGCTGGCCGCGCCCACCGCGTACACGCTGAGCACCGTGCGGGAGGGGCACAGCGGTTCCATCGTCACGGCCGGTCCGGCCGGCGCGAGCATGGGGGGCGGCCCCGGCGGCGGCGGTGGCCGGGGCGGCGGCTTCCCGGGCGGTGGGAACGCGCCCGGTCAGGGGCAGGGCCAGGGCGGTCCGGGGGGTGGCGGCTTCCCCGGTGGCGGCACCACTCCCGGTGCCGGGGGCACCAACCCGAACGGCCAGACGCCGAACGGCCAGAACGGTCAGACGCCGAACGGCCAGAACGGTGGCCCGGCCGGCGGTCCGACCGGCGAAGGCGGCCGCACGGGAGCGCGTGGCGGCGGCATGGGCGGCCTGCTCAACGGCGCCGAGGTCGGCTCCGAGGCGAAGCGGCTGCTGGAGACCGACGCCGACGCCTACACCTGGGTCGCCGCCGCGATCGGCTCCCAGAACGCCGCGAGCTACCAGCTCGGCACCGGCGACCCCGTGATGGCGATCGGCGGCTTCAACGGCACCGATCCGTCGCCGACCCTGGCCCAGTTCAAGAAGTACGTGGCGGACGGCCGGGTCCACTACTTCATCGGCGGCGGCACGGGGGGCGGCCCGGGCGGCGGCTCCGGCACCGCGGCGCAGATCACCTCGTGGGTCGAGGCCAACTTCAAGGAGGTCACGGCCGGCTCGGCCACCTTCTACGACCTCACCTCGCCGACGGGCTGACTCTCGGGACCAGCAAACGTTGTACAGCGTATAGGAGTCTCCTATACGCTGTACAACATGACGACATCTCCCCAGGAATCCGCCGGGGAACGGGAAACCGTGCCCCCGGTCCAGGGCCACCCGCAGCGCTGGCTGATCCTCGGTGTCATCAGCCTCGCCCAGCTCACGGTGGTCCTGGACAACACCGTGCTGAACGTGGCCATCCCCTCGCTCACCGACGAGCTGGGCGCGGCCACCTCGGACATCCAATGGATGATCAACGCCTACTCACTCGTCCAGTCCGGCCTGCTGCTCACCGCGGGCAGCGCGGCCGACCGGTACGGCCGCAAGAAGATGCTGGCCACTGGCCTCGCCCTGTTCGGGACCGGCTCGCTGGCGGCCGGACTCGCGGACACCACCGGCCAGTTGATCGCGGCGCGGGCCGGGATGGGCGTCGGCGGTGCCCTGCTGCTGACCACCACGCTCGCCGTGGTCATGCAGATCTTCGCGCCAGCCGAGCACGCCAGGGCCATCGGCATCTGGAGCGCGGTCAGCGCGCTCGGCTTCGCCTGCGGGCCGCTGATCGGCGGCTTCATGTTGGACCACTTCTGGTGGGGGGCGATCTTCCTGATCAACCTCCCGGTGGTGGCCCTCGGTCTGGTCGCGGTCGTGACCCTGGTCCCGGAGTCGAAGGACCGGCAGGGCGACCGCCCCGACCTGCTCGGCGCCGTCCTCTCCACGATCGGCATGGCCGCGCTGGTCTACGCGATCATCTCCGGCCCTGAGCACGGCTGGGCGTCGGGCCGGGTCCTGGCCACGGCCGCGGTCGCCGTGGGCGTGCTCGCGCTCTTCGCCTACTGGGAGAGCCGCGTCCCGTACCCGATGCTCGACCTCACCTTCTTCCGCGACCAGCGGTTCACCGGCGCGGTGGCCGGTCTGGTGCTGATCAGCTTCGGCATGGGCGGCGCGCTGTTCCTGCTCACCCAGCACCTGCAGTTCGTCCTCGGGTACGGCCCGCTGGAGGCCGGGCTGCGGACCGCTCCGCTGGCCCTGACGGTGGTGCTGCTGAACTTCTCCGGAGTGGCGGCGAAGTGGCTGGCCAGGCTCGGCATGCCGGGGGCGGTGCTGCTGAGCATGGTGCTGATGGCGGCGGGCCTGGCGGCCATCGCCACGCTGACCGGGCAGGGCTACGCCGGCACGCTGCTGGGGCTGCTGCTGATCGGCGTGGGGTGCGCGCTCGGCAATCCGGCCATGGCCCACGCGCTGATGAGCGCGATCCCGCCGGCCAAGGCGGGGGTCGGCGCCGGCGTCAACGGCACGCTGGCCGAGTTCGGCAACGGGCTGGGCGTGGCCGTCCTGGGCGCGGTGCTGACCTCGCGGTTCGCGGCGCTGGCACCCGTTGCGGCGACGTCGCTCCCGGCGGCGCTGGCTGCGGCGGAGGGTGAGGGCGAGCGGGGGCGGGTCCTCGACGCGTTCTCCTCCGGAGTGGGGAGCAGTCAGTCGGTGGGGGCGGTGGCGGTGTTGCTGGGCGGGGTGGTGGCGGCGGTGTTGTTGCGGAGGGCGGAGCGGGTGGGCGCCTGAGGGGCCGGGGAGCGGGGCATGGTCGCGGCTGCGGGTCGGTCGTGGCTGGTCGCGCCCGTGCGGCTGAGCCGCATATCGTCACGCCCCGCACCCCTTTCCGGGGCGCCTAGCATGACCGGTGAGGGCGAGAGCGAGGTGGGCGCGCATGACGAAGACAGGGCGGGAGGGGCCGCGGGACAGCGTGTGGCTGTCGAGGGAGGGGCGGCGCAGTGGGCGCCGTGGGGGGCAGCCCTCCGGGCTCGACCGGGACAGGATCACCGCGGTCACCGTCCGGCTGCTGGACGCCGAGGGCCTGACCGGGTTCTCCATGCGCCGCCTGGCCGCCGAGCTGAACGTCACCGCGATGTCCGTCTACTGGTACGTCGACACCAAGGACCAGTTGCTCGAACTCGCCCTGGACGCCGTCTTCGGCGAGCTGTGCCACCCGGGCCCGGACACCGGCCTCGACTGGCGCGCGGAGCTGCGTGCCCTGGCCCGGGAGAACCGATCGCTGCTGGTGCGCCACCCCTGGACGTCCCGGCTGGTCGGCACCTACCTCAACATCGGGCCGCACTCGCTGGCGTTCTCCCGGGCGGTGCAGGACGTCGTGCGCCGCAGCGGGCTGCCCGCGCACCGTCTGACCGGCGCCATCTCCGCCGTCTTCCAGTTCGTCTACGGCTACGGCACCATCGAGGGCCGCTTCCTCGCCCGGGTGGCGGACACCGGGCTGAGCCCCGAGGAGTACTTCCAGGACTCGATGAGCGCGGTGACCGAGATGCCGGACACCGCGGGCGTCATCGAGGACGCCCAGGACATCATGGCGGCCAGGGGCGGGGACACCGTCGCGGAGATGATGGACCGGGACTTCGAGTTCGCCCTCGACCTGCTCGTCGCGGGCATCGACGCCATGGTCGAACGGGGCTGACCCGGCCCCGTACGTACGGCCGGCGCCGGGTCGGCCGTACGGCCCGCCGACTGTTACGGCCCGCCGGCGGGCCTCAGTCGTCCGCCGCCAGCCGTGCCGGGAAGCCGCCGGTCGCCACCGGTCCCCACTTCTCGGGCGTCACCCGGATGATGGACTTGCCCTGCTTGACCATGGCCTGCCGGTACTCGTCCCAGTCGGGGTGCTCGCCGGAGATGTTGCGGAAGTACTCCACGAGCGGCTCCACGGAGTCGGGCGCGTCGATGACCTCCGCGGTGCCGTCGATCTGGACCCACGGGCCGTTCCACTCGTCGCTGAGCACGATGAGGCTGACCCTCGAGTCACGGCGGGCGTTGCGGGTCTTGGCCCGCTCCGGGTAGGTCGAGACGACGATCCGGCCGGCGTCGTCGACCCCGCAGGTCAGCGGTGACCCCTGCGGGCTGCCGTCGGCCCGCCGGGTCAGCAGGATCGCCCGGTGCCGGGGGCGTACGAAGTCCAGCAACTCGGCTGGGGAGACACGGGTGTTCGTCGCGATGTTCGGTGCCATGCCGCCAGCCTAGGACGCCGTGTCGCACTCCGCGCGCAGCGCCTCCGCGAGGTTGTCGTGGACCGGCACGTCGCGGCGCAGGCCGGAGAGTTCCAGGACGCGGCTCGCCACGCTCTTCGGGGCGGCCACCACGCGCAGCTGGGCTCCGTCCGGCAGCCGACGGCGCACGGCGGCGATCAGACGGACGCCCTGGGAGTCCATGAAACGGGTCGCGGACAGGTCAAGGACGAGCAGCCGCAGTCCGTCGGAGCGCTGCTCCACGGCGGTCGTGATCAGGGGCAGCAGCCCCGAGGCGTTGCAGAAGTCGATCTCGCTGGGCATCGCGAGCACGGCGCAGCCGGGTGGATCGCACGGCTCACACGGTTCGCAGGGATGAGGGAGGAAGGTCACAGCACTCACCTGACAGACGTCCGTCGGGCTTCCGGCCGGGCCGCTTCCTGACCCGGCCCCCATTGCACCATGCGGCGGGGCGGCGCGAAAGGCTCACCGTCCGCCGCCCGTCCCGCCGCCCGGTCCGTCGGCCGAGCGTCACCGGCACGCAACCGAGCAGCTAAAGTGCTGTTCGTCCTGTGCTCGCAGTCGGGAATGTGCTGCGGAGCTCTCCTGCGCACGGCCGTGAGGCCGCGCTTGCCGAAGAGGTTCGTGGTGGCTTCGTCCGAATTTACTGATTTGCCGCGTTTTCCGGTGGGCTTCGAGTTGGCCGAGGCTCTGACCGCGGCGGCTCGGGACCTGCACGGGACGGGCACCCCCGACGACACCATGAACACCGCCGTCGCACTCGCGGTACGCCTGCTGCCCGACGCCGAGCACGCGGGCATCTCGGAGATCCAGCGCGGCGGCCGGCTGCGCTCGCTGGCCTGGTCCGACGAGACCGTGCGCTTCGCCACCGAGCCCCGGCAAGGCGGCCACACCCCGCACCCGGACTGGGAGCGCCTGTGGACCACGCCCGTGGTGCGCACGGACGACAGCGAGGCCGACGGCGGCGGCAACGTCCTGTCCGGGCTCGGCCTGCGCTCGGCGCTGTCCCTGCGGCTGCGCGCCGACCGGCGCCGGGTGACCGTGCTGACCGCCTACGCCCGCAAGCCCCAGGCCTTCGACGAGGACGCCACCCGCATCGGGCGGCTGTTCACCGCGCATGTCTCCCTCGCCCTGGACTCGGCGACCGTGCGCGAGCAGCTCACCGAGGCGATGCGCACCCGGGACCTCATCGGCCAGGCCACCGGAATCCTGATGGAGCGGCTGGACATCGACGCGGCCGGTGCCTTCGAGTCCCTGGTCAAGGCCTCCCAGCGGGAGAACGTGAAGCTGCGCGACCTGGCCCGCCGCATCGTCGACGCCCACTCCGGTACGGGCGGCAGAGGCGTGACCGAGCGGTGACGGGACATCCGTACGGTCATGACCCCGCCGACCACGAACACGGAGACGCTTGATCACGCCATGGCGCGCATCCAGGGCCTCGACACCCTGCTGCGCGACCTGACCGACCGGGCGGTCCACCAGGTGCCCGGTGCCGACGCCTGCTCGGTCACGGTGCGCCGCGCCGACCGGCTGATGACGCTGGCGGGCAGCACCGGCCTGCCCAGCGGCCTGGACCTGCGCCAGTACGAGGACGGTTCGGGTCCCTGCGTGGACGCCGCCGAGACGGGGAGCGCGCAGTACTCCCCGGACCTGGCGACCGAGGACCGCTGGCCCGCCTACACGGAGTACGCGCTGGGCACGGGCGTGCGCTGTGTGCTGGCGCTGCCGCTGGCCGTCGAGGGCGAGACGGGTGCCGCGCTCAACCTCTACGGCATCGAGCCCGACTCCCTGGCCCAGGGACTGGACGCGGCCCGCACCTTCGCGGAGCGGGCCGCGGACGCCGTGAACGAGGCCCTGCGCATCGAACGCCAGCATGCCTCGGCGGCCGACGTGCGCACCGCCCTGCTCTCCCGCAGCGTCATAGACCAGGCGGTCGGCATGCTCATGGCCCGGGAGCGCATCGACGCCCACCGGGCCCTGGAGCGGCTGCGCCGGGCCTCACAGGAGCGGAACGTCAAGCTCCGGGACCTGTGCGCCCAGGTGGTGGCCCGGGCGTCCGGCGGCGCCTCGCACCGCGGGACGTGAACACCGCGGGCGGTGGCCTCACGCCGCGGGCAGTGACTCCCCCTGGACCGCCTGGATGTCCAGCTCGACCCTGAGCGTCGTGCCGATCGCGGCGATGCCGGCCTGGACGACCTGGTTGTAGTTCATGGCGAAGTCCTCGCGGTGCAGCTCCGTCGTCGCGCGGAAGGCGGCCCGGGTGCCGCCCCAGGGGTCGGCGCCGGTGCCGAGGTAGGCCAGGTCCAGGTCGACCTCGCGGACCACCCCGTGCAGGCCCAGCTCGCCGTGGACGGTCCAGCGGTCGGGCCCGGCCTCGCTCACGCCCGTGGAGCGGTAGGTGATCTCCGGGAACCGCTCCACGTCCAGGAAGTCCGCCGAGCGCAGGTGGGTGTCGCGCATGCCGTTGCCCGTGTCGATCGAGGCCGCCTGGATCACCGCCTCCACCCGGGACTTGGTGACGTCGTCCGGCGCGATCTCGACGGTGGCGGCGAAGTCGGTGAAACGGCCGCGCACGCTGGAGATGCCCAGGTGCTGGGCGACGGCGGCGACACCGGAGTGCGCCGGGTCCACCGTCCACGGTCCCGGCGGCGGCAGCTCGGTGCCGCCTTGGCGGGCCAGGGTCACCGTGCCCACCTCGGCCCGGCCGCTGGCGGTGACGATCGCGCTGGAGGCGGCCGGCGCGTAGCCGACCGCGGTGACGATCACGGTGTACGCCCCCGGCGTCAGCGCGGTGGTGTCCCGCACGGCCCCCTCGGTGTCCGCCTCGGCGCGCAGTACCTGCGTGCCGGTCATGTCGGTCACCGTGACGACCGCGTGCGACACGGCCCATCCGTCCCGCGTTCGGATCCTCGCGGTCAGTCCCATCCCGTTTTCTCCCTGCAAAGGCTCAGAAAGTGGTCGTAAAGAAACCGGCCCGTGGGGGCGGGCGCACCTCCGCTCAGAGCGCGCACGCCACCACGGGCCGGGGTTCTGCTACTCGCCGGGGTGGGCGAGCTCGATGTCGTGACCGTCGGCACCGGGTCCGGCGACCGTCAGGGCGGTGGCCACCGGCGGGTAGCCGGTCGCGATGACGGTGTACTCGCCGGCGTCCAGGTCGGTGAAGGCGTATGCCCCGTCCGTCCCGGTGGTGGCCGTGTCGATCACGTTGCCCGCCGCGTCCACCAGGGTCACCCGGGCGTCGGCCAGCGGACCGTGCGGGGCCCGCACGACGCCCTGGACCTGGGCCCCGGCCTGGAGGTCGACCTCGACGCGGGTGACGCCGGTGCCGCCGACCTCCAGCGGCAGGGCGCGGGGGCGGTAGCCGGCGGCGTTGACCGCGACGGTCACCGTGCCCGGCACCAGCTCGGTGAAGGCGAACTCGCCCTGCTCACCGGTGGCGGCGCTGGCCAGCAGGTCGCCGCGCACATCGGTGACGATCACCATGGCGTCCTTGACCGGCGTCCCGCTCTCCATGGCCCGGACCAGGCCGGTGAGCCCGCTGGTGCCGCTGAGCAGGATGTCGTAGGCGACCGGCTCGTCGTTGACGACGATCGTCGACGCCTGCGGCTGGAAGCCGTCGGCGGAGGCGATCAGCACGTACGACCCGGCGCTCGGCGCGTCGACGGCATAGGAGCCGTCGGCCTGGGCGACGGACCGGCCGAGCTGGCGGCCGGCCAGCGAGATCAGCGTGACCGCGGCCTGCGGGACCGGGGCGGACTCGGCGCCGCGGACGAAGCCGCGGACCGCGATGCCGCCGGAGACGGGCGCCTGAGGTTCACCGGAGCCGGCCGTCGTGGCGACGGCGGCGAGCCGCTGTGTGGCGGCCGGCTCGGCGCCCGGGGCGGCCGAGGTGTCCGAGACCGCCGAGGCGGCCTGAGCACCGGACGGCGTGGCCGCCACGGCAGCCAGCGCACCGGCCGGGACCGGCTCGTCGGCGACGCGGACGGCCTCCGCGGGGGTGCCCGTCACCGGCGGCGCGGCCTCGGCCGTGGAGTCCGCGGCCTGGGCCAGGGCGCCCTTGGTCCGCAGCGGGACCTCCTTGATGAACAGCGTCACCAGGAAGGCGAGCAGGGCGATCGGGGCGACGATCAGGAAGATGTCGGCGATGCCGTGCCCGTAGGCGCTCTCCAGCCATTCACGGATGCCGGGGGGCAGCAGGTCCATGTCGGGGATCGAGCCGCCGCCGGACGCCTTGGCCGCCGCCGCCTGCTCCTGCGGGCTGAGCGAGCCGATGGTGTCCGAGGCGTAGTGGCTGATCCGGGTCGACATCACGGAGCCGAGCACCGAGACGCCCACCGCGCCACCGAGGGACCGGAAGAAGGTGACCGTGGAGGACGCGGCGCCCAGGTCGCTCGGAGCCACCTGGTTCTGCGTGCAGAGCACCAGGTTCTGCATCATCATGCCGACGCCGAGGCCCATCAGCGCCATGAAGATGCCGATGTGCCAGTAGGGGGTGTCGTAGCGCATGGTGCCGAGCAGGCCGAGGCCCGCCGTCAGCAGCACACCGCCGGCCAGCAGCCAGCCCTTCCACTTGCCGGTCTTGGTGATGATCTGACCGGAGACCGTGGACGAGACGAACAGACCGCCGATCATCGGGATGGTCATGACGCCCGACATGGTCGGGGACTTGTCCCGGGCCAGCTGGAAGTACTGGCTGAAGTACACGGTGCCCGCGAACATCGCGATACCGACGAACAGCGAGGCCAGCGAGGCCAGGGTGATGGTGCGGTTCTTGAACAGGCGCAGCGGGATGATCGGCTCGCTGGCCTTCGACTCGACGAGGAGGAAGAGCAGCGTCAGCACGACGGCGCCGCCGACCATGGCACCGGTCTGCCACGACATCCAGGAGTACTTGTCGTCGGCGAAGGTGACCCAGACGAGCAGCAGGCAGACGGCCGCGGTGACGAAGAAGGCGCCGGCCCAGTCGACCTTGACCTTCCGCTTGAGCACCGGCAGGTGCAGCGTCTTCTGCAGCACGATCAGCGCGAGGATCGCGAAGGGCACGCCGACGTACAGGCACCAGCGCCAGCCGAGCCAGCTGGTGTCGGTGATGACACCGCCGAGCAGCGGACCGCCGACGGTGGCGACGGCGAAGGTGGCGCCGAGGTAGCCGGAGTAGCGCCCGCGCTCACGCGGGGCGATCATCGCGGCCATGATGATCTGCGCCAGGGCGGACAGACCGCCGGCGCCCAGGCCCTGGATGGCCCGCGCGGTGATCAGCATCGCGGGGTTCTGCGACAGACCGGCCACGACGGAGCCGATGACGTAGACGATCAGGGCTATCTGGACCAGGGCCTTCTTGCTGAACAGGTCCGCGAGCTTGCCCCACAGGGGGGTGGAGGCGGTCATCGTCAGCAGCGAGGCCGTGACGACCCAGGTGTAGGCGCTCTGGCCGCCGCCGAGATCACCGATGATCTCGGGCAGGGCGTTGGTGACAATGGTCGAGGACAGGATCGCGCAGAACATGCCGAGCAGCAGCCCGGACAATGCCTCCATGATCTGCCGGTGCGTCATCGGAGCGTCTCCGGAGGAGCCTCCCCCGTGCTTGGCATGAGCCCGCACACCGGCTGGTGTGGTCGTTGCCATGGACTTCCTTTACTTACGTGGTGATCGCGGGTGTACGGGTGGACTGTTCGTCCCCGGACAGTGCGGGAGGCCGGGCCGCGGGGACCCGGCAGTCGTCGAAGCTGGCCCTGAGGCGGGCCATGAGCCGGGAGAGCTGGCGGACCTCGTCGTCGGACCAGTCGCTCAGGCGATGCGAGAGCAGTTGGGTGGTCCGTTCGGCGATCTCGTCGAGCTGGTCCTGCCCGGCGGGCGTCAGGCGCAGGATGCGCGAGCGCTTGTCCGCGGGGTCGGGAAGGCGTTCGATCCAGCCCCGCTCGGCGCCGTGGGCGACGTGGCGGCTGGTCACCGACATGTCGACCGCGAGCAGCTCCGCGAGCTTGCTCATGCGCATGTCCCCGTCGCGGCCGAGCAGTGTCAGTACGGCGACGGACCCGCCGGGACAGTCGGACGGCAGCAGCCGCCCCATCTCCCGCTTCACGGCGCCGAAGGCGCTGAACTGGCGGATCAGCTCCTCGTACTGCGCCTTCTCGGCCATGCGCACCTCCCGATTCGTTGCTTAGGGCAACCATAGGATCAGTTAGTTGCTACAGGCAAACAAAAACGGTCGGTGCGGCATAAAAAGTTGGCAAAGGCAAGTATTGCGAAAGTAAATGCGCAGGTGGTAAGGGGTGGACCGGGCCAAGGGGACTGGGCGGCCCCGCACTTGGGCAGCACCCGGGGATTCGCTAGTGTCTCGGCCCATGGCTAACACCCAGGGCCCCCAGGGCAATAACGACCCCGCAGGCAGCACCCAGATGTTCCGCGCGTTCGTCGACGACGCCCCGCAGAGCCGGCAGGCGGCACCCGCCGCCTCCTCCGGGCCCCGCGTCGGCCTGATCGTCGGCATCGTGGCCGCCGTGATCGTCGTCGCGGCCGTGGCCTGGCTGGCGCTCGGCTAGCACAGGCACCGGGCCCCTTCGGAGGGCCGGGCCCTTCGGCCGGTACCGGCGCAGACGAAGACGACCGCTGCGGCACCCCCGAGGTGCCGCAGCGGTCGTCGCGCTGTCCTGCCGAGCGTCCTGGACCGGGCTCCGCCGGGACCGGACTCAGTCGGAGATGAGGCCCTCGCGCAGCTGCGACAGGGTCCGGGTGAGCAGCCGGGAGACGTGCATCTGCGAGATGCCGACCTCCTCGCCGATCTGCGACTGGGTCATGTTGGCGAAGAAGCGCAACATGATGATCCGCCGCTCCCGGGGCGGCAGCTTGGCCAGCAGCGGCTTGAGGGACTCGCGGTACTCCACGCCCTCCAGCGCGGTGTCCTCGTAGCCCAGGCGGTCCGCCAGCGAGCCCTCGCCGCCGTCGTCCTCCGGGGCCGGGGAGTCCAGCGAGGAGGCCGTGTAGGCGTTGCCGACCGCGAGGCCGTCGACGACGTCCTCCTCGGACACGCCGAGGACGGCGGCCAGCTCACCCACGGTCGGGGAGCGGTCCAGCTTCTGGGACAGCTCGTCGCTGGCCTTGGTCAGGGCCAGGCGCAGCTCCTGGAGGCGGCGCGGGACGCGCACCGACCACGAGGTGTCGCGGAAGAACCGCTTGATCTCGCCGACGACGGTCGGCATCGCGAACGTCGGGAACTCGACGCCCCGTTCGCAGTCGAAGCGGTCGATCGCCTTGATCAGGCCGATGGTGCCGACCTGGACGATGTCCTCCATCGGCTCGTTGCGGGAGCGGAAGCGCGCGGCGGCGTAGCGCACCAGCGGGAGGTTCAGCTCGATCAGGGTGTCCCGGACGTAGGCACGCTCGGGGCTGTCCTCGTCGAGGGCGGCGAGCCGCAGGAACAGGGAGCGGGACAGGGTGCGGGTGTCGATGGCCTCCGTGGCCGGGAGGGTCGGGGCCGGCACGGCGTCGAGGTCCGGCACGGCGTCGCCGGTCCGGGCGCCGTCGACGGAGCCGACCGGGCCGACGGAGTCGATGGGGCCGACGGGCTCGACGGGGCCGAGCCCCTCGATCGAGTCGGGCGCGGTCTCGCTCTCCGCGAGCGTCAGCACCTCAGAGCTGCCCTGTTCTGCGGACATGCCACCCCCTTTGGGTCGCGGGACGGTCACGGCGCACGCTCCCATGCCGGGAACGCAGCCTTCACCTGAATACCGGAGCCGAAGCTCCGGCAAACGCGTCTCCGGCAGAATGTCACATGTCGGCAACGCGCTGTAGTGATATGTCGACATCTGAGATGCGAATACCCCCTGGAAACAGGGGGTCTGATGGGCTTTCAGCCCGATTCCGTGCGCAACGGCCCTGGTGAGCGATTCGCTCTCGCCGGTGACACCTCGCTCGCGCTTTCGACTCCGCCGGTGTCTTGGCCGAGCTTACGCGTCGATCCGGTTCGCGGACCTCAACCGCTGGAAACTACGCGCCAGTAGCCGTGAGACGTGCATCTGGGAGACGCCGAGTTCGGCACTGATCTGGGATTGCGTGAGGTTGCTGTAGTAGCGCAGCAGCAGGATCCGCTGCTCGCGCTCGGGGAGTTGGACGAGCAGGTGACGCACCAGGTCCCGGTGCTCGACCCCGTCCAGTGCCGGGTCCTCGTAGCCGAGCCGGTCGAGCAGCCCGGGCAGCCCGTCGCCCTCCTGGGCGGCCTCCAGCGAGGTGGCGTGGTAGGACCGCCCCGCCTCGATGCAGGACAGCACCTCCTCCTCGGTGATGCGCAGCCGCTCGGCGATCTCGGCCGTCGTCGGGGAGCGCCCGAAGGCGGTGGTCAGGTCCTCGGTGGCGCTGTTGACCTGCACCCACAGCTCGTGCAGCCGCCGCGGCACGTGCACCGTGCGGACGTTGTCGCGGAAGTACCGCTTGATCTCCCCGACCACCGTGGGCATCGCGAACGTCGGGAACTGCACGCCCCGCTCCGGGTCGAAGCGGTCGATGGCGTTGATCAGCCCGATGGTGCCGACCTGGACGACGTCCTCCATCGGCTCGTTGCGGGAGCGGAACCGGGCGGCGGCGTAGCGCACCAGCGGGAGGTTGGCCTCGATGAGCGCCGCACGCACCCGGTCGTGCTCCGGCGTGCCCGGGGTGAGGTCCTTCAGCTCGCCGAAGAGCACCTGGGTCAGGGCCCGGGTGTCGGCCCCCCGGCTGCGCTGCGGCGCGGGAGCCTCCTGGGCCTGGGCGGGCGGCGCGGGCGGTGCTTGAGGCGCAGTACTGGCCGGCACGGTCAACTCCACCTCGTGATCTGTCAACTCTTCCGTCAACTCATCCGTCAAAAGCGGTCATAGCATCACAAGACATGTCCACTGTGTGCAAGCACCGCATAAGGTCGTGTTGAGTGAACGCGGAACGGCCCCGCACCGAGCTGGTGCGGGGCCGGACAGGGGTCGGAGCGCGGGGCGGGGCGCCCCACGGGCTCGCGGTGGTACTAGAACTCGTAGTCGGCGATCACCCAGGTGGCGAACTCCCGCCACAGCGCGACGCCCGCCTGGTGCGCCGGGTGCTCGAGGTAGCGCCCGAGCGCGTCGGCGTCGTCCACCGCCGAGTTGATGGCGAAGTCGTAGGCGATGGGGCGGTCGCTGGTGTTCCAGCCGCACTCCCAGAAGCGGAGGTCGTCGATCTGGCCGCCGAGCGCCCGGAAGGCCTCGACTCCCGCCACGACGCGCGGATCGTCGCGCCCGACGCCGTCGTTCAGCTTGAACAGCACGAGGTGGCGGATCATCACTCTCCTCCGTTGGCGGCCCAGGTCATGAAGTCGCCCACGGCGCCCGCCGCGTCGGATATGCCCTGGAAACCTATCTGCACGTAGTCGGCTGCCTTGGCCGGATCAGTGATGATCACATACAGCACGAAGACCACGAGCACATAGACGGCGATCTTCTTCGAGTTCACCGCCACCGCGGCCTCCCCTGTCCCTTTCGACCCACGCCTTCGACCGCTCATGATCGCACGAAGGGCCCCGTCTTTCGACGGGGCCCTTGCAAAGCGGTAGCGGAGGGATTTGAACCCTCGGTGACTTGCGCCACACTCGCTTTCGAGGCGAGCTCCTTCGGCCGCTCGGACACGCTACCGAGACAGACCTTACAGCACGGAGCGGCATGCTCAGAAATCGGTATTGCGGCCGACGAACAGCAGTCCGGACCGGGTCAGCGGTCGCGGAAGAAGTCGGTGAGCAGCCGGGCGCAGTCGGGCGCGAGCACGCCCTCGATCACCTCGGGACGGTGGTTGAGACGCCGGTCGCGCACGACGTCCCACAGGGACCCGGCCGCGCCCGCCTTGTCGTCGCGGGCGCCGTAGACCACGCGGTCCACGCGGGACTGCACGAGCGCTCCGGCGCACATCGTGCAGGGCTCCAGGGTGACGACGAGCGTGCAGCCGGACAGCCGCCACTCGCCCAGTGCCACCGCGGCCCGCCGGATCGCGAGGACCTCGGCGTGCGCCGTCGGGTCCCCGGTGGCCTCGCGTTCGTTGTGCCCGGCGGAGAGCACGGTGCGGCCGTCCGGCGCCAGTACGACGGCGCCGACGGGTACGTCCCCGCTGCCCGCCGCCCGTCCGGCCTCGACGAGGGCGAGCCGCATCGCGGCCCGCCACCGGTCGCGCACCGGATCGGGCGGAGCCTCCTCGGGCCACTGCCCGGCCGGCGCGGTCAGCGGACGGTCTCCAGGACGTCGGAGGCGCCCAGGGCCTCGGCGATCTCCCCGACCGCGTCCCCGGCCATCGAGCGCAGTTCCTTCTCGCTCACCCCGAGGTCGTCGAGCACCTCGGCGTCGCCGACCGGTCCGTGCGGCACGGCCTCGCCCGAACCGGTGGCCGCGACGGCGCCGTCGCCACCGTCCTCGTCGTCGTCGGACTCGCCGTCCTCCGTGCCGTCGAGGTCGAGGTCGTCGAGGTCGTCGTCGTCACCCGGTTCCCGGCCGAGCAGTTCGTCGGTGAGCAGGATCTCGCCGTAGCTGCTGCGGGCGGCCGCGGCGGCGTCCGAGACGTAGATACGGGGGTCCTCCTCACCGTCCACCCGGACGACTCCGAACCACGCGTCCTCCTGCTCGATCAGCACGAGCACCGTGTCCTCGTCGGGTGAGGCCTCCCGGGCCAGGTCGGCAAGATCCGACAGGGTTTCCACATCGTCGAGCTCTGTGTCGCTCGCTTCCCACCCGTCTTCGGTGCGCGCGAGCAGTGCGGCGAAGTACACCGTGACTCTCCCACTGGTCCTAGGCGTGCCGGTTGGGGATCCCCCCGGCGGAGGCTACGGGCGGGGGAGCGGTGCTCCGAGCCCCACCCACTCGGAATCGTGGCAGAAACAAGGCACTCAGGGGACGTCTTCGGCGCCCTGTGTCCGGCTGTTTTGACCGGCGTCCCGGAAGGTCTGTACCCGGGCAGCCGCCCAGCAGCGCTCTCGTCGCCGCCACGTGCGGATCGTACGCGGATTCTCGCGGTCCCCGCGTACGTCAGTCACCACCAACGTCGGCGCGGCGCGCGATCTTCCCCGGCCGGGTCAGGGAGTTCTCCCGGGAGTGGGGCGCCGGGGGGAGGGACTACCAGCGGAAGGTGCGCATGCGCATCGCGTGTCGCAGCCGGGCGGTCTTGACCCGACGCGGCTGCACGCGGTCCCGCAGCTGCCGGGCCTCCGCCAGATCGCGCAGGAACTGGGCCCGGCGCCGGCGCCGTTCGGCCTCGCGCTCCCGCTCCGACGCCGCACTCGGCTCGGCCCCGCGCTCCGCACCCCGGTCCGCGCCGGGGGACGGCGTGTTGTGGAAGTCCCGGTCAGGCACAGTCTCACCACCCAGTGTCTGTCCCTCCCACCTTCCCCCGACCGGGCGGTTTGACTCCAGCGAGCGAGTGAAGCGTCCGCCTGGGGGCCCGGTTACTGTGGTGGACATGCGTCTCCACGTCGTCGACCACCCCCTGGTCGCCCACAAGCTCACCACGCTGCGCGACCAGCGCACCGACTCCGCGACCTTCCGCCGTCTCGCCGACGAGCTGGTCACCCTGCTCGCCTACGAGGCCACGCGCGACGTGCGCACCGAACAGGTCGACATCCGCACGCCGGTCTCGCAGACCACCGGCGTCAAGCTCTCCTACCCGCGCCCGCTGGTGGTGCCGATCCTGCGGGCCGGTCTCGGCATGCTCGACGGCATGGTCCGGCTGCTGCCGACCGCCGAGGTGGGCTTCCTGGGCATGGTGCGCAACGAGGAGACGCTCCAGGCCTCCACGTACGCCACGCGCATGCCGGACGACCTGTCCGGGCGCCAGGTGTACGTCCTGGACCCCATGCTGGCCACCGGCGGCACCCTCGTGGCGTCCATCAGGGAGCTGATCAAGCGCGGCGCCGACGACGTGACGGCCGTGGTGCTGCTCGCCGCCCCCGAGGGCGTCGAACTGATGGAGCGCGAGCTGGCCGGCACCCCGGTCACGGTCGTGACGGCCTCGGTCGACGAGCGCCTCAACGAGCAGGGCTACATCGTCCCGGGCCTCGGCGACGCGGGCGACCGCATGTACGGAGCGGCCGAGTAGGACCCGCTCAGCAGCTCTTCTTCTCCGCGGCGGGCGCCGACCGCGGCGCGGTCAGCCCGGCCAGCGCCGTGTCGGCGTCCGCACGCTTCGCCAGCCCCTTGAAGCCGTCGCCGATGATGAGGTCGACGGCGGCGCCCTTGCGGGCCGCGTCGGCGCGGTGCTCGGCGCCGGGCAGCTGCGTGCCGAGCACGGTGAGCGAACTCTTGAGAGAGGCGGCCGGCCCGAGCAGGAGCCCCGTGCCGGTGACCTTCTTGTCGTACTCCTTGGGCGCGTTGCTCACGTCGCCCACGCGGAAGCCGCGCTTCTTCAGCTCGTCGGCGGTCTTCTGCGCCAGGCCGCTGCGGGTCGTCGCGTTGAGGACGTTGACGGTGACCTGACCGGGCTTCGGCAGTACCGCGGCGGCCGGCGAGGCGCTCGCCCTCGCGGTGGTGACACAGCCCGCGGCCCCGGCCGCGGAGGCCTTGTCGCCGCCGGTGAAGACGTCGATGAGCTGCAGCGTGCCCCAGCCCAGCACTCCGAGAACGGTGACACAGGCGACGGTGACGAACGCGAACCGGCCACGTCGCCGGGCCGGGCGCATCCGCGGGTACCTGTCCCCCGTGATCTTGTACTGGCCACCCATGCCGGGAGGAGTCAGCATGCTCATGGGCGCAGCGTAGTGCGCCGGAGCGGTGATGCCTATTAGATGATCAGTCGACGTTCCGAGGTTGGCCCCAAGGCAACCCGAAAGGGTCAAGCGAAAGCCCCGGCGGGGCCCGTCAGTCGAGTTCGAGGACCCGGGCGTGCAGCACCTGGCGCTGCTGGAGCGCGGCCCGCACCGCCCGGTGCAGACCGTCCTCCAGGTACAGATCGCCCTGCCACTTCACGACGTGCGCGAAGAGATCGCCGTAGAAGGTGGAGTCCTCGGCCAGGAGCGTCTCCAGGTCGAGCTGGCCCTTGGTCGTCACGAGCTGATCGAGGCGGACCGGGCGCGGTGCGACGTCCGCCCACTGCCGGGTGCTTTCCCGGCCGTGGTCGGGGTACGGCCGGCCGTTTCCGATGCGCTTGAAGATCACACGGAAAGCCTACCGGCCCGGACGTTGCGGGCGCAGCCATGGCGGCGGAGTGCGGCGCCGGAAAAGACGCCGTAAACCGGATCAATCGGCACCGCGCCGACGGCGGAGACGGGGTGATGTCCGCCCCCGCCGCCCGGGTGCTCCCGTCAGCCACGCCTCCGTTCCCGCGCCGGGAGCCGCCGTTCTTCGGCTTCCCGGGGTGCGGAGCCGGGCCTTGGGCGTACGGCGGGCGGCCTCGGCGCGCAGGAGGGCGCGCAGGACGGCGTAGGGGTCGTTGGGCATGGCGATTCCTCGTTCCTGTCACGTGTTCGTCCCTGTCGGCGGGGGACCGGCCGGGCCGGTCCGGCGCGGTCAGCAGCGCAGGACGACGGAGCGCGGGCCGCCGGGAAGGACGGCGGCCCGTTCGGAACGAGCGTGGAATCGAGGGGGCGGAGGCGTCCCTTCGTACGGCGGGACCGGCCGCACGACCGCCTCGCGCCGGCCGCTGCGGGCCGTGAAGCGCAGGGCGGAGTCGAGATGGTCGTACTCCCCCGCGACGCTGCCCGCCACCGTCACCGGCGCCGCCTGGACCGTCACGTGCGCGCAGGGCACGAGCAGGGCGAGCAGCAGCACCAGGGCCCGCAGACGGGCGGCGGCGAGCGGGGCGGGTCTCACCTCAGTCGTGTCCCCGCCCGGCGTACGCCGTCCATCGCACCGGCGACGAGAACCGCCCGCTCGGCGTAGGGCGGGCGCCGCTCACAGGGCGTGCGGGACCTGACGCGCCCGCCCGCGCAGCCGCACCGAGGTGACGATCTCGACGACGCCGACGACGACCAGCCACCAGCCGCCGACCAGCATGAGGACGGTGGCCGACTCGACCGGCGAGTCGATCAGGACGATGCCGGCGACGACGGTGACGGCACCGAGGAAGATCTGCCAGCCGCGGGCGGGCATCGTCGGGTCGTGCGCGGCGGCCACGATCTGCGTGACGCCGCGGAACAGCCAGCCGATGCCGATCCAGAGCGCGAGCAGCAGCACCGACTGCAGGGGGCCGCGGAAGCAGAACAGACCCAGCAGGATCGACACCGCGCCGCTGATGAAGGCCAGCACCCGCAGCGAGGTCCGCCGGTGCGTGCCGAAGGCGGCGGCCAGTTGGAGGATGCCGCTGATGACGAGGTAGAGGCCGAAGAGCACGCCGGCGGCGAGCAGCGAGGCGCCCGGCCAGACCAGCACCAGGACTCCCAGGACCAGGGAGGCGACACCGGTGAACAGCACGGTCTGCCAGGCGGCGCGGGACAGCAGGTGCAGTGGCCCCTCGAAGGCCGGCTCGGGCTCGTGACGTCCGTCGGTCGGACCGTGCGTGGTCCCGTGCCGGGCGTGCACCCCGCGGTCGTCGTACGGCGTCCCGCCGGGGGACCCGCTAGGTGGTTCGGTCATGCCCCATGCTGGGAGCAGGCCCGGCGAGGGTGCCAGCCGGGTTGGGCCACGGGGCTGATGCGGACCGGCATAGCGGGTGCGGTCAGTGATCCGGCGTCCCCTCGGCACCCGCCGCGGGCGGGGGTGGGGAGCGCGGCCCGGCGCTTACGGGGTGCCGCTGCGCCCACTCTCCCCATCGCCCCAGCGGCACGACTGCCCGCAGCTACGCGGCATGGCGACCGCCCGCAGCGAGGGCGACGGACGACGGCCCGCAGCTGGAGGATGTGGCGACGCGGCGGGAGAGCCGCGTACGGCGGGCCGGGGCAGCGCGGGCGTCGGCGGCCCGCAGTCGCGTACGGCGAGAAGGGGCCGTGTCGGGGGGTGTCCGCCCGCAGCGGTTGGCGCGTCAACGCCGGGGGAGATCTGTGGCCGACCGAT
>NZ_JBVJEA010000036.1:0-56212 GCF_055581985.1 Streptomyces sp. NPDC042336 | reverse complement strand
ACGCTGCCCGTGCTGGAGGCCGAGGGGCTGCGCTTCGGGCCGCCCGTCGCCCGGCCCGGCGCCGTGGTCTGCATCGGGCAGAACTACGCGGCCCATGCGGCGGAGTCCGGCAGCGAGCCGCCCGCCCGCCCGATCATCTTCCTCAAACCCCCGAACACGGTGGTCGGCCCGCACGACGAGGTGGAAATCCCCCGCGGCTCCACCAAGACCGACTGGGAAGTCGAACTCGCCGTCGTCATCGGCCGCACGGCGCGCTACCTGGACTCCCCCGAACAGGCCCTGGAGCACGTGGCCGGCTACACCGTCTCCAACGACGTCTCCGAGCGCGACTTCCAGCTGGAGCACTCCGGCGGCCAGTGGTCCAAGGGCAAGTCCTGCGCCACGTTCAACCCGCTCGGCCCCTACCTCGTACCCGCCGACGAGATACCCGACGTACAGGACCTGCGGCTGCGCTCCTTCGTGAACGGCGAACCGCGGCAGGACTCCCGCACCGCGGACATGATCTTCTCCGTCGCCCAGTTGGTCTACGACCTGAGCCAGTACATGGTCCTGGACCCCGGGGACGTCATCAACACCGGCACCCCACAGGGCGTCGCCCTGTCCGGCCGCTTCCCCTATCTGCGGCCAGGTGACGTGATGGAGATCGAGATCGAGGGGCTGGGGCGCCAGCGTCAGACGCTCCGCTCCTGCTGACCGCGCCGGATCTCCACGGGATCGTCGGTCGCGGACCTCTCTTCGATGCCGACGTCCGGCAGTCCGCCTCGGTGCCGCTATGCGTACGAGTCGACGGTGATCGAGTAACCGGCACCGGTGCTGAGGTCGGGGCGGCTTCCATGGCCCCCTTCCGCGAGCAGTTCGGCGGTGAGGAAGGTGATCCGCAAGTTCATGGTCTTCTTGACGAAGATCAGGTCGCCGGGCGCGGCGTCGGGGTCGGGGCTCCATCCGTCCTGTTGCGCTGCTGTCCGGTAATGCGCTGCCACGCCGGCCCGGGTTCCGGGACATGCGTATGTCCGCTCGGCGTACACCGTGACTTCGCCGCTGTCGGACCAGCAGCCGGCGTCGACCTCCTCGAAGCCCCGGGCGACGGTGGCCTCGTCGGGCCGGGAGTCAAGGACGCGGAGCGCCGCCAGCTCCTCGACCCGGGCGGCGGTCCCCTCGCAGTCCCGGGCGAGATCCATCAGCGTGCAGCCGGTGAGTGCCGAGGTCACCAGCGCGGTGGCCAGGAGAAGGGATACAGGCCGGGTGCGAGCTGCTCGCAAGGACAAAGCGGGCTCCAGGGTGTAGTCCGGGGCAGCGGACGGGCCGCTGTCGGACGAAGAAGTCTTTGGGCCGGCTCCGAGGAACCACGGCCCGGTTCTACCAGAAGCCGCCACCCTCGCGTCGGGCACGGGGGTCGTTCAGCGCTCAGGGTCGAGCGGGGAGGTCCTCCAGGAAGTCCGCCGCCGGTGTGAAGAAGAGCGAGCCGGTGACGGCGGTGGAGAAGTCCAGGATGCGGTCGTGCGGTGCCGACGCG
Organism: Streptomyces sp. NPDC042336; assembly: GCF_055581985.1. Taxonomy (NCBI): domain Bacteria; kingdom Bacillati; phylum Actinomycetota; class Actinomycetes; order Kitasatosporales; family Streptomycetaceae; genus Streptomyces; species Streptomyces sp. NPDC042336. Next base: position 54,699 of record NZ_JBVJEA010000036.1, on the reverse strand, counting down.
GTGCCCAGGAACATCCGCTCCAGCATCGTCTCCGTCACCTCGGGGGTGCGGGCGTAGCCGATGAAGTACGTGCCGAACTCCTCGCGGCCCACCGACCCGAAGGGCATGTTGTCCCGCAGGATCTCCAGATCGCTGCCGTCCGGACCGGTGACACTGGTGAGCGCGACGTGCGAGTCTGCCGGCTTGACATCGTCGGACAGCTCCACGTCGGTCATCTTGCGGCGCCCGATCACCCGCTCCTGGCCCTCGGCGGAGAGCCCTTCCCACGCGCCCAGGTCGTGCAGGTACTTCTGCACGACGACGTAGCTCCCTCCCGCGAAGGCCGGATCCTCGTCACCCACGAGGACGGCCCTGCGTGCCGCGGCTCCCGTCGGGTTCTCCGTGCCGTCGACGAAACCCAGCATGTCGCGTTCGTCGAAGTACTTGAAACCGTGCACCTCGTCCTGAGGCGTCACCGCGCCACGCAGCCGGCCCATGATCTCGGTGGCGAGTGCGAAGCACAGGTCCAACCGTGAAGCCCGGATGTGGAAGAGCAGGTCACCCGGGGTGGCGACCGCCCGGTGCACCGGCCCGTCCAGCTCCCGGAAGGAATGCAGCCCGGCCGGACGCGCTCCTGAGAACAGACGGTCCCATGCCTCCGAACCGATGCCGGTGACGCAGCTCAGCCTGCCGTCGGGCTGCGCGCGGAACCCTACAGCCCGCTCCAGCGAGGCGACATCCGACAGCAGGTCCCGGACGGTGTCCTCCCCGCCGCTGTCGATCGTGACGACGAGGAAGATCGCCGCACTGGTCAGCGGGGACAGAACCATCTGGGGCTCCGGCTCCTCGACTTCTCCGCCCATGAACGAACATCCTCCCACGACTGACTCGTACCTCCACACACCCTGTCACATCAGTGTGGGTGGGTGATGCCGGGCATCACGTACCCAATGTGGTGCGCACGGGACCCCGACGGTACCCGGGCCCGCGCGTCCGCATCGGCCGTTGGCGGTCTCCACGATCGCCGGGTGCTCGTCCATGACGACGTCACCCGCGAAGATGCATGGAACCGGCGAGAGGCACGACGACGCGGACGGTCGGCAAGCGCCGGCCCGGTCATGCGGCCTCGTAATCCTCGGCCCCGTCACCCCCGCGCGTCTGACCGGCGGTGTCCTCACGGCCTTGCCGGTCCGTGGCGAGGTCGGTGGCGAGGTGCCGTCGTGCTCGGTGCACCAGGTGCCGGGCCTGGGCCTCGTCGATGTCGAGGAGGGCAGCGATCTCGGAATAGGGGGAAGCCAGCGTCTCCCGCAGCACGAAGGCCGCACGTTCGACGAGGTCCAGTTGTTCCATCATGACCAGGACGTCGTACTCGACCGCCTCCGTGCGCGCGGCGCCGGTCCCGGCATGATCGCCGGTGTCCAGGGGCTCGGGCAGCCAGGGGCCGACGTAGGACGCGCGCCGCAACCGCGCGGAGTGTGCGACGTCGATCGACAACCGGGTCGTGGCCATGATCAGGTACGCCCGCGGATCGGCGACCCCCGCACGGTCGGTAGTCTGCCAGCGCTGCCAGACGTCCCGCACGAGATCTCTTGCCTGCGCGGTGCTGCCCAGCATGCCGTACGCGATCCCGAACAGTCGCGGCCCCAGCCGTGCGAAGACGTCCTCTCCCCGACCAGGCGGCCCGGCGGGTGGCTCATGCGCTGTCACCGAGCGATGCGCACGTCCCCGCTCGTCGACCCCGCTGTGTTTCTCAACCCTCTTGGCGCCCATAGCTTCCACGTTTCCTTCCCGAGACGAGTAACCGACCAAGGGCCTCGTTCAGACGTCGTGGTACTTCATGGCCGAACCTACGCCGCCGCCGGAGGCGATGGCGCGCACTGAGGGGGCGACAGTCATTCCACAGTCATTCTCTGGTGGAGGAAGCAGCATGTGGGGAGTCAAGGAGAGGTTGCGGGCGCCCGCTCTTCCCTCCTGTCACAGGTGGCACTCCTGCCCGGTCATTGCTTAAGTAATGACAGCTCGGTCGCGGCGGTGGACGCCGCCCGAGAGAACCCTCCGAAAGGCGTTCCGATGAAGGTTGTAGTTGTCGGCGGAACCGGGCTCATCGGCTCGCAGGTCGTCGCCAGGCTGGGCGAGCACGGGCACGAGGCGGTCGCGGCCTCCCCGAACACCGGTGTCAACACGCTGACGGGCGAGGGCCTGGCAGAGGTGCTGCGAGGCGCCTCCGTCGTCATCGACGTGTCGAACTCTCCGTCGTTCGCGGACGACGCGGTCAAGGAGTTCTTCCGCGTCTCGACGACCAACCTGCTGAAGGCCGAGGCGGAGGCCGGTGTCGCCCACCACGTGGCGCTCTCCGTCGTGGGGACCGACCGTCTTCAGGCGAGTGGCTACTTCCAGGCCAAGCAGGCCCAGGAGGACATGATCAAGAAGTCCGGGATTCCGTACTCGATCGTGCACGCCACGCAGTTCTTCGAGTTCGCGAAGAGCCTGGCGGACTCGGCCACGGAGGGTGACACCGTGAGCGTCGCCCCCATCAAGATCCAGCCCATTTTCTCGGGCGACGTGGCCGCGGCCGTGGGCCGCACGGCCGTCGGTTCGCCCCTCAACGGCACGGTCGAGGTCGCGGGCCCCGACGTCTTCCGAATGGAGGACTTCATCCGCAAGGGCCTGGCCGTGCGGGAGGACACCCGTACCGTCGTGACGGACCCGAACGGTCTCTACTGGGGCATCACACTCCAGGAGTCGGACCTGCTCCCCGGCGCAGACGCCCGCATCGCGGAGACCCACTTCGACGAGTGGGCCGCAGGGCAGCGCTAGTCCCGCGTTTCCGGGAACCGCTGGGATCTCCGGCCGGCCATGCGGTCTGCGGGCGGTGCAGGTACGACTGTGCTCCCGCAGGTCCGCCTGGTGGTCCCACAGGAGTGCACGGGGCCAGCCGGGCACCGGCCCACCTCCGGCACAAACCCCCGCAGACCCGCCCCATGAACCGTCGGCGCCGGCGCTCACCGACAAGCACGGCCCCACGGAGCGTTGCCTCCGGGGGCCGTGACCGCGATGGATGCGTCCGGGGGACGATCAGCGGTTCCAGTAGCCGAAGACCCGGGACGCGGCGTCACCGGTGTAGTCCGCCTCCATCTTCAGGTACTTTCCACGCGCACCGAAGGTGGGGTTGAAGATCAGGTCCCTGCGCTCCGCCTGAACCGGAGCCTCGGCGGCGAAGCGGGCGGCGAGCGGGTGCGGATGGGAGGGGAACTCCCCTTCCCTCGCCGGGACGGCGAAGCAGAGCCTGCGGGCCTGCGGGGAATTCCAGTCGAACGTGTAGTAGACGTTGATCGCTCCCCGGCAGCGCCCGATCTCCTCGTTGTCCGGCGGGAGGGAACCCGTGTCCCGGATCATCCTGGCTATGTCCTCCTGGTCGAAGTAGCCGGGACTGACCATCTCGGAGTAGAGGTTCGTCGTGTTGTCGCGGAAATCGAACCCCATGATCGCGAATCTGTCGATACGAGCCTCGTCGAAACGTTCACGATGGTCCCGCAGGGAATGGGGTATGTTTTCGAGCGAAGCGATTTCACCGAATTCCAGGGGCTGCTCGAAGAACGCCCAGACCTTCTGTACGCCGTGTCCCACCGACGCGTCCAGCCCCCACCACAGGGGGATCTTGTCGGTGACCTCACCGAGCAGCGACATGACGGCAGGATCGGCGTCGGGAAGAAGTCCGTGTGCCCGGGCGATCCCGACCGGATCATGGGGCGAATCCGGGTACATGTAACGAAAGTTCACACTGCGGGCGGAGGCTTCGTGAGTCGTCGTGCGGACCGTGATGGTTCCGGCGGCGAACTGCTCCGCGAAGGCGTCAACAACCTGCTCGACGGCTCGGTTGTCGAAGTTGACCTCGGCAAGCTCCGCGTACGCCTCGAGGTCGTAAAGGAACCGGTCCAGATCCGTCGTTCTACCAGTAGGCATTGCTCTCCTGCTTCTTCCGGATCACATAGGGGTGCTTGTGCACATGACTCGCTCGGGGTCCAAAAACGCAACAGCAACGCGTCCGGGGCCGCCTTGCCGTCTATCAGTCTGACACAGTGTGACTTGAGCCTCATCCGGGTCACTCGGCCACCACACCATACTGGATTTCTTCACACTGTCTGAGTCGCATCCGCTTCCCGTGGGGAGCGGTCATCTTGCTTATGCCGGACACGACCAGCGGAATGACAATGAAGAGTGCGACCGACTGACCCGTCGTCCGCACCGACAGTGGCAACCCAACGTCCCAGGGAGAATCATGACCGGCTCCGAAGCCGACGCCGAGGGACAGATCCTCGGTCGCATCAACGAAATGATCCGTCAGGAAAAGGACCTGCGGGAGCAGCTCGCAGAGCAGGTGATCGACGAGTCGACCGAGCACGCTCGTCTGGCCCGTCTGGAGGCCGAGCTGGACCGGTGCTGGGACCTGCTCCGGCAGCGAAAGGCGCGGGTCGCCGCAGGTCAGGATCCCGACAACGTGCGCTTTCGGCCCGCCTCGCAGGTCGAGGACTACCTCTCCTGAAGCGGAGCCGAGTGACGCGGCTGACAGAGGGGGGTGTCCGGGGCAGGTAACCGGCGGTCGGTGAGCACTGAAGGGCGCCGTGTGACAGAAGGCGGGAGTTCGGACGTGCCCACGAGCGTGCGACGTTCGGGGACGGCGTCCGGGCCGGTCCGAGGAGTCGGCCCGCACTCTTCACACGGTGTACGGGGTGGCCGTATGCTCACCGCGCTTCAGAGATGCCGACCGTTTGTTCGGTGAACTTTGAAGCGCCAGGGGACGATCGTTCCCGTCCGGCGCGACCGCAGGAGATACAGACACTTGAAGCGACACCCAAAATGCTGGAGTGTGACGGCAGTTGCCGCCGCCGCGGTGCTCGTGTTCACGGGACCGCTCAGCGTACGGGCCGTGGCACGGCCCGGTTCCGCACCCACGCTCGCCGCGCACGAGGCGCCCTCCTCCACCGGCGTTCCCCCCGGCGAACACACTGTGACACTGATCACCGGCGACGTGGTGACCACCCGTCAAGGCTCGGGAGGAGCCGGTGGAACGGTCACCGTGCGGGACGCCGACGGGAAGCCCGCGCGGTCGCGTATCACCGAGGCGGACGGTGACCTGTTCGTGTACCCGGAGTCCGCCCTGCCGTTCGTAGCCGAGGGCAGCCTCGACCGCGAACTGTTCAACGTCACCGACCTGATCGAGGACGGGTACGACGACGCCTCCCGCGAGCGGCTCCCACTGATCGTGTCGTACCGGAACGCGACGGCGCACCGTAAGGCCGCTGTCCCCGACGGCGCCCGCAAGGTGCGCGACCTCGCCAGTGTCCAGGGCGCCGCGCTCAGCGCCGACCGAGCTCGGGCCGCGGAGTTCTGGCGTTCCGTCACCGGAAGGAACACGGTCGGCGACGACGCCGGAACTGCACGTACCGACGCCGCCTTCCCCGGCGGTGTCGCACACATCTGGCTCGACGCCCCGGTCGAGGCGGACCTGGCCGACAGCACCGCACAGATCGGCGCCCCGAAAACCTGGGCCGGCGGCAACACCGGGCAGGGCGTGGAGGTCGCCGTTCTCGACACCGGCGTCGACGCCGGGCACCCGGACCTCGCCGACCGGATAGCGGCGCGGCAGAGCTTCGTACCGGACGAGAACACCGACGACCGCGACGGGCACGGCACCCACGTGGCGTCCACCATCGCCGGCACCGGTGCGGCCTCGGACGGCAAGGAGAAGGGGGTCGCGCCCGGAGCGCGGCTGAGCATCGGCAAGGTGCTGGACAACTCCGGGCGCGGGCAGATCTCGTGGACGCTGGCCGCCATGGAGTGGGCCACCCTCGAACGCCACGCAAAGATCGTCAACATGAGCCTGGGCTCCAGTGAGCCGTCCGACGGCAGCGATCCGATGAGCCAGGCCGTGGACCGGCTCAGCGCCGAGACCGACGCGCTGTTCGTCGTCGCCGCGGGCAACGGGGGCGAGGCCGGCACCGTCGGCGCCCCTGGTGTGGCCACCTCCGCACTGACCGTGGGCGCGGTGGACTCCACCGACACCGTGGCCTCGTTCTCCAGCCAGGGACCCCGGGTCGACGGCGCGCTGAAGCCGGAGATCACCGCCCCCGGAGTCGGCATCCTCGCCGCCAACTCCTCCTTCGCCGCAGGCGGCAACGGCGCGTACCAGAGCCTGAGCGGCACCTCGATGGCCACACCGCACGTCGCCGGCGCCGCCGCTCTGCTCGCCGCCGCCCGTCCCGACCTCACCGGCAGCGCCCTGAAGGACGTCCTCGCCAGCAGTTCGCACCGCACTCCGCAGTACGACGCGTTCCAGGCCGGCAGCGGCCGGGTGGACGTCGACGCGGCGGTGCACGCCGGGGTGTACGCCTCGGCGACCGCCTACGCCCCGGGCAGCTCACCGGGCCCCGTGCAGCGCCCGGTGACGTACACGAACACCACCGGCGCCGCGGTCACCCTGGATCTGTCGGTCGCGGCGACGCACGCACCCCAGGGGATGTTCCGGCTGTCGGCCTCCCGGGTCACCGTGCCCGCGCACGGCTCCGCCGGTGTCACTCTGACGATCGACGGCTCGGGCTCGGCCGGTGGTCGCACCTACAGCGGCCAGATCCTCGCGACGGACGCCGACGCGCGGGGCGTGGCGCACACCGCGGTGTCCCAGGGCCCGGTCCGGCACAAGCTGACGGTGCACTTCAAGGACGCGGACGGCAACCCCGTGCCGGGCGTGTTCGACCTCCTGAGGTCGGGGGACTCCGAGTCCCTCCCCGTCCTCGTGGGCGACAGCGGCACGACCGAGCTGTACCTGCCGGAGGACACCTACTCGGCCCTCGCCTTCAAGACCGTCCCCGGCGTCCATGGCCCCCACTCCTGGGGCATGGCACTGCTCGGTGACCCCGAGGTCCGGCTGACGGAGGACGCCACGGTCACCTTCGACGCGAGCCGGATCGAGCGCATCGAGACGACGGTGCCCCGGCGGACGGAGGCGACCTATCAGCGGCTGGACTACCAGCGCTCCATGGGCGGGACGACGTACCGGACGGGCTTGGAGACCCAGACCGCGTACGACAGCCTGTGGGCGCAGCCGACCACCCACAAGGTGACCCACGGCGACTTCCTCGTCAACGCCCGCTGGCGCAAGGAGCAGCCCGCGCTGACGGTGTCCACCCGGACCACCGACTTCACGGACGTCCTGCGCCAGGACGGCGTCACCGCACTGCCGAAGGGCACGCGCACACTGCCGCTGGTCTTCGCGGGCAACGGCGCCGGCGCCGACTACGCCCGGCTTGACGCCCGCGGCAAGGCCGTGGTGGTACGCCGCAACGAGGACGTCGCCGACGGCGTCCAGGCGGCCAATGCCGTGGCCGCCGGGGCCAAACTGCTTCTGGTGGTCAACAACGAGGACGGCCGTGCCGTGCGCGGCTACGGCGAGCCCTTCGGGCCGCCCGTCGCCCTCGACGTCGCGCTGCTGAGCACCGACGAGGGCGAGAAGCTCACCGCCCAGGCGAAGGCCCGCGGTGCGCAGGTCACCGTGGCCTCCCAGCCGGTCAGCCCCTACGTGTACGACCTCCTCGCGAGCTGGCACAACGAGATCCCGACCCGGATGACGACCCGGGCGGACTCCCGCTCCCTGGCCCGGGTCGACGTGGCCTTCGACAGCCCGCTGCCCGACGGGTCCGGCGGGGAGTTCCGCTACGACTGGATCCCGGGCAGCGGCTGGACCTTCGGCGGGCCCCAGCCCGAGCCCGTCAGCGGCACCCGCACCGACTGGGTCTCCACCGGTGACTACCGCTGGAACCAGGAGGCGTACGCGTCAGGCGTGACCTACGAGATCGGCGCCAAGACGGCCTACCTGCCCGGCAGCCGCCAGTCGGAGGAGTGGTTCAGGCCCATCGAACGACCTCACCTCAACGACGCGTACCGGTCGCCCCTGCGCATCGGTGACTCGATGGCCATCGACATCCCCGCCTGGGGCAGCCGGGACCACGTCGGCCTCAGCCAGGACGACACCGGCACGACCACCCAGCACATGACCCTGTCCCAGGGCGGCACGACCCTCGGCGAGGGAGTCTTCTCGCTCGTCGAAGGCAAGGCTCCGGCCCCCGGGACGCTGCCCTACCGGCTCGTCGTCACCGGTGAGCGCAAGGCGCCGTTCACGCCGTACTCGTCGGCGACCCGGACCCAGTGGGACTTCGTCTCCGGTGCCGCCGCCGGCCCGGAGGCCAAAACGGTGCTGCCGCTCGTACAGCTCGACTACCGCGTCGAGCTCGACGGCGCCGGCCGCGCCAAGCGGCACGCCACGCTGACCGTGACGGCCGCGCACCTGCTCGGCGCCGCGCACGTCGGCCACCTCGGCGCGCCCACCGTGGAGCTCTCCTACGACGACGGCCGCACCTGGCACCGCGCCGATCGCACCGGGAGCGGCGGTTTCCGCCTCGACGCCCCGAGCAGGGCGGAGTTCGTCACGGTGCGCGCCAGTGCGCGGGACACGGTCGGCAACACCGTCCACCAGACGGTCACCCGGGCCTTCGGCCTCCGCTGACCCGACGTCACCCCGGCAGGACAACGGGCTACGGCTCCGGGCAGCGCTGCTCGGAGCCGTAGCCCGCCGTGCCGTTCCCGAACGGGTGAATATTCCCGTGGCACGGTGTGTCGCGGCTCTCGCGTCAGCACTCTTCCGCTGATGGCTCACGCGGTGCGCGGGGCGGTAGGGGGTACACACTATGGGGCGCAAGCGGCCGGTTTCATGGCGACACCGCGCGCGTTATGTCTTCGACCGGACACTGGCCCGAAGCACCGGGGCCCTGCTCGGCTGGCTGGCCGCCTGCTGTCTGGCGATCGTCGTTCCCCTCAGCACGCTCCTGGTGTGGACCGACCCGCGGGCACCCCGCTCCCTGTCGGAACGGCTCGTCGCCGTGTGGCGTACGAGCGCAGAGACCCTCCGCCTCGGCGGGGTGACCGGCGCGCCGCTCCGGATGGTCCTGTCGGTGTTTCTCGGTTTGATTGCCCTGCTGTGTGTCTCCACCCTGGTGGGTGTGATCACGACCGGGCTGGGTGACCGCTTGGAAGAACTGCGCCGGGGTCGGTCCAGGGTGCTGGAGAAGGGGCACGCGGTGGTGCTCGGCTGGTCCGATCAGGTGTTCACCGTTGTCGGTGAGATGGTCATCAGCCAGGTCGGCAGAGTACGGGGAGCCGTCGCGGTGCTCGCCGATCGCGACTCCGCCGTGATGGCCTCGGACCTGAACGCGGTGCTGGGGGTGAGTCGCGGAGTACGCGTCGTCTGCCGTACGGGCGCGCCGACCGACCCCGCTGCCCTCGCGCTGCTCACTCCCGCCGCGGCACACTGCGTCCTGGTGCTGCCGGGCGACGATGACGCCGCCGACGCGGAAGTGGTCCGGGTGCTGTTGGCCCTGCAAGCCCTGCTCGGCGCCGGGGCGGGCCCACCGGTGGTGGCCGCCGTGCGCGACGAGCGGTTCCTGACCGCGGCCCGGCTCGCTGCCGGACCGCGGGGCGTCGTCCTGGACGTCGAGTCCACCACGGCTCGGCTGCTCGTCCAGGCCGCCCGGCACCCCGGCTTGGTGCGGGCGTTGAGGGACCTTCTCGATCTCACGGGCGCCGAGTTCCACGTGGTCCACGCACCGGACGCCCTGGGACTGACGTTCGCCGAGATCTCGCCGCGGTACGAGGAAGCCTGTGTCGTCGGGTACCTGGCGGCCGACGGCCGTGCCCTGCTCACACCGGCCTCCAGCACGCGATGTGGCCCCGGGGACCGCCTGATCGTCGTCGCCCGGGACGATCGGCCGCCCGTTCCGAAGCAGCAGGGTACCGCTGTGGATCTCACCGTCATGGCGGGCCCGCACGACCGACAGCGGCCTCCCTCGAAGACGTTGCTGCTGGGGTGGAACCGTCGCGCTCCACTCGTCATGGACCTGCTCCGCCGCACCGCACGGCCGGGCTCACACCTGCACGTCGTCACCGGTTCCGACGACGGATCGGTGAGCGCGGGGGCCGCCGGCCCCACTGACGACGAAAGGGTCGCCGTGTCGTACCACGTCGGAGAGACGACCCGACCCGACACTCTTCGCGCACTCGACCTGTTCGGTTACGACAGTGTGATCGCGCTCGGACCGGACGCGGGACCACACCGGGCCCGACCTGACGACCAGCTCCTGCTCACGCTGCTGACCCTGCGGGCCGTCGAGGAGGAGACGGGCCAGGCCCTGCCCGTCGTCGCCGAACTGACCGACCACCGCGGCCTGGCACTGGCCCCGCTGGGCCTGGAGTGGGACGCTGTTGTGCGCGGCGAGCTGACCTCCCTGGTCATGACCAGGATCGCGCAGAACACCGGCATGGCCGCTGTGTTCGAGGCGCTCTTCGCCGCACGGGGCGGCGCCCTGGCCCTGCGCCCGGCCTCGCACTACGTGCTCCCGGGACGGGTGGCGTCCTTCGCCACCGTGGTGGCGTCCGCCCTCAGGCGCGGAGAGTGCGCGATCGGGTACCGAGCGCACGATGCGCGCACCCCGCGCCGGGAGGTCGACGTACGCCTCGCTCCCGGCAAAGCGGAACAACGGGGCTGGACTTCCTCGGACGAGATCCTGGTCGTGACCCCGCCGGAGACGGGTGCACACTCCCCAGCCGCTGCGTCCGGCGCACGCACAGCGCGTCCGGACGTCCTCCCGGAAGCCCGGCGCGGCACGGACGACAGGGAGACGCGAGGCCCCGCCCCTGCATGAGGTGCGCAAGCGCCAGTCCCCTGAGGGACGGCAGCCTGCGGCGCCGAACGGCATCATGACGGTCCACAGCGCCAGTCCGCGAACGGACCTCATGGGCTGAACGACGGTCAAGCTGCCGTCCGACCGGTGATGGCCGGCAGTGTCCTGGTCCTGATACGGCGGTAGGTCACGAACCCGTTCACGGTCACCACGGCCCAGATGACGGTATTGAGCAACGGCCACCACAGCTCGCGTCCCTGCGCACCCTCGACCAGCTTGACGACCGAGTTCAGCGCCCAGCCGACGGCGAGGAGGAGTGCCGCCCACCTGGCCCACCGCCAGATCGCCATGGTTCCTCGCGCACGGGATTCCTGCCGGGTCCGTTCCCCGTGCCGAAGTTGTGTGTCCACCATGACTCTTCGTCTGCCCGTCATCCGGCGTCGTCTCCTCGCCTTCGCAAGGAAGACCGAAAAGCACGGGTGACCAGGCCCTCGGCCGCCCGTCAGTTCGCCAGATGCCAGTCGCCGTCTCGTACCACAAGTACGCCGAGCGACTCGGGCTGGAGACCGGAGTGCTCCTTCGCCGAGTTCCGGATCGGGCCGGACACTCCGTCGAAGCCGATCGTCTCGATCGTGTCGCGCAGCTCGGGTCCGTCCGTGCTGCCCGCCTCGGCGATGGCGTTGCGCAGCATCAGGGCAGCGTCCGCCCCGAAGGAGGCGAACCCGGAGTAGTCCTGGTACGTGTCGGTGTAGCGCGCCACCCACTGCTTCTGGTTCCGGACGCTCTCACCGCCCGGGGTGACGTCACCGATCGCCAGGACGCGGGGGAAGACCATGTGGACGCCCTCCGCGGCTCCTTGGGCGCCCTTGACGAAGAGTTCCGCGCCGGCGCCGGCATCCAGATACACACCACCGTCGAATTCCGCGTCCCGCAGGTTCTTGGCGATGATCCCGGCAGCGGGCATGACCGCCCAGACGACCACGGCCTCGGGACGGTCGTCGACCAGGCGTTTCGCCTGGACGCTCATGTCCTTGTCCTCCTGGCCGAACTGCTGCGTGCCGGTGACCCTGATGCCGGTCTTCTTCGCCTGGGCCAGGACCGCCGCCCGGCCCTCCTGCCCGTAGGGGTTGTCGACATTGAGCAGGCCGACACTCCTCACCCCCTGCTTCTTCAGATCGGCCAGCAGCACTTCGGCGTCCTGAGCGGGGTTGGGCGAGATCTTGAAGGTGTACTGACGCTCCGCCACGGGGTTGGTGATCGCCGTTGCCGAGGCCAGCGAGATCAGTGGCACCTTGCGCTTCTCCACGATGCTGGTGACCGGGACGGTGCACGCCGAGCAGCCTCCCGTGATCACTGCCACGACGTGATCGTTGTTGATCAAGTCGTTGACGTTCGTGATGTTCTGCGCGGGCTTGGTCTGGTTGTCCTTGACGATCAGCCTGAGCTTGCGTCCGCCCAGCACTCCTCCCTGCTCGTTGATCGAGTCCACCTGCAGTTCGAGGGCCTTCTTGTACGCCGTGCCGATGCTCTGCGTGGGCCCCGACAACTCCAGGCTGGCGCCGATCGCGATGTCTCCCCCCTTCGACTGCCCGCCCGTCCCGTCGTCCTGCTCCGACGCGGCGCAGCCGGTGAGCCCCAAGGCGCCGACAAGGATCGCGCCGGTCAGCGCCAACGAGGTACCTGTCCGGATCACTGTGTCTCTCTTTCCTGAGTACGAGCCGTCGTGGCGGGGGCAGGAGAGTCCTGCCGCTTCCGAACCGACCGCTCTGTGCGGACCGCCGACACGCCGCCCACCCCTCTGGGCAGGAACAGCAGCACGGCTATCAACGCGATCCCGTAGACGATGATGTCGAAATTCCCGGTAGCGGACGGGAACACCTTCGGGATCAAGTCCTTGGACGCCTCGGAGAACGTGATGATCACCAGCGCACCGAGCGGCGCGCCCCACGGGGTCCGCAGTCCACCGACCGAGGCGATGACGAGCAGTTGTACGGAGCTGAGGAGCCCTGCCTGACCGGAGTCCATGAAGGACGACCAATGTGCGTACAGACTGCCCGCGATCGAGGCGAGCCCGGCAGCGAGCGCCAACGCGCCACGGCGCAGCGCGGCGGCCGACACCCCGGCAGCCTCCGTCGCCACGGGGCTGTCACCCAGCGCGGTCAGCGCGTCCCCTGCAGGGGACCGCAGCAGCGCGTCGACGAAGAGCACGGCGATCAGAAGCACGCCGGCCACGAGGTAGTAGACCGACAGGTCGGTGTCCAGCTCCACACCGAACGGCGCCAGCGACGGAATGCCCGAGAGGCCGTTCGAGGCGCCGGTCAGCGGCAGTTGATTGGCCAGGGAGCTGACCACCAGACCGAACGACAGGGTGGCCAGCGCCAGGTACTGGCCCTGTGCCCGGAAGATGAACAGCCCCACCACGTAGGCCACGGCCATGGCCAGCGCGGCCCCGGCGGTCAGCGCGAGCAGGGCGTTGACGTGCCATCTGCCGGTGAGGATCGCGGAGGTGTACCCGCCGATGGCGAAGAAGGCGGCCTGTCCGAGGGAGATTTGTCCGGCCCGGCCGACGAGGGGAACGAGACCCAGTGCCGCCGTGGCCTGCAGACACATGAGCACCGCGACCGACATCGTGTAGAAGGGCACCCTTGTGAAGACGGCGGGCACCGTCAGCAGCAGTACGACGAAGACGGCGTACCCGGCGACACGAGAGCCGACCAGGGCGCGTGCCCGGTGCGACCCGTTCATACCCGCACCACCGACGCCCGGCGAAGCAGCCCGGTGGGCCGGAGCAGCAGCACCATGAGCAGCAGTCCGTAGGTGAGCGTGTCCTTGTACTCACTGCTGAGGTATCCGGTGGCGTATGCCTCGACCAGTCCGACCAGCAGCCCGCCGGCCACGGCGCCCACCGGGGAGACGAGTCCGCCGATGACCGCCGCGGTGAAGCCCTTGAGACCGAAGGGGATGCCCACCGACGCGTCCGGCGGCTGGAGCGGAGCCAGGAACACTCCGGCCAGCGCGCCCAGCGCCGCGGCCACGGTGAACGCCAGCAGGCTCATCCGGGCCGGCGAGACGCCCATGAGACGGACGGTCTCGGGTTCCATGGCCGTGGCGCGCATCGCGGTACCCCACAAGGTCCTGGTGAGGAACACCCACATCAGCAGGACTGCCACCCCGGTGGCCACCCCGCACCACACGTACTGTCGGGGCACATGGGCCCCGAACACGTCGAAGGCGTGGCCCCCGGAGAAGGCCGGGACGAAGTGGGAGTCCGCGCCGAAGGCGAGGAGCGCCGCGCCCTCCAGGGTCACCGAGGCGCCGATCGTCAAGATGATCAGCCGTTCGCTGTCGGCGTCCCGTGCCCGTCGGATGACGACGAGATCCAGCAGGGCGCCAACGGCGGAGGTGGCCGCGATCGCGGTCAGGGCAGCCGCCCACAGGGGAGTGCCCGCCTCGTGCAACACCGCGGATCCCAGCCCGCCGAGCATGACGAAGTCGCCTTGCGCGAAGTTGATCACGCCGGTGACTTGGTACACCAACGCGACCCCCAACCCGACCAGTGCGTAGGTGGTGCCGGCTCCGAGCCCGGAGAGTGTGAAGTCGAGAAACTGCGCCATGCGGGGCTACCGGGTTCCGATCGTGAGTGACTGCGGTGCGGGGGTGTTCATCCGACGGACCCTCCCAAATAGGCTCGAACGACCCTGGAGTCCTCGCGCAGTTGGCCGACGGGTCCCGATGCCACGAGGTGCCCCCGCTCCATGAGGTGTCCGTGCTGTGCCACCCGGAAGGCGACGCCGGCACTCTGCTCGACCAGGACCAGCGTCGTGCCACGCCCGGCCAGTTCCACCAGGGCGTCGGTCACCAGCCGGACCGCCTGCGGGGCGAGCCCCAGCGACGGCTCGTCCAGCAGCAGCAGTTTCGGACGGCTCATCAGACCCCGGCCGATGGCCACCATCTGCTGTTCGCCGCCCGACAGAGTGCCCGCGGGCTGCCGTCGGCGGGCGACGAGCGCGGGAAAGAGGTCGTAGACCGCGTCCAGCCCGGCTGCGGCCCGGTCCGCCGCGTAGCCGCCCAGCCGCAGGTTCTCCTCGACTGTGAGCCCGGCGAACACATGACGGCCCTCGGGAACGAGCACCAGCCCCACTCGCGCCCGCTGCTCCGCCGACCAACGGGTGACGTCCGTGCCGTCGAACTCGACGGTTCCCTGCCACGGGCGGGTCAGGCCCGCCAGCGTGCGCAGCAGCGTGGACTTGCCGGCGCCGTTGGGTCCGATCACGGTGACGGTCTGCCCGGCACCCACCGAGACATCCACTCCGTGCAGGGCCTCGATCCGACCGTACCCGGACACCAGCCCGGTGGCCCGCAGCAGTTCGGTCACATCTCCTCGCCCAGGTATGCGGCGCGCACCACGGGGTCGGCGGCGATCCGCTCGGATGGGCCGTCCGCCAGCAGCCGGCCATGGTCCAGGACCAACACCCGGTCCGACACCGCGAAGACGCCGACGACATCATGCTCGACCATCAGTACGGTCACACCTTCCGCGGCGATGTCGGTGAACAGTGCCGTCAGATCGGCGCTTTCCGCGCGCGCGAGACCTGCGAGAGGTTCGTCCAGGAGCAGCAGCGCGGGGTCTCCCGCCAGCGCCCTCGCAATCTCCACCCGGCGCTGAAGTCCGTAGGCCAGGCTCCCCGCGGAGAGGTGTGCGTAGGGCCCCAGCCCTACCCTTTCCAGCAGTTCACTGGCCGTGCGGCGCTCGGCCTCGACCCGCTTCCTGGAGGTGGCCAGGCCCAGGACGTGGCCGAGGGAGAGGGGCAGACTTCGAGCTGTGCGCGGCAGCATGACGTTCTGCAGCACGGTCAGGGATCCGAAGATCTGGAGGTTCTGGAAGGTCCTGGTCACGCCCAGGCGGGCAGTGCGCACGGGCCCGACCCCGGTGAGGTCGTGGCCGTTCACGCGAATGGTTCCGGATGTCGGAGGTGTCACCCCTGAGAGGGAATTCAACAACGTCGTCTTCCCTGCACCGTTGGGGCCGATCAATCCGATCACGCCACCGCTGGAGTGGGAGAGGGTGAAGTCTTCCACGGCCTTCACCCCGCCGTAACGCACCGTGAGTGCGGACACCTCGACCGACGTGGTCACCGACCGCCCCGGACGGCGCATATGACTGACACTGTTCTCCTACACATCTGTTCCGACCAGGTGGGTCGGACCTCAACTTGCGCCAGCAGCAGCGCTATTGGCCACCGATTAGACCGTTGGCACCCAGTGGTTGTGACACCTCGGCAAGATAATCCGCTATTGCAGGGGTTTCGACCACTCGTCACAGGGGCGAGCCGTCGCCTGTCGAATGGGCATGACCGACTCACTGAAATCGAAGACGCACACCGCCGATCCGGTCGTCCTCATCAAGACCTACACCGTGCCGTCGGAGGAGGCCGACCACTTCACCGAGGCGTACCAGGAGAACGCCCGGATCATGTCGACGCAGCCCGGATTCATCCGCTCCCGGCTGCACCGCCCCTTGGCCGACGCCCCAAAGACGCGGTTCGTTCATGTCGCCGAGTGGTCCTCGGGCACCGAACTCGACAGGGCCACGGGCAATCAGGAGTGGCACGCCGCGCTCAAGCGCCTGTTCGACGACCCCGCACTCCACATCACGTCGGAGCCCGCCAGCTATCGCGTCGTCGTCGAGTTCCTTCCTTCCTGACGAGATCCCGACCGGCACGTCACTGCTCGGCGGGAGGGCGGCAACAGTGCCGCCGACCAGTGTCACAACGCACCGTGTTGAACCGTGCAGGCCCTCGTGGCACCTACAACCAGCTTCGCCCTATAGTCATCCCCGCATCGAGTTGCCTTGCGCCCACGGCCTGCCACGGCCGCTGGTCGGCGCGCCTCGATGCCGGTTACTTTCTTGATAAGGAGCATCACCTTGCACAAGTCACGAAGGGCAGTCGCTCTGCCCGTCGGTGTCACGGTGGGCGCACTCGTCGCGGGTGGCCTGTTGGCCATGTCGGGCGCGGCCCAGGCCGACACGGCGAGTGACGCCTCGGGGGAGCGTCAGGAGGCCCTGCTCGCCGCGGCGGCCGAATACCACATTCCGCCCACCGTCCTGCTCGCTCTGTCCCACCAGGAATCGGCGTGGGACGGACACGGTGGCCTGCCGAGCACCGACGGCGGTTACGGGCCGATGAATCTCACCGACGTCACCCCCGCGATGCTGGCCCGCGGCGGTGCCGGTGCCGCCGGCCGAGCCGACCTTGAGACTCTTGCCGCCGACCCCGCTCTCCACACGCTGCACCAGGCCGCGGAGTTGACCGGCCTGTCGGCGGGGGCACTGCGCGAGGACGACGCCGCGAACATCCGGGGCGGCGCCGCGCTGCTGGCCTCCTACGAGCGGGAACTGGTCGGCGCAACGCCCACGGACCCCGCCGAGTGGTACGGGGCCGTGGCCCGCTACAGCCAGGCCAAGCAGCAGAAGGCAGCGGCGAGCTTCGCCGATCGCGTGTTCCGCACGATACGGGGCGGTGCCTCCGCCACGACTCAGGACGGCCAGCGCCTGCGCCTGGCCGCCAGCCCCTCGGTCACCCCCGACCGGCAGCAGATCGACGCCCTCCACCTGAAGACGGCGTCCACGGCGGCCGCTACGGAATGCCCCACGACGGTCGACTGCACCTTCGTCGCCGGCTCTCCGGCCGGCGGCCAGGTGGCCAACCGGCCCACGAACGGCATCCGCGTCGACACCATCGTCATTCACGACCTGGAGTCCACCTACGACGCCGGTGTCGCGGGTCTGGCCAACCCCACGAACCCCGCCTCGACCCATTACGTCATGTCGTCGTCCGGTGCGGTCACCCAGATGGTCCCGACCAAGGACATCGCCTTCCACGCCGGAAACTACTCGACCAACCTGCACTCCATCGGGATCGAGCACGAAGGCTACGCCGCTCACGGCGCCGCCTGGTACACGGAGTCGCAGTACCAGGCCACGGCCGACCTGGTGAAGTACCTGGCCGCCCGCTTCGGCGTACCGCTGGACCGGCAGCACGTCATCGGCCATGACAACGTTGCCGGGCCCAACTCCTCGCTGGTTGCCGGCATGCACTGGGACCCCGGCTACGCGTGGGACTGGAACCACTTCATGAGCCTGCTCGGGGCTCCGGTCAGCGGTCTGCCCGAGGTGCCCCAGCCGGGCGAGGTCGTGGCGATCACGCCCTCGTTCACGGACAACGTGCAGACCTTCCAGGTGTGCCCGTCCGACGACCCCACCGGGCAGACGCCCACCTGCACCGAGCGGCAGCAGCAGGCCAACTTCGTCTACCTGCGCACCGCCCCCGGCGAGACCGCCCCGCTCTTCGGCGACCAGGCGATCCACGGCACCGCCACGGGTACCAACCGGGTGAACGACTGGGGCAGCACGGCACAGGCCGGTCAGCAGTTCGTGGTGGCAGAGGTGCGGGACGACTGGACCGCCGTCTGGTTCAGCGGCGCGAAGGTGTGGTTCCACAACCCGGGCGGCACCAACACCCGTATCCGGTACGGAGTGAAGATCATCAAGCCCGCGGGGAGCGCACCGGTGGCGCTCTACGGCTCCAGCTATCCCGACAAGGCCGAGTATCCGGCCGGTCTCGGCGCCTCCACCCAGGCCCCGCTCGGCATGTACTCCATCCCGGCCGGACAGGCGTACGTGGCCACCCAGGACGCCTCGGCCACCGACGACTACTTCCCGTCCAGCGGCGCGGTCGTCATCGGCGGGAAGAAGATGTACACCGTGCAGTACAACCACCGCGTCGCACTCGTCTACGCGAACGCCGTCACCGCGACCACGGCGACCCACCACTGGGAGAACGACGGAGTCTGACCGTCAGGCCCGTCCCGTGACGTAAATCAGGGACGGGTTCGGCACGTCGGCGTCGTCAGCGGCGACGTGACCTCCTTTCTGCGTGACCTCCTTTCTGGCGTCGTCCCTCGCGCCCGGTCCCGCTTCGGCAGGCGTCGGTACTGGTTGCGCTCCGATCGCGGCAACACTTCCGCCCGTGGTCGGGTGACCTTCCTCGAAAGTCACCCGACTGCGGGCATTCCGTTGCCGGACATCAGCCCTTCTCGTCAGGACAGCACCTGATCAGGGGCCCTTCACCCGAGGCCGGTCGCCCGGGTCACCGTCTGGGTCACTCACCGTCTGGGTCACCGGTCCGCCCTGCGTGTCCGCGGCACGGACCCGCAGTGACAGGAACGCGGCGCGCCGGGGTGCGTCCAGTCGGGCCCGCACTGCGCCTTCACTGGCAGACCGCACATCGGCGCGATGCCAGATGCGCCCGTCGTCGGAGGACAGCTCGCCCGTCCTCGGCGCGGTCCCGGTCCGGGCCGGCGCGGACGAGAAGCCGCGCTCGGTGTGAACTCAGCAGGGGGCAGCTCGTGGCGTGAACGGACGGGATACAGGAGGTCGCCGCCCGAGGGCTCGCCGGTGGGCAGTGCCCACCGGCTGTCGTAGCCGGTCCCGACCGTCGTGGTGTCGTTGATGGGGGTATGTCCTCCGCGAACGACCGGCTGAAGACGGTGCGGGCGTCGGCGGCTTGGGCGGGCCGGGCGGATTCCAGCCGGGTCTGCCGCAGCTCCGTGCCGTCGAGCGACGCCGACCGTTCGGTGTCCGGAGAGTGGCTCGCCGTCCGGCCACGTGACGTGCACCCGCAGGTGGTACATCTCCCCGGGCGCTGAACCGGAAGCCGGCGGGCGCTCAGGTCGAGGTCGGTGGTGACGGTGGGGGCCGCTCTCCCCCGAGCACAGCCCGGGGACCGGCCCGTCAACGGTCGCGTGCACACTGTCGGTCAAGGGGGAGGGACGGGCCTTCGGCCCCGGGGGGCATACGCGGCATCCCCCGGAGCCGCTGTGCTCCGGGGGATGCCGCGTGCGTCTAGGCGGTGCGGTACGCGTCCAGGATGGTCTGGACTACGGTGTTGCCCTGGCGGTCGCTCGCCTCGGCCCTGAACGAGACGGCGCCGCCTGCCGCCGGGTTCCTCACCCGCACGCCGCCGTCCCGCACGGCCGCCCGCTGCCAGTGCTTGCCGGAGTCGGTCGAGTAGGACACCCGCAGCGAGGCCAGGTTCCGGCCGGCCGCGGCGCCCTGCACGGTCACCGGTACGGCGACGGACGCACGCGCCTTCGAGGTGCTGCGTGCGGAGAGGGCCGGGGCGAACCTGACCACCGACAGGGGCAGCGCCCGCTCACCGTCGGTCCGCGCGGACTCGAACGACCAGGTGGCCCGTACCTCGGTGCTGACGGAGGCGACGGTGTCGCGCTGTACCCGGGTGGAGATGGTGTAGCGCGCCTTGTCCGCGGGAGCGGTGAACTGCAGTCCGTCGACCACCGAGTGGTCCGCGCTCTGCAGGGGTGTGCCGTCGCGGGTGATCTCGGTGGTTCCGGCGCCGTGCTGGGAGTAGCCGTCGTGGCCCTCGCCGTCGTCGAACAGACCCAGCGTGCCGTCGACGGTGTTGCCGCTGCGAGAGAGGTTCGAGTGCGCGTCGAGGCGCGGTCCGAAGACGCCCACGTTGTACACGGTCCGGTAGACGTGCCGCTCGGCGAAGGGCCGGCTCTCCATGCTGTACAGCGTCTCGGCGAGCATGTCGTCGTCGCCGCCCACCTGGAGGAAGTCCTGGGCCCAGGTCACCTTGTCCGTGTTGACGTGCACGTGTTTGGTGAAGGGGAGGCCGCCCTCGACGGGCTCGGGTGCGACCAGCGTGTCGTTGACCGTGGGAGTGGTGAACAGCACGCCCCTGCGGCCCTCGACAGAGGCACCGGCCGTGGTGTCGATCCTGGCCAGGTCGGCCGTCCGCACCGTCTTGTGGTAACCCGCGTACAGGGGACCGGTACGGCCGTAGGCCACGTTGTAGACGTCGGGTCCGTGCTCGTAGACGGCCGCGACACCGGACTGCATGCGGCCGCCGGTCGGCCGGGGGCCGATCTGCGCCACCCGGAAGTCCCGCAGTCCTCCGGAGCCGAGCGCGAACACGTGCCGCTGTCCGACGTCGAGCGTGTACGCGGTCGACAGGTCGGTGCGCTCGGCCCGGCGGTCCGGGAAGTCGAAGGTGACCGGCTCGGCGTCGCGGGCGTCGAAGGTCACCGTGGTGTTCTCGGTCAGCTCCAGCAGCGGACGGACCACCAGGTCGGCTGCCACCGCGGCCGTGCCGCCGCCGTTCAGCGCGGTGATGAGGGTGTCCAGGCTGTAGGAGCCGCGGGGCAACCGGAACGTGGTCGACCCGGAGTCGTTCGTGATCAGGGTGTACTGCCCCCGGTCGAGGTCGGACAGCACGGTGCTGAAGACGGCCGCCTCTTCGCCATGACGGTCCAGATGACGCAGCGTCAGGTCGTACACCTCGGCCTCGCGGACCACGGCGCCCGCCGTACGTACGTGCTGTCCGTCGCCGACGGCGACCAGTTCGACGCTGTAGGCGCCGTAGAGGTCGCCGCCGAGGGTGGTGTCGACGGTCACGGCCGCGGTGGCGGTACCACCGGCGGGGACGGTCAGGTGCTGCCGGTCGAGGGTGAACATCCCGTCGGGAGCGGCGTTGTCGTCGGGACCCGTGCCCGACACGGAGAGGTCCAGGTCGAGTGGCGTGTCACCGGCGTTGCGGTAGGTGACGGTGCGTTCCTGTGCCACGTCGTCCCCGTGCGGGAACGAGGCGGTGCCGAAGGTGAGGGACACCGGCTCGGCGACGACGCGCTGTTCCAGGGCGGCGGGTACGTCGACGCGTCCGGAGCCCTGGAGGTAGGAGCCGAGGCCGCCGTCGGCGGTGGACGCGACCAGCGCGGCCTTGAGCTGACGTCCCGTCCACCCGGGGTGCCGCTGGAGCAGGATCGCCGCCGCGCCGGCGACGTGCGGGGTCGCCATGGACGTACCGGAGATGGTCAGGTATCCGGGCGCGGGGTGCGGGATGCCGGGGTCGAGGTCGAAGAGGCTGCCCTCGGCGGCCGCGGCGGTGATGTCCACGCCGGGGGCCGTGACGTCGGGCTTGACCGCGGCGTCGACCGCGCGAGGTCCGCGTGAGGAGAACGGGGCGATCCGTTCGTCGGAGTCCACGGCGCCGACGGTGAGCGCCTCGTCGGCCGTGCCGGGCGAGCCGAGGCTGGAGTCCCCGGGTCCTTCGTTGCCCGCGGCGACGACGAAGAGGGTGCCGGTCTCCCGCGACAGCCGGTCCACCGCCTCTTCCAACGGGTCGGCGCCGGGTGTGTCGGCGGAGCCGAGGCTGAGGTTGACGATCCGGGCCCCCTCGGCGACCGCCCATTCCATGCCGGCGATGATGCCGGCGTCGTCGCCGCTGCCGTCGTCGCCGAGCACCTTGCCGCTGATGATCTGGGCGGCGGGGGCGACGCCCTTGTACCGGCCGCCCGAGCGGGCACCGGTGCCTGCGACGGTGGAGGCGACGTGGGTGCCGTGTCCGAAGTGGTCGCGGGCGTCGGCGGAGGGGGTGAAGTTCCGCTCGGCGACGACCTTGCTGCCCCGGGGCAGGTCGGCGTGGCCGGAGTCGACGCCGGTGTCGAGGACCGCGACCTTCACACCCTTGCCGTCGTAGCCGGCCGTCCACGCGGTAGGGGCGCCGATCTGCGCGACGCCGGTGTCCAGCGAGGCCCGGCGCAGACCGTTGAGCCACACCTTGCGCACGCCCGGGACGAGCCGGGCGTGCGGGGAGCCGCTCTGCTCGTCGGTGAGTGCCTTCCACAGGCTTCCGGCATCCTCCGGTCGGGCCGTGACCGCCTGCCCGTTGAGCGCGTCGAAGGTGCGGGTGACCTCGGCCGCGCCGACGGTGCGCACCGCGGATCTGGCGGCCGATGCCTCGCCCTGGTAGGTGAGGATGACGCCCAGCTTGTCCCCGCGGTTCACCGCGCGCCGCCGGAGGTCGGTCAGCAGGGTGACGTCGAAGAGCCGGCGGTCGACCCCGTCCTCGGCCATGAGAGCGAAGGCGTCCTCCGGGACGACGAAGACGTGGCCGCCGGTACGGCTGATCCGGACGGGCGTGTTCTCCCGTCCGTCGCCGCGCTCGACACCCACCGGGTTTCCGGCGGCGTCGACGGCGACCCGATCGCCTGTGATCAGGGTGATCCACGAGGCGCCGGCGGTGTGGGCCCGGCTGCCCGGGGCGGTGTCCGTGCCGGTGGGCGGTCCGGCCGCTATGACCGGGGTGGCGCCCATGGTGGTCATGAGCGTCACGGTGAGCGCGGCGGCGGCTACCGCCGAGCGCGTCGGTCTCGATCGTGAGTACAACGGTCTCCCTCGTGTTCCTCAGTGCGTGGCACAGCTGGACGGGCATGGGGCGGGCACAACGGTGTGTCCTGGACCCCGGGTGCGCGTACCGGACGAAGCGGCCGGAACCGGTCTCGCGTCCGGCCGCTCACAGCCAGTTGCGGCGGGCTGCCGCAACGCCGGCACCGAACCGGTTGGTGGTGCCCAGCTCCGCGTACAGGTTCTGGATCCGGCGGCGCAGGGTCCGGGTCGAGACGCCGAACTGGCGGGCGATGGCGTCGTCCTTGACGCCGGCGGCGAAGAGGGCCAGCAGCTGGCGCTCCTCTTCGGTCGGACGCCGCGCGCCGCCACCCGGACCGGCTTTGTCCGGTCCCGGTGCCGAGGCGGTGTCCGCCTCGCTCAGACGGGCGGCGCCGGCCCAGTAGCGGTCGAAGAGTTCGGACAGCACCTCGATCAGGGGCGGCGCCTCGGTGTAGAGGCAGTCGGTGCTGCCTCCTTCCAGGGTCAGCGACACCATGGCCGCCGAACGGTCGACCAGGACGAGCTTGACGGGCAGCGCGGGCACCACTCGGGCCTCCTCGCCGCGGGAGACCAGGCTGCCCAGGTCCTGCCAGCCACCGTCGTCGTCGAAGCTGGCGGCCGCGTAGACGGCCCGTACCCGCACTCCACGGCGGATCGCGGCCTCGTCCAGCGGCTCGTTGGGAGCCAGCAGGTAGGGCGGGCGCTCCAGCTCGCAGATCTCGCGCCGGGCGGCCTGTTTGAGCCGGTAGTAGCAGTCGCCGACCTCCTCCGCGCCGCTGATGGTCCGGGTGTCGGGCCGGGGAGTGCCCGACCTCCGTGCCTCGTCGAAGAGTTCACCGAGCGAGGTGGCGGCGTCGCGCACGGCCGCCAGTTGCCGGGTGCGCGACTCGACCAGGGCGGCGAGCGCGTGTCGCGGATCCACGGTCTGGTACTCGCCGGAGGAGCGACGGCTGAGCAGTCCGTTGCGGTGCAGGCGTTCGAGCTGGGCCAGCGCCTGACCGCGGTCCAGTCCGAATGCCGTGACGAGGCTCTCGGCGGTTCCGCCGCCGCGTGCGAGCAGCTCGCGGTAGACCGCCTCCGTGTCCGCGTCGAGCCCGACCAGCGCCATCGGCGCATCGGTTTCCGCCATCGCTCTCCCACCCCTGACCCCTGTGGCGCGAAACATCCGGTGCGCCTTGCGTACCGTACGCCGGAACATTGGGATTACACACGGTGCAGTGTGTCGCGCTTGCGGAATGTTGCACCTTTTGCTTCGTGTCCACAGGGTGACATGGCACAGAAGTGCCAGAGATGTGTCTTTACAGCCTCGCGAGCGGGATGGCTGACTTCGATCGATCCCTGCACATCTAGTCGGTGAGGTCCCTTTGCCCATCCCCTGGTCCCGCGGACGCGGGCTGACCGTCGGCATCGCCGCCCTGCTGGTCCTCACCGTGACGGCTCCGGCCGCCTCGGCGGCCCCGGCGACGGTGCCCCCCGCGCCGCACGCCGCTCCGGGGCCGACCCGCGTCCTGACGCTGATCACCGGCGACAAGGTCACCGTGACCGGCGAGGACGGGGCCGAGACCGTGCTGTCGGTGACCGATCCGCGTGGCAGGAGCGGTGGCGCACATGTCATGACGGTGGGCTCGGACACGTATGTCTATCCGGAAGCGGCTGTCCCGTACATCGGGTCGGGCGCCCTGGACGGCCGGCTCTTCAACGTCTCGGAGCTGCTCGAGGACGGGTACGACGACGCACGCGCCGATGGTCTGCCGCTCATCGTCACCTACACCGACGCGGCGGCCCGCTCCCGTAGCGCGACGACCCCCGATGGTGCCCGGCGGACCCGGGAGCTCAGCAGCATCCAGGGTGCCGCCATCTCCGCGGAGCACTCACGCGCGGCCGACTTCTGGACCTCGCTCACCGGTACGGGGGACACCGCGGCCGGCGGCCCGGCGGCCCGGTCGGCGGCGTCCGGGGGCCGACTGGCCGGCGGCATCGCCAAGGTGTGGCTGGACGGCAAGGTGCGGGCCACGCTGTCGGACACGACGGCACAGATCGGAGCCCCGGAGGCCTGGTCGGGCGGGAACACCGGTGAGGGTGTGGGCGTCGCCGTCCTGGACACCGGTGTCGACGCGGGCCACCCGGACTTCGCCGGACGCATCGCGGCCACCGAGAGTTTCGTGCCGGACCAGGACGTCACCGACCGGAACGGTCACGGCACCCATGTGGCTTCCACCGTGGCCGGGACGGGCGCCGCGTCCGGCGGCGTCGAGAAGGGCGTCGCCCCGGGCGCGTCACTGCACATCGGCAAGGTCCTCGACAACAGCGGGAGCGGTCAGGACTCCTGGGTCCTCGCCGGCATGGAGTGGGCGGTCCGCGACCAGCACGCGAAGATCGTCAGCATGAGTCTGGGCGACTCTCCCACCGATGGCACCGATCCGCTCAGCGAGGCGGTCAACCGGCTGAGTGCGGAGACCGGAGCGCTGTTCGTCGTCGCCGCGGGCAACTCCGGCCCGGAGGCGTACACCGTGGGCACCCCCGCTGCCGCCGACGCGGCACTGACGGTGGGTGCGGTGAACGGTCCGGGCAAGGGAGTCGATCAGCTCGCGGACTTCTCCAGCCGCGGTCCCCGCGTGGGCGACAACGCCATCAAGCCGGACCTGACCGCCCCGGGTGTCGGCGTTCTCGCCGCGCGCTCGCAGTACGCGCCGGAGGGCGAGGGCGCCTACCAGTCCCTGTCCGGCACCTCGATGGCCACACCGCACGTGGCGGGCGCAGCGGCCCTGTTGGCCGCCGAGCACCCCGACTGGTCGGGGCAGCGGCTCAAGGAAGCGCTGGTCGGCACCGCCGCCGGCACCCAGCGATTCAGCCCGTTCGAGGCGGGCAGCGGGCGGGTCGACGTCGCCGCCGCGGTGCGCTCGACGCTGCTGGCATCCGGTGACGCGTTCGCGCAGACGCACTACCCGTACACCCCGGGTCAGACCGTCCGCCGGGACGTCACCTACACCAACTCCGGCCCCGCCCCGGTCACGCTGGATCTCGCGCTGAGCCCCGCCGAGCTGCCCGAGGGCCTGTTCACCCTGTCGGACGCGCAGGTGACCGTGCCCGCCCACGGCACCGCTTCCGTCGGCGTGATCACGCATCTGGACGCGGCCGAGGACAACGGCGCGTACGCCACCCGCCTGCTCGCCTCCGGCGCCGACGGAGCCGTGCTGGCCCGCACCCCGGTCGGGGTGAACAAGGAGGGCCGTCGGGCGACCCTGACGCTCACGGCGAAGGACCGCCACGACAAGCCGCTGTCCGGCACCGTCATCCTCAAGGACGTCGAGCGCAACACCGCGCCGAAGGTCCACACCGTGGACGCCTCGGGCCGCCTGGACCTCCGGCTGTCCCCGAGCACCTACTCGGTGTGGATGAACTCCGCCGTGCCCGGGGTCGACGGCACGCACACACTGGGCCTCGCGATGTTCACCGCACCCGAGGTCGGCCTCGACGCGGACCGCACGGTCGCCTTCGACGCCGACGGCCTGCGCAAGGCGGACGCCGTCACACCACGACCCACGGCCAACCAGTTCCTGCGGATCGACCAGTACCGCGGCAACACCGGACTGTTCCCCTTCATGGACAGCTATGTGGCCGAGTACTGGCGCTACGACAGCCTGTGGGTCACGCCCACGCCCAAGGTGCGGACGGGCTCGTACACCTTCGCGACCCGCTGGCGGCAGATCCAGCCTCCGCTGACGTTCGCCGCGGGCTCTCAGACCTTCGACGACGTCACGGTCCAGAGCCTGTCGCCCCGGCTGCCCGAGGGCAAGCGTGCCTACCGGGCCACCTGGGCGGGTGACGGCTCCGCGGCCGAGTTCCGCGAGGTCGGAGTCCGGGACCGCGTTGCGGTCGTCCGCCGCAGTGCCACCGTGGCCCCGACGGACCAAGCCGCCGCGGCGGCGAAGGCGGGGGCACGTCAGCTTCTGATCCTGAACAACGGATACGGGAAGTTCGACCCCTGGGCCGACCTGCCGGAGGCCGCCCCGCTGCCGGTGGCGTCGCTCGGCACCGACGACAGCACGCGGCTGCTGGCCCGGTTCCGCGCCACCGGCACGATCACGCTCCAGGTCGTCTCCCACCCCGCCCCCCGCTACGCCTACGACCTGGTCCGCCACCACGACGGCGCGGTTCCCCGGGACCCGTCCTACCGCCCCGCCGCCGACGAGCTGGCACGCGTCGACGACACGTTCCGAGACACGTCGCAGGGCCGGGCGGTCGAGTACCGCCAGGACATCTCACTCCTCGGCCGTCCGCTGGGCATCGTGCCCACCCAGGTCCGGGCCCAGGGTGAACTCACCTCGTGGGTCACCGCGGACGACGACGTCCAGTGGGTGTCCTTCGCCTCCACGTCCGACCTGGGCCAGCGGGGCGTGGCGCGCTCCTACACGCCCCGCAGCACCACACGGGAGACCTGGTTCGCCCCGATCCAGCACCCGCGCCTGCTCAACGACAACGGCACCAGTGGGCAGGCACCCTTCCGGGCCGGTGACAACATCAGTACCTCCGTCATGACCGCGTGGGGGGACTCCGGCGGGCACGCGGGCGTCGTCTGGGCGGACGGCGACACGTCCAGAATCTCGCTCTACCAGGGCGACGAACTGCTCGGCGAGGACGTCAACGAACGGATCGTCATGGTCGGGGATCTGTCGCCTGATCCCAAGCCCTACCGCCTCGTGCTGGAAGGCAACCGGAACCTCCCGGGCCGCCCGTACTCGAGCCGCACCCGTACCGTCTGGGACTTCACCTCGGCCACCACGCACCCCACCCGTCTCACACCGCTGCCCCTGGTGCAGCTCGACTACGCGGTGGACGCCGATCTGTCGGGCCGCGCTCACCGGCGCACGGAGCTGACCGTCACGGCCTCGCACCTCAAGGGCGCGGCGGGAGCCGGCGCGATCCGCACGGCGGCCGTGGAGGTGTCGTACGACGACGGCGCCACCTGGCACCGGACGGCGCTGCGGAAGTCGGCGGACGGCTGGACGGCACGGCTCGACGCACCGGGCAAGGCGCGCTATGCGAGCTTGCGGACGACGGCGACGGACACCGAGGGCAACGGCGTCAGCCAGACGCTGATCCGCGCCTTCGGCCTACGGTGAGCGCCGGGTGGTGAACATCTCCGGCCATGTGTCCCGAGGTCATCGAGACGAGGCCTCGGGTTCGTCGAACAGCTTGGAGAGGAAGGCGTCGGTCCCGAGCCGCGACGACTCCGTACCGGCCGGGACGTGCAGGTACGTGCGGTCGAGCCACTCCCCCAGTTCGGGGACGGGCAGGCTGAAGATGGCTATGCCACCGTGTGCGTTGATCTGGAGCCACGCCGTCTCCCGGTCGGTGGGGGTGTCGGCCCACACCTGGACGTCCCCCACGCCGCTCGTGGTGCGCAGGCCCTCATGAAGCAGGTCACGGCCGACATGCCAGGTGACCGGTGGGGCGCCCTCGGGAGAGAAGCGGATCGTGACGAGGAGGGGATGGTCGGGATCGTAACGGAACTCCGCCGGGACGTCCTCCCACTCGAGAGCGCCCGTCATCCGGCCGAGGCACAAGGAGAGAGACAGGAGAGCGTGTGCGGCCGAGTGTTGTGCCTGCACAGTGTGGCGGTCACCACTCATGACGGCGATTCCTTCCAGTTGGGCGACATGGCATCACAATCACTGTCGTCCGGGACAGCCAGAAGTTCATCCGTCGGTTGACCCTCGGACATCGCCGGGAGCCTCGCTGGAGAGGGTGAGTGCGGCAGACCAGCCCTCACCGGGCTGTGACGCCGACGGATCGCTGCGGGCACGTAGCACAACAGCACTTCGCAGGGTGGCAACACAGTGGCACCTGACGCTAGTGTGGCGGCACTTGGGGCGCGCGTCGGTCGTGCCCGATGTGGCCGCTCGAAACATGTGACGCTCGCTCGCGGTGTTCCGCGACCGGTTCCAGGGGAGAGCAGTGAATCGACGTAAGTTCATGGCCTCGGCCGCCGCGTCGGCTGGCGCGGCAGGCGCGCTGCCGGTCATGTCCGCTCCGGCCCACGCGGACACCCGCAGTCTTCCGTCGCTGTGGGATGTCGACCGTTCCGTCGCGAACCTGGAGAACGCCTACTGGGGCGTCATGCCGCGATCGGTCGAGGAGGAGTACGCGAAGCAGACTCGCTATCTCAATCGCCACAACGTCACGTTCGTCCGTGACGGCATCCCGGGCCGTGAGCGCACGGTAGCCATGGACAACGTGCGAGCCGAGGTGGCGCAGCTGATGGGTGCTTCGAAGGAGGAGTTCGCTCTCACTCGAAACGGCACCGAGGCCATGCAGAACCTGATCCTGCAGTACGGTTCCCTGAGGCCCGGTGACGCGGTCATGTACGCCGATCTCGACTATGACGAGATGCAGCAGGCGATGGATTCACTCACCCATCGTCGTGGCGCGAAGGTCATCAAGTTCTCCGTGCCCGAACCGGCCACGACCGCGAACATCCTGGATGTCTATCAATCACAGTTGAACAAAGCGCCCGCCGGCCTGAAGCTGCTCCTGGTCACACATCTGTCCAATCGAACCGGAATCGTGATGCCGGTCCGGGAGATCGTGAGCATGGCACGGGCCCGAGGTGTCGACACCATCGTGGACGCCACCCAGACGATCGGCCACATGGACTACACGTTGTCGGATCTCGACGCGGACTTCGTCGGCTTCTCGCTGCACAAATGGCTGTGCGCGCCTCTGGGTACCGGTGCCGTCTGGATCCGCGGTTCCCGATTGGGGAGCATCGAACCGTGCATGGGCAACACGATGTTTCCTCCGGACGACACCCGCTCCCGATCCAGTGTGGGCACGGTGAATTTCGCGGCGGCCCTGACTGTGCCCAAAGCCATCGAGTTTCACCGTGCCATCGGGGGGTCGCGGAAACAACGGCACCTGCAGTCGCTCCGTAACTACTGGGTGGAGCGCGTGCGGGACATCCCAGGCATGCAGATCCTCACACCCGACGACACCGCACGCCACGGAGCGGTGACCAGCTTCCGGCTTCCTGCGATGAGGGACTACGCGCAGGCACAGAAGATGGCGACGCTGCTGCTCAAGAAGCACCGTGTTCTCACGGTCGCGCGCACAGGGATCGCCCAGGGCAGCGCTGTCCGGGTGACCCCCACGCTGTACAACACGCACCAGGAACTCGACCGTCTGGTGGCGGCGCTCCGTCAGGAAAGCGGCGCCTTCGTGTGATGCCGTCCCGGCCGCGCGAGTCCGAAGGGGCATCGGCCGGCTACGCACCGTCATCCGGCGGGGTCGGTGGAATCCGAAGTCGGCTGGTCGTCTCCGAGCGCGGCCAGCGCTGCGGAGAGCCTGCCTCGGCTGGTGATGCCCAAGCGTGGATAGATGCGGTACAGATGGGCTCCAACGGTCCGGTGCGAGATGAACAGGCGCTGGCCGATTTCCCGGTTGCTCAGCCCCTGTGAGGCCAACTCGGCGATCTGCCTTTCCTGGACTGTCAGACTCTCGCCCTTGCTCGGGCGTCGTCGTCCGTCCGACTCCCCCGCTGCCCGCAATTGCTCACGGGCCATGTCGGCCCAGGGTTGCGCACCGACTCGGTCGAACTCGTCACGTGCGAGCCGCAGAGGCTTGCGCGCATCCACGTTCCGACGCTGTCGGCGCAGTCGCCTGCCGTGTTGCAGATGAAGTCGGGCACGTGACAGCGGCCAGGTGTCCGGCAGTGCGGAGAGCGCGGAGTCGTAGTACTCCTCGGCGGTGTCGTCCGGAGCGAGGACTGCCGCGCTGTAGGTCCGGGCAACGATCATCATTTCCGAGGGCAGCCGGTCTGCCAGTTCCGGCAGCCCTGCCAACAGCTCTCGCACCTGTTCGGTTCGGCCCGCGGCCGCGGCCGCGTCCACCAGGTCCGGGACGAGCAGCCAGCGACTGGTCGAGTGGTAGTGCGGGTCCGCCTTGTCGAACGCACGCGCGAGGACGTCGTACGCCTCCACGGCACGGCTGTCGAACAGTGCGAGGAGACCGTCGACCTGCTGCGCCATGACGCTCGCGAAGGGCATGACGGGGAA
Organism: Streptomyces sp. NPDC042336; assembly: GCF_055581985.1. NCBI lineage: Bacteria > Bacillati > Actinomycetota > Actinomycetes > Kitasatosporales > Streptomycetaceae > Streptomyces > Streptomyces sp. NPDC042336. The sequence continues at coordinate 23,686 of NZ_JBVJEA010000036.1, read as the reverse complement.
GAGGCTGTGCGCTCTCAGCTCCCGGACGCTCCGAGCTGCGGCTTCGCGTTCTCCCCGCAGCACCGCCGCGAGCGCCGACGTGGCCTTGAGACCGAGCCAGACGATCCACTCCCCGGTCTCCTCGGCGAGCGCGATCCCTTCTGCGGCCTCTTCCCGGGCCTGGGCCAGCTGCCCGAGGTACAGACGTGGCCAGGATCCCGCCAGGGATCGCGCGAGCAGCCCGAGACGGCCCTGGGACCGCCACACGGAAGCCGCCTGGGCCAGGTGGCGAGTGGCACGGCCGATGTCACCGATGACCATCGAACCGCTGCCCAGGTAATGCAGCAGCTGGCCGTCCTCGCGGTCCGGCTCCAGCTTTTCGAGCCGTGTGATCAGGTCGGTCCCATGGCGGTACGGCTCCGTGTAGGCCCGCACCGTCAGGACGTGAGGGGCGTCCGGGTCGGGCTTCCACCGGTCCAGTTCGGCGGCGGCCTGAGCACGCACACGTGCGTCGCCGTCCTGGAAGAAGCATCGGGCGGCCGCACGCCACAGCAGGTTCTCCGCGACGTTCGTACTGCCGACGTCGAAGGCCCCGGCTGCCGCGTCGATCATGTCCTGAATGCGGCGTTGAGGCTCATCGGGTTCGAACGCGGCCTTGTCGGAGACCAGCATGAGGCGGGCCCTCTCCGTGGGGCCCAACTCCGCCAGGTCGGCTCTGTCCAGCAGGATCTGGGCCTGCACGCGGTCGTTGATCTCGCTGGCCAGCTCGGCCGCACGGACCAGGAGGCCGGTCTGGCGGCGTGCGTCGTGCACCAGCTCGCCTGCCTGGCGCAGGGCGGGTACGGCCGCGGCCAGTTGCCCCCGTTCCTGGGCGTCGTCCGCGAAGCGCTCCAGTTGGCCGGCCAGTTCGTCGTCCGGGCCGAGCGTGGCCGCGGCGAGGTGGACGAGCCGCCGCCCAGGTGATCCCTCCAGCGTCTCGGCCAGGGCCCTGTGGGTGGACAAACGGTCGGCGACGGTGGCACGTGTGTAGATCGCGGAGCGCATCAAGGGGTGCCGGAACTCCGGGGTGCGACCGGTCAGAACCACCAATCCGGCGTCGACGGCCTCCTGCAGGGCGTACACGGAGACTTCCGATCCCGCGAGACGACTTGCCACGTCGAGGAGCTGCTTCAGTGGCGCGGTGGGTTCCGTTGCCAGGACCAGGAGGAGCGTCCTGCACTCGCGGGTGAGCGAGTCGGTGCGCGAGGCGAACGCGGACTCGAGTCGCTGGGTCAGAGGCAGATCGTCGAGCCGGGCTGACATGCCCTGAGCCGCCCTCGGCAGTTCGACGAGCGCGAGAGGGTTGCCGGCGGCGCGCTCCAGGATGCGGGCCCGCACCCCGTCTGCCAGGCCGGGGGCGTCGGCATCGAGCAGTTCGGCCGCCGCTGCCGGGGAAAGGGGCTCCAGCACGAGTTCGGCGTGAGTCCCCAGGCTGTACGTGCCCGGTGACGAGGTTCTTGCCGCACCGATCACGAGGATGGGGAGGTCCCGGGTACGCCGGGCCACGAATCCGAGCACGTCACGGCTCGACGAGTCGACCCATTGGAGATCATCGACGAGCAGCAGGAGGGGCTGGCTGTCGGCGGCGTCGGCGAGCAGCTCGAGCACCGCCATCCCGACCCGGTAGATCTCGGGTTCCCCCTCGCTGGCCCCGAAGGCGCCATCGAGGGCCTTCCGGTAGGGGGCCGGCAACGTCTCGGCCCCGCCGAGAACCGGTTGGAGCAGCAAGTGCAGCGCGGCGAACGGCAGCCACTGTTCGGTCTCGACGCCGGAGGTGCGGAGGACTCTGACCCCCCGGTCCGCGGCATGAGAACCGAACGTGCTCAGCACAGAGGATTTGCCGACCCCCGGGTCTCCGCGGACGAGCAGCGCGTCACCCTGGCCTGCCACCGTCCTGGAGAGCAGGCCGTGCAGAACCTCCAGTTCCCTGTCCCGACCGATCATGCCGTGAGCACCGAGGCCGGTCCGGACAAGACAACCCTCAGTCGCATCGTGGTCGGCCGCTCGGCAGCCGCCGTTCGCATCGGGCTGAGCCTCTGCTGCACACCTCTGATATCGGCCACACTTCCGGATTTTACCTGTGCCTGACCTCTTCCATTGAGGCGGGCCCGGTTCGGTCATCAGTCGAATGACTACCTGATGACTCTCTCTGTCCACGGCGTCCCGGACCGGTCTCCTCCGCTGCTCCTCCTCATCTCGGCAGTGGAGTCGCGGACCGTGTCGGGTCGTCGACACAGGGTCATCGGGTGTCCTCCGCGGGAGGGCAGGGATGACGGGAGTGTGCGCGAGGGACGCCGTCGGCCCACCGACCGGGTCGGTGGGCCGACATGAAACGGGGTGAACCGAAGCGCCTACCGCTTCCAGAGGTACCAGACGCCGGCCTCGTGGTCGTTGTCGCAGTAGTAGCTGCCGCCGGGGTCGTTGCTCTGGTAGACGACCTGCACCGCGAGGCACTGAGCCTGCGTGTCGTAGAGCCCGATCATGGTGTCGGCGTGCGCGGCTGCCGCTCCTGCGAACGTGACGCCCGTCGCACCCAGCGCGACGAGGCTCGCGGAGACGAGCTTCTTCTTCAAGCCCAGAGATGTCATGTGGGACCTTTCCTTTCCTCAGCAGTGCGGCGTCGGCGATACTCGACGACACATACACATAACGTGTGACACTGTGTCATGTTGATCAACAGATCGGCAAGCCTCACCTCCTGACCCGCCGGTCTTGGTCGGGGCGGTATCCTGCGACACCGTGTGATGGTTGCCGATGGAGACCACTCACTCGAAAGAGCGGGCCTATGCCGCCTGATCCGATGGCACCGTTCCACGGTGAAACGTAAGAGAGTGACGACAAGTGGATCTCAAACTGGAAGTCCTGGTGCTGCCCGTCTCCGACGTCGACCGGGCGAAGGCCTTCTACGAGGCGGTCGGGTTCCGCCTGGACGCCGACCACGTGACGGACGAGACCTACCGGGTCGTCCACATGACACCCCCCGGTTCGCCGTGCTCGGTACTCTTCGGCACGGGTGTCACTCTGGCCGCCCCCGGGTCGTCCAAGGGCCTCCACCTCATCGTCTCGGACATCTTCGAGGCCCGGGACGAGCTGGTCGGCCGGGGCGTGGAGGTCGGCGACATCTACCACGACACCAGCGACATCTTCCACCGCTGCACGGGCGAGAAGTGGATCAGCGGACCCGACCCTCAGCGCCGCAACTACTGCACGTACGCGGACTTCACCGACCCGGACGGCAACGGCTGGGTCCTCCAGGAGGTGCCGAACCCGTAGAGCCTCGGGGTGCGCCTCGCCCGGTGGCGGGTCGTGTCGTACCGGTGGTGCGGGCCCCGGCGCCCGCACTCGGGAGTGCGCGGCGGCCGGAGCCGATGACCGACGGTCGGCGGGATCGTCAGCGCCTTACTGGGAGATCATCTTCTCCACCGAGAAGTGATCGATGTTCGCGACGCCCGGTGCCGTGCCGAGAGCCTTGAGGTAGACGTCGTGCGTGCCGCTCGTCGGGGTGATCGTGGACGTCTGGTCCAGGTACGTGTCCCAGCCGCCCGTGTTCTCCACCCGCACCGTGCCGATGACCGGGCCGGTGGCCGAGTCGAGCCGGACCTCGAACCGGCCTCCCGCGTACGGCCGCTCGCTGCCGATGCTCGCGACCAGGAGATTCCGGCCGGTGCCGAAGTCCACGTCGTCGTAGCGGACCCAGTCGCCGCCGTCGAAGCTGCCGAGGACCGAGCCGGTTCCGGCGGCGTGGGTGGCGACGCCGCCGCCCTCCGCGTACGACTCGGCCTGGACCGTCGTGCGCTGCATGGCCGCTCCGGCCTGCCACGGCGTCGCACCGTACTGGTAGGCGCCGGCGCTGGGCTGCGGGTCGGTGGAGCCGTCCGTGGCCGGGGGCCGCACCAGGGCGTAGTTGCGTGCCGGTGAGGTGGAGCGGAGGGTGTAGTCGTGGTGCGCGGGGTCAGTGAACTGCGGACCGTCGGCCATGGGCAGGTTGTTCGTGGAGGACACTCCGGCCATGGTGTCGGCGTCGCCGATGTTGTTGGCCACCTCGGTGTCCGAGTAGGTGCCCGGGAAGAGGCTCACGGACTTGCGGTCGGTGCCGCTGGTGTTGTTGTAGACGCGGTTGCCGCTGGTCGTGCCGCCGTTGGGATTGATCAGGACGACGCCGTAGGTCGTGCGGTTCCACGCCACATTGTCGTAGACCGTGGCGTTGTACGTGGACAGGTCCAGGTACACGCCGGGCGCGGGCGCACTGGCCGCGAACAGTGCGGCGTCGTGGAGCTTGTTGTGATGGATCTCGGTGCCGACCAGGTTCACCTGGCAGCAGATGTAGATCGCGCCGACATCCACGACCAGGTTGCCGTAGTCGGACAGGTCGTTGTAGGCGATCTCGTGACCGGAGGCCGTGGTCCCGGCGACCTTGTTGTCAATGTTGATGTTGCTGCGGCCACTGTTGGTCACGGTGTTGTGCGTGATCGTCTGGTCGCTGCCGAGGACATTGATCCCGGCGGCGTAGCTACCGCGGTAGTCGACGCGGGTGATGAGGTTGTTGGTCACCGTGTTGCCCGAACCGGCCAGCAGCACCCCGTTTCCGGCGCTGTAGTCGATCCTGCTGTTGCGCAGGGTGTTGGCGGTGCCCTTCAGGAGGATGCCGCTGGTGGTCTCACCCGCCGTCAGCACGTCGCAGGGGTCGGCGGGCGTGACCTTGCCCGGGTCCACTTTCAGGTCCATGTAGTGCGAGACGTACGTGGCGTCGATGCCGTCCAGCACGTTGTGCGTGGAGGTGGAGGAGGTCGCCACCGTGGCGGCCCGGACACCGAGGCCGACGACGGACACGTAGGACCGCCCGGACAGGTCGACGGCGACGTTGCGCTGCTTGGCCTCTACGGTGTGCCCCGCCGGGCTCGCACCGTCCGGCATCCACATGTAGAGCCGCTGCGCGTCGGCGTCGTAGAACCACTGGCCGGCATGGCTGAACGCCTGGAGCTTGCCGGTGAGCGAGTAGAGGTTCTGCTGGTTGGGGCTGAGGCCGACGCAGGAGGTGGCCAGCCCCGAGGCGGTCACGGAGCCGGTCGCGGACGACGTGACGGTGCCCGTCTGGCTGACGAACCAGTTGTGCGAGGTCAGGCGGGCGCCCTTCCAGTATCCGGCGGGCTGGGTCAGGGCGTCGTCGTACAGCGTGTCGTTGGTGCCGGCGTCCGCGGAGTTGTAGTCGGGGCGCGTCGGCTCGGTGCCGGGGTAGGGCCACTGGGCCTCGCCCAGCATCGTGCCGTCGACGAAGAGCTGGTTGCCGGGCAGCGCGGGGTTCAGGGCGATGTCGGTTCGGTATATTTTCCCGGCCGTGGCGGCCGTGGCGAAGTCCGAGCCGCTCAGCGTCGGGTCGGCGGCCTGCAGTGCCGACAGGTCGGAGGCGCTGACCTGCGCCCATCCGTCGACCGGGGCACTGCCGTCGAGGACGACGCGCGCACCGGGGGCGGCGCGGAACGTGATCCGGGCGGATGCCGTGCCGTCGCGCGGCGGCGTCAGGGTCTCCCGGTAGGTTCCGGCGGCGATCACACAGGTGTCGCCGGCCTGTGCGACGTCGGCGCACTGCTGCACGGTGCTGAACGGGGACTGCTTGGTGCCGCGGTTCGCATCGGAACCGGTGACGCTCACATAGCGCGTGGTGCCCTTCGTGTGCGCTGATACCGGAACGGCGGCCGTCAGTGCGGTGAGCACCGTCGCGGCAGCGGTTCCGATGACCAGAGCACTGCGTCTCCAGTACATGGCTCTCCAATCGCCTATCGATAATCGCGAGTCGGCGATCAATATAGGTCCCGCGGAGCGATCGCGTAAGGAGTGGGAGACGTGGGTCTGGTGTGGTGCGGAGTGCGCAGGTCGCTCCACGCCGGAGGCCGGCGACCCGCGGGGGCGTCCCGGAAGCGGGCGCCGTCAGGCACGCGATTCGGGCGGAGTCACGGAACGCGAGACGGCCACGAACGATCTGGAGGTCCGGGACGACGGAAGAACAGTACGGCCGGAAGGCTACGAACTGACGGGAATGGTACAAAACAGCAAAATCGCCAGGAAAGATTGGACGGTCTGCGGGCCGCAGACCGTCCCCATGCAGGGAGGGCAGGCCGAGTCGGTTGACCGGACAGGCGGAGCGGGGGGCAGGCGCTGCCCGGCGGACGCGCCCCGCTCAGCCGTGGCCGAGGCGCGGGACGCCCTCGTCCCCCCGGGCGTGTGCCGCGAACGCGGCGGCTGCGCGGTCGGCGTCGGCCGACTCCAGCGTCTCCAGCAGTGCGCCGTGCTGGACTGCCATCTCGGCCCAGTCACCGGTGAACAGCGGGTCGGAGACCACGCGCAGCGCACGCAGGCTCGGTTCCATCAGGCTCCAGATGCGGGACAGGAACGGGTTGGCGCTCGCTTCGCACAGGATCCGGTGGAAGGCGATGTCGGCGTCCCGGAAGCGTCCGATGTCGCCGGCCTCGGCCGCTTCCCGCATGTCCTGCACCTTGGCGCGCAGCGCCTCGACGGACTCCGGGTCGGCGCGCTCGGCGACCGCGCGGGCCGCGAACTCCTCGATGATGACCCGCACCGCCCGCGCGGCGTCGGCGTCCTGCGAGGACACGTCGGCCACGAAGCTGCCGCGCCGCGGGATGTGGTCGGCCAGGCCCTCGTGCACCAGCCGCTTGACGGCTTCCCGTACGGGCGCCTGGCTGACCCCGAGATCACGGGCGATCTCGGCCTCGACCAGCCGGTCACCGGCTTGGAGGTCCCCGTTGACGATGAGACCCCGCACCCGGGTGTACACCTGATCGGACAGCAGTACCCGGGTCAGCGGCTCACCGACGCCCGCCATGACGGCCCCCTAGGTTCCTAGAACGTCTTCGCATCTTATCGATGATCGTGTGTCTGTGGTTGCAGGCTCTTGACAACCACGTAACAGGAGTCATCATATCGCCTATCGATAGAACATAATCGATAGGGAGGGCGACATGGCCCGGAGAAGATCCATCAACGCTGCGGTAGGCATCCTGTTGGGCCTGGCCCTGACCACCGCGTGCGGCGGCAGTGGCGGGTTCGAGGCTGACTCGGCCGCCGACCCGGACTCGGGTGCCACCGGCACCGTACGGATGCTGGTGAACATCACACCGAATCTGACCAAGGGGTACTGGCGGGAGCTGGTCGCTCCCTTCGAGAAGGCCAACCCCGGAATCAAGGTACAGATCGACTCGCCCACGGCCGCCGACGGCACCGTGGACAGCACACTTCAGCAACTGCTGGCGGCGGGCAACGCCCCCGACGTCGTCGAGGGCTCGCACAACGACAAGGTCCTCCCCTATCTCAGGGACCTGTCCGAGCTGAGCTGGGCGGCCGACGCGCCCATGGCGGACGCCCAGCGACTGGACGGCCACCTGTACGACGTGGCGATCGGACAGCAGGTCCAGTCCCTCGTCTTCTACAACAAGAAGGCCTTCAAGGAGGCCGGCGTCGCCAAGCCGCCCGCCACCATGCAGGAACTGACGGCGGCGATGCGGAAGCTCAAGTCCGCCGGGTACCTGCCCATGCAGACGGCCGGAGAGTGGGTCACGCAGGCACAGGTCATGATGCTCTTCGCACCGACCGTCACCACCGGCGAGCCCGACTGGTTCAAGCAGGCCTCCGCCGGCAAGCGCTCCCTGAGCACCGACCTCGGCCCGGCCATGAACCTGTACAAGGACTGGCTGGACAAGGGCTATCTCGACAAGCAGGCCCTGGGCACCAAGTACGCCGACGCGGAGACCGAGTTCCTGTCCGGCAAGGCCGCGATGTACCCGATGGGCTGCTGGTTCGTGGCGGCCGAGGCACAGGCGAAGAAGGACTTCGAGGTCGGCGTCTTTCCCTCGCCCCAGCTCAACGACGCCTCCACCCCGAGACTCTCGGTGACCCCCGGGGCCAACTACCGGATCTTCAAGGCCGGCAAGCACCAGAAGGCCTCGGAGAAGCTCGTCCAGTTCCTGACCACCGACCGCGCCGCCGTGGCCGGCCAGCTCAAGCAGGACTCCTCGTTCCGCACCGGCTACCCCTACAAGCTCTCCCCGCTGGCCGACGAGGTGCAGGCGCTCCTCGACAAGTCCACCAACCACCAGGCCATCGCCGGCAGTGGCGAGTACCAGATGCCGACCGGCTTCGAGGCCGAGCAGAACAAGCAGGTGCAGAGCCTCTACACCGGCGGCGACGCCGCCGACGGGCTGAAGAACGTGGACACCTGGCTGAAGGCGCACACGAGATGAGTCTGCCCACCACCACCCGGCCGGCGCGGGCCGTGCGCGACCTGTTCGCCACCGCCCGCGGCCGGGACCGGCTGACGGGGCTGCTCATGACCGCTCCCGCAGTCGCGCTCTTCCTCGTCATGATGGTCGTGCCCCTGGTGCTGTCCGGCTATCTCAGCCTGACCGACTGGGACGGCTACACGGCACACCCCTCGATGGTGGGACTCGACCACTACCGCGCCCTCCTGGACGATCCGGAGGTCCGGCAGGCGGCCTGGATCACGGTGCTGCTGGCGGTGATCGGCACCCTCGCCGTCAACGCCGTGGGACTCGCCCTGGCCCTCGCCATCTCCACTCCCAGCCGCACCAACACCGTGCTGCGGACCGTCTTCTTCTACCCGTACGTCATCAGTGCGCTGATCATCGGCTTCCTCTGGTCGGCGCTGCTGTCCACCAACGGCGCGGTCAACAGCGTGCTGCGCTCCGCCGGGCACGCCGGACTGCCGTTCCTGTCCCAGCCCGGCTGGGCGCTGGCCAGCCTGATCGCGGTCGTGGTGTGGTCCGGCTTCGGATTCACCCTCGTGCTGTACATCGCCGGACTGCACACCGTCCCCGCCTCGCTGCTCGAAGCCGCCCGGATCGACGGAGCCGGCCGGTGGCGGACCCTGCGCAGTGTGACCCTGCCGATGATCGCGCCGGTCGTCACCGTCAACATCGTGCTGACCCTGGTGACCCTGCTGCGCTCCTACGACCTGGTGCTCTCCCTGACCGGAGGCGGTCCCGCCGGCTCCACCCAGACCGCCGCCTATCTGATCCTGGCCCAGTCGTTCCAGAACAACGCCCTGGGGTACGGCTCCGCCCAGTCGATGGTGCTGACGGTGGTGACCGGCATCGCCGCCTTGGCGATCACCTTCCTGCGGCGCCGCGCCGACGAGAGAGCGGGGGCCTGACCATGCCCACCGAACCCACCACCAGCCCGCGCCGGGCCGTCCTCGGCCCGGTGGCCCCCGCCGCTGCTCCGGACCAGGGACCGCCGCGCCCGGCACCCACCTCACGGCCGCGACGCCGCGACCGCGGCACCGTACCGGGAACCTCGCTGTGGCGGCTGCCCCTGCTCCTCGTGTCCGCCTCGTTCATGGTGATCCCGCTGTGGCTGCTGGTCGTCAACGCCTTCAAGTCGGAGCAGGACATCCGCGAATCCCCGTTCGGTCTGCCGCTGAACCGGCTGAGCCTGCGGCCGCTGCGCGACGCGCTCTCCAACCCGGACTTCGACGTCGTACGGGCCTACGGGATCACCCTGCTGTTCGTACTGCTCGTCAACGTCCTGTCCCTGCTGGTGTCCGCCCCGGTGTCGTACGTGATCGCCCGCGGCACCACCCGGTGGCACACGGCACTGCTGCTGCTCTTCGTCGCCGGTACGTTCGTCCCCAGCCAGGTTCTGCTGATCCCGGTCGTCTACGTCCTCAAGTACCTCGGACTGATGGGCACCATCCCCGGCTTCGTGCTCTTCGAGACGGCGCTGACCCTGCCCGTGTCGGTGTTCCTGTACAGCGCCTACATCCGGACCATCCCCAGGGAACTGGACCAGGCCGCGTCCGTGGACGGCCTGGGACGACTGCGGACCTTCCAGCTCGTCGTGCTGCCGTTGATGCGGCCCATGGTGGCCACCGCGGTGATCCTGCACAGTCTCAGTGTGTGGAACGACTTCGCCAACCCGCAGATCATCCTCGGACCCGGCAGCGGCCTCTACACCGTCACCACCGGGGTGTACGCCGCGGTCGGCAAGTACTCGACGCACTACGCCGTGGTCTTCCCCAACCTGCTCCTCGCCGTCGCGCCGGCACTCGCCTTCTTCGCGATCATGCAGCGGCACATCATCAGCGGCCTGACCTCCGGCGCCCTGAAGGGCTGACATGAACGCACGACACGACATACCCGCCACCGGGGAGAGGTCCGTCGGGACTTCGCCGTCCGGCGGCACGCCCCCCGAAACCCGCCCCACCGAGATCACCGCCACCCTGCCCACCGGGCCGCCGCCCGCCTGGGCCGTGCTGCAACGCCACCTCTTCGACGAACTCGACGGAGCCTGGCGGCTGTTCAGCGACCGATACACCGAACCCGACGGCCGGCTGCGCTTCTCCGGCACCATCCCCGACCGGGACGGCGCCGACGACTTCTACGAGGCGTTCTTCAACTGGCCCGCCCTCTACCGGCTGGGCGGAGCCGACGACCTGCTGCCCGCGGTCAAGCGCCACTGGGAAGGGGTCACCGCACAACTGACCGAACTGGGCCTGTACCGGAACGAGTTCGAGCGCGGCTACGACTGGTTCCATCAGGGCGAGGCCCTGCTGATGTTCTACGGCATCTGCGCCGCCGACCCTGCCGACCAGCGCTTCCGCGACCGGGCCCGGCGCTTCGCCGAGCAGTACCTCCCGGACAGCGCGACCGGCAACTACGACCCCGCCACCAGGGCCCTGCGCGCCCCGCACAACGGGTCGGACGGCCCCCGGACCGGCCTCGGCCCCCAGTGGGACGACCGGTTCGGGCACGAGCAGCGGGGCATGCGCCCCTACGGGCTGCCCCTGCGCGACATCCCCGGCATCACGTCCTGGGACGACCTGGCCGACGAGGACAACGCCGTGCGGATGGGCCACGCGATGCGCGACCGGCTCGGCCGCGGCGACACCGCCGTCGACCTGGCGGCCACGGCGCTCGTCGTCAACGCCTGGTTGTACGACCACGACCCGCGCCTGGCGGACTGGGTCCTGGAATACGTGGACGCCTGGCGGGAACGCGCGGCCGCCGCCGGCGCCATGCCCGACAACGTCGGACCCTCCGGCGAGGTCGGTGAGGACCACGGGGGCCGCTGGTACGGCGGACACTACGGCTGGACCTGGCCGCACGGCGTGCACTCGATCGGCGCGGCGACGCTGGTCGGAGCCATCAGTGCCGGCATGCTCGGCCGCGCCGACGCCCGGCTGGACCTCGCCCGGCGGCCCCTGGACCAGGTCTGGGAGCAGCGTCGCACCGCCATGCCGTACGACACCGGCGCGACCCGCCGCCCCGGCTGGGCCCACGCCCTCGGCCTGGGTGAGGGAAGGACCGTCAACGCGCTGCCGACCCGGGTCGGCCCGGAGGGATGGTTCGACCACCAACCCGCCCAGGTCGCCTACTGGACCTGGCTGTGGTGGTTCGGCATGCGCGACGAGGACCGCGCCCGTCTGGACCAGGTCCGCGAGCACTCCGGCTACGACTGGCGGGAGGTGCACGCCTTCCGCGACAAGGAGGAGGCCGGGCACGAGGCGCCGTGGCTCGCCTATCTCGACGGCGACAACCCCGACTACCCCGAGCGGGCCCTGCGCATGGCCCTCGCGCAGGTCGCCCACCGCACCGCCCTGATGACGGCCGAGGACGCCGACACCGACGACCTCGACCTGCACAAGTGGCAGCGGGTGAACCCGGTGGTCACCGAGGTGCTCACCCAGCTGACGACCGGAGCACCGCAGACCCTCTACAACGGCGGCCTGCCGCTCGCCCGGGTGCGCTACGACGACCTGGACGCCGCCCGCCCCGGGCTCCCCTGGGACGTCGCCGCCCTCGTCGAACACCTCGACGCCTGCGGCACCACCGTGCAGTTGGTCAACCTCAGTACGGTGCACACACGCCGGCTACGGCTGCTCGCGGGGGGCTTCGGCGAGCACCTGATCACCGAGGCCCACTGGACCGGCGGCGGCGAGCACTATCCCGGCGACTCCCACGACTACCACCTGCCGGCCGGCCCCGAGACCGAGCACTCTGCGCCGGTCCACGACAACGCCGTCCACATCGTCCTGCCCCCGGGGCGCCGCATCCGGCTCCGGCTGGACATGCGGCTCAACGCCCGCCCCTTCGCCCACCACACATCCCCCACGACCTTCCGGAGAACCCGATGAGCATGTCGCTCCCCCGTCCCGCGGGCCACGAGGCCGACGGCGCCGCGGCTGACGCCAGGCCCGTGTGGGACCTGCCCGTGCACGGTGGCCCCTGGGACCGCCCCGACGGCGAGCTGGTGAGCAGCCTGAACCGGGTCAGCTCCGCCACCGCCTGCGCCAAGCTCCACGAACTCGGCATCCGCCGCAGCTACCTGTCCGGCCCCACCGCCCTGGAACTCGGCAACAAGATCACGGGTCCGGCCCGCACCCTCCAGTTCATGCCGCAGCGCGAGGACGTGGCCAGCGGCCTGGCCCAGGAGTACGTCGAGCGCAACACGGCCCTGTGGGCGGTCCTCGAAGAGGTCCAGCCCGGCGACGTCCTCGTCGTCCAGGCCTACGGCAGCGCCTTCACCGGCTGCTTCGGCGACATGCTCGTGCGTTACTTCAAGCGCAAGGGCGGCGCCGGCATCGTCGTCGACGGGCGCATCCGGGACGCGCCCCGTGTCCGCGAACTCGGCGTCCCGATCTGGTGCACCGGCACCACCCCGCACTACGCCTCCCAGTCCGAGCTGTTCCCCTGGGCCTACGACGTGCCCGTGGCGGCCGGCGGTGTCCTCACCCTGCCCGGCGACCTCGTCGTCGCCGACGACGACGGCGCCGTGGTGGTCCCGGTGTCCAAGGCCCAGGAGATCGTCGACAGCGCCCTTGACCACGAGCAGTGGGAGGAGTTCAGCCGGATGCGCATCGACCAGGGCGCGCGGCTGTCGGACTACTACCCCCTGAGCCCCGACAGCAGGGAGGAGTACGAGCAGTGGCGCGCCTCGAAGAAGTGACCCCGCGCACCGGTCGCCGGCTCGCGCTGCCCCGCTTCGGCCTCGGCTGCGCCCCGATCGGCAATCTGTACCGCGAGGTGGATCCCGACGTCGCCGCGGCCACCGTCCACGCCGCCGTCGACGGCGGGGCCACGCTGATCGACACGGCTCCGCTGTACGGCGACGGCCTGTCCGAGCGACGGGTCGGCAGGGCGCTGGCCACCGTGGACCGCGCCCGGTTCCAGCTGTCCACCAAGGTCGGCTGGCAGATCGCCGAAGGCACCGAGCCCCGGCACGCGTTCGGCCGCGACGATGTCCTGCGCAGCCTCGAAGGCAGCATGGAACGTCTCGGTGTCGACCGGTTCGACGTCGTGCACGTGCATGACCCCGAGGACCATCTCGACGAGGCGGTACGGCACGCCGTGCCCACGCTGCTGCGCCTGCGGGACGAAGGAGTCGTCGGAGCCGTCGGAGCCGGGATGAACCACAGCGCGCCGCTGGCGGAGCTGGTGCGCCGCACCGACCTGGACGTGGTGCTGATCGCGGGCCGCTACACACTGCTGGAGCAGCCCGCGCTGGCCGACCTGCTGCCCCTGTGCGCCGAACGGGGCGTCGGGGTGATCGCCGGTGGCGTGTTCAACTCCGGGCTGCTGGCGGACCCCCGGCCCGGCGCGCCATACCACTACCACCCCGTACCGGACGACGTGCTGCGGCGGGCGCTGGCGCTCGACGACGTCTGCGCGCGGCACGGTGTGCCGTTGCGGGCCGCGGCCCAGCAGTTCCCGTTCGGGCATCCGGCCGTGGTGTCCGTCGTCGTAGGCGCCGCGTCGCCGCATGAGGTGACGGGCAATCTCGAACTGGCCGGTCACCCGATCCCGGCCGCGATGTGGGCGGAGCTGCGCGAGGCGCACCTGCTGGACCCGGCCGTCCCGGTGCCGTGACAGCGGGCACCGGCCCACGGGCAAACACAGGACCAGGACCGACGACCATGGGGAGAGAGCACATATGACAACGAACGGTTCCGCACTGCCCGGCGCGGTGCCCTTCGCCGGTCTCACCGCGCTGGTCACCGGCGGTGCCTCCGGGATCGGCCTGGCCACCGCCCGGCTGCTCACCGCCCAGGGCGCCCGCGTGGCCGTCCTGGACCTGTCCGAACCGGAGCCCTCCTCCTTCGCGGCGGCCCTGCGCGCGGACATCCGCGACGACGCCTCGGTGGTGGCCGCCGTCGACGCGGCGGTCTCCCGGCTCGGCGGACTCGACATCGTGGTCAACAACGCCGGGATCGGGGCGCAGGGCGGCGTCGAGGACAACTCCGACGAGGAGTGGCACCGCGTCCTGGACACCAACGTCGTCGGCATGGTCCGGGTCACCCGGGCCGCGCTGCCCGCCCTGCGGGCCTCCGTCCACGCGGCGGTCGTCAACGTCGGCTCCATAGCGGCCACCGCCGGGCTGCCCCAACGGGTGCTGTACTCGGCCGGCAAGGGCGCCGTGGTGGCGATGACCCGGGCCATGGCCGCCGACCTGCTGCCGGAGGGCATCCGGGTCAACGCGGTCAACCCCGGTACGGCGGACACGCCTTGGATCGGCCGGCTGCTGGACCGGGCCGCCGATCCCGCCGCCGAGTACACCGCCCTGGCGGCCCGGCAGCCGCACGGCCGCCTGGTCGCCGCCGACGAGGTCGCCGCCGCGATCGCCTATCTCGCCTCGCCTGCCGCCGGGTCCACCACGGGCACGTGCCTGGCCGTGGACGGCGGCATGGACGGCCTGCGGCTGCGCAAGGAGGGGTGAGCCGGCTCCGTGCGCGTCGACGCCCATCACCACGTGTGGGACCTGGCCGTCCGCGACCTGCCGTGGACCCACGGCAGTCCGGTCCTGCACCGCACCTACACGGCCGACGACCTGCGCCCGGCCCTGCTGCGGAACGCGATCGACGCCACCGTCGTGGTGCAGACGTGTGCCGTGGCCGAGGAGACGGCGGAACTGCTGGCCCTTGCCGCCGGGGACCCGCACATGAGGGGGGTCGTCGGCTGGGCCGACCTCACCGACCCGGCCGTCGCCGACCGTCTCGCCGCGCTGCGCGAGGGTCCCGGCGGCCAGACCCTGGTGGGCCTGCGCCACCCCGTGACGGACGAGGCGGACCCGGACTGGCTCGCGCGGTCCGAGGTCCGCCGCGGTCTCCGTGCGGCCGCCGACGCGGGCCTCGTCCACGACCTGCTCGTCCACCCGGGCCAACTGCCGGCCGCGGTACGCACGGCACGAGAGCTGCCCGAGGTCCGCTTCGTCCTGGACCACGCGGGCAACCCGGTGATCGACCCGGACGCGTTCGCCCTCTGGGCGGGGCACATGGCCGCTCTGGCGGCCTGCCCCAACGTCGCCGTCAAACTCTCCGGTCTGGTGACCCGCACCACCGGGGATCCGGTCCACGCGCTGCGCCCGTTCACCGACGTGCTGCTCTCGGCCCTGGGCCCGCAGCGTCTCATGTACGGCTCGGACTGGCCGGTGTGCCTGCTGGCGGCCGGGTACGATGACGTGCTCACGCTCGCCGAGACCCTCACCGCGGGTCTCGGCCCGGCGGAACGCGAGGCGGTCTTCGGGACCACGGCCGCCCGCTGGTACGGCATCGGTGCCTGACCGCCCGCCGGGCGCCGCTCCGGAACGCCCCCGGGCGCGCCTTCGCGAAGGACTCGTCGGGCAAGCTGCCGCGACCCCGGGTCCGGGCCGGTCCGATCGCGCCCCGCCCTCGGCACGGCAGGCGTCCCGTCACGGCTCCCCGTCCCCGAAGGGCAGCGCGTCCAGATCCCCGGTGAACTCCCCGACGGCCGGGAACATCAGGCCCAGGGCTTCCGAGGGATCGTCGCGGCGCCCCTCGGCGCCGACGAGATCCTGCTCGGTCCAGATGCACTTTCCCGTGGTGGTGTAGCGCGTTCCCCAGCGCCGGGAGAGGACCGTGATCAGTTGCAGTCCGCGGCCTCCCTCATCGGTGTCCGTCGCCCGTCGAATGCGCGGCATGGTCAGGCTGCCGTCGTACACCTCGCAGATCAACTCCGTGTCGTACAGAAGGCGCAGGCCGATGGGGCCCTTGGCGTGACGGACGACGTTGCCCACGAGTTCGCTGACGAGAAGCTCGGTGGTGGGGATCAAGTGGTCCATCCCCCATACGGCGAGTTGCTCACGGACGTGTTGTCGTGCCAGACCGGCGGCCTTGGGGTCGTCGCCGAGCGACCACCGGGCCATCTTCTCTTCGGGCGTGGCGTGTAGACGGGCGACGAGCAGGGCCGCGTCGTCGGCCGCTTGTTGGTCGGCGGGGAGCAGACCGGCCGTCAGGGTGTCGCAGAGATGTTCCAGATCGAGGCTCGCACCGCCCTCACCCGCCGCGGCACTGTACGCGGTGGTCAGGAGACCGGAGAGTGCCTGCATGCCCTGGTCCATCTCGCGGGCGGACGACTCCACCAGCCCGTCGGTGTAGAGCACGAGGAGGCTGCCCTCCGGTACGGTCAACTCCACCGTCTCGAACGGTGGTTCTGCCGCTCCGAGGGGTGGGTCGGGTGCCAGCTCGGGGAACTGGACACTGCCGTCCGGCAGAACGAGCGCGGGTGGCGGATGGCCCGCACGCGCGATGGAACAGACGCGTGTGGTCGGGTCGTAGAGCGCGTACAGGCAGGTGACGTACGACTCCTCGTCCATGCCACCCACGATGTCGTTGAGATGGCTCATGATCTCGTCGGGGGGCAGTTCGAGGTCTGCGAGGGTATGGACCGCGGTACGCAGTCGGCCCATCGTCGCCGCCTCCGGCAGGCCGTGCCCCATCACATCGCCCACCACGAGGGCGACTTGGCCCCCCGAGAGCGGAATGATGTCGTACCAATCGCCCCCCACGTCCATGCCCTGTCCGGCAGGGAGGTAACGGGCCGCTGCGGTGCACGCCGAGACGAAGGGCAGATCTCGTGGGAGCAGCCCGCGCTGGAGTTCGCGGGAGCGGGTGTGCTCGGCGTCGTAGAGCCTCGCCCGTTCCAGGGACTGGGCCACGAGCGCGGTGATGGTGGTCAGCAGGGTGCGTTCGTCGTCGGTGAGAAGCCGAGGACGGTCGAAGGACAGGACGCAGACGCCGAACGTGACACCCGACGCCGTCAGCGGCAGGAACGCCCAGGACTCGTGGCCCGGGCGCACCGGCAGCTCGGGGGCGTCCGGCGAGTGTGCGACGAGTTCCCCCACGGAGGACAGGAAGAGGGGAGTACCGGACGCTATGACGTCCCAGCGCGGACCGCGGGATGCCCGGGACCGGCCCTCGGCACTGCTGGGGAATCCCTCGTCGTAGCCGACCGCGCCCACCGTGTGGAGTGACTCGCCTTCCACCGTCTGCACCAGCAGCCCTACGGCTGCGAACGGTGCCAGCACGCGTGGGGCGAGGGCGTCCACGACGTCGCGTGAGGTCGTGGCCTTGGCGAGCGCGGCGGTCAGCTTCGCGACATGCGCGGCACGCTCGGACGCGGCGCGCTCGGTGGCCCGCCGCTCCTCCTGGAGGCGCCGCTTCTGCGTGACGTCGGTGATGTAGAGCGTCCGGCCGCCCGGCCCGGGGACAAGGCGCAGGTGATACCGGCGGTCCTCGGGCATGCGCACGTCGAAACTGACTGGCTCGTCCGCGTCGACGGCGCTGCGGAGCCGGCTCTCCATTTCCGGTATCCGCTGCGTCGCGGCCAGGGCCCACGGGACCCGGCCGAGCAGTTCGTCCTCCGAGGAGCCCAGCACGCGCTCCGCTTCGCGATTGGCGAAGACGATCCGCCACTCGTCGTCGAACGCCAGAAACCCGTCGCTCATGTGGCGCAGGGCGCGGCTGAGCGCGTCACGCGCGGACCGGGACTCTTCGTTCTCCCAGGCGACGCCGACCAACCGGACGGGTTCACCGTGTTCGTCGTACGTCGCCCTGCCGCGCGCCCGGACCCAGCCATAAGTGCCGTCCAGGCGGCGGACGCGGTACTCCGCCTCGTACACCGTGTGGTCCCGGATCGCGCGCTCCGCTGTGCTGAGCGTCGG
This sequence comes from Streptomyces sp. NPDC042336, assembly GCF_055581985.1. Lineage (NCBI taxonomy): Bacteria > Bacillati > Actinomycetota > Actinomycetes > Kitasatosporales > Streptomycetaceae > Streptomyces > Streptomyces sp. NPDC042336. The sequence goes on along the minus strand of NZ_JBVJEA010000036.1, from coordinate 5,683 downwards.
TGCCAGGTCGTCTGGATGAATGTTCTTCATCCAGTTCTCGACCTTCCCGACGAAGTCCGCGGCTCTGGTGCCGAACACTTCCAGGGCCGCCGCGTCCCAGGTGATACGCCCGGTAGGGATGTCCCATTCCCATGAGCCGACGCTGACCTCGTGAAGCGCGTGACGCAGCCGCTCACCGCTCACCTCGGCGTGCGCCGGCCCGGCGGTCGGCGGCGCCTGGGCCATGCGCTCCTCGGTCCAGGCGGACACGGCCCTCAGGAATTCCCACTGCTGTGGCGTGGGCGCTCCACCGTCGCTCATGACGACGGAGAGCGCTCCTACGCTGCGAGCCCCGCCGGACAGCGGAACGGCGGCCAGGCCACTGCCCTGAACCGGCCCCTCCGTCGTCATGGGGGCCTCGGCTCCGGCGGGCGACCAGACGCCGTTGCCCTCGTAGAGGGCGCGGGCGGGGGCCAGTGTGCCCTCCTGGTCGATGATCTCCCAGGGGAGCGTGACGACCGACGGCAGACCTACGGCCGAAACCAGCCGCAGCGCGGACATGGGGCCGCGGAGATGGATCATTCCCCCCAGGCCGCCCAGCTCACCCACGACGTGCTGGAGCGCCAGCCTGAAGATCTCGCTCTCCGTAGTACCTGGCCCCACGGTGCCGAGCAACGCAAGCCGTGCGTTCATGGCCTAAATCTTACCGCTTCTTCGAAGATTGTTGACTTTGGAGCGGATGGAACACACACCGGTCACCATCGTCCGTCGGTCGTCAACATGGTTGGTTCGCGGAAGAGTTTGCTTCTGTGGCCGGGAGCCTACCTGGGCAGGTCGCAGCCCGGCGCGGGAGCGTCCTCGGACAGAGGCGCGCCGTGCGGCAGTACGTACAGGACGTCCAGGACGACGTCGTCCGCACCGCGGTTCTCGCCGATGTGCACGTGGTCGGCGCCCGCAGGCTCCTTCAGGAAGCTGCCCTTCTTGTACACGCCGTCCGAGGCGCAGTTGCTGTCGAAGTGGCTGAGTGTGCCCTGCTTGACGTAGGCGAACAGAGTGCCGTCGTGGTAGTGCCATCCGGTTGCCTGACCGGCGGGGATGGTGATCTCACGGAGTACGTAGTCCCGGCCGCCCTCGGTCCACTGCGCCAGGATCGTGCCGCTGACGCCGGGCCCTCCGGGCGTGGCCTGGGCGATGCCCGGGGTCAGTGAGAGTCCGACGAGTGCGGTTCCTACGGCTGCTGCACGCAACGTGGTGCGCATGGTGATTCCCTTCGGGAGATGACTGGGTGACCGGCCGCGGGATACCGGCGACCAGTTCACACGACACACTGTATTACCACTGTGTCGGTCCGTGGATAGTGTGATCGCGTGACGGGCTCGTCGCAACCCGTCAGCGGGCGCCCACGTGGCGGGAAGTGCCACCGAAGTGGGAGCGTCCCATCATTCCATGAGCAACATCACACCTCACAGTGTGCCTGAGGGGCGCTCCGAAACATCCCATCATTCTACGATGCTGGGCATGCGCAGTGAGGAAGAACAAGTGCGCGGTCTCGGCGGCCGCGACGGCATCGACACGTCCACGCCCCTCCCCGAGGATCGCGCCACGGGCCGCTCCGGACGATGGAGAGAGCGCCTGCTCGTCGCCGGACTGGTCCTGACCGCATGCAACCTGCGGCCCGCCGTCACCAGCCTCGGCCCGCTGCTGGAGGAAGTGCGGCACGGACTCCACATGAGCCCGGCCGTCGCCGGTGTGCTCACCTCCGTCCCCGCCCTGTGCTTCTCCGTGTTCGGTGTCGCCGCTCCGCGGCTCGCCCGGCGCCTTGGCCCCGCCCGCGTGGTGGCTCTGGGCATGGCAGCCGTCGCCCTGGGCCTGATCGTGCGTCCCTGGGTCGGTTCGGCGTCCGGATTCCTGACCGCGAGCGCCCTCGCCCTCATGGGCATCGCCCTCAGCAACGTCCTGATGCCGGTCATCGTCAAGCGCTACTTCCCCGACAGGGTCGGCGCCATGACCGGTCTCTACTCGATGGCCCTCTCGCTCGGCACGGCCGTCGCCGCCGGAGTGACCGTGCCGGTGACGAGCGCCCTGGGAGGTGACTGGCGACTCGGCCTCGCGGTCTGGGGCGCCCTCGCCGTGGCGGCCGTCCTGCCCTGGCTGCACTTCGTCCGGAAGGGCGATACGGCCGCGCTCTCCGACCCCGGCCGGGCGGCCGGGGCGCGGGCGGCGGACCACCCGGTACCCCGCGTGTCACGCAGCCGCACGGCCTGGGCGCTCGCGGTCTTCATGGGGCTGCAGTCCACCGGTGCCTACATCACCATGGGCTGGCTGCCTCAGATCTACCGCGACGCGGGCCTGCCCGCCGGCACCGCGGGGCTGCTGCTGGCCGTCACCATGGCTGTGGGTGTCCCCCTCGCGTTCGCCATTCCTCGGATGGCGGCACGCCGTCCGCACCAGGGCCCGGTCGTCCTGGTCCTGGGCGTGGCGGGACTCGTCGGTTACGCCGGGCTGTACTTCGCCCCGGTGGGCGGCGCCTGGGCGTGGGCCCTCATCCTGGGCGTCGCCAACTGCACGTTCCCCCTCGCGCTGACGATGGTGAGTCTGCGGGCCAGGACCAGCACGGGCGTGGCCCAACTGTCGGCCTTCGCACAGAGCGTGGGGTACCTGCTGGCGATCCCGGGACCGATCCTCATCGGAACGCTCTACGAGCACAGTGGCGGCTGGGGTCTGCCGATCGCCGTGATGAGCGCGCTGCTCGTACCGCAGATGGCCGTCGGATACGTGGCGGGCCGCGACCGCGTCGTCGAGGACGAACTCGCCGACCGTTGACGGGGCGGGAGCGCCGCGAAGGACCGTGGCACCACCCACACGGCCGCGCTTCCGCGGTCGTACACGAAGAGGAAGAAGCCCATGTTCAAACGCATACTCGTTGCCGTCGATTCCAGCCCCACCCGTCTGTCCACCGTTCGCTCGGCCGCCGCGGTGGCCCGGCTGACGGGTGCCAGCGTCCGGGTGCTGCACGTCGCCGCGTCCGCTGCCACGTTTGCCGCTGTCGTTCCCCTCGAGGACGACACCGAAGCCGAGTCCGTGCTCGACGAAGCGGTTGGCATGCTGCGCCGGAGCGGGGTCGCGGCCGAAGGAGTCATGGTCCATGCGCTCACCACTCAGATCGCCGGTGTGATCTCCGAAACCGCGGCCGAGTGGAAGGCCGACCTCTTGGTTCTGACACCGCACCACCGCGACATGTTCGGCGCCTTGTGGGACCCCCGGGTGAGCGACGCCGTCGTCCACGCGGGGCGCACGGCCGTGCTCCTGGTGCCGGAGGGCGACGGGAACGATCCGGCCGAACTCCCGGGGGCAGGACGGTAGGGCCCGGTCCCAGCCGTCCAGCACCCCGCGCACGCCGACGCGCGACCGAGCAGTACCCGGTCGCGCGTCGGTCAGGCAGGTCCGGCTCCGCCGTCCGGTCGGTCGTGGCGGAAGCTCGTCGAGGGTGGGACGACGGGCTCATCGAGCGCCGTCGGCGAGAAGAGGGCCGCGCACCGGGAACCATAGGGCGATCCGGGCGGTAGCGAAGCAGGGGGCAGTGCTAGGACCGGTCCTCGGGTGCGACGTAGTCGAACGTCGGACCTGCGGCCTGGCCGTCGTCGTCCTGGAGTGCCATCAGGCCCTGCGCCTGCGCCTTGAGTGCGTACATGGTGCCCACGGACATCCCCAGCATCGCCGGATTGCCGTTGAACGCCTGCTCCAGCATCTCGAGTGTCTTGCAGTAGGTCTGGTTGAACACTTCCTGCGCGGCTCGGATCGCGCTGCCCTCGGGGTGGTCCGCCAACCGCGGGTTGGGCCGCACAGGACGGATGCCGGCCTCGTCAACGGTCACCGCCTCGCCGGTGGGGCCGGAGTCGGGCGTGTCACCGGTCTGGTAGCGCCGCCCCAGCGCGAGTTCCTGGAAGCGGTAGTAGTGGGAGACCGCCTGGGTCCCGGCGTGGAACATGTCCTTGTCGCCGTCCCAGACCTCGGCACGGGAGGCCCCCTCACCCTGCTCGACGATCTCCTCCAGGGCGGCGAGCGCGGAGCTGAGGTCGGTGACCGGAGCGAGGCGCCCCGCCGTGTGGACGAACGGACCGCCGGCGACCTGGCGGGCCGGGTCCCCGACGAAGACCTGGTCCTCGCCCAGTTCGGCGCACAGGCGCCGCAGGCCCCTCTCGATCGCGTCGTAGAACTGGCCGATGGTCTCGTAGTGATCGCCCTCGGCCGGGTCGCCGGGATGGGCTGGCTGTTCCAGACGCAGGAACAGCCTGAGCGCTTCCTGGCCGAACGGCAGGAGGGACAACTCGATGGACGGGTCGGCGTGCGGCATCGTCCGTGGGTGGGGCGGCAGCATGTGGGGGGCGTCGAGGACAGGTCGGCCGCCGACCGCGTTGAGCAGGTTGGCCGCCAGCGCGAGGTGGATCATCTCCTCGACGAAGACACCGCTGATGAGCTGTACGGCGTCCGCGTTCCGCTCCGCGTCCAGGGAGTAGAGGGCCGTCAGGTACGGAGGCAGCGTGGAGTGTTCGACCTCGATGGCCCACTGCAGGTGCCTGCGCAGATCGTCCAGCGTCGCGATGCCGGTCGCCGATGCGGTGTCGGGCGTGTCGGTCTGGTCCTGAGACATGGGGGGCTCATTTCGGTGTCGTAGCGCAAGGGGACCCGGCCGCCGGGCATCCCGGGAGCCGACGGAACGGGCACGCCGTTGGGGTCACTGCTCTGACCGCCGAAGCCGGACATCTGTGACACGGACCCGGGACTCCGCAGGTCGTTCACACTGTCTCCAGCACGCCACCTGCTCATTTCGATGCACTGTGCAGGTGAGATAGTGTCATGCTCATCGGCTGGCGGGTGGACGTGCCCTTGTTCCCGGCCCCGTTCCGCTGGTCACGATCTCTGGCCCGAGCCCTTCTGGGCCTGTTCCTCCGTCCCCCGCTCGGGGAGCTGTTCGAAAGGTGTGCCTCATGGCTGAGCTGTTCTACGACGCCGACGCCGACCTGTCCATCATCCAGGGCCGCAAGGTCGCGGTCATCGGGTACGGCAGCCAGGGCCACGCCCACGCCCTGTCGCTGCGCGACTCCGGTGTCGACGTGCGCGTCGGTCTGCACGAGGGCTCGAAGTCCAAGGCCAAGGCCGAGGAGCAGGGCCTGCGCGTCGTGTCGGTGGCCGAGGCCGCCGCCGAGGCCGACGTCATCATGGTGCTCATCCCCGATCCCATCCAGGGTGACGTCTACGAGAAGGACATCAAGGACAACCTGAAGGACGGCGACGCGCTGTTCTTCGGTCACGGCCTGAACATCCGCTACGGCTTCATCAAGCCCCCGGCGGGCGTGGACGTCTGCATGGTCGCCCCCAAGGGCCCGGGCCACCTGGTGCGCCGTCAGTACGAGGAGGGCCGCGGCGTGCCCTGTCTCGTGGCCGTGGAGCAGGACGCGACCGGCAACGGCTTCGCGCTGGCCCTGTCGTACGCGAAGGGCATCGGCGGCACCCGCGCCGGCGTCATCAAGACGACCTTCACCGAGGAGACCGAGACCGACCTCTTCGGCGAGCAGGCCGTCCTCGCCGGCGGTGTCACCGCGTTGGTGAAGGCGGGCTTCGAGACGCTGACCGAGGCCGGTTACCAGCCGGAGATCGCCTACTTCGAGTGCCTGCACGAGCTGAAGCTGATCGTGGACCTCAT
>NZ_JBVJEA010000035.1:0-68567 GCF_055581985.1 Streptomyces sp. NPDC042336 | reverse complement strand
CCGCCAGAACGGCCTCGATCCCCTCCGGTCTCCCCATACCAGACCAACGAGCCCCACAGATGGAAGCCACGACTTGTTTCCCGGCAAGCCCTAAGTGTCACCAGCGATTTCTTTGGCGGATAAGGTTTGCGTGACGTCCTCGTGTGCCAGCACCCACGGACGGCGATTGTCCTGTCTGCGGCTAATTGCAAGGTCTATAGCTGTCGGGACCAGGGTGGTAGCCGCGCCCAGAGCCGTAGACAGCTCAGGCGACATGCCAAGGCCCGCAACTGTGGAGCCGAGACCGATTCCCACCCCGATCCACGGCATCATTCGAGCGCGACGCCCTGCGCGGGCAGAGATACGCCTCTGGCACGCCAGCTCGCGACTGAAGGCATTCCGTAGCTCCGCAGCACTTGAGAACGTGTCCTCAGCCAGGCCGTGGAAGACCCTCCGTGCACCTTCATGGCGCTCACGGAGGCCGAGCAGGGCATCCACAACCTGTCCCACTGCATCGGGACCTGCACTTTCCGTCAAGGCGGGCACAAAAAGTATCTGGCGGAGCACGGGGTCGATGGGTGCGGAGTCATCCAATCCGGTAACGGTTCGCGCCCCCGTCGACTGTCGACGTGTGGCTGTTGGGCCTGCCGAGTCGGCTAGTAGGGCTGCGGACTTTGGTACCTCGCGAATGCGCCCCGGAGGGTCGAACAACAAGGGGATGGTGTAATAGCGCATCGCCGCCCAACGCCGGAACAACGGAGCTTGGCTTGGTAGGTGGTGTGCGGCTAAGTCCGCGAAGCGTTGTCGATCTGCTGGGCATTCAGCAAAGCCTCGTTGAATTCGATCCACCTGTCTTGCTGTCGAACCATTCAAGACCCCTGGAACGCGGCGCCTCAACGCTCCCGTCGAATCGAGGTCAGCCATCAGGGTTGCGTGATAAATGCGCCCTTGGTCTTGAGGGCTGAAGGCTACGCGTCGGGCAATGTGCTGATCCAGCCAGAGCGCGCGGGGAAGGGCCTCAGGTGGATATCCATGCTGCCGTACCAAAGCCTCGAAGCTGTCCACACCCTCGTACAGATCGACGCCAACGACGCCACTGCTAAGCAATTGAGGAGCGAGACGTAAAGCTTCGTAGACGGCACCGCCACTGAGGACGTAGCGACTGGCCAGGATGACGGTTTCCGCAAACACTCCGTAAGCGAGCAGCCGTGCTAGGAGATCGGTGCTGGTCAGTTGATCATTCGCTACATCCGCGTGAGTCAACGGGTAGAAAGGGTCACCGAGGTTCATCACGACATCGCCACCCGTAGACACTCACGCCTCCACTTGGAGTCCAGCACCTGGTTGTAGCGCTGGCTTCTGACCAGCTACCTACTGATTCCCTGGCGGCAGGGACAGGAACCGAGGAAACGAACGACGAGGGCTCTCCGTGCATCGTCACTGCCTCCAAGGCCGCTGGCTTGTACGACTCGGTGGAGCAGGACCCGGCCCTCGCCCGGCCAACGGAGGCCGTTGCGAACCACGACCGGCCACACAGGGCGAGTGCGCCGGCCGTCAGTCTTCGTCGTCGGCATCCTCGATTGCGTCCGGATTTCGGAAGGGGCGCAGGCCCTGGCCGGGGCCGCTGGCCTTGATGTTGAACAGGTAGCGGCCCAGGAAGTTGATGTGCCGGTCCTTGAGCGGGGAGAGGCGGGCGACGTCCTCGTCCTTGATGTCGTGGCCCTCGGCGCGGAGCTGGTCGACGGTGGCGTCGAGGTAGCGGGTGTTCCACAGGACGACGGCGTTGAGGACTAGGCCGAGGGCGGCGAGCTGGTCTTATCCGAACTAGCCCAGAACAGAGATGAGTTCGCCTCCACCCCGACGAGCACCACGGAAAGTAGTTGTGGAGAAGTGGGGTGGGTCGGTGCCCTCGGGCGTGTCGCGGGTGTCCTCTGCCAGTGAACAGACGTCAGGAGGGGGATGGCGGGGGCTGCCGAGCTTCTCCCGCACGTGCCCTTTGTTCAGCTCTCTCGCGATCCTCCCGGTGCCAAGCTTCGGCCTCTTCTTGCCGACGCCTCACCCAGTCTGCGAACTGCGTCTGTGCCGAGAGGACGAACTGGGACGGCTCAGGCAGTTCATCGTCTCGTTGATGGGCAAATACGACTTCGAGCGCATCCTTGACCATCTCACTAACCCACTGGATCTCCTGCCAGTACGGAGCGGCCCGGTACTCCGAAGCAAGATCCAAGGGCACGGCAAGCCTTGTGCGCACTGTTCGATCAGGGATGCGAGCCGCTGCGAGGCGGATCGCTCTCAAGTGGTCGGCAGCACCTCTCACCCAGTGCCGTCGATCCTCCCCAGGTGCGTCCGTGAAAGTGATCGATCTGAGGTATTGGTCGAGACGAATGAGCTCTGTTGCGGTGGCATCTGTGGATGCCATGCGCAATTCTGCGAGACGGGTCTCACGGGCCTCAGTCCTCTGATGCTTGAGGGTCAACCCAGTAGCGACCAGCGATGCGCCGCCACCGATGATCGCTCCGAGCGTGGCCCCCACGAGGCCGATCAACCCCGCTGATACCTCTGCTTCCACGACGGTCATCTTGCCGGGCCGAGTTGATCGCCGCGGACGATTTCATCAACTTCGCCACCGCACATCATGGCCACATGTCATGTCTCACTCAGCAGACCAGCATCCTCGCCGACCGGGTCAGGGGTGAGCCTGCCGGCGGTGGCACGGAAGTCGGGCATGCCGAGGTGGACGGTGGTGTGCCGGGCCGCGACGTCGCGCATCGCGGCAAGTTTGTGCTCGGCGGCGGCGAGACTGGCCTCGATCGCGGCGACTTCGCCGAGCCAGCCCTGTTCCTTGGCTTCCTGGAGTCGGTCGAGCAGGTTGGCGTGGATCTCCTTCAGGCGGGGCATCTGGTCGGGATCTGGCCGCAGGACGGGGCATCTGATGCAAGCGTGCTCATGGACGCACGGGGTGCCGAAGTCGCATGCGCAGACGCCCAGCGCCACTTTGCGCAGCTCGAAGTGGGCCAGGAAGTCCTGCCACTCCTGCGTGGTGGGCTCGCGGTATTCCTCGCTGGGCCGCAGCGACCGGCGGCGGGCGATGAAGGACCGGTGGTGGTTGATGACGTCCTCGGGGTAGATCGCGGCGTATCCGAGAGTCGTGTCGACCATCCGGTGACCGCAGATGCGGGCGGCGATGTGTGGGGGCAGGCCGGAGCGGAGGGCGTCGGTCACGAAGATTCTTCGGAAGTCGTGCGGCGTGTATCGCAGCTGCTCATTACCGGGCCCGGTCAGCCTGCTCGCGGCAAGGGCGTCGTTGAGGCAGGTGTAGATGTAGTTGCGCGGGATCGCCCGGTCCTCTGGACCGCAGCGGCGCTGGAACAGGAACGGCATAGGCGCACTCCAGAGCCGTTCGAGGCTGTCGTAGGCGGAGACCAGGGGCATGGCCTGCTGCCCGCGCCGGACACGGTGGATGATCGCCGTCAGCACCTCTCCGAGCTCTGGCGAGACCAGCAGCAGCCGCTCCTGGTCGAGCTTGGACGGGGCGACCTGCAGCATGGGCACGATCTCGCCGGTGGTGGGCAGCTGGTAGGCGACGAAGCTGTGATGGGTGAGCTCCAGCGCTTCCTCGATGCGCATGCCGGTGTGGCGGAGGACCTCGACGATGGCCCAGGCCCAGAACGCGCGTTCCTCCTCCACGGTCAGGTCCCGGCGCCGGCCAGCGGCCGGGTTGTCCGCGTAGACGCGGGACGACACCCCGGCCCGGCGGAGGAGGGTCTCGCCCGTCGGGGTGGTGAAGGAGGCTCCGGCCAGGGTGTCCCGTGCGGTGGCGAGACACGTCTTGGCGTCCTTGAGCTGGCGCTCGACGGCTTTGACCAGGGCGGGGAGTGCGGGCAGGAGGGTGCGGGTGCGCTGGTCCATGGCGGCTTTGCGGCGGGCACGGTTCTTGCTGTGATCGGTGTCGCTGTCGCGGACCAGGCAGGGAGCGACCCACGGGCCCCACCGTGCCGGCTCTTCGGCGGCCCAGCGGGCAAGGTCTTGGTAGAAGGTCCGGACCCAGCTGAAGACGGTGTGCACGTTGACCCGCGGCCGGATGGGGATGCCGTGCCGATCGCGGATCATGCGGACGCGCTCCCGCCAGGAGGTGACGATGTCGGCGTCCAGTCGCAGGGAGTCGATGCCCGGGTGGTGTTTCTCCAGGTCGCGCCAGAACAGTCCGGCCAGGGTGCGGGCGATGTCCTCCAGCGTGGTGTAGTCGACGTCCACCGCGCGCTCGGTGAGGTAGTCGACCAGGAGGTCGCGTATGGCGGTGCAGGTAATGCCGTGTCGGTCGACCAGGGCTGCCGGTGTCAACTGCCTTGGCAGCATCACCGTCTTCAGCCGGACGGGGGCGTCGGGGCCGAAGACACCGAGCCCTGCGAGGAGCTGGTAGAAGAGGTGCTTGCCGTGGTGGCCGTTAGTTTGATGTTCGCCGATGGCGTGCTGCAGCTCGACGCAGTCGCCGATGGTGACGTCGCGGACGGCGCCGCCCTTGCAGGTCACGATCCAGGTGACGCGGTTGACCGCGTTGTTGCAGTCATTGGCCCCGGCATGGCCGGTGGCGGCGTACTGGTCCTTGAGCGCCGTAAAGCCGTCGGGATCGGTGACGCTGCGGATGTGCGCCAGCAGTTGGGAAGGGCGTTGCCGCAGCAGCCACCGGTAGGTGGGGCGTACGACTTGTCCTCCCAGCAGCGGGATCATGCCGCAGCAGAGATCAGCACGGTCGTACTTGCGCGCTCGCTGGTGCTCGGCGAGCCACTGCATCGGCAACCGTGTCCACTCCCGGCCGGCTTCCTCGGCTCCGCTGGCCGTCCAGCGCTCCTGCCAGGTACGGCCGGGCTGGCCCTCCAGCCAGTCCAGCAGCTTGATCAGGCCGCGGCGCCGTGAGCGCTGGTTGGTGTCGCTGTCCGCGGTAAACGGCAGCGCGAGTGTACGCTCCAGCACCTTTTCACGCGGTTCCTCCGTCTGCCACCAGGCAGTCGGTGCTTCGCGTATCCCCTGGCCTGCGGGCAAGGGGGCGTGACGGACAAGGGCGCAGGGCTGGGCAGCTACGGTCTCGGTGGTCACGCCGGACCTCCGCCGAGGGCGGCCGGGCCGAGCAGCGTCTGGAGGACTTCGGACCGGTAGCCCGGCGCGGGCATCACCAGTTTGACAGGCTCGGCGGCCTGCCGGGCATGATGGGCCAGCACATGCGCGACGACCTCGTCCTCGGCAGGTTCGAGGTACTGCTCGGTGGTGCTGATGTGGAGATGTCCAAGGACCCATTGGACGTCGGTGAGTGAGAGCCTGGGGTCGCGCACCATGCGCTTGGCCGCGCTGTGCCGCAGGTCATGGAGGGTCTAGTTCGCCCCCAGGGTGTCGTTGGCCCGGGTGAACACCATGCGCGCAGCGTCGTAGCTCAGCGGCCTGATCGGACGTCGCAGGGTCCACCACAGCGGTTCCTCCGGCCCGTCGAGAGTTTGCGGGCGGATCTGCTGCTGGTAGAGCCGCAGCCACACGAACGCGTCGCTGGAGGCGGGAATCCACTGCAAGACGCGGGAGCCCTTGCGGATGACGCCGATGGTCTGGTCACCGGGGCTGACCCGGTCCCGGCTGACACCGAGGAGTTCCGAGGCCCGGGGGCCGGCCGAGATGTAGAAGGCAACCAGCGCGCGGTCACGGTGCGAGGGCAGAGCCGCGAACAGCTCGTTGAACGCCTGATCAGGGATGCCGCGCGGGGTTCGCCGAGGCTCCTTCGGCTGGTAGGGGGCCCGGCGGGCAGGACGCTGGAAGGCGTGCATCGGGTTGTGGTGAGCGTTGAGGTGCTCGTCCTCGGCACGGTTGGCCTTCGGGAACGGGTTGAGCAGCGGCCGTCCGTGCATGTCGCGGTGGTATTCGTAGAAGCTGCGGACGACAGCTCGTGCGTGCCGCCGGGTGCGGGGAGCGTAGTTCTCACCCGCGTACCGCTTGCCGGTCACCGGGTTGACCGACCCGGGCGCCGGAGCATCCGGCCGCCGGGGCCGCGGCGGCTTCTTGACCAACTTCAGCCACAGCGCGAAGTCCCGGGCCTCCGCCCGGCCCGCCCGATCCCACGGCACGTCGACAGCCCACAGGAACCGGAACCAGGCCAGCAGCTCGTACGCGTACGAGCGGAGCGAGGCCGGGCTGTCGTCGTCGGCGAGCATGTCGAGCAGGAACTCGCTGACCGCTGGCACCTCGCTCCCGTCCCGATCGAGCAGTCTGTACGGCAGCGACGGATCGCCGGTCTCCTCGACCCGGCCGACCCTCGGCACCGTAAGCACCGTGACATCCCGTAACTCTGCACTCTCCTGCACCCGATCCTCCACGAGCCGCTGTGGTCTCCAACGACTCGTGATGACAGCACATCAGGGCGGTGGTGTGGCACGACTTCCAAGGCCATCTGACCGGCCTGGGGCTTGGTCTCGTCACCGTGCGTCGATCTCCGGGGGCTCGTCGGCTCGCACCCCAGTAGTTCGGTCAACAGGTCCTCCTGGCCCTCGCGGTACGCCTGGCGGATCTGGCCGCGACCGCCGTGGCAGATCGCGCGGGCCAGGCGGTGGCGGGACTCCTGCACGGTGAGCTGCCGGTTCATCAGCCGGCGGTAGGTGTCATCGGCCGGGTCGACCAGGGCGAGCAGGTGCATGGTCTTGTCGATTCGACCGTACTCGGCGAACGCGGCGCCGAGCGGGGTCGGGTGGCCCTCGCGGCCGAACATCCGCAGCAGGTCGTAGGCCCCGGACCTGGTTCGTGATGAGCGACCCGGCGACGCGGAGCATGTCCGGCCAGTGCGTGGCGATCCGCTTGAGGTTCACCTTGTTGCAGGCGACGGCCTCCAGCGGCCCGTACCCGGCGGCCTGCACCTCGCCGTCGGGCAGGTCGGCCCGCCACAACCGCTGGTCGTCCAGGTCTCGGAAGCGGGGGGCGAAGCGGAAGCCGAGTACAGGCCGAAGGCCATGTCGGAGTACGAGGCGTTGTCGGTCGCGACCATCTCTGGCTTCACCCCGCCGTCGAGGTTCAGCAGGGTGTCCAGCGTGTAGAGGCTGTCGCGTGGGGTGCCGCGTACGACCATCGAGCCGATCCCGGCGACCTGGTCGTTGACGGCGTTGAGCCAGGTTACGCCGCGTTTGTAGCCGTAGTACTTGGGCGAGGGGCCTGTGTTGATGCTCTTGACGGGGACGATGAAGCGCAGGCCGTCGACGGAGGCGAGCAGCCCGCCGCCCCACATCTGGGCGAGCTCGATGCGGGACTGGGCGGTGATGAGCGAGGCGTTCGCCGCGGCGATGGTGTCGGCGCGCAGGTAGTTCTGGTCGACGTGGGACAGGCGCGAGCGGGTCAGCGCCTTGTTCTCCGGGTCGAGTACCGGGGTCAGACCGATGTTGCAGCTCTGCGCCACGAGCAGTGCGACCAGGGAGACGAGCAGGCTCTCCATGCGGGTGCGCCGCTCGGAGACGTGGCCGAAGGCGTCGAGGAATCCGGTCCAGGAGTGGACCTCGAACAGCAGGTCCGGCAGGTCGATCCTCGGGAGCATCGCCTCCGTGGTGGTCTTCAGCCAGGTCAGCGACTCCGGCTCGCCCACCGCGCCGAGCTTGTCCACCGACAGGCGGGCCGAGCTGCTGGACGATCACGCGGTCAACGACTACTCCGTGTTCGTCGGCCTGGCGGCCCGGCACAAGGTTGACCCGCCCCGCCACGACCAGCACCACCCGGACGCCTTCTGGCGTGCGGCCGTGATGCTGGAGGAGTGCGTCGTGCTCCGTCCGCTGCCCGCGCGCAACGAGCTGTACGGCTTCGGCGTGGCCGTGGCGTACCTCGGGATGCACGGGGAGCGGGTGAACACCAAGTTCGAGGCCTGGCGGGACCTGATCGCCGACATCACCGCCATGCGTCTCGACTCGTTCGCCGTCGCCGAGCGGCTGCGCTCACTCCGATGCGGCTGATGGAACGGCCTTTCGTCCGCGAGAACCCGTTCGGTCTGTGGCCATCCCGCCCGCGCGGGCACAGATCAGCATCTCGGGTGTCGTCATCGCCAACGCCGTCCCCACGACGTTCCGCCGGGCTCTGCATAACGCGGCCGGCACCTATTCGACTGGGCAATGCCTCGAAGCGCACGTCTATGAGGGCCTCTACGGCGGCTGACCTACGGGCCTTGGGTCTGAGCGCTTACTTCGGCACAGGTGCCAACTGCCGTACTCACTCACATCAGGGCAAGGGAGGGACTGGCTCTGTTCCGAGGCGGTACGGCAAGATCGCCCGTATGATACGCAATCCTCACGACGATGCCGAGTTGCTGGCCTTGGTTCGTCGTCATGTCACGCCCGAGCGGCGCTACCTGAAGCTCGGCGGTGGCTTGCTGCGCATGCAAAGTCCTGAGTGCGACCGATTCATGCGAGACCTTCGTGAGGACGCGGGACTCATTACCGCAGATGAGGTCGCCAAGCTTCTTGGGGGCGGCTGGCGAGAGCGGAGAACTGCGGCTTGGCTCATAGCTGTCTCCCGCCGGACCGAGTTCCGTGAAGACCTCGGGGAACTCCTGCTGGCCAGCGAGGTCTGCTGCGTTGGGCTGGCCTATTGCGTGGCCCTGGCCAGTTTCGGAACGGCGCGCGACGCTGAGCTGCTTGCCGCCTACCTGGATCGCTACCTCTGCCGCCCTGACCTCGCGTACGACCAGACCGTCGTCATGGGCGCTATCCAGTTCATCGACCTGAATCTTGGAGGTGGTCAAGCCGACCGCTTCCGAGAACCAGGTGGTCTGTGGCAGCAGTGGCTCCAGGATGCACCTCACATGAAGGGCGACTCGGACCCAACCCCCTTCTTCTTGAGCCTCATTCGTCGGCTCTGCGCATTCGTCGACGAATGCGCAGAGGTGCTATGACCGCGCCCCCATTTCGTGATGGCCTCTAAAGCCACACCCAGGCCCCTGGTTCTCCCGATCGTACGAGGACCGGAATCGACCCGCCAACAAGGTAAGGAGCGCGATAGCTGGCCCTCGCTGGGTGCGGCGTTCGCGGAGTACAGGCGGATCGCCAAGACCGAGTACCTGCTGTGTGTGGTCGACCCCGGCGGGCGACACCTACCGCCGGCAGATGAACCGGCAGCTCACCGTGCAGGAGTCCCGCCACAAGCTGGCCCGGGAGTGTGCCACGGCAAGCGCGGCACCATCCACCAGGCATACCGCGACGGCCTGGAAGACCAGCTCGGCGCGCTCGGCGTGGTCCTCAACGCCATCGTGCTCTGGACGACCCGGTACATCGACGCCGCCGTCGTCCAGCTGAAGGCCGGGGACCACGAGATCCGGGAGGAGGACATCGCCCGGCTCTCCCCGCTCAAGCACCGCAACCTGAACCTACTCGGCCGCTACAGCTTCACCGCCTCGGCCCCCGGCGCCCTGCGCCCGCTGCGCGACCCGGACTCCCCCAGCTGGACGAGGACAAAGACGAATCGGCGGCCGACTGAAGCGGGCTTGTCAGCCGGCGGCACCAACGCGGCGTCGTACTGCTCGACGGTCCAGGGCAGCACCACGCAGGCCAGCAGGAACCAGTCGCTGCAGCGGTACACATCCCCTCAGACGGACAACTGCCAACCCACTGTCGACGGTCAGCCAATTCCCCATGTCAAACGCCAGGCAATTCCCCACCCTCTCGCGTCCGGTTGCTGACGCGAGCAGTCAAGGCGGCGCTCAATCGTCCTCAGTGCCTGCACTGGCTCTCCAGGCGGCAGTGACACATCCCTCTTCGCAGTGCCACCAACCCTTCTCGTCGCCGTGTTCCAACAGCTTGCGGATCCGCTGGATGTCTGCTTCCGGCGGGATGTCCAGCGCGACCATCCGGAACTGCTCGATGCCCTCGCCCGTGGTGCCGAGCCGGTGGAAGGTCTCCAGCACGGTCTGTCGGGCCGCAGCGGAGCCTCCGTCCTTCAGCACGATCAATCGGATGGTGCAGTTCTCCGAAGCTTGAACGGTCTCCCCGGCCCAGCGCAGGCCGTCGTCCTCGACGTCCACGCGGACGACATCGCCGCTCGCGACCCCACGCACGAACCACGGAGTGTTGTCGAGACGTACCGTTCCGTCGCCGAGGTCCAGTGCCCACAGGCTCTCGACGCTCGCTGGCGGCCAGCCGTCCTCGTCTACTTCCATCCGGAAGTGGACCTTCACGTGGGCGTCGCTGCTGTTCGTCACCGCGCCATCATCCACGCGGACCAGCGGGGACGGAACGGCGGGGCTGCGGAAGCGATCACTCCAGCACCCCGTGGCAGCGGTCAGGTGGTCGGAGGCTTCTCGGTGGGGTTCCTGGGGCGCTTGTTCGGCCGGTAGCTGGGGCCGTTCATGATGACCTGGTGGCTGGAGTTGATCAGCCGGTCCAGCAGCGACTCGGCAACGACGGGGTTGGGGAAGAGGGGATACCAGTCGCTCGGCGCCCTGTTGCTGGTGATGATCAGAGACCGGCCCTGTCGCTCGGAGACGAGTTCGTAGAGGTCGTCGGCCTGGGACGCGGACAGCTGGCGCATGGCGAAGTCGTCGAGGATGAGCAGGTCGGGGCGGATGAGTTCGCGCATGCGCTTGTCCCAGGTGCGGTCTGCGTGGCCGCCGGCGAGCTCGGCGAGGATGCGGCTGGTCTTGGCGAAGCGGACGTTGGCACCCTGACGGACGGCCTGGTGGCCGAGGGCCTGGGCGACGTGTGTCTTCCCGACGCCGACGGGTCCGAACAGAATTACGGACTCACCGGAGTGGAGCCAGCGCAAGGCGGCGAGGTCGCGGATCTGAGCGGCGGGCAGCTTCGGGGAGGCGTTGAAATCGAAGCCTTCCAAGGTGGCCTGCTGCTCGAACTTGGCTTTTCGCAGGCGGCGTTCGAGCGCGACGGACTCGCGGCGGGTGATCTCGTCGTGGCAGAGGACCTGCAGGAAGTCGAGGTGTCCGAGTTCCCCTTTCTGAGCCTGGGTGAGGCGGGCATCGAGGGTTTCGAGCATCCCGGACAGCCGGAGGGTCTTGAGGGAGTCGCGCAGGGCGGTGGTCATCACGCTCATCGGGCGGCCTCCTCGGTGTCATCGTGGCCCTGGTCGTCGTGGACGCTGCCGGGTGTCTGGGTGGGGACGGTGGCGGCGAACAGGCCCTCGGGTCCGTGCAGGAAGGCCGAGGCTCCGGCGTCGCCGGTCTCGGGTTCCGGGTCGGTCTCGGTGCCGGCGACCAGGATGCCCTTGACGGTGCGGTAGGAGGGGTCGCCGACCGCGACCGCCTTGCGGCAGGCGGCCTCCAGCCGGATGTCCCCGTACTTCTTCCGCAAGCCCAGGACCCCTTGGGCGGCGCGGAGCCGGTAGAGGGCGTTGACCTCCAGGAGCTGGTCGATGACCTCTCGGCAGGCGTCCCCGACCTGGGAGGCTTGGCCGCGGCACCAGATCGGCGTGCGCATCTGGAAAGCGATCTTCTCGGGCGGGTAGTCGCCTCTGTCGGTGCGTTTGCCCTGTTCCAGGGCGGCGTGGGTCTTGACCAGCTCGCCCTCGTGGAAGATCTGCACCGTGACGGCGGTGGAGCGGACGTCGACGCGGCGGCCGATCAGTTTCCAGGGCACCGAGTAGAGGGTGCGGCCGACCTTGATGTGGATGTCCGGGCCGACCGTCGCCTTCGACCATCTGGCTAGCACGAACGGCTCGGACGGCAGCGGAAGCAGGGCCTCGGCCTCCACCGCCTCGAACACGGACAGCGGTTTGGCGCCATCCAGCGGCCGGCACTTCCGCTGACCGGCGACGTTCCTCGCCCAGAGCAGGGCCTCGGCCTGCATGTGCTCCAGCGAGGTGAACGTCCGCCCGCTCCAGTACGAGTCGCGGACGTAGGGCATGGGCCGCTCCACCCTGGGCTTGTCCTTCGGCTTCGCGGCACGGGCCGGGTCCACCAACGTGCCGTAGTAGGAGGCGAGTTCGGCGTACGACTTGTTGATCTGCGGGTCGTAGAGGTCCGGCTTGTCCACCCCGGTCTTCAGGTTGTCCGGCACCAGACGCCGCGGGACACCGCCAAAGAAGCGGAAGGCTTCCGCGTGCGCTTCGGTCCAGGCGTGCTGGTCCATGTGTGCCACCGGGCGGACGAACATGTGCCGCGAGGCGGGCAGCACCATCACGAACGCCCAGATCCGGTGTCGTTTCCCGGTCGCGGGGTTGATCCACTGCCCCAGGAAGCCGTAGTCGATCTGGGCCTCCGAGCCCGGCTCGACGTTCTCCCGCAGCACCGTGACCTTCGAGCGGGCCGCCTCCTCGGGCAGGTTCTCATGCACCCAGCGGCGGAACGTCGACAGCGACACCTTCAACTTGCCTTCGTCCCGGAGGCGTTGGTGGATCGTGGTGACCGTCGTGGTCTCCAGCAGGCTCTTGACGTAGTCCCGGTGCGGCTCGATCTCTGCCCACCGCACCTGGTTCAGCCTCCGGCTGGCCAGCTCCGGGAACCAGCTCTTGAGCAGCTTGGCCCAGTCGGCCTCGCCCATCGGCGGCCCTCCCGGAGTGATCCCGGCCGCCTCCGCCGGCGCCAGGTACTTCCTGATCGTCTTGCGGTCCACCCCCAGCGAGGCGGATACCTGGCTCTTGGACCGGCCCGCGTACCAGTGCACGTAGATCTCGACGATGTCGACCACGGTGAATGTTCTCCTTGCCATCCGGTGCGTCCGTCGGCCTCTCGGCTCGCAGATCGAGGGACCTCGACGGCTCCGAGAGGCCAGGACCCTCAACCCGGGCACCGGCATGCCCATGGGGAATCAGGCCGATTCGCAAGGAAGATCTAAAAGCTTCCCAAACCACCCGAAACAGGGAATATCAGGCTAGTTCGAGCGTGTTCAGCGGCACCATCGACGGTCAGCGTCCCCATGGGGAGTCGTGACCACAGGGGTGGGGAATTGGCTGACGCCGATCACGCAGATGGTGGGGAATTGTTTGACCGTCGACACCCACAAACTCCGTCAGGTCCATCCTTGCGAAAACCATTGGTGCCCGGCTTGCTCCGCTGATGGACTGACGTCCTACCGCGATTCTGCCGCGTGACGGAGGTAGTGGTTGTGACAGGTTATGACGTGCTTGCCGAGGTGTACGAATGGCTCATCTCGGATGCGAAGTTGCCTCCAGCCGAGTTCGCTGCGTCGTTCGACGACGTTCTCAATCTCCTGCCGTCGAACGCTCACGTCCTCGACTCTTCTTGCGGAACCGGACAGTTGGCGGTCGGCCTCGCCGGTCGTGGCATGCAGGTTGTCGCAACTGACGCCAGCGAGGCGATGGTTCGCCGGACTGCAGAGTTGTCTGAGGAGTTCGGGGCATCCGTCCGGGCCGTACGGGCGAGCTGGGAAGAGTTGCCCGACCATTTCCAGGACAACACGTTCGACATGGTGTTCTGCGTTGGCAACTCGCTTCACCATGCCACGGGCGCGACAGGCAGGGGCGCTGCTCTGGAGTCGATGTCACGGCTTCTGCGCCCCGGCGGGCGCTTGGTCCTCACATCCCGCACTTGGGAACTCGTGAGGGCCAGAGGTTCCCGGCTGGAGATCAGTGACCGACTCGTCCGCCGGAACGGTCGCGATGCCGTCGTGGTCTACCGCTGGGAGATTGCACCGCATTGGGAGGAGGAGCACCACATCGAGATTGCGATCGCGCAAGTCGATGCGACAGGGTTGGTTCTTGTCCGCTCGGAACTGCTGTCCTGCTGGCCCTACCGGTACGAGGAACTCGAAGTCGAGCTGCACCGGGTCGGACTCCAGACGGAACTGAGCACGTTCGATCTTGAGGCCGAGAACTACATGGTGGTCGCGAGCAAGGTATAAACACCGGACCGACCCCGTCGTCTTCGAGGAGGAACCGGGCACCTCCTGCCGCCTACACCCCCTCCAGCGCCCGAAGTTCCCCGAACTGCTCACCTACGCGCGGCCGGGCGACACCGTGCACATCTCCGAGACGTTCCGCCTCGTACGCGGCACCGGACACGTCCTCGACGTCCTCGACGTCTTTCACCGCGACCAGGTGGCGCTGCGCATCCACGACCGAGCGTTCTCCGCGATGAACCTCACCGCCCGCCACCCGCGTACCGGAGAACTGCTGTCCACCGAGAAGTTCCTGGTGCGGACCTTCGCCGCAGCCGGCGAGCTCCAGCGCAAGCTGACCTACGACGGACTGCTCGCAGCAGAGGCCAAGGGCACCGCGTACCTGGAGGGCCGCTCCATCGCCGCCCTCGCCCGCGACCACGACATCAGTCGAGGCGCGATCCGCACGGCGGTCGCCGACTTCCTCCGCACCACCGAGCTGGAGGCCGCCGAGCGCGCCGCGCTCGACTAGGGGGTGCCCCGCATTGATCTCTCCCGTTCACGCCTCTCCTGCCGGGTGACCGCCACGATCCAACCAGCGGCCATCAGGGCTCCTGCTGCACCCGCCAACACGACCAGACCTTCAGTGGGAATCATGTCGTCGCCGCCCGGATACCTCTGCCCACACAGCCGCACCGTCCCCGGGTGCTCCGCCGAGGCTTCCAGGCACACCGCGGAGCCGACCACTGGATCGGTCAACCCGGCCGTATGGCCCACCGGGAGGTCCTCGGTAACGAACCGCTGACCGCCAGCCTGGTAAGACACCCGGACATGGGCCCCGTACTTGACCTGCACCACGCGGTCGACGACACCGTTAACCCGCAGGGGCGAGGCGTCGATCCGCCGGGCGTCCGAGATTTCGCCAGCCAGCGAGCAGCCTCCAACCACTGCCACCACGAGGGATCCCGCCGCAACCGCAAGCGGCGCCCTCTTCCCCCGCCAGAAATCACCCCACCGCATGCCCGACAGTCTCACACGTCGAACCACGCGTCTGACGGGCCAGCACTTACGGGACAGCCCTTCAAGGGGACGACCGTACGGCGCGGCCAGGGCTGCACCCTGCGCGTCAGCGCCGTCCTCGCCGTACACCGCCAGTTCCTCGATCGCTGCCAGCCGCTTGACGGCGGCCAGGGTTCCCGGGCGGTCCCGGCCCAGCGCAAGGCCCGACGCGAGTACGAGAACCGGGTCAGCGCACTCACACCCTGAACAAGATCGTTCTCACCGATGACCGCGGTCGGGTGATGTCAGAAGTGGCTGGCACGATGCTCCGCATGGATCTCGTACACCCGCTCGACGGCTTGGATGCTCGGCCCTGGTCTTCCCTCTCCCACGCGTACGGAAGCGCGGAGGACATTCCCGGTCTGCTGCGGGATTTGACCGGCGCCGATGTGGATGCGGCGGACGAGGCGTTGTCCGAGCTGTACGGGAGCGTTCTCCACCAGGGGACGGTCTACGCCGCCAGCGCGGAGGCGGTGCCGTTCTTGGCCGAGCTCGCGGCGGCCGGCCACCGCACGGCAGACGTCTTGGCGCTGCTCGGCGGCATGGCAGAGAGCGAGGACGAGTACGGCGTGGCACCGGGCGCGGTCCGGGCGGCCGTGGCGGACCGGCTCCCGTTGCTCCTGCCCCTGTTGGCCTCCCCGGAGCCGGAGGTCCGCCGGACTGCGGCCTGGGCTGTGTCCCACACCCGCGCGACGGCGATTGCGCTCCCCGCCCTGTGCGCGCGCTGGGACGAGGAATCCGAACCCTCCGTGCGCGCGGAGGTCCTGGCCGGGATCACACGGCTCGACCCGCAGGGCGGAGCGGCGGCCGCTGCCGCCGTTCTGGACCCGTCCCAGGCGGCCGAGGTGCGCATGGCCGCCGTCTTCGCCTCCCTCGACGCAGGCGTTCCGTGGACCGAGCCCCTGCACGCCACGATGCTGTCCCTTCTGCCCGCCGACCCCCTGCGCTCTGATCTCGATCTCGAACGCGGCGAGCCGCTGGCCGCCGTCGTCGAGGCACTCCTGGGCCGGGGCCGTCGCATGGAGCGCACGGCGGCGTTCGCACTGGTCGACGCGGCCCTGCACGACGGTCGGGCCGAGGTGCGGGCCGAAGGCCTCTGGGCGGCCGACCGCGCCTGCATGCTCTCCCGGAGTGCCCCGCGTCGACTGGTGGGGAACCTGCGGGCGGCGGCCGTCGACGAGGAGTCGGTGGTCGCCATGTCGTCCCTCCTTGGCCGGCTGGGCAGCGTCGCCGCACCGGCCGCGGACATCCTCACCCCCCTCGCCGGACGGAACCCGGACCACGACGACGACCATGCGGACCGGGCCCTGGCCGCGCTCGTACTGGTTGCTCCCCAGCAGTCGGCCCCGCTCCTGGCCGCCGGCCTCGGCCGGCGCCCGCGGGCCCTCGATGCCGCCGCCGGGTTCCGGAGCCCGGAGGACTCCGCCTTCCCGTACAACGGCGAACTCCTCGACGCGGTCCGGGGCCGCCTTGCCCGGCCCGAGTCCCTGAGCGGCAACGAGCCCTGGCAGTTGACGAACCTGCTGGCGGGGTGGGGCGCCGAGGCAGCGCCGGCGTTGCCCGAGCTGTGCGCGGCGCTCCAGTGTTTTCCCGGCCAGGCCGCCCGGGCCATCGCTTCGGTCGTCGCCGTCTGCGCCCCGGCGGTCCGCGCCCGGGCCGTCACGTCGTTGCGGACAGTGGCGGCCGAGCAGGGAGTCTTCCCGGCGGCGAAGGCCCTGTACGACCTCGAAGGCGAGATCGCGCCCCTGCTGCATTGCCTCGAACAGGACCTCCGGCGTGGCGCCGGCCAGCTCAGGGAGGCCGCCAGGGTGACTGGTGCGCTCGGTCCCCGGGCAGCGGCGCTCGTGCCTGCCCTGCGCGAGGCGCTCAGCGGCACGGACGGCGACACGACGCCCGCGTTGGACACGGACACGGCCCTCGCTGAGGCCTTGTGGCGTGTCACGGGGGACGCGGACGGGGTGGTTGCCGTTCTGGACTCGGTCTTCGCGCGCGCCGAACACAACCCCTGGTCCCGGTGGTCGGTGGTGCGGGCCGCCCGTACGACGCTTCTCCTCGGCCCCGCGGGACGGCCGCTCGCCGCCCGCCTGGAAGCCGCCCTGAACGATCCGGTACAGGCACCGGCCGCGGTGCTGGCCCTCACGGCCGTGGCCGAAACTGCCTCGCTGGACCGCACCGCGCTCGCCGAGGCCGCCTTGCGGTCGGCCGAATCGGACGCCGATCCGGCAGGCGCCTGCGACGCCCTGGAAGCACTCCGCCTCGACGCCTTGACCGACGACCAAGCGCGCCGACTTGCCGCTCTCGCCGACGGCGACGCCCGGGTGGTCCGCTCGGGCGTCGAAGATCGCGTCATCCGCCAGGACGAAGCCCTCCGAAACCGCGCCCGGGCACTTCTCACCGCCTGCCCGGACACCGCGGCACCCTGACCTGCCGATCATCGTCCGCTGTGCTGCATCTCCGGGCGCCGCCGGAGAAACGACAGGCGCCCCGAGCAGTCCCGGAGAGGGTCGGGAACACACGCACTTGCAGTCCCGTGCCCGGAAGCCTCTCGCCTCGACGCAGGCCCCGGCACGGTCCACCGGGTGCCGGGCCTGCGGAGAACGGACGGGTGCTTACTGCACGCTGGTGCGGGCCACGGTGTGCAGTTGGCCGGGGAGCACCGGTTCCCGCGTTGCGTCGTGCGTCAGCTCGAGTGTGTCGCCGGTACTGTCCACCCGCCAGACGGTGCCGTGCCGGTTCTCCCACTCGACGAAGCTGCCGGGAGCGCCGTCGAGCAGCTCCAGTTCCCGCACCAGCGTGTCCAGGGGAGCGAAGCCGCGGGCGTCGCCCTTGCTCATGCTCCGAGTACGGGTGTTGTCGTAGCGCATCTTGACGAACGGGACCTCGGTGCGGTCGAGCTTGTTCGGCTGGAGCATCTTGCGGAACCTGCCCCAGGCCTCCTCCTCGTTCTCCCGGCCGGAGATCTCACTGGCGTAGGCGGGAAAGACGGCGTAGGTGACCGCGGACAGCTCGGGGTTGTCGTTGGCGTGGTAGCCGTGCACCTCGGCCGTCGCCACTCCCACGGTGTCGAACTCCGTCCCGTCGTGGTGGAAGCCGCCGACGGCCACCAGGGGCCGCCCCTGCCCCACGAAGGTGTCGTCATGGGCGCGCGCGTGGGCGAGCAGTGCCGCAACGAGCGCCTCGTCGTAGCGGCCGCGTACGTTGACCTGCAGGTTGTGCCGGCCGTCGGTGGAGAGTGCGGCGGTGAAGGTGAACATCGGGTTCGGCGACCACCGCCACGCTGATGCCAGACCGGGAACGGGTGCGGCGCCGGGCATGGCGGACAGGACGGATCCAAGGTTCATGAGGGTGGCTCCTGTGCTCGGGTCGGGTGCCCTAGCTGCATGAGTAGAGGGTGGGGTCGACATCCTGGCGGTAGGTGGCATCCATGAGCGCACCGCCGCGGGAGTTCTCGCTTCTCGTCATGGGCTCCATGTTGTCGGGATCGTTGTAGAAGTCGTTGCGGGTGGCCCGGTCGGAACGGTAGCCCGTCTGGTTCCAGTGATCGACCACCGGTGTCAGGTGCTCGTACGTGAGCTGGTTGGATGGGATGATCTCGCCCGCGGAGTTGCGCCAGGTCAGTTCCGATCTGGGAATGCGTTCCATGATCTGACGGCCCTGGGAGTCGAGCTGTCCGGTGGGCCGCATGGGGGTGCCGCCCTGGGCGATGCCCTCGTCGGTCCAGGCGGCGGTCATGGCGTCGTGGGTGGACTGGCGATAGCTGCCGGGGTACTCGGTGTCGCGGTTGTGGGCCTGTGCGGGCGAGTTCGGGTCCCTCTCCCATCGGCCGCGCTGGCCGCGGATGCGGATGAGGCCCAGCGGGTCGAGGAGAAGGAGCGGGTTGGTGACGTAGGCGTAGTCGTTCGGTTCCGGTGCCAGGCCCAGCGGATCGGCGCTGACGTAGCGCGCGGTCTCCGGGTCGTAGTAGCGGAAGTAGTTGTAGTTCCAGCCGGTCTCGGCGTCCGCGTACTGCCCGGGGAAGCGCAGGGGGCAGTCGGCTTCCGGGGCCGTGGGCGGTGCGCCGGTCGGCTGCCCCCAGGCGGTGAATCTGCGGTGCCAGACGATCCGGCCGTCCGCCGAGAGGAGTTCGGTCGGTGTTCCGACGAGGTCGGTGACGATGGCGTAGAAGCGGGCGTCGGTGTCGCCCCGGTCGCTTCCGCCTCGGTTGGCGGCCGGCCGTTCGCGGCCACCGCTGACCGTCTGGGCGACGGGTCGGTAGGAACCCGGCGCGTAGTCCCAGGTGGTGACGGTTCCGTCGGTCTCGATCTGTTCGGCGAGGCGTGTTCCGTCCCAGCTGAACGTCGTCTCCTCCAGCACGTCCCCGCCGGTACCGAGACGTTGTTTGCCGACCCGTCGGCCGTCCGGATCGTAGGTGTAGCGCCATTCGGATCCGTCCGGTGCGACGGTCCGGACCAGGCGGTCCTCCGCGCTCCACCCGTACTGGGAGGTGCGCCGGCCGCCGCTGAGGAGACGGACGGTCTTGCGGATCAGGCGCCCCTGGCCGTCATAGGCGTAGGTGGTGCGTCCGGCACGGTGCAGTCTGGTTCCGTCGACGTGGTGGGGCTGCGGTTCCGCGGTGCCGTCGTATGGGGAACTGGTGACGAGGTTGCCCGCGCGGTCGTACGCGTAGTTCTCCTCGCGGTCGGCGGTCCTGACCGCGGTCAGCCTGCCGACCGGGTCCACGTCGAACCGGCGGCTTTCGCCGAGCAGCTCGTCGATCTCCCGGAGCGCTCCGTCGAGGTCGTACTCGTAGGTTCGGTGCTGGAGCAGCTCACCGCCCGCGTCGCCGATACCGCGGCCGGGCATGGTCACCGACTGCCCGGTCAGCCGGCCGGAGCCGTCCCAGCTCTGGTGGAGCACCGCCTGCGCACCCAGCGTCCTGCGGATCTCACGATGGGCGGTGTCGTAGTCGAAGCGCAGTTGGCTGCCGGCGCCGCTCAGGGTCTGGGGGTGGCCCGTCGCCTCGTAGGTCCAGGTCGAGGTGATGCCCGAGGGAGTGCGTCGGCTGATGCGGCGGCCGAGTGCATCGTACGTGTAGGTGGTGGTCCGGCCGTTGACCGTCTCGGTCAACGTGCGGCCCATGGAGTCGTAGGTGCGTTCGACCGTGGTGTCGCGGTTGGCCGCGCGGAGCAGTGAGCCGGCGCTGTCGTACTCGTAGGTGGTGACCTCGTCCGCCGTGCGGTACTGGCGTGGCCGGCCGAGCAGGTCCACGGTCACGTCCGTGGTCTGTCCGGCGCCATTGGTCCACGACGTACGCTGCCCGGCCGCGTCGTGGGTGTAGATGAGCGTGCGGCCGTTGAAGTCCGTCTCCCGGATCAGGCGGTTCGCCTCGTCGTAGGCGTACTCCCAGGTGCGGCCGTCCGCGTTGTGGACACCGGTCAGGTTCAGTTCGGTGTCGTAGGAGAACGTGTAGCGGCGGCCGTCCGGTGTGGTGCGGGAGGTCGGCTGGTGGAAGTGGGTGAACTCGTACGTGGTGACCGCGCCGTTGCGGGCCGTGTGCGAGACGAGGTTGCCCTCGCCGTCCCAGCTCCAGGCCTCCGTCGCGCCGTCCGGGAGGGAACGCCACGAGGCCAGTCCTTCGACGGTCCAGCCGAAGCGGTCGGTGGCGCCGGCGGGGTCGGTCACCGCGGTCACGCGTCCGAAGGAGTCGCGCAGCGCTCGGGTCGTCCGGCCCTCCGGGTCGGTGAGGGCCAGCGGCAGGCCTGCCGGGTCGGTCTGGATGTGCCGGGTGTGGCCGAGCGCGTCGGTGACCGAGACGGGTCGGCCCAGGGCGTCGTAGCTGTAGCGGGTGGTCGCGCCGGACGGGTCGGTGACGGACAGGCGATTGCCCCGCTCGTCGTACGTGTAGCTCCAGAAGGCACCGTCGGGGTCCGTGAGCCGGCGGGTGCGGCCCGCCTCGTCGCTCGGCCCGGACAGAGCTGAGGTCCGGCCTGACCACCTCGGTCAGGTGACCGGCGGCGTCGAAGACCTGGCGGGTGGTGCGGCCCAGGGGGTCGGTCCAGGAGACGAGGCGTCCGTTCTCGTCCCACTCCCGGTGAGTGGAGGCTCCGAGGGGGTCGGTGACCTGGACGAGTTGCAGACGTTCGTCGAACCGGTAGGTGGTGGTCCGGCCGAGGGAGTTGCGGTAGGTGTTGACGCGTGCCGCGTCGTCGTAGGTGAGGGAGCAGTCGAGGAAACCGTCCGCTCCCCTGCCGGCCGTGACCCTGTGCCGCTCGTCGTAGGTGTAGCGGTACCAGCCGCCGTTGCGGTCGGTCCAGCTCGTGATGCGGGACTCGGCGTCGTACGTGAGCCGGAAGTCGCGGCCCTGCCCGTCGGAGACGGCACGGAGATTGCCCTCCGTGTCGTAGCCGTAGCGTCGCACCACCGCCCACGGTGAGTCGGCTTCCGCGCCGTAGCCGTCTTCCGGTGAGCTGAGAACGCTCAGGGACGTGACCCGGCCGTCTTCCGTGGCGATGGCCACCCGGTAACCGCCCGAGTGCCGCATCTCGGCGAGGACGCCCGCCTCGTCGTAGAGGAAGTCGATGCGGTGCCCGTTGCGGTCGGTTGTCGCGACGAGAGGCAGGGTGTAGGCGGGGGTGTCACCCTCGCGCCGTACACCGGGGGCGAAGTGGTGCGTGCGTCCGGTCTCGTCGTCGTGGACGGTGATCGTGCCTTCGCCGTCACCGCTCCACGTCAACGGCCACCGAGGCCCCTCCAGAGGCAGGGTGGCGGTGCCGGGTGCGGGGATCGGATAGGCCAGGAGCATGCCGTCCTCGGTGGCGAACACCACGCCCTGGTCGTCGATCTCCAGGCGCTGGTCCAGCGTCGAGGCCCAGCTCGCCCCGAAGCAGCGCCCCCAGCGGTAGGTCGAGACGTGGGTGCGCCGGACGACCAGCGGCAGGAGCCCGCCGAGTTCCAGGTCCACCTGCTCCATGAGCATCTCGCCGGACACCATGTCGATCGGGTCGCCGCCCCGGCACCGGCCCTTGTAGGGCTTGGCCTTCGCAAGAAGATCCTTGGCACCGGAACGCAGGGTCTTCAGACCGCCCCGCACGGCGGTGGCCATCCCCTTCATGCCCTTGGCGAGTCCGCCGAGGGTGGTGAGGCCCTTCATGCCGGGTATGCAGTCCAGGGCCGCCAGCCCCACGTCCCACAGGGATGCTTGGCCCTTGCTGTATTTGTAGAGCGTGTCCGCGAGGACGACGAGGGCGGCCACGACGACGATCGCAGCGAGGATCGGGCCGCCGATGATCATCGCGACGATGCCGACGACGGCGACGACGACCTTGCAGACGGCGACGATGGTGTCCCAGTTGTCGGAGAACCAGTCGCCGACGTCCTCCCACCAGGACCGGTTCTGGATGCCGGCGTCGGACGCCTCGTCGATCTTGTTCTTGGCCTCCCGGGCCGCGTCGTCACGCATTTTGCGCGCGTCCTCGGCCATCTTCTTCGCCGCGTCCAGCGCACCCTGCGCGGAGTCGACGGCGGACTGGGCGTTGGCGTGAGCGGTCTTGGCGTGCTGGACGTCACGGGTGGCGGCCCGGACCTTCGCCTCGTCCGGCTTGTCCGCGTCCGACTTGCTGCTGGTCGGGTCGTCCTTGTACTTGTCCGCCTCCTTCGACGCCCGCGTCACCCACGAGTCCGCCGAGGACAGCTTCGACTGCGCGGACGTGAGGTCCTGGCGGGCCTCGCGGGCCTTGATGAGCGCCCGGTCCGCCAGGGCCTGCGCCCGCTCCAGCTTCGGCCAGAAGTCCGCGAGCGCGTCGCCGCACATCCCGTACGACTTCTCCAGCTTCTTCAAGTTCTTCGGAACGCCGGAGAACTCCTCCTTGAAGACGGTCGCCGACTTCCCCGCCCACTCGGCCAGGGTGGACTCCCCCGCCATTCCCTTCACCAGACGCAACGCCTCGGATACATCGTCGGCGAAGTCGTGCAGCGTCTTGGCGAGCGTCCGTACCCGCTGCGGATCCCCCGGGGTCGGGTCCTTGTCCAGGTCCAGCACATGCCAGTCACTCGGCCTGTGGCCCACCATCCCCGCTACCCCCGTCGACACCTGCAGGTGACATCAACAACGTATACGCACACGTGAACTTACTAGGCACGGAAGTTCGAGTAGAAGAGGGCTGCTTGCGACCGAAGGCACCGCCTCGCAGGAACCATGTCCGGAGGGCCGATCAGCAGGGCTTCGTCGTGCGGACAGGCGTGGCCGAGGACTTGGGGGACGGCGTGACGGCGGATCAGGCCAGCGCGGGCTGTGCCGTGGCCGCTGCGGGTGCCGGAGGGGAAACGGTTCGCCATCCCCGCGGGAGCGGGGAGCAGCGGCCTTCCCGGTTCGTCCGCCGACTGCCGTCGGGACCATCCCCGCGGGTGCGGGGAGCAGAGTGCCGGGCCTCTTTTGAGGGGCCCGGCGTCGGGACCATCCCCGCGGGTGCGGGGAGCAGCGGAAAAGCCCGAAGTGGCCCTTTTTGTACGTGGGACCATCCCCGCGGGTGCGGGGAGCAGGGCAGTTGACGCACGATCCGGCCCAGCCAGGGGGGACCATCCCCGCGGGTGCGGGGAGCAGGCCGCGGCGGTGAACGGCGAGGACATGACGCCGGGACCATCCCCGCGGGTGCGGGGAGCAGGCCGCGGCGGTGAACGGCGAGGACATGACGCCGGGACCATCCCCGCGGGTGCGGGGAGCAGATCGCGCTGCCGATCGACAGAGCCTTGTCGAGGGGACCATCCCCGCGGGTGCGGGGAGCAGGAGGCGCGCAAGTGCGCCGACGCTGCGGGCGGGGGACCATCCCCGCGGGTGCGGGGAGCAGGTGTTCTCCGGTACGTCTCTATCTTGCCCCATGGGACCATCCCCGCGGGTGCGGGGAGCAGGGTGGAGATCAGCGTGTTCAGGCTGGTCGACAGGGACCATCCCCGCGGGTGCGGGGAGCAGAGCCCCATGCGGCGCTCGTGGGCCTGGTCGAGGGGACCATCCCCGCGGGTGCGGGGAGCAGTGCAGTGGGATGGGGTGGGGTGCTGAAGTTCGGGGACCATCCCCGCGGGTGCGGGGAGCAGGGTGGCGGACATGGCGCCCTCGCTTCCTGTCGGGGACCATCCCCGCGGGTGCGGGGAGCAGATGTACCAGGCCCCGGTGACCGGCGCGAACGCGGGACCATCCCCGCGGGTGCGGGGAGCAGACCGTGCCCAGGGTGATGGCGTCGCCGAAGAAGGGACCATCCCCGCGGGTGCGGGGAGCAGATCCAGCGCCGCGAGATCGCCGTCGACGAGGCGGGACCATCCCCGCGGGTGCGGGGAGCAGACTGATTGACCTGCGAGTTCACGGCCGCGTGGACGCGTTTTCAGCAAGCTTTACAGAAACCGACAAATGAGACATAGGGTGGTGTCCATCCATGGGGCACTTCGGAGTTGGCCTATCGTCCGTGCCCCTGAACAAGGGCCTCCCTCGCACAGTGCTGGATGAGCCCCGCGTGGAGCCGCTCGGGCG
Organism: Streptomyces sp. NPDC042336; assembly: GCF_055581985.1. NCBI lineage: Bacteria > Bacillati > Actinomycetota > Actinomycetes > Kitasatosporales > Streptomycetaceae > Streptomyces > Streptomyces sp. NPDC042336. The sequence goes on along the minus strand of NZ_JBVJEA010000035.1, from coordinate 44,246 downwards.
TCAGCTTGAGCTCACCTGCTGGTGTCGACAGGGTAGCTGGCGAGCATAGGGTTCCGTCTGTCGACGTCGAGTAGATTTTCCAGACGGGCCACCGATCACCCTCCCAGCATTGCAGTCGCCTCTGACATGCGAGCCCCGCACTCACAGCTCGGCTGGCGGCGCCGCCCGCCCTGTCGTCCGCGCCCCGGGCAGGGCAGGATCAGGGCATGAGGATTCTCGTCATGGGCGGAACGTGGTTCCTGGGCAAGGCGATTGCGGAGACCGCGTTGGCGAGAGGGTGGGACGTCACCACCTTCAACCGCGGCCGGTCCGGCGTGGACGTGCCCGGGGTGGAGGCGGTGCACGGTGACCGTACGGTCCAGGAGGATCTGCTCAAGCTCGCGCAGCGCGGTCCGTGGGACGCCGTCGTCGACACGTCCAGCTCGGAGCTGCCGCCCCGCGAGGTCCGCCTGGCCACCACCACGCTGGCCGGGCGTGCGCGCCGTTGGGTGCACCTGTCCACCGTCTCCGTCTACGAAGGCTGGCCGCACGAGCCGTTGACGGAGGATTCCCCCCTGCTGCGGTGCCCGGCCGATGCCGACGGGTCGTTCGGCTACACCGGGGAGGACGGGAGCCCCACCAAGTACGGCTTTCAGAAGGCCGGTGGAGAGCGGGCCGTGGCCGAAGCCTTCGGCGACGAAGCGGTCTTCCTCCGGCCGGGGGTCATTCTGGGGCCCGGTGAGTACGTGGGCCGGCTGCCCTGGTGGCTGGAGCGCGCGAAGCGCGGTGGACGCACGCTCGCGCCCGCGCCGGCGGAGCAGCGGATCCAGCCGGTGGACGTCCGGGACGTCGCCGCCTTCGCCGTGCACCTGGCCGCCGGCACCGAACGTGGCGCCTTCAACGTGACTCATCCCGACGGGATCTCGTTCGGCGACTTCCTCACCGAATGCCTGCGGGTCACCGGGAGCGACGGGACGCCGGTCTGGGTCGACCCGGCCGTGCTGACGGAGCACGGCGTGAAGCAGTGGACCGAAATCCCCCTGTGGCGCACTCACGCCGGCGTCTGGGCGGTGGACTCCCGGCGTGCGGTCGAGGCAGGTCTTCGCTGCCGGCCGATCGCCGACACGGTGCGGGACACCTGGGAGTGGTGGGCGGAAGACGGACGTCCCGTGGACCACCCGCGACGGGCGGAGCACGGGATCGCGGCGGAGAAGGAGGCGCGGATCCTCGGCTCCCTGTGAACCACTGCCGTCCGAGCGCCCCTCTCGTCCGATCCCCGTGTTCTCCGTGATCAGGGCCCGATCGCCAGGAGCGCCGCGGACGGGCCGAGTCGGTACGGCGGGGAGACCCGGGTGAACTCCTCGACCTGTTCGCGCAGCTGCGACGGGAGTGACGAACCGTGGTAGTGCGGCCGTGCCAGGTGCCTGCCGATCCGGGCCGTCCGGACGACGACACCCGTTTTGCGCTGCTCGGCCGGCACGTCCCAGAGCGGCGCCAGCGCCTCGGCCGCGCCCTCCACGTTGTCGGACAGGAGACGGGCGTACGCCAGGTCGGCCGCCGCGCCCGCCAGGACGTGAGGGGACTGCTCGTCCCGCGCCCGCCGGCCGAGAAGGGCGATGGCGCGGCCGGCCTCGGTCTCGGCCTGCTCTGCGTCCCCCATGAGCAGCGCCGTCGTGCTGTTGGACATGGCCAACCGCTCCTCGGAGAAGCCGAACTCGCCGCCCACCTCGTCGTGCAGTTCGTCGCGCGTGTCCTGGCCCCGGTCCTCGGAGAGCCGGATCGTGCGGCGTGCCGAGGCGATGTCGCCGAGGTGGGCGTACGCGCGAGCGGCGATGGCGCGCAGGCGCCGTCGGGCGACATCGCCGATACCGCCGTACGTCAGGGCTCGCCGCGCCTTCGACAGGGCCTCGTTCGACTCGCCCGAGTGGTAGGCGATGTAGGCCAGGGTGCCGTCGGCGTAGGCCTGCAAGGGCGCGAAGCGCGTGCTCTCGCCGTACACGGCCGCGGTGCGGGCCAGGGTACGGGCGCTGGGGAAGTACCCCAGGTCGAACGCCGCAACCGCGAGAAGCGCGGCCGTCTGCCCGTTGAGGATCATCAGGGTCTGCTGCTGGAACGGCACCTGCGTGCGGTCCCGGTGCCGCTCGATGTCGCGGCGCAGGTGGTCGGCCGTTTCGTAGGCGCCCGCGGCCGGCAGGCTGTGGTAGCGCCGGGCGAGACTCACCACCTGGTCGCGGAGTTCGTCGATGGTGTTGTCGGAGATGGACGCCGCGGCGGTCGCGTCGGCGCCGTCGTGGGCTTCACGTGCGGTCATCTGAACTCGCTCTTCCAGGTCGAACACGGATACCTGGGGATCGTCCGCCGGCGGCGCCGCGAACAGTTGAGCCGCCGTGTGCCCGGGCCACATGGCCTCCAGGACGTGGCAGGTCTCCGGCCCCGGTAACCCGGTGAGTTTGCCGCCGGTCCAGCGCCGGAACTGCGTCTCTCCGCACGTCGGGTTGTTGGGGCTGTTCCCGAAGAGGCGGACGCCGGTCTCGTTGAACTTCTTGTCGAACCGGCGGTAGGTGAGCTTGTCCCGGTCGCACAGCTTGGCGAGCAGTGTCCTCGGTTCGCTTCTCATCCCGCCCCCAAGTCTGCGGAGCCGCGCCTCACGGCCTGCGGATGGATCCCTTCCCCTGCAGGGGACCCCGGCTGTCCTTCGGACGGCAATACACCTCGTACGGAAGCCACTCCAAAGCTATCCCGAGGCCACGTGTGTCACCCGTAGGAGCCCCAGGAGCCATGGGCCGGGCCATGGCGGGGCCACGCGCGGCGGGTGAACGATGATCGCCACTCCTCACCGAAAGTGTCCGCCCGAACACAGTCGCCCCTGACCCTGCCGTCCGTTCACCGCATCCCGCTCCCCCTCCTCACCCACGCCCCGTTGGAGGAAACCGACCCATGGCCCCTGCCGCGACTGCCGCGAAAGTTACGCCCACTCCCCCGCTCATGCGGCTCGTCACGCCCGTTCCAGCAGTTCCTTCCTGGACGCAGCGCAGGGAGGACCTCGAGCGCATCGTCGTCATGCTCCGGGCCGGCCTTCCGGTCGACCGGGCGTTCGACGACGTGGCAGCGGTCTTCGGCGACGGGACCGACCCAGCCGAGGACGACATCCCGGTCCTCCTTGAGCGCTTCCGCGGAACCGGGGAAGTACCGGGCCACCTCGCGGCCCTGATCGACGCCGTGGCCGAAAAGCAGTCCGGCGAACCGGAAGTCAGGGCGCGGCTCATCGCGAGGGCGAACGACGCCCTGGGGACACCGACGTGTTCGGGCGGCATGACACGGCTCGGTCATCTCCGCCGGCTGGCTCTCGCCGCTCAGGACCTGCTGGAGCTGTTGCTGCCCGACGACGAGGAGGCGACGCCGTGTCCGGCCTGACACCACCGGCGGAGCCCGACGTGGTCGTCATGCCCGCGGCCGAGGCGTACGACTTCGAGTACTTCCGGACCCGGGTGGATGCCGGACTCCTGTCGCGGAGCATCGCCGTCCGCGTGTTCCGCATGCCGCTCCTCGCCGTGCCGGTGGGCGGGATCAGGCGTGGCGGCTGGTTCGGCGCCGACAACCTCGCCGTGGCGCTGGCCGTCCGTGACGTCCTGGCGCCCCTCAACGGCTTCCCCGGCGCGCGCATCACGTGGCGGTGCACACCGCGCTCGTCGTACGCCGTCGAGTGGGGGGACCGTCCTCCGGCCACGTGGCTCGACGACAACGAGCGCCTGGCCTTCTACGGACTCAGGCGGCCCGCCCCCTGCCCCGAATCCGGTCGCCACGACCGCGCCCGGTCCTCCTCCCCCGCCGACTTCAGCTGTTCCTCCGCAGCTCCGTACGGCCGCGGCCCCCGCTGAAAGGGAACGGACATGCGCATTCATGGATCAAGGAGTCTTCCCATGTCCCCCAGTCCTGCCGGAGCGACGACAGCGGTACGAACGCATCACACACCCACGGCCCTGCTCGTCGACGGGGAGGTGATGAACGAGCGGATCGTGGTGGCCCCTCGCCGCGATGACGGCATGCCCTGCTCACGGGATGCGGCCCGGGTGGGCGTCCTCCGCCGGATCGCTGCCGCCAAGCTCAAGCACCGCGGGCTCGACGCGCTGATCGACGACGTCCTCCTCATCTCCTCCGAACTGCTGACCAACGCCTTGCTGCACAGCGTGACGACGGAGATCACGCTGAACCTGGCCGTCCGGGGCGGTTTCCTCCGCATCACCGTCACCGACGGCATGCCAGGCCGGGCGAAGCGCAGGAAGGCCGATGACGAGGCCGAGACAGGGCGTGGGCTGGGACTCGTCGAGGTCCTGGCCGAACAGCGCGGCGGTACCTGGGGCGCCAGCGAGGACGGCGCGGCGACCTGGTGCAACCTTCGCGTACCCCCCTGGCAGCGGCAGTGATGCCGGCGGTCACCGGGCCGACACACTGCCGACCCTGCCCAACACCGCCCCGAACGCTGCCCGACAGCCCGGGCGGCGGGGGACGCAGGGCCGGACGGCGGGTTCAGCACACCCTCCGGTGCCAAGCAGTGCCCCAGGTGCAGGCTGCACCCGCACACCTCGGCATGGCAGCCCGCACCTGGGGTCCTGAGATCCCCCGCTCCGTTCCGGGGCGGACCGACTACCAAGGAGCGTCCGTGTCGATCCCGACCTACCAGCCTCCGCCGACGACCGCAGCCGCGGTCGTTGCCGAGCCCCTGCCCGTGTCCGTCGACGAGTGGGAGCTGGACACCACCGTCACCCGGGCTCCGACGCCGATCGTCGAGGCCTGCGGTACCGGTGACGGCTGCGCCAAGACCTGCGCCTCGTCCTGCGCGTCCAGCTGACGCGCAGGCAGCTCGCGGCGGTGCGGGTGTGCCTTCCCGCGCCCGCACCGCCGTACCGACGCACCGCCCACCGAGGAACCGCCGATGATGAGGAATCGCCGATGACGACGCGCCCCGTCTTCCGCAGGCATGGTGACGTCCTGGTCCTGCGTGCCGCCGTTCTGCCGGCGCGGGCCCGCCCGGACGACTGGCCCGACGTCGAATCGCCCGACAGTTGCCTTGAGTGGCTCACCAGGGTGTGGTCCGACCACGCTTTCGTCGTTCCGCTGCGCGCGGCGTCTCCGCGGCTGGCCGGCTTCGTCGAGAGGATCCTGAACGGCGACGAAGTCCCGCAGAAGCGGGTCCGCAGCGCGACCCTGTCCGTCACCGGGTACCTTCTGCGGGCCTCGACCCGAGCGACGCCCTTCGGGCTCTTCGCCGGTGTGGCGCTCGCCGACATCGGGCCGGTGTCCGCGCACCTTGGTACCGGTCATCGGGTCGTGGCGCGCCCTGACACCCTGTGGGTGGACCACGTGCGCCGTACGCTGCAGCGCCGAGCCGACGTGCTTCCGCATCTGACCATCCAGGTCAACACCTTGTCCTTCCGGCGTGGCAACGCCATCTGCACTCCCCGGCCGGGCGGACGCCTGGCGAGCGCGACGGTGCCCCGTCCGCTGGCCGTCCTCTTGAAGGCGGCTGTCACACCGACCCCGGGCCGCCACCTCCTCGAGGCGCTGACCGAGGCGGGCGGTACGCCTGAGCAGGCCGTCCGCCTGCTCGGCAAGGCCCTGGAAGACGGGTATCTGACCAGCGACCTCACCGCTCCCATGACGGTCGAGGATCCGGCCCGGCACATCACGGGCACACTGCGGCCGCACGTGGACGCCCTCGAGCCGGACACGGTCCGGATCATCGACCTCCTCGGGGAAACGGGACGAACCCTCGCCCTGCACAACCGCGCTGACCCCGGAGCGGCCCCTGGACTGCGCGCCATGGCCGACAAGGGGATGCAGGAGATCCAGCCGGCGGACTGCCGGAGCAGGATCAGCCTGGACCTGTGCGTCGATGCTCAGGTCTCCGTGCCGCACCAGGTCCTGGACGAGGTGGAACGTGCCGCGCACACGCTCGTACGCCTGACCCGTGCACAAGGGGAATCACCTGCCTGGGCCGCCTACCAGACGCATTTCTGGGAGCGCTACGGCGCCGGGGTCCTGGTCCCGGTCCGTGACGCCGCCGACCTGGCCGCGGGCATCGGGCTGCCCGCCGACTACCCGATGTCGGTGTGGCGCGAGGAGCCGCTCAGGGTGTTGCCGCGCGACGAACAACTGGCGGCCCGTGCCATGCGGGCGGCCATGACCGGCACCCGCGAGATCGTCCTCTCGGAGCAGGACATCGACGATCTCGCCGCCGGCGATACGGGGCGCCCGACGGCGCCGCACGTGGAGGTCGGTTTCCGGATCCGGGCGGTCAGCAGGGAAGCCGTGGGCAGCGGAGACTTCACGCTCGACGTTCGACCGGCATGGACGGCCGGCGTCCTGTCCGGCCGCTTCGCCTCCTTGCTGGGACACCGGCTGTCGGACCTGTACCGGACACTGCCCACCATGACCCGAGGGGCCTTGTCCGCACAGCTCTCCTTCGTGCCGTGCTTCCCGCACGCCCAGAACGTCTCCCGTATCCCCGCCCTGCTGCCCTACGTCATTCCCGTGGGCGAGCCCCGGACGGCGGCGGACGGCCTCATCGGCATCGACGACCTCGCCGTGTTCTCCACCGGCGAGCAGCTGCACCTCGTCAGCATGTCCCGACGGCGCATAGTCGAGCCGCACGTCCTGCACCCTCTCGCCCTGGAGAAGCAGGCCACACCGTTGGTCCGGTTCCTGGCCCAACTGGGGCGTGGTTTCGCGACGGCGTGGACCGTGTTCGACTGGGGTCCGGTCGCCGCCGCGCTCCCCTACCTGCCGCGTGTGCGCCATCGCCGTACCGTGCTGGCCCCGGCGCGGTGGAAGCTGTCCGCCGCGGACCTGCCGTCCGGTCCGTTCGGGCCGGCCTGGCACACGGCACTGGGCAGATGGGCGGCCACCTGGCGATGCCCGGCCCGGGTGCAACTGCTGGACGACGACCGCAGCATGACCGTGGACCGGACCGAACCCCTCCACGCCCGACTCATCCACCAGCACCTTCGCCGCAACGAGCACGCGGTGCTCACCGAGGCCGTGAACGACGACGAACTCGGCTGGCTGGGCCACGCCCACGAGATCACCGTCCCGCTCGCCTCGACCCGCCCGCAGGCACCGCACCCGGATCTGAGCCGCGCCCCCGTGGTGACGAACCGGGACCTGACGCACCCCGGAGACGCGGAGCAGCGATGGATCCAGGCGAAGGTGTTCACCCACCCCACCGCCATGGACCAGATCCTGACGCTGTGGCTGCCGCGCCTGCTCGACGCGCTCAGGACCTCCCGGGCGTGGTTCGTGCGGTACAGGTCCTTGCAGGAGACCGACCACCTCCGGATCCGCGTGCCCACCGGCGGGCCGGACGGCGACGGCCGCGAGGCCGCCCTGCGCCTGCGCGCCCTGTCCGACTGGACGAAGCGGCTCACCGAGGACCGTCTCGCCTCCCAGCTCGTCCTCGACGGCTACCGGCCCGAGACCGGCCGCTACGGCACCGGGGCCGCCATGGAAGCGGCCGAGGACGTGTTCGTCGCCGACAGCCTCGTGGCTCGCTACGCTCTCACCGATGTGTCGGCCCTGGAGAGGGAAGCGGTCTGCGCCCTGAACTTGGTCGACATGGCGGAGGGGTTCCTCGGCACCGACGAGGGCCGGGCCTGGACGGCGCGGACTCGGGCGCGAACTCCAGCACGGACTTCGGCCCGTGGCACGGGCCGCCTCGACGTCACACGGCAGACCGTCGACCAGGTGAAGAACCACCCCCTTCTGAACGCGACACCCCGCCTCGCCCAGGCCGTCGCCCAGCGGCGGGCCGCACTGGGGGCGTACCGGGCGCACGCCGACGCGAACCGTCTGGGACAGACCCTCGAATCCCTGCTCCACATGCACCACAACCGGCTGATCGGGCCCGATCGGGACAGTGAGGCCGCGTCCCGCCACGCAGCACGGCAGGCATGCCGGTCCCTGGTGCTGAGGAGGACCCCATGAACCACGACGACCTCGGCGGCGGCCTCACCGGAAACGCGCTGTACGAGATGGTGATCGCCCGCGGTCAAGGCGACTGGACGGCGGCCCACACCGCGGCGAAGGCGATCAGCTCCCGTCCCGTTGCGGCTCACCCGGCCCGCGCGAACCTGTATCGAGGCGCGCCCGCGGTCGCGTACGTCCTGCACATCGCGGGACACCATGCCTACGCGCGCTCCCTCGCCCGGCTCGACGCGGAGACGGTCGCGATCGTCGCGGACCGCCTGGACGCCGCGCGTCACCGCATGGACAGCGGACGCCCGCCACGCCTGCGTGAGTACGACCTGATCAGCGGTCTCACCGGACTCGGCGCGTACCTCCTCCACCGTGGCCGCGACAACGTCCTCAAGCTCGTGCTGCGCTACCTGGTACGGCTGATCACCGAGCCCCTTGCCGTCGACGGCCACCAGGTCCCCGGGTGGTGGGCGGCGACCGATCCGCGCGATGCCGTCGGCACCGGACGGTTCGCGCACGGCCACGCCAACTTCGGCATCGCGCACGGTGTGACCGGCCCGCTCGCCCTCCTCGCCCTGGCCCGCCGCGCCGGCCACACCGTCGACGGGCAGGACGACGCCCTGGCCGAGGGCATCGCTCACCTCACCGCTTGGGCGCAGCCCTTGGACAACGGCAGCATCGGCTGGCCCGAACTCCTGCCCCTGGACGCCTACCGGAAGGGCCCCGAGCCCGGAGCCGCACCCGGCCGCCCCTCGTGGTGCTACGGCACCCCCGGCATCGCACGCTCCCTGCAACTCGCCGCACTCGCCCTCCGCGACGACACGGCCCGCCGCCTTGCGGAACGCACGGCGCTTCAGGCCGTCACCGACTCCCGACAGACCCTTCAGATCACTGACGCATCGGTCTGCCACGGATGGGCGGGACTGCTCCTGGCCACCGACCGGATCGCCTCCGACGCCACGCTCCCCGACCTCACCGGCGCACTGCCGGCACTGCACGCACGCCTCGCCTCCGCCATGGCACAGGACGAGGCGACCGAGGACGCCGGCCTGCTCACCGGCAACGCCGGCGTCCTCCTCACCCAGCACACCCTCAATGTCTCCCGCCCCCTCGACCTGGGGTGGGAGACGTGCCTCCTCCTCAACTGAAAGCGAAGCCACTGTGAGCCAGACCCCCGCGGCCGACCGACTCCGCAACCGGCTCGTCGACGCCATCCTCAGCGAACGCGCTGTCCCCTCCGACGTGGAGCGAGCCATGCGGACCGTGCCCCGGGACGCGTTCCTGCCGGGCATCGAGCTGGAGAACGCGTACACGGACCAGGCCGTGACCATCAAGGACAACCCCGGCAAGCCGCTCCCGCTGTCCTGCGCTTCGGTGCCGTCCGTCGTCGCGATGATGCTCGACCAACTCGGCGCCCGTCCCGGCGACAAGGTCCTCGAGGTCGGCGCCGGAACCGGGTACAACGCCGCGCTCCTGGCCGAGCTCGTCGGCGGCGGCAACGTCACCACGGTCGACATCGACTCCGACGTCGCCCTGCACGCCCGGACCACCCTCAACGCGGCCGGCTACGACAGCGTCACCGTCATCGAGCGCAACGGCCTGCTCGGCGTCCACGAGAACGCGCCGTACGACCGGATCATCGCCACGGTGGGCGTCTGGGACATCCCGGCCACCTGGTGGGACCAGTTGGTGGACGGTGGGCGCCTCGTACTGCCGCTGCGATGGCGCGGACAGACCCGGTCGGTCGCCCTGACCCGCCGCGGGAACGAGCTGGTCTCCGACGGCATGGAACTGTGCGGCTTCGTTCCGATCATCGGGCAGAACGGCGAGAAGACGGCGTCCCTCAACACCGCCGACACAATCCGCCTCCACTACGACGAGGACCAGGCCGTCGACACCGAGGCCGTCGCCGGCACCCTGGCAGCTGACGAACCGGCCGGCCACTTCCTCTCCGCGCAGCGAATCGGCGGCGAGGAATCCTTCGACGGAGTCTGGCTGCGCGCCACGGCCGACGACGACCGCGTGTGCCGCCTCGAGGTCACCCCGGAGGCCGTGGAGCAGGACCTGATCCCCAAGCCCGCCGCACCGGGCCGCAGTCCCGTCCTGGTCGAGGGCGGCTCCCTCGCCTACCTCACCGTGACTCGTGAAGGCGCCGACCCGGATCGCCCGTTCCGGCTCGGCGCGGCCGCATACGGGCCGCGCGGCGAGGATCTGGCCCACGACCTCATCGCCCACATCGACGCATGGGGCGCCGCCCGCCTGGCGGTACCGCGGATGACCGTCGTCCCCTCCGCAGCCGGCGCCGCGCCCGGCCACGTCATCAGCAAGCCGGAGAGCCGCATCACGCTCACGTACTGAGTCCCCCTCCCGACGGCGTCCCCGTCTACACCGATGGGGACGCCGCCCTTGGGAAGCCTGCAACGAATCCCCGCGGGGAGCAGTGCCCTTCCATGCCCTTCTCACGGATCTCGTGGGGGCCATCCCGCGGGCGCGGGGAGCAAAAGCAGTTGGTCACCGCCAATTCCTCGCGGACAGGACCATCCCCGCAGGTGCAGGGAGCAGCAGGCGGTCTCCGCTCAGCAGTCCAGGCCGGTGGGACATCCCCGCGGGTGCGGGGAGCACAGGGGCATGAGCAGCTGGTAGACCGCCGACGCGGGACCATCCCCACGGGGTGCGGGGAGCAGGCGTGGATCGCGGCGGCGCTGATCACTTCGAGGGGACCATCCCCGCGGGTGCGGGGAGCACGCGGTCTGCCGGGCGTTGACGATGAACTCGCGGAGACCATCCCCGCGGGTGCGGGGAGCACTTACGGCGGGAGGCCGGAGCCTTGGAGCGGACCGGGACCATCCCCGCGGGTGCGGGGAGCACGGGCGAGCACATCTCGTTCATCGGCCCCACCGGGGACCATCCCCGCGGGTGCGGGGAGCACAGGCCATGACCCACCTGCGGCACGGGTGCATGGGGACCATCCCCGCGGGTGCGGGGAGCACGGGAGCACCAGGCCCGTGCCGTCCGCCGGGCGGGGACCATCCCCGTGGGTGCGGGGAGCACTCGTGGCTCCTGCGGGTCACGCGATGCGGGCTGGGACCATCCCCGCGGGTGCGGGGAGCACACTGTTTGACCTGCGATTCTATGGGCGCAGAGGCGCGTTTTCAGTAACCTTTGCGGAATCAGGCGAATTGGACATCCGGCAGTGTGTGTCCGTAGGGCGTGTACGAGGACGCGGGTGGCCGGAAGGCTGGCCGTCAGCCGGGATCGAGGCAGTGACGGCACGTGGTCGTCCTTGCGCCCTGCCTGACCCTGGCAATGGCCCGCTCCAGGTCAGCCTGTGCGCGGACGACCTCACCGTGATTGGCCCCGCCCGCTCATGGTCACTGCGGGCCCCGGAATGTGGACTCTTGGCGTGCTGTCGCCGCGGGCCGGACGGCCGACATCGGCGGAGCCACTGATCTGGGAGACGGAGCAGCCCTCCGTGGTCCTTGTGACCAGCGCGGGGCGAGGCGGGTGAGGCCGGGCGGCAGGGTGACTGCGAGTCGTCCGCCGTGGTGCTCGGCCAGCGTGGCGACTGCCCGCAGGGCGTCCAAATCGGCGGCGGCGAAGCGGGCAGACTGTCCGGCCTGGGCACGCCGGGCGTTCGCGGCCTCGGCCCGTTCCACCAGGTCCAGGGCGCTGCGGCCGACGTCACCGTAGGGGCCGGCCGCTGTACCGGGGCCGTTGAGCAATTCAGCGGCGGGCAGCCGCTGCCATGCCTGCTGGAAGGCGACCACTCGGGGATGTTCAGGCGAGGCGGTCAGTTCCCGGCCCATCGGAGTCTCTCGCCACGCCCGGAATGCCTCGGCAATCTCCCGCGAGGCGTGCACGGCCTCTTCGCGCGCTCGGTACGGGAGTGGGGTGCCGGTCTGCAGGGTGGTGCGCAGTCGGCGTACCTCGTCGGCGATGTCATTCGCGGCCGGGACAAGGTGGTCGGGACGAGGGATGCCGGGGGTGCTGTAGGCGAGGGCCGCGTCACTGAGCCTGAGCAGAGCCTCGGCTGCGGGCAAGTCGCGGCGGAGGCTGCTGCGCAGGCGGTCGGCGAGAACCTGTGCGCACCGGCCGATCACCTTGGCCGAGCGGAGGGAGACCGTGCGCCAGAAGCCCTGGACGCGGAGGTCGGTGTTCAGTCGGCCGAAGTGTTCGCCCGCCTGTTCGCGAAGCACGTCCCACAGGTGGGCGGTTGCGCCCCGGACGGTCTGCAGGCGCCGCCATTCCGGGAAGTCCTGGAACGCGGCGGCGTGGGCGTCGGTCTCTCGCAGGGCCACGTCGACCGGTCCTGGATCGCGCGGTGAAGGTACAGGACCAGTGCCGGCGGGCTTCGTTTGCTGTTCGCCGTCTCCCCAGGCAGCGGGAACAGTCCGCCGCCACTGTTCCTCCAGCTCGCGCAGCGGCGCATCGACGGCCTCGAGCAGATCCTCGACCGTGCCGTGTTCGGGCGGGACGATGTCGGCCCATGCCTGCGCGACGGTGGAGGTGAAAGCCTGCCTGAGACCGACGGGTTCGTACGCGGCGGTTCCAACGGGCGTTTCCGTGAGTGGCCGAGCCCCTATGGCGTTCCGCAGTCGCCACTGCGGAACGCCATAGGCGTCGTGGAGTACTCCGTCCACCTTGTGCCAGGCGCCGGACGGCAAGTCGCTGCCCGTCCACAGGGGTAGGTCCCGCTGCTCCGGCGAGGGCGCAGCAGCGGCCCGCGCCAGTGCGCGGGCACGAAACGCGTCACCCCGTTCCGCCCCGGACTGCGACGCTGCCCGGGCGTCAGGACCGCCCGGGCTGCCGTTCCTCGACCGCGCCCTGAGCACCGCGGCTTCGGCGAAGGCCCGCAGACGTGCGCCATCGGCGGCGATACGGTCGGTGGCCGCTTCTTCGCGTGGCGGCTCCGGTGCCACCGCGGTAACGGCCGCAGCTGGTTGCCGAGCCTGCTCATCGGCTTTCGTGGCCACCAAGGTCCGCTCGGCGCCGTTCTCCATGCTCGCCCCTTCCACGCCCTGCTCCTCGCCCGTCGCCGTGACTGCTGCCCCAAGTGCTCCTCGCCGACTGGCCCGCCCAGTGCGTACCGCTCCAGCCGCCGTTCAGCACGGAAAGACGCGCCGGAGCTGTGCGGGTGCCCGCCCACGAGGTTCGCGGGTCTCACAAACGCACACCTCTCCCCGGGGCAGCCGGCGGAGGCACGGCGGGCCCTCGCATGAGCACACCCGGCGTGGCGGGGACCGCGGCCGGGGCCGGAGCCCAGGTACGAGCGGTGATGTGCCGGTGTGCCGCCGCGTCGAGGACGGCACGGCTGGTGTCCATGCCGATGGCGGGAGCAGCGGCCAGCAGGCTCTGGGCTGCCGCCTGCTGTGTGGCGCAGACCTGCTGGAAGGAGTTGCGGAGGCGCTCCACCTGGTGGCCGTGCAGCCGGTAGAAGCGGTACGGGTGGTCGGCCGGGCAGTGTTCCGGGACATCGGTGAGCAGGCGGTGCTCGATAGCCGTCACGGCCTGGGGCGCGGCCACCGCGATCCGCCAGTCGGCGACGGTGAGCCGGTAAGCGGTCTGGGCCAGTTCGGCGACGCCCCCCGCATCGGCCACGATGTCCATTGCGGGCCTTGTCCCGGGTGGCCCGGTTGGGGAGTCGGGGTCCCAGTCGGCGCCGAACAGCAGCCGTCCCGCGCGAAGAGTCGATGCGCGCGCGATCTCGACGGTCGGATGCGGAGCCGCCCCTCGCGGCATGCGGGAGATCTGGCCTCGGCGCACCATCTCGTAGCTCGGTTTCGGAAGCCGAGGACGGATCTGGGGATCGTCCACGTCCACGACGCGGTCCCAGCGCTCCTGGACGTCTCTCCACGCGCGGGCGGAGTTCCGGAAGAGGTCCGCGCAGTTCCTGAGCAAGGTGCCCGCCCCGTTCGGCGCTTCGCCGGCGGCCTGGACGAGGAGCCGCCCGGCGAGCATGGTGCCCAGGGAACGCCATCGGATGATCATCTGCAGGTCGGACCCGCTGAGGGGTTGGGCGCAGCGGCCGTGGAGAGTCTCGTACGCGGCGCGGGAAAGTCGCTCGCAGTCGTCCCGGATCCGGCCGGCGTCCTGGGTGAGCGGATCGGTGGGCAGGGCCGGCACCGGAGTGAGCGGCAGTGCCTGGGGAAAGACCGCCAGCACCGGATCCGCGCCGGCGCTGGTGTAGCGGGCCTGAACCGACGCGTACTGCAGGGAGGCGTGGGCTGTCTGGAGCCTGACCGAGGCGTTCCGGTTGCCGAGGGTCCGGCTCACCGTGTGCACGATCCGGCTCACGGATTGGAGGGTGCCGGAGGCGTGGCTCAGGTGGTACGCCCGTGCGGAACGCGTGGTGAAGGCGAGCGCGTACGGGGTGACCGGAGCGCCGGTGTCGTCGCGGTGACCGCGGATCAGGTCGATGACCGCCCCGCTGGCCTCCACGGCCGAGCCGAGGGCCCCGCGGTCCGCGGCGCTGTCCGGGTCGACCGCCGGCAGCCAGCGGGCGGCGCCGTCTAGCGCACGACGGGCGTGGTCGAGGTGGCGGAATGTGTCGTCTGCCGCGGAGTCGACCCGCTCCCCCGGCCGGCTGAGCAAGAGGTGCACGTGCCCGACCAGGGTGCCGACCTGGGCGAGCGCGAGGGCGTGTGCGAATGGATCGTCTCCGGGCAGGCTCGCCGACGCGGCCCGTTCGAGGCGGTGGTGGACGACGTCGTAGAGCTCTCCGAGCGTGACGGTCATGAGGCCGGGCCGCCGTCCTGCCGTACGGTCATGAGGAGATCCGCGGCGGCAGCCGCGTGACCGGCCACGAGGGTGAGCTGCTCCGCGTCGTCCGCGCATTCCGGTACGGAGGCCAGTCGGCGCATTGCCGCTTCGACGTGACGCAGCAGCGCCCCGTACGGCTCGAGTCCGGCGCTGCCGGGGTCCGGGGCGCCAAGCTCCAACGGTCGGCCGTGCTCGGGCGGCGGCAGCAAGCGCCGGGCGTCGGCGCATTTGATGCCGACGAGCATGGCCTGCATCTCGTCGCTGCCCTCGTCGAGGGCGAGGGCGTCCGCCAGCCGGCCGACGACGTCGAAGGCGTCCCAGGCGGCGCCGAGCACGACGTCTACCCGGCCAGCGTCGTCCAGGGTGGTGGCGAGATCGGTGATGGTCGGCTGCGTCATCGCTGTGTTCCTCCTGTCGGCCTCGCCGCACACCACCGGAGCGGCAGCTGCGGCTTTCCGCGAGGGTCCCACTTCGGCTCAACGACGGTCGGAGCCTGTGGATGACCGTCGGATCGCAGAACCACACGGACGGGAAATGTGACCCGAGGCCACGTACGAGACAGCTAAAGCGGCGGGTCCCGTTCGGCGGCCATCCGTCCCACCTCCGCCTCCGCCGGGTGGGACGCCGGGGCTGTGGTGTCGGTGGATGTGGCCAGGTACAGCTCCCACTCCTCGTCGGCTCCCGGGTCCGGCGGCGGAGGCAAGGGAGGCTCCTGGTGGCCGCCGACGCAGGCTGGGAGCTTCATGTGCGGTCTGAGGGCGAGCAGCGTGTTGATCCAGTCCGCCTCGGCCAGCTCGCGGCCCGGAGTCTTCTCGCCCTCGTAGGTGCGCAGCCAGCCCAGGTAGAGGGCGGTGAGCATCTCCCGGGTCCAGCGGTGCCGGTACCAGCATGTCGGGATGTCGTTGTGCAGCTCGGCGGTGTGGCGCAGCCACTGGACCCAGGTGCGCAGTTCGCGCAGCCGGTCTTGGCGTTCGTCCGGGGGCATGGCCGACCACACCCAGCGGCGCGGCGGCGAGGCTTCGGCCGGTGTCGGCGGCACGGTGGGCCACAGGGACGCCGGGTTGTCCAGGAAGTCATCCACGGTCCGCCCCCGCTTCCGTCTCCGCCGCCTCGGTCGGCCGGGGTGCGGCCAGCAGCCGCTTGAGGTCGCGGTCCCGGAAGGTCAGCCGCATCCTCACCTTGATCGGCGGCTGGTTGGAGTACTGGGCGATCGCGGTGAACTCCTTCAGCTGTTGCAGGGAGTGGACGGGCGCGAGGTCGGTCTCGGTGGGCGAGGTGTTGGAGGAGAACTCGCCGCGGGAGCGCCCGTACGAGGTGCGCAGGGTCTCGGTGCGGCCGTACAGGCCGGAGAAGTAGCGCAGCGTCTCCAGGTCGCCGCAGCCGGGCAGCAGCATGCGCAGACCGCTCGCGGACAGCACGGTGTTGGCCTTCTGCATGCCGAGCCGGTCGCGCAGCTGGGACAGGTCGTGCCACACCGTCAGCAGGGTGATGCCCATTCCGCGGCCGGTGGTGAGGATGTTGGGCAGCCGCGGGTAGCGCAGCATGTTGCCCGCCTCGTCGACCAGCACGCCGAGCCCGGGGTCGAGGGGCTTGCCGGTGGCGTTGTAGGCGACCTCGGCGCCGTGGATGATCGAGGCGATGATCGAGGTCAGCAGGGGGGCGAAGCGTTCGGCGTCGGCCTCGGAGGCGATCAGGCACACGGTGCCGTTCCTCGTCAGCAGGTCCTCGACCGTGAAGTCGGTGCCGGCGCAGGTCTCCCGCACCTCCTCGTCGGCGTAGACGCGGGCCAGGACGTTGAGGCTGAACTGGATGGACCCGATGCCGTCCTCGTGCAGCCGCAGCCACGGGGAGGCGTAGTCGTCGGCGACGTCGGTGTAGCCGTGCTGCTGGAGTACGGAGCGGACGTGGTCCACGGCGTCCTTGCCCAGGGAGAGCCAGCGGCGCAGGGCGTTGATGCCGCCGCCGGAGAGGTTCGCGGCGAGCAGCACGCCCTTGAGGACGTTCTTGGCCTGGTCGACCCAGGGCGCGGCCCGTTTGCTGTCCCCGGACGCCGACGACTCGGCCATCCAGGCGGCCATGCGGTCGGCGGCCTTGGCGTCGGTGCAGTACTCCACCGGGGACCATCTGTCCGTCCGGCGGCCGGGAACGCCGGCGGGGGCGATCACCCAGACCGGGCCGAGTGCGCGGCGCCGGGCGTGGATGATGTCGAGGTCGGCGGCCTTGGTGGTGGTCACCACCAGGGGGCCCTGCCACTCGGCGGCATTGGGCAGGACCAGGCCGGTGGTCTTGCTGCTGCCCGGTACGCCGAACACGGTCGCCGAGATGTTGGGCTGCGCGGCCACGATCCGGCCCGTGTGCGTGCCGCGTCCGGCGGTGACGCGGTTGACGCGCCGGGCCGGGTCCTGCGGGGCCCTGAGCCTGCGCTCGACCTGCGCGCCGCCCCACTGCGCGCCACCGGTGTGCGCGCCGGGGCTCAGCTTGGTGGCCGCCTTGAGCAGGAGCAGGAAGAACGTGAGCAGCAGTACGGCGACCAGGACGTAGAACAGCCCGCCGGGCGGGGCCGGAGCGAATACCGAGCCGGGTCCGTCGACCACCGCGCGCAGCACCGTTTCCGGAAGGCTCGCGGTGGGGTGCGCCCAGCCGCGGCCGGTCAGCAGCGCGGCCAGCGGACCGGCCAGCAGCACCGCGCCGCCGAGGGTGACGGCGAGTCCCGCGCCGTACGCGGCCAGGAGCGTGCCGTCGTCGAGCCCGCCGCCCGCGGGCCTGCCGGCTGCTGCCACGGCTACATCACCATCTTCTCGTCGGTCTCGAACAGCCGTTCCTCGGTGTGGGAAAGCATCAGCTGTACGGCGTGCGAGCCCCCGCCGCGGCCGACCTTCCACAGGGCCCGCCCGCGCTGCCCGGCACCCCAGGAGCCGATCAGGTCGCACTCGGCGTCGGTCAGTCCGATCGCCTCGCGGGTGATGGCCAGCGGGCGGGTGTCCTGGGCGAGCTGGATGCGGGTCTCGCACGAGCTGATGAGGTCCTTGGCGATGTTGACGGCCTCGGATCCGGCGGCGCCGACGCCCTCGAAGTCGCTCAGGCGGTGGGTGGCGAGGAGCTGGATCGTGCCGGTCGCGCGGGACAGGCGCAGGTCGGCGTCGATCTTCCTGATCTGGGAGGCGCCGCCGGAGCGCATCTGCCGCCACAGTTCGTCGCGCACGACGATCCACGGCCGGTTGCCGGGCCGGTCGATGGCCGCCTGCGCCCAGGACGAGACGCAGGTGAGGACCATGGCCACGGTCTCGTCGCCGTACTGTTCGAGGGCGGAGACGTCGACGCTCTGGATCGGGGCGTCCCAGTCGAGGCCGATGCTGGTCCGGTCGTCGAAGAGTCCGGCGACATGGCCGTTGACCATGGCGCCGAGGGCGGAGCGGATGGTTTCCATCTGCTCGCGCGCCCGCTGCACCTCGCCGTCGCGCACGCGCAGTTCCGCGGCCATGGCGTCGGTGGGGTCGCGCAGTCTGTCGTAGACGAGCGGCAGCGTGGGGGTCTCCAGGCGCGTCTGCCCGTGGAGTTCGCCGGTGACCTCGCGCACGGCGACGTCGAGGGCTTCCTCCTCCTGCGGCAGCAGGGTGCGGCGCGTCTGCAGCTCCAGCAGGGCCTTGAGCAGGGTCAGCCGCCTGCGGTGGATCTCTCTGAGCCGGTTGTTCAGCTCGCCCGGGTCCGTGATGCCGTCCAGGCCGTGGCCGAGTGGTCCGGCGTCCAGCGGGTTGATGCGGCCGGGCAGGCCGGGGCCGAGCCGGACCGGTTCCGCCCCGAGGTGACGGCACAGAGCGGCGTACTCGCCCTTCACGTCGCCCGCGATCAGGGCCCGGTGGCCGAACGCCATCAGCCGGAAGCACAGCGCCTTGACGTGCGCGCTCTTCCCGCTGCCCGGGATGCCGGTGATCATCACGTTGGGGTTGGTGCACAGCCCTTCCTTCACCCACACCGCCGGGTGCGCGCTGAACGCCTCGGTGGTCAGGGTGTTCTGCCCGATGTACGCGCCGACCGGCGGCAGGGAGGCGGCGTGCAGGAACGGGTAGGCACCGGCAGCGTTGGCGGTGTCGGCACGGACGGCCTCGACGCGGGGCAGCGAGGCGGCACGCCCGGCGTACGGCTGCGCCCAGCCCTTCCGGGGCGCGACCCGCATGACCGTCCCGGGGTCCTCCAGCAGTCTCGCGTGCCGCTGGTCACGGACGCTCGGCGCGGTCGGCGACGCCGGTGCGGCAAGCCGGTCCAGGCCCGTGGCTTCGCCGAACTCGGTCTCCTTCAGCAAGGTGTCGCCAGCCTCACGGCGCCTGAACGACCCCGACCACGACGACAGCAACGAGGGCAGCGGCATCAGAATCCGATCCTCCGGTCCGGCAGCCCCTGCCCCAGCGGCAGCGCGGCGGCCGCGAAGCCGGCGTCCTGGGCGCCCCACATGCGCCGCAGCTCCAGTCCGGAGGCGGCGGCGTCCGCCTGCAGCTCTGCGCAGGCGGTTTCCAGTTCGCCCGGGTCGGTGACGGTGACGGCGAGCACCGCGGTCATCCGCACCACGCCCTGGCCCCCGGCGCGTGCGACGTCCTGGGCCCTGGCCTTCTGCGCCTCGAGCAGCTCGTCGGCGGACTCGTCCCGGCCGGTCTTGGCGCGCAGCTTGCGGGCGGACTCCCGTTTGGCCTTCTCACGGGCGAGGTCCTGCCGGGCCCGGCGCGGCCCGATCGGCTCGTAGACGAGGCTCAGGCTGCGCCGGGCGTTCTGCCGGGGCCGGAGCAACGGCTGCAGGAAGGTGGCGTACACGTCCGACTGCGGCCAGGTGCGGACCTGGTAGGAGACGGTCCACGCACCGTCGTGACGGTAGGTGCCCCAGTCGGCCTCGGCGTACGCCGGTCCCGCCAGTTCGGGGGCCACCCCGGGCTCGAGGCCCTGCCAGCCGGGTGCCTGTACGGCCGCGTTGCGAGTGGCGAGCATCAGCTGCGCCTCCGGGTCGTACGCGGTGCGCACCACCTGGGCCAGCGCACGCGGGGCAAGCCACTCGACGACCTGCAGGCTCGCCGAGGAGAGCGAGCCGTACATCGCGTGCAGCTCGCGCACCAGGACCGCGGCCGCGCCGGCCTGCCCGCCGCCGGCGCCCTTGACGGCCGTCCGGGCCCTGGACGCGGACAGGGTGACGGACAGATAGGTCTCGCGCGTCGTGGCAGCCGGGCCGGCGCCCTCCATCAACTCCGTGAGCGCGGCCACGGCCTCCTTGGGAGCGTCCGGCGCCAGGTGCCGGTCGGTCCAGGAGCGCAGCGCCGCGCCGTCGTCGGGCAGGCACCGCTGGTGCACGGCGATCCGGACGATCGGCGAGTCCTCGGTGCAGAAGCCACGCAGGAAACCCGCCCAGGCCGCGACCCGGGCGGTCTGCCGGTCGCTGTCGACGAGGGCGAGGCCGGGAAAGGTGATGCGGGCGACGGCCGTGTAGGTGTTCGCCACCGGGTCGTGGGCGACGCCCAGGTCACCGCCGAGGCCGCCGGGAGCCTCCAGGAAGCGGAGCCGGGCCAGCACACCCGGCAGGTCGGTGGGCTGCTGCCCGGACGTCCTCGAGCGGGGGGCGAAGGCCCCGGACTGGAAGATGTTGCGCCTGGTGGCCACGTTGATCTGATGCCTTACTGCGAGACCGATCCATTCCTCCGCGCTCAGCCCCAGGACTCTCCCGAAGGCGAGCGCGAAGCACACCACCGCCGGCGGCAGACACACGAACGCCGCCGTCCAGCTGCCCAGGTTGACCGGCGTGAGCAGCAGCACGCACCCACCCACGACCAGGGCGAAGCCGGCCCCGGAGAGCCGTCCCATGAATCCGCTGCGCTCGGACTGCCAGCCGCCGTACGTGACGGGGGCCGCGCCGGAACCGAAGCCGGTACGGGATCCGGTCATCGGCTATCCCTCCCTCGGTGACGGGACGTCGGTGCCGGGCGGGGCGGTACTCACCGGCGCGGTGCCCGGGCGCGGCTGCGGTGCGTGCTCCTGGGCGGCAGCCTGGAATGCCTGGGCGGCAGCCTGGAATGCCTGGGCGGTCTGAACGGCCGGGCCGGCCGGGGGCAGACTCGCCGTGTCCGGGCCGCGCGGCGGTACGACCACGTGACGGCCGCCGGGGGACGCGGAGTCGAGCCCCGCGTGCGCGGCGGTGTTGGCCATCCCGGACTCGAGGGTGTCCTTGCCCGCGGCCAGAACTTGCAGTCCCAGCCCGAGCGGTCCGGCCACCCGGGTACCGAGACGGCCCCCGGGCCCCTTGGCGCGGGCCTTGAGCGACTCGTTGGTCCAAAAGCCCCCGCCGCCGTGGGCGTTGGAACCACTCGCCTGGATCAAGGTGTTGTCACGCTCCAGCGCCCGGGTGTACGCGGGGCCCCCGCCGACGGCACCCGCGCCGCCGAGTTCCGGCCGGTAGCCGCCGCCCGTCGACGTGGCCGACGAGCCCAGAGAACTGATCAGCCCGCCCGCCGCAGCGGCGCCGGCACCGAGGGTCGAGAAGGTCATGAACTTCGCCAGGACGGGCCAGCAGAAGCAGGCCATCAGGAAGATGACGAGGCCCACGATGACGTTCTGCATCCCCTTGCCGTCGGCGATGGCGAAGAAGCCGATCGAGAAGCAGAACACGATCATCGGCTTCATCAGGATGAGCGCCAGCAGCGCGTCCCGGGCCTTGGGCCACCAGTCCTTGGTGGCGTCCGACATCTGCCCCACCAGCACGATCGGCATGGTGGCGACCAGGATCATGATTCCCGCCTGACGCAGGATCACCTCGATCCACAGCGCGCCGATGGCCAGGATGCACACGATGCCGATGACGATGACCACGGCGACGGCGGCCGCGGTGACGCCCTGGCCGGTGACCAGCGCCCCGCCCGCGGTGGCGGCCCCTCCCCCGCCCGTGATCAGGCCGCCGAACAACGTGCCGAACTGGGCCTTCATGGCCTCGTCCGCGCCGACGCCCTCACCGCCGTCGAAGGAGTAGTCGATGATCCAGGTGGAGATCGCGTCGGACAGCTCCAGCGCCGTCGTGGTGACGGTCCAGTACGCCGCGGTGATCAGGGCCCACTTCGCCAGGCCGAAGAGCGCCGTCGCCGCGTGCTCGCCGCGGTGGCTGACGGTCGTCTTCCCGAACTGCAGCAGCAGGAGGAACACCGCCAGGGCCGCGGACAACGCCGTGGCGATGCCCATCGGCTCCTTGACGCCGGTGTCGTCGAGGTCCACGCCGGAGGCGTCGTTGAAGACGTCGGCGAACTCCTCGAGCAGCCACACCACCGCGTTGCCGATGTACTGGGCGGCCTCTTCCAGGGCGTCCCGGGCCATCTCGGAGACTTGGTCACCGACCCAGCCGGAAAGAGTTTCCCCTCCGACCGGACCGAACCTCGCGTAGGCCCGGTCCTTACATGCCTCCAGTGGCTTGCCCTTGTCGACACATGCGCCGAGATACTCAAACCACTTGTCGAAGTCGGCCTGCTCGAGTTCTCCCTTCTTGACCAGCTCAACGTTGGTCTGCCGCCACTTCTCCAGCTTCTCCTCTTCGACCACCTTGCGTCCCGAGTCGCTGCACGCTCGGGGGTTGGAACAGATCTCGCCAGTCCCTGGCATCTCGCCTGCTTGAGGCAGTCGGCAGAGGTCCTCGTCGTCGATGTTGTAGTAGTCGCAGTAGTTGCCGTCGTCGTCGATGCCGCAGGTGTCGCCGAACTCCTCCGGGCATCCGCCTCCGTTGTCGCCCGGCCCGTGGTCGGCGTGGTATTCCGGTTTGTCGACGGCCAGCGTCATGGGCGCGGTGCTCAGCATGCAGCCGAAGCACACCAGGACGGCGGCCAGGAGAACGGAAAGACGTGCCGGTAAGGAATGCCGACACTCAGTCCACATGACTCACCTGCCGCCATCCGTCCAGCCAGGACACGTGCGAGTCAGGGTCGTAGGCACGAGGGAAGCTGCGCTTCTCGTGATACTCCGGCTCGTTGGTGAGCTTCCAGTCGCCGTCCTGCGCCTTGAGAATCAAATCGACGGTCTGATCCCTCAGCGGCTCGTCACCGGAGACGCCATCGGACTTCGTTGTGTACCGATCAAAATTGATCCAGATCTGTACGACCTTGCCGGTCTTGTCCAGTGACGTCGGGCGCACGGCATTGACCGTGGTGCTGAAGGTGATCCCGGCCGGGGTACCTCCGGACGGCGGAAGGCCAGCACTCTCACGCAGCCTGCGCACCTCGGATACCTGCTCGTCCACGTATCCTGCGGCTTCCGGGGTGACGATCGCCTCGAGCTGTTGACGAGCCTTCCGGTCGTCGAGGAAGGCGTACTCCTCCCAGAAGTGGACGGCGGTGGAGATCGCCCCGACCGGACCGTCGGAGAAGCCGGTGGACAGACCGTCCTTCTGTCCGGTGGGGACCTGAAGTTCGAGCTTGCGCGCCTTGTCCGGGGTCATCTCGGACTGCTCCGTGGTGCTCGGCTTCGAGGACACGGGCGCCGTCGCCTCCGGCTCCGACCCGCCTCCGCTGGAGTCGTCGCCGAGCACCACACCCGCGGTGACGCCACCTCCGACCAGCACCCCGACGGTAAGAACGCCGAGCCCGGCGAGGACGAGGCGGGCCTTGCGGGCCCTGCTGTCGCTCATCGACCCCGTCCTCACTTGCCCATGTTGTAGAACGTGGTCACCAGCGCCGCGGTCACGCCGATTCCACCGGCCCCGAACAGGCTCCACAGGATGGCCTGCTTGCCTCGCGCCGCGAGCGCGGCCCGTTCGCTGTTGTGCCCGACGGCGACGGCGGCCCAGCCGAGCAGGCCACCGAGGACGGCGGCGGCAAGGCCGAGTCCGGCGGTCCAGTTCAGGAGGGACTGGACCGGCTTGTCGACGTCCTTGGGCATCTCCGGGGTGACGTCGGGGACGGCGTCGGCGAGGAGGCCCACGTGCGGGTCGACGGCACCGGCGACCGTAGCGGTGACGGTGTGCACTGTGGCCAGGAACTGACTCATATCCGATTCCTCGTCAAGAAGCGGTGACGGCGGGGGTGTCGAGTGCAGGGGTGCCATAGCCCCCAGCGGCGGAGGGAACCGCAGTGGGGGCAGGGATGGCGGGGGTAGGTCGCGGGGCTGGTGTGACGGGGGCGGGTTGCGGAGCGTCTGGCAGCGGACCGCCCCAGGCGGCATGCGCCGCGGCCAGGACGGCCCCGGCGAGCCGGGTGCCGGCCTGCACGGTGCGCGAGCGCAGGCGGGTTGTGGCCAGGGCGTGCGCGTGGACATGCGGATCGTGGGGCACCTGCACCACCGCGGCGGTGCGGGAGGTGAGCATGGCCGCCCCGGCCCGCACCGCGACCGGAGGGCGGCCGTCTCCGGTCGCGACGAGGGCGACGACGGTGCGCCGGAGCGGCAGGCCCTCGGCGTGCAGGACCATGACCGCCTGCTGCAGGCTTCGCATGCCCTGGGCGGTGGCGGCCGCGCACAGGACGGGGATGGCGAACGGCAGGTCATACCAGCCGCGCGTCCGCCCGGTCTCACCGGCGCAGCGGGCGGCCAGGAGGTCGTGGGCGAGCGGGTGGATCGTGTCCGCGACCACGGCCTGCCAGCCGCCGATCGCCGCCAGTTGGTACCAGGCGGCGGGATTCTCGGGCAGTTCCAAGGGCCGTGTGTGCCACTCCTGCCCGTCGGACAGGAGGTGCCAGACCGCGTCGTCCGTATCCTCGCCGACGGCGCGCGTCCGCTGAACGACGCACGCCTGCTGAACCGCCGACCGCGTCAACGGCCGATCCGGTGGGAGCGCGGCCAGCCCGCCCGCCTGCTGGCCGGAGAGCAGAGCGGGCCAGGGGGAGGACAGCCGAGGCGCGAGATCCAGCACCACGGTGGAACCACTCGAGGCCAACCCGGCGCCGAGGAGTCTCGCGACCGTGGTACGTCCGCTGCCTCCGGTGGCGGCCATCACCGGCACCACCAAGCGCGCACTCACGGGCAGTTGCGGGACGGCGTCGGTCCGTGTGCGCAGCACCCTCTCCCCCTCCGCAGATTGAATTTGCAATAGTCAATTGACTACGCGGCCACCGCCGTCGCCACCCCGAAAGCGCACCCTACACGGACAACTGACCCATCCGGAAAGGCAGATGAAAGCATCACCCTGATGTGGTGAGATTGCGTAACGTCACGCCTCATCACGCTACGATTCCGCTAACGGCACCCGACAGGGAGTCTGAATTTCAGATTTGGGGGAGCAAATCTGCGGGCAGGTCAAGAGGGGGCGGCGTGACAGGCAAGTCGGTCCGGCGGGGCCTGCTGGCCCTCGGACTGGGATTCGTGATGACGCCGCTCGCGATGGGTCTGGGCGTGGTCCTGCTGATCTCCACGTTCGACGAGGACGGCGACGGCAGTGTCGGCAACCCGCTCGGAGGGCTGCGCATCGGCAAGGACGGGGTGCCAGTCCGGTACGCGCCGCTCATCCTCCAGGCAGCCGCCGACTGCGGCGAAGGCCTGTCCCCGGCGGTACTGGCCGCCCAGATCAAGCAGGAATCGGGCTTCGATCCCGAGGCGGGCCCCAGCGTTGCCGGCGCGAAGGGCATCGCGCAGTTCATGCCCGGCACCTGGGCCACCTGGGGGGTGGACGGCAACGGGGACGGCCGCAAGGACGTGTGGGACCCGGAGGACGCCATCCCGGCCCAGGGCCGGATGATGTGCTCCCTGCTGAAGAAGGGCAAGGCACACCCGCGCTACAACGGCTCGCCGATCGAGCTCGCCCTCGCCGGGTACAACGCCGGCTGGGGCCGGGTCGACCAGTACCAGGGCGTACCGCCGCCCTCGTTCGCCGGCGGCCAGACCTACCACTACGTGCAGAACATCATGCGAATGTCGGCCGACTTCGCCGCCCCGTCCGCGAGCAAGGACGGCACGCTGCCCGCTGGGTACGAACTGCCCGAGGGAACGCCGGAGAAGGTACGCGTGGCCGTGTCGTGGGCTCTGAAGCAGCGAGGCGGCCCGTACCGGCTGGGCGGCGACTGCACCGCCGCGCTGGGCAAGAACCCGGCCCACTGGTGCGACTGCTCCTCCTTGATGCAGCAGGCCTACCGGGCGGCCGGGGTGAGCATCCCGCGGACCACGTACGACCAGGTCGGCATCGGCACCAGGGTCGGTATCGACGCTCCCAAGCCGGGCGACCTGGTGTTCAACCCCGGGTCCGACGGCTCGGACGCCCGTCCCGGACACGTCGGCATGTACGTCGGCCAGGGCCTGATCATCGAGGCACCGCGTACCGGACTGAAGACCCGCCTGGTCACGTACGAAAGCTGGCGCAACAGCACCAGTCACCTGACCCGCATCACCGAGGTCCGCCGGGTGGTGGCCTGGTGAGCCCCGGACCACGGCAGGAGAGCCCGTCCATGCCCGAACCTCTCTACCGCCCCTGGGGAACGGTGACGCCGGAGTTCTGGGCCGCCCCCGAGCCCGGCGCCGCACCACCCCCACCCGGGCTGACTCCCGACATGCTGCGTGCCGGACTCGTCAAGGTCGCCGAGATCGCCCGGACCGGACACCTGCCGGATGCCGCCGGTCTCGCCGCCCGGATCGATCGGGACGCCACCGCCGAGTACGGCGAACTGCACCTGCACACGATCCAGGTCCGCGAGGTGCGCGGCTACCTCGCCGCCCTCGCCGGCGACCACGCGTCGGGCCTGTCCTGGTACCTGCACGCCGCGCAGCTGCGCGTCACCGTGCAGGGCCCGGGGCACCCCGACGTCGAGGCTGCCACCCGCCGCGCGTACAGCCTGTGGCGAGCCGTGCCGCCGGAGCCGGACCGCCAACGCCTGGGCGCCGCCCTCCTGACCGTCGCCACTGACATCCATGGCCCGGATTCCCCACTCGTTCACCACATCCGGGGGCGGCTGTACGACTTTGCGGTGCCTCTTCCTTCGTCTGCCGCAACTGCGGCTAGACAGTTGCACAACTCGTGATCCTTCTCGAGGGCAGCGCCGTCCGCCGCCGTAAGGGACCGCCGCTGGATAGGTGCCAGGCTGCCGTACCGTGCCTCTCCCTACAGGCCCGTCGACACAATGTCGGTGATCTTCACGGAGACCTTCGTGCCCGCCGACTTCGTGGTAAGGCTCGTCTCCGTGTAGTTCAGAGTCGTCTGGTCTGACAGTTCAGCCGTCTCGAGGATGGGCCCGGACTCGTCCCCCTTGATCTCGTAGGTGATCTCGTACACGGCGTCCGGGTCCAATTCGTCGCTGACGCCCACGTAGGACAGCTTGGGTTCCACTGTGAGGTTGCAGCCCGCTGATCCAAAGCACTGCCGACTGGTGGTACGGAGTTCGATGGTGAAGTCACCGACGGCCGGTTCCACGAAAGTGGGCTCGAGGTCGGGTTCCGGTTCGTCGTCGACAGTCGTGGCCATGTCGGCGGGAGCGCTGGATTCCGCG
Source organism: Streptomyces sp. NPDC042336 (assembly GCF_055581985.1). Classification (NCBI taxonomy): domain Bacteria; kingdom Bacillati; phylum Actinomycetota; class Actinomycetes; order Kitasatosporales; family Streptomycetaceae; genus Streptomyces; species Streptomyces sp. NPDC042336. The sequence continues at coordinate 17,124 of NZ_JBVJEA010000035.1, read as the reverse complement.
GCGGTCGCGGCGGGCTTGTTGTCATCGTTGGTGGCTTGGACGACGACGATGCCGGTGCCGATGACTGCGGCGATGACAGCTGCTGCCGCACCGATGACCACCCAGTTCTGAGGTCTCCTGGCTGGCCTCGGACCGTCCGGGGCTGGGGTCATGGGTTGGGGCTGGTGGTCGGGCATCGGCGGCAGGCTGTCGGTCACGTGTCCCCCCTGTGGCTGGCGTGTAGGGAGAATCATGCGCTGATGTGGAGTACTTGTGAAAGCTTGGTGTTGAGATCGTGATCAGACCTGGGCGCACGGAACTCGGATGTTGGAGGACGGAACTGACCCGCAGGTGCGGGAAGGGCGACAACAGCCACGCACTGACCTCGGTGTCCGACGAGCTACCCCCGCGAGTGCGGGGAAGACCTGCCGTCGACCTGCCTGGCCTACCGGTCGTAGGAGCTACCCCCGCGGGTGCGGGGACGACCAACAACGACGTGCCTGTCTGTAGGCACTTGTTTCGGCTCCAGCGGCGGGTCGCAGGGGACGTGTGCCGGTGTGATTCACGCCCCCGCAGTAACATGATCTGGCTCTACCTCGATAGAGGGCGGGTCGTCGGTAGGCTGCCGCAGCCGCACTCTGCTCCGGAGGCACAGCGTTCACTTGAGTTCGCTCATCGGGTGCAGTTGCGCAAACTCATCGGCGAGTATGCCCATGACGACGAGATCATGGTGCTGGCTGGCAAAGAACACGTGATCGCGCAGGCGCCCCTCCTCGGCGAAGCCGAGACGGCGATGCAGTGCCAACGACGCCTCGTTGTGAGCGAAGATCCGGGCTTCGCACTTGTGATAGCGCCGCTCGGCGAACATGAATCGCAGCAGCATCAGCACGGCTTCTATCGCGTAGCCCTTACGCCGGTACCCAACACCCATCGTGATGCCGTACTCGAACCGCCCCGCCCGCGGATCTGCGTAGTGAGAGCCGACAGCCCCGACGATCTGCCCCGTGCCCACGGCTTCCACCGCCAACGTGAAGCAGTCACCAAGGGGCTTCGCGACGGCCTGTTCCTTCGCCCAAGCCCGGAGTCCCTCGGCAGATCGGGGCGGATGCAGCAGGTCGCCCAACCGCTCCTCATCGATGGCGAAGCCCCCGAACGCCGTCCAGTCCTCGGGCTCAATCCCGCGCAGACGCACCCGCTTGCCAGTCCAGAACGAAGTCATCCCCTATTCGATCACGCCGAACGATGCGCGCACAGGCTCTCCTGCCCCTGGCCTGGACTGCCTTGTCATACCGGTGGCGCCGGATCAACTTCCTACGCCATGGAGCCGCGAAACGCTGGTGCTCCGTACCCAAAGAAGTGCTTACAAACAACGTGCCCTACGACCGGACCAAGAACGAGTTACCCCCGCGGGCGCGGGGACGGCCGGTCGGTCGGGCAGGCTCCGCCGTACCCGGGGAGCTACCCCCGCAGGTACCGGGACGACGCCCGAACCGGTCTTGCCCACCAGCGTCACGTGAAGCTACCACTGCGGGCGCGGAGATGACCCACCCGCCGCGCCTACAGCCTGTGGCGAGCCGTTCCGCCGGAGCCGGACCGCCAACGCCTGGGCGCCGCTCTGCTGACCGTCGCCACCGCCATCCACGGCCCCGGCTCCCCACTCGTCCACCACATCCGGAGGCGGCTGTACGAGTTTGCGGTGCCGCTCCCCGGAGGACGTCCGCCGGGCGACCGGGTCCACGTGGGGGTCGTCATCTCCGCGGGTGCGGGGAGCAGCGAAGGCCTGAGATGCTCGCCCGCCCCACGTTGGGGCCATCCCCGCGAGTGCGGGGAACAGACGAACCCGCGGGCGGAGTCCAGGGGGATGTGAATGGCTCGGCCGTACGGCTGACGCCGATGTGCTGCGGACCGCCTATCGATTGAGGTCGAGGACCGGGGCTTCGAGCCCGTCGTAGTCGGCGGGCGCGACCGTGGCGACGACGGCACCGTCGGGGCGGTCCAGCGTGGGCTGGGTGGCGTGTACGGCGGCCCCTACGCCGAAGGGGACGTTGCGGCGATACAGGTCGGCGACCGCGTGCGCCGTCGCATAGTCGGCGTCCAAGGTGTGCAGGACATCGAGGATGCCCAGGTAGTCGACGATCCCGGCCCGTTCACGCTCGGCCTCCAGCACGCACACGATGGGGACCCACAAACGCACCGTGGGATCCCCCGCGGCAATGTGGATGAGCCCGGAGACCTGCTTGTTGCCCCCCAGGGCAAGGAGTGTGCAACTGTCCAGGACGTAGTGCTCGACGATCACGCCGCCGTGCCCCGAACCCGAGCCTGCCCGGCGTTCTGCGCCTGCCGCATCCGCTCACGCAATGCGCCGGCTTCGTCGTCGCTGACCCTGTGCCCGAACTCTGCGGCCAAGAACGCGTCTGTGCGTTCGGCTCGCTCACGCAACTGCGCAGGAGTGAGCGCGGTCGCGGCGAACTCCTCGATCAACGCCCGCATCGACATATTCCTGGCCTCGGCCAGAGCGGCGAGCTTGTCGCGAGTCTCCGCACCGATCTTGATCGTCGTATCCACACCGGGAAGTATACCGCCATGAATACCTACGGGGTCGGGCGTCAGGGCAGTGATCTTCAGGAGGCCCTCACTTCGAGTAATCAGCCGTGAAACGAGCCGGTTCGTAGCAGCGGGTCCCCGCGGGTGCGGGGACCAGCGGTGCCGTTGCCGGAGCCACAGCTTTGACCTCAGGACCGTCCCCGCAGGTGCGGGGAGCAGAGCTCCTCCGAGCTGTATAACTGAGTGAAACGTCGGACCCCCGCGAATGCGGGGATGACATCTCCGGAGGCCCTGCGGTCCTGTGTGTCGGCGAGCTACCCCCGCGAGTGCGGGGATGACCTGACCCGAGCCTTCACCACCTTTACCAACCGCGAGCTACCCCCGCGGGGACGGGGACTACTGCGCCACCAGGACGTCGCGGAGCTGGTCCTTCGAACTATCCCCGCGGGTGCGGGGACGACGGCATGGAGCAGGTCGCATTCGACCTGAAGCAGGAGCTACCCCCGCGGGTGCGGGGACGACCCGGTGCCTCGGTCGCGGTCATGGTCATGGTCATGTGGAGAGCTACCCCGCAGGCGCGGGGACGACCTCGACCATGGCCACCTCGACTCGGTCGGCCTGGAGCTACCCCCGCGGGTGCAGAGACGACGGACAGTGGCAACTCTCCCAGGCCGCGGTCGACGAGCTACCCCCGCGGGTGCGGGGACGACTGCTGGATGATCGCCTCGACCGTGACCTTCTTCGAGCTACCCCCGCGGGTGCGGGAACTACGTGTCGGCGGCGCCGCGCATGTTCCGGGATCAGGAGCTACCCCGCGGGTGCGGGGACGACACTTCACGCCCCACGGTGCTGGGGGTCTCCTCGGAGCTACCCCCGCGGGTGCGGGGACGACGCTGACGATCTTTGCCTTCAGCGCGGCGACGACGAGCTACCCCCGCGGGTGCGGGGACGACGGCGACCCCGACGCCCTCCTCGACTCACGCACGGAGCTACCCCCGCGGGTGCGGGGACGACGCGCCGTAGACCGTGGCCGGGTCGTAGCCCGCGGAGCTACCCCCGCGGGTGCGGGGACGACGACTTCACGCGTGAACGGTTCACGCCCCGGCGAGAGCTACCCCCGCGGGTGCGGGGACGACAGCAGGTGCTGGAGGATGTCGGCGTCGAACGGGGAGCTACCCCCGCGGGTGCGGGGACGACACGACGACGCCGCCACCGACCGCGATGGTGCGCGAGCTACCCCCGCGGGTGCGGGGACGACAAATCCGCCAGCTTCAGCGTGTGGTTGGTCCGCGAGCTACCCCCGCGGGTGCGGGGACGACCTGCTGCAAGAAGGCTTCGGCGGCCCGGATCTCGAGCTACCCCCGCGGGTGCGGGGACGACGCGCGCCACCGAAGTTGTTCACGCTGCTCAAAAGAGCTACCCCCGCGGGTGCGGGGACGACTCCTGGTCGCGGGGTTCCTCGACCGCCTCCCAGGAGCTACCCCCGCGGGTGCGGGGACGACGCGGTCAGGGATTAGGCCCCCTGGCAGCTCCGCGAGCTACCCCCGCGGGTGCGGGGACGACCCGCACCAGGGAAGGAGCAAGATGAGCGAACTGGAGCTACCCCCGCGGGTGCGGGGACGACAGGGTGACCATTCACCGGTCACCCTTTTTCTGTGAGCTACCCCCGCGGGTGCGGGGACGACGGAGGGGCTCTCGCTCCTAGCGCGGGAGAATACGAGCTACCCCCGCGGGTGCGGGGACGACCCGCAACCGGGTCTGACCTGCGACGTTGCAAGGGAGCTACCCCCGCGGGTGCGGGGACGACGCCAGCCAGGCGGCTGACCCGGGCCAGGTGGGCGAGCTACCCCCGCGGGTGCGGGGACGACACTTCGTGAGCTGCGGTGATGTGAGCGAGGGTACCTGTTTTCCTTCACCTCGCTTCGGCCTCGGCAGGCATTGTCAGTGGCTCCGTTTACAGTGCCGGCACCAACTGGCTGCGAGCAGCCGAGTCTTCAGGGGGCGGGCGTGGAGGATGAGCGGTCGGTCGTCGAGTTGATGCGGTCGATGGGCCTGGCCGACGAGGTCATCACGCGGGTGTCGCGGTTGTGGGGGAAGTCGGCTGCGCGCAACGGTGGGCGGACGCATCTACTGCTGGGGCATCTGCTGGACACGGCTGCCGTGGCGGGGACGATGTGGGACCAGTACGTGTCGGCCGCGTTCCGGCGGCGGCTGGACGAGGTCAGCGGTGGCCGAGGGCGTGCGTGGTTCATGTGGGTGTGCGGCATCCACGACTGCGGTAAGGCGTGCCCGGCGTTCCAGGCCATGGACGCGGCCGAGGCCGCACCGGTGCTGGCGGCGGGACTGACGTGGGGGCGGCTACCGGCGGGCCGGGGCAAGCGGTGGCGTCATGACGTGGCCGGAGCGGTGCTGTTGCGGCCGCGGTTGGTCGCCGAGTGGGGCGACGAGAAGGCCGCCGGGTGGGTGTGGCCGTTGGTCGCCGGACACCACGGGGCGTTTCCGCCGGCCCGCGCTCTCGATCCGCCGCGCGGGGCCCAGGGTCGGGGCGCCGCCTGGGAGGAAGCCCAGCGGGCGGTCGTGGACGTCTTCACACGCGCTGTCGGCTTCGAGGAACTGGCGGATGTGCGGCCGGTCGGCTCACTGCGGAAGGCCGAGCAGCTGGCCTTGTCGGGTCTGATCGTGATGGCGGACTGGATCGCCAGCGACAGCAGCCACTTCGTCGGTCTGTCGGACGCCGACCTGGTCTCCTTCGCCTCGTCACGTAGCCGTGCGGAGGCGGCGTGGGAGCGGCTGCGGCTTCGCGGCGGTTGGCGGGACCTACCGCTGCCGGAGGATCCGCTGGAACCGCTGACCCGTCGGCTGGGTGTGCAGCCGCGAGCGTCGCAGCGGGAGTTGGTGGAGCGGGCATGGTCGATGCCGGCACCGGGGCTGCTGGTGGCCGAGGCCCCCATGGGCGAGGGAAAGACGAAGGCAGCGCTCGCGGCCGCCGAGATTCTGGCGGCGAGGTTCGGCCTCGACGGGGTGTTCGTGGCCATGCCGACACAGGCGACAAGCGACCCGATGTACGAGCAGGTGCTGCAGTGGGTGCGCTCCTTCGACCCGGAGCTCGAGTCCCAGGTGGCGCTCCTGCACGGCCGCCGGCGGTTCAACGCCTGGTGGCGGAGCATCTGGGCCGGGAAGCCGCGTCCCGACGGCGATGGATGCGGATGCCAGGGAGAGGGCCTCCTCGGCACGGAGGGCATGGCCGATGACGACTTCGGCGCGATCGACGAGGACGCCGAGTACGACATGGTGTCCGCTCACCCTTCGCCGGACCGGGCCGCCGGCCCCGAGCCAGACGGCCCGGCGTACTGGTTCCTGGACAACAAGCGCGGCCTGCTCACCGCGTTCGCAGTCGGTACGGTCGACCACCTGCTGCATGCGGCGACTCGCACCCGGCACGTGATGCTCCGGTTCGCCGGGCTGGCCGGGAAGGTCGTGGTCGTGGACGAGGTGCACGCCGCGGACATCTACATGCGGCAGTTCCTCGTCGAGGCGCTGCGCTGGCTGGGGCAGGTGGGGGTTCCCGTGGTGCTGCTGTCCGCGACCTTGCCCCCCGCTCAGCGGCAACGGTTCGTCGACGCCTATCTGTCCGGCGTACTCGGTACGGCGGACGTGCACCAGCGCGTGCCGGAGTCGGCCGGGTACCCGTGCGTCACAGTGGCCTACGGCACCGGTGGCCGGGCGGTGGCCGAGACGTCCCCGGAGGCGGTGCGGTCCTGGCGGGAGTCGGCGCCCGTGCGGCTGGCCTGGTTGCCCGACACGGATCCCGCTGGGACGCCGATCGCCGCGGCCGTGCGCAAGGCCGTCGCCGACGGCGGTGTCGCTCTGGTGGTGGTCAACCAGGTCGCCCGGGCTCAAGCGATCTACCGCGATCTGCAAAAAGGAGGCTTCGACGGCGTTCTGCACCTTCTGCACGCGCGGCTCTGCGCCGCCCACCGTGCGGACCGGACCGCGGAGTGCCTGCGTCAGATGGGACCGCAGGCCGGCGAGGACCGACCGGGGCGCATGGTGGTGATCGCCACCCAGCTCGCCGAGCAATCGTTCGACGCGGACGCCGACGTACTGATCACCGACCTGGCGCCCACCGACCTCCTGCTGCAGCGCATCGGCCGACTGCACCGACACAGTGGCACTCGCCGTCCCACCGCACACCGCGTACCTCAGGTGCTGGTCACCGGTGTGGCGCCCGAAAGGGACGGAACACCGCGGTTCCTGTACGCGTCGAAGCAGATCTACGGCGAGTGGTCACTGCTGCGGACGGCGGCCCTGGTCACGGAGGCCGCGGGCCCGCTCACGGACGGGGAGACGGGCGTGCCGGCGGCATCCGGATGGAGTATTCCCGCCGATGTGCCGGAGCTGGTGGCTCGCGCCTACGGTGACGCCGGGATCTGCCCGGCGGGTTGGAACGAGTCAGGTGCGTGGGAGCAGTGGCAGGCGAAGGAGCGGGAGCGGGAGAAGAACGCCGAGGAATTCCTGCTGTGCCGTCGGCGGGAGTGGGCCTTCCCGACCCTGGAGGGACTCCACTACGCCGGCAGCCGGGCCGCCTCCGAGGAACAGCTAGACGCCGTCGTCCGTGACGGTGACCCCTCCGTCGAAGTGGTCATCGTCCGGCGGGCCTCCAGCGGCTACCGGGGCATCGACGGAACCTGGCTCGGAACGCACGGCGAGGTGGACGACGACGAGGTGACCGACCGTCTGATCGGCGGCACCGTCCGCCTCCCCCCGGGGCTCACCGACGCCGCCCGGGCCGAGCTGAGCCCGCTTCCGGGGTGGACCGGACGGCCCTGGCTCCAGTACCGCCTGGCGCTCGTACTGGAGGAGGACGGCACGAGGCTGCTGGGCGCGGACCGGGTGTCGTACCACGACGTACTCGGGCTGGTCATCGAGCGGGAGGCCAGGTGAAGCGGCTGTGGAGCCGGGCCGGGACCGCCTCACCCCGCGCTGCGGGGACGACTTCTCGTGCTGAGCGAAGTACCAAGCGGGAACACCCCCGTGTACGGGGAGGGCGCCGACCCCACAAGCCGTGCGCAGGGTACCCACTGTCCGCCTGGATGGCTGTGCCAGCCGGTCACCTTCACCGAGTTTCCTCAACCCGCTTGAAGTAGCAAGCATTCGAGTGCCACCCTGTTGATGACCGGACGGAGCTAACTCCCTTAAAAAGAAACGGAGTTGACCCTCTCGGTCGGCACGTCTGGGGAGACGTGGCAATGCCAGTACATGGAGGGGGGAACCGCCATGGCCAGCGAGGGAGACCTCGTCCACGACGCATGGCTCACTGCCGTCACTCGTGACGGCAACCGGCAACCCGTCGGCTTGCTGAGCGCGTTGCGTGAATCGCACACCGTCCGGCGGATCGAGCTGCCGGTGCACACGATGCTGCCGGTGGTACTCCGGCAACTACTGCTGCCCGTGGTGATCGACGTCCTCGGGGCGCCTCGCACCCGGCAGGAGTGGGCGGAGCGGTTCCACCGCGGCCGCTTCTCGCAGGACGAGCAGGACCGTCTCGCGGACTACCTGAACGCCCGCTACGGGGACCGTTTCCGCCTGTTCGACGCGGAGCGCCCGTTCGCTCAGGTCGTCGGTCTTCAGGCGTTGAACGGGGAGACGAAGACGGCCGCTCAGCTGGTGCCGTCCATGGCGTCCGGCAACAACGTGCCCCTGTTCAGCGCGCTCAGCGAGGCCGACGAGCTGCTGCTGACACCGGGGGACGCTGCGCTGTGGCTGCTGCACGCGCACTGCTGGGACACGGCGTCGATCAAGACCGGTGCCGTGGGGGACCCGCAGGCTAAGAGCGGAAAAACGACCGGCAACCCAACCGGGCCGCTCGGCCAGTTCGGCGTGATCGTGCCCACCGGTCGGACCCTCTACGAGACGCTGCTGCTGAACACACCGATCCTGCCCGACGGCCTGGAGCCGGGAGACCGGCCGCAGTGGGCGTGGGACGAGCGTCCGGCCGGTCTGGGCTGCACGTCACCGGCCGGGGCCGCCTGGTCCGAGCGTCCGGCGTCCGGCCTGCTGGACCTGCTGACCTTCCAGGCCCGTCGTATCCGTCTGATCACCTGCGAGACGGAGCAGGGGCCGCGGGTCCACCGGGCGATCGTGTCGGCCGGCGACCGGCTGACGCAGACGCCCGAGATCGAGCCGCACACAGCGTGGCAGCACACCGCCAAACCGAAGAAGGGCCAGCCCCACCGGCGGCCCCGCCGGCCCACCTCGGGCCGCGCTGCCTGGCAGGGACTGGGAACACTGCTGTCGATGACGCTGCCCGCGCAGGGCGACGGCCCCTACACCTCGCTGCTGCTGCGCCAGATCGGGGACCTGCAGGTCCTCAGGGTGCTGTCCGAGCAGTACCCGCTGGGCGTCGAGACGTCCGGGCTCGAGTACGGCACACAGTCTGCCGTGGTGGAGAACGCCATCGGCGACGACCTGCCCCTGCCGGTGATGGCCCTGCTCGCTCAGGACGAATGGCTGCGCAAAGCCCTGCTGGAGTGCGTGGACCAGGCGGATCGGGTCGCCCGCGCCCTGGACGGTCTGAACAACGACCTTCGGCGTGCCTCCGGCGGTGATCCGCTGCCCCGTGACAAGGGGAGCCGGCCGTCCGCGCAGTTCCTGCACTCCCTCGACACGACCATGCGCCGGCTGCTCGCCGGGCTGCGGACCGTCGACGAGGACGACGAGGAGCTCCTGGAGCGCGCCCAGCTCGCGTGGGAGCAGTCCGTGCAGTTCGCCGCCGATCGGGAGGCGGACCTCCTGCTCGCGGCGGTCCCGCCGCGGGCCGTGGTGGGCCGCACGGTGAGGAACGGCGACAAGGAGTTCGTATACCGCAGTGGCAAGGCCGTCGGTGTCTTCCGGGCGAGGCTCGCCGAGATCCTGACCCGGATCGCCGAGGAACGCCGCGCCGAGCGCGAGGAGGGGGCCGCAGCATGACCACCACCAGCAGCGCTTCCGGCAGCACTCCCCCGGCGGGCCGGTCCCGGCCGTTCTTCTGGGAGGAGGCGGCCGACGACTGGCGGTCGGCGTACGAGGAAGGGCGGCGTCCGGAATTCTCCGAGTACGTGGCACGGAGCCTGAGGGCCCTGCGCGAGGGTGTCGGCCGGGAGGCCGGCACCGTCCCGGCCATGCGGTCCGTCCACCGGGTCTCCTTGCGGGACGACGGCGCCGACCGCCTCCCGGACCGCTACGTCGCTGAACACTGCACGCTCACCCTGTTCGGACTGCACCAGCACACCGCGTCCGAACCTGTCCACCGGCCGGGCGTCGGACTGGGCACCGCTTGTCTGCTGCTGCGCCGCAGCGAGGCACTGACGGAGGCCGCCGTGGAGCGACGGCTGATCGCGGCCGCGACCGCCCAGGACCTCCACGAGCTGGTGCAGCACCTCCAGCGGCTCGTGCCGCTCCTGCAGCAGGCGGGTGTCGGCCTGGACTACACCCGCCTGTTCCGTGAGATGACCGCGTGGCACGGACCGGACCGCGACCGGGTACTGCGAGCCTGGGGCCTGCAGTACACCGACCCCGGCACACCGGCCCCGGCCGAGGGGCAGGCCGACGAGGAGACCGGCGGCCAGGAACGGGCGCCGTACTGGGTGACGTTCGAGCCTGGCAGCCCGGACGCAGGGGCGGAGCTGGCCGCGCTGCGCTCGGGTACCGGCCGCGAGCCGGGCACGGTCGCTTCGATGTGGCCGTTCCACCGCACCCGCATGGCGTCCGAGTGGCGGAACAAGGGCTCCCTCACCCGGGACCTGGCGGCCGAGCACACCGCGCTCACCCTCTTCGCCCGCCACCAGCAGACGCACGACCGCCGGATGCACGTCACGGGCAACAGCCCGGGCACCGCCGTCGGGCTGCTCGCCCGGAAGGCGGCCACGGACAGCGAGGGCAAGGCCGCCACCGTGGCACTGGAGCGGCGCTTCGGCCATCTACTCACCTCCGCCGACGCCGACGAACTCGCCATGCACCTGCGGTCCTTCACCCCGCTGCTGAACCGAGCCGGAGTCGGACTCGACTACGACCTGCTCCGCACCGCTCTTCGGACCTGGGACGACCCCCGCCGCCCGCACGCCGTCGACCGCTTCCGGCAGCGATGGGACCGCGACTTCCACACCACCGTCACCGCGTCCTCCTGACGCCACCCGGGGACCGGCCGGCCACGGCTCCGTGCCATCGGTCGAGCAGCCCCGCCCACTTCAAGCCGTCTTCGACCGCGCCCCGTCCGAGCGGCGCCTCACGTCTTCAAGGAGTCATGCCATGAGCCGGCCCACCCTCTTCGTCGAGGTCCACATCCTGCAGAGCCTGCCGCCGTCCAACGTGAACCGGGACGACTCCGGCACCCCCAAGCAGGCCGTCTACGGCGGTGCCCGCCGCGCCCGCGTCTCCTCGCAGGCGTGGAAGCGCGCCACCCGTACCGAGTACGCCAAGCAGGTGCCCGAGGCCGACCGGGCCACCCGCACCAAGCGGATCGTCGGCCTGCTCGCCCAGCGCCTCGCCCGCCCCGTCACCGAGGGCGGCGCCGGACTGGAGACCGGTCCGGCGGACCGGCTGGCCGCCGCACTGCTGGAGCCGCTCGGCATCACCAAGTCGGCCAAGAAGGACGACCAGTCCGCCTACCTGCTGTTCTTCGGCAAGAAGCAGCTCGACGACCTGGTCCGTCTGCTCGACGGCCGAGCCGCCGAGCTCGCTGCCCTGCCCGACGACGACCTCAAGAACGAGGTGAAGAAGCTCCCCGTCGTCCAGACGCTGTCCACCGGGCACCCGGCCGAGGTCGCCTTGTTCGGCCGTATGGTCGCCGACCTGCCCGCCCTGAACGTGGACGCCTCCGTCCAGGTCGCGCACGCCCTGTCCACCCACGCCGTGCGCACCGAGTTCGACTACTACACCGCGGTCGACGACGAGAACACCGACGACCACGGCGCCGGCATGATCGGCACCGTCGAGTTCAACTCCTCCACCCTGTACCGCTACGCCGTCCTCGGCGTGCACCAGCTGCGTGACAACCTCAGCGACGCGGACGAGACGCGCCGGGCGGCCGTGCGGTTCGTCGACGCGTTCGCCCGCTCCATGCCGACTGGGCACCAGAACTCCTTCGCCCACCGCACCCTGCCCCATCTGGTGCTGCTCACCGTCCGGGCCGACCAGCCCGTGAACCTGGTCTCCGCCTACGAGGAACCCGTCACCGGCGTCACCGGCCTGGCCACGGAATCCGTTGTGCGGCTCGCCGACGAGCTCAAGGGGGTCGGCGAAACCTGGGGCGACAAGCCACTGCGGACCCTGGCCACCTACACCGCCGAAGGCGACAAGATCACCGAGGTCTTCGGTTCCTCTCTGCCCTTCCCCGTCCTGCTCGGCTCCGTCGACGCCCTGGTGGGACAGTGGCTCGCCGACGGCGAGACCGCGCCCGCCGGGACCGCGGAGGTCGGTGCCCGATGACCGGCACCGACCACGCCGTCCTCGTGATGCGGCTGGCCGCCCCGCTCCAGTCATGGGGCGGTCCGTCCCGTTACAACCAGCGCGAAACCCGCCCCCAGCCCACCAAGTCCGGCGTCCTCGGCCTCCTCGCCGCCGCCGAGGGCCGTAACCGCGAGGCCTCCCTCACCGACCTGGTCGGCCTGCAGCTCGGCGTCCGGGTGGACCAGCCCGGCACCCTGCTGCGGGACTACCACACCTACAGCGACTACCGCGGAGTGCCGCTGCTGTCGGCCAAGACCAACGCCAAGGGACAGCAGACCAGGACCACCCCGGCGAAGCACACAGGCGTCACCCGGCGCTTCTACCTCCAGGACGCCGTCTTCGTCGCCGCCCTCCGGGGCCCGAAGGCCCTGGTGCAGAGTCTCGAAGAAGCCGTCCGCAACCCCGTCTTCCCGCTCAGCCTCGGCCGCCGCTCCTGCCCGCCCACCGGACCCGTCAGCCTCGGACTGCGCACCGACTCCCCGCTGAAGGAAGCCTTGGAGGACGTGCCGTGGCAGGCCGGCAGCCACCGCCGCCGACAGGTTCAGGGGACCACCGTGTCCCTGGAAGCCACCATTGAGGACCCGGCCGGCGACCAGATCGCCCTCGATGTGCCCGACACCTACGACCTCAAGACCGGCACCCGGTTCGTCCGGCGCGACGTCCGCCACCTCTGGGTCACCATCCCCAGCGGCAGCGACCGGCCCGAGACGGAAACGGCCTCCGCCGGACAGCCCGACCACGACCCGTTCGCCCTCCTGGGCTGGTGACCGCATGCCCTACCTGTCGAAGATCGCGCTCAACCCGCGCCGCCGCGCCGCCACGGCGCTCCTCTCCAGCCCACACCGTCTGCACGCCTCCATCCTGTCCGGACTGGCCGTCCAGCCCGTCGCCGAACGCGTTCTGTGGCGCCTGGAGAGCAATACTCCGCACCGCGCGGACATCCTCGTCCTGACCGAGAGCCGCCCTTCCTGGGCCCACCTCGTCGACGAAGCCGGCTGGCCGGGCGCCGACGGAGGCAATCCACTTATCGCCGACTACACACCACTGCTGGAACGCCTCGTCCGGGGACGCGAGTTCGGCTTCCGTCTCACCGCAAACCCGGTCCGCAACGCCCTTCAGCCCAACAAACCAAGCGAACAGCAGGCCGCACGCCTGAAAGAAGGAGCCGACAACGGCGGTCGACCTCGCGGCGCGCGGGTCGCCCACCGCACCGCCGCGCAGCAGCTCGAGTGGCTCCTCAAACGGTGTGAGCGCCACGGTTTCACCGTCCCCGACGCCACCGTCGCGTCTTTCGCCCCCGGCCTGCAGAACCGGGGCGAAGACCTCTCCGCCGGACCGGCGGTGACCATCGTCGCCCGTGACATCCTCCGCTTCCGCAAGGGCTCCGCCGGTCCACGCGTCACTCTGTCCACCGCCACCTTCGAGGGACGCCTTCACGTGACCGACCCCGACGCGTTGCGCGCCACCCTCCTGGGCGGCATCGGCCCAGCGAAGGGATACGGGCAGGGCCTGCTCACCCTCGCCCCACTCCGAACCACCGAGGCGAACCATGGCTGAACCCTGGTGGCGGACCGGACCGCAGGACGTGCACAGGCTGGAGGACCGCATCTCCAGCCTGTATGCCGAGCGCTGCCACATCGACCGGGACGACAACGCCATCGTCCTGGTCAACAAAGTGCGCACCGTCCACGTCCCGGCCGCCTGGCTCGCCGTCCTCCTCATCGGCCCCGGCAGCCGCGTCACCCACCCCGCCGTCACCCTGCTCGCCGACTCCGGCACCGCCGTGTGTTGGGTCGGCGAGCAGGGCGTACGCCTGTACGCCACCGGCACCAGCACGGCGCGCGGCTCCCAGCTCCAGCTCCGCCAGGCCTGGCTGGTCACCCGTCCCAAGGAGCGCGTCGCCGTCGCCCGCCGCATGTACGACATGCGTTTCCCCGGCGAGAACACCACCGGCCTCACCCTCCAGCAACTCCGCGGCCGCGAGGGCACCCGCATCCGCAAGCTCTACGCCCACCACGCCGAACGCACCGGAGTGCCTTGGACCAAACGCGACTACAAACCGGGTGACGCCTTCGCCGCCGGCGACGACGTCAACCGGCTCCTGTCCGCCGCCAACTCGGCTCTCTACGGCATTTGCCACGCCGCGATCACCGGCCTGGGCACCAGCCCCGCCCTCGGCTTCGTCCACACTGGCAACGCCCTCTCCTTCGTCCTGGACATCGCCGACCTCTACAAGGCCGAGTTCACCATCCCCCTCGCCTTCGACCTCGTCGCACAGGGCCTCACCTCGGAACGCGACGCGCGTACCGCCCTGCGGGACGCCGCCGTACGAGGCAAACTCCTGCCCCGCGTCGTCGCCGACATCAAGCAGCTCCTCGTGCCCGACGGCGGCGACCTGCCGGACGAGGACCTCGGTGCCCTCTGGGACGACGGCGACAGCATCGTCAGCGGCGGCCGAAACTGGAGCGCCACGCACCACCTCGACATCATCCCTGACCCTACGGCGGCCCCGTGAGCGCCGGGACCACAGTGGTCGTGCTCATCGCGGCCCCGCCCGGGCTCCGGGGACACCTCACCCGCTGGTTCGTCGAAGTGGCCGCCGGTGTCTTCGTCGGCAACCCCAACCCACGCATCCGCGACCGCCTCTGGACCGTCCTCGCCGAACGCATCCACGACGGCCAAGCCGTCATGATCGAACCGGCGGCCACGGAACAGGGTTGGTCAGCCCGCACAGCCGGCCGCGACCGCTGGACCCCCGTCGACTTCGACGGCCTGACCCTCATGGCCCGCCCCCGCCAGAACGGACAATCTTGGCGGCCTGCGAACGAGGCAAAGGAAAATGACATGATCACCTGACAACGCCGCAGGTCATGAAGTGTCGTCCCCGCGCCCGCGGGGGTTGCTCACACACAATCACTCCGAAGACCCTGACCAGGTGGTCGTCCCCGCGCCCGCGGGGGTTGCTCACCCCCCTTCGGCGCTTTGGCCTGCATATTTCTTGTCGTCCCCGCGCCCGCGGGGGTTGCTCGCGATGCGACGGCATCGCCACATCGGCCCGCCAGTCGTCCCCGCGCCCGCGGGGGTTGCTCGAACTTCCTGGGCTGCAAGGTGACCGGTGCGGAGTCGTCCCCGCGCCCGCGGGGGTTGCTCCGAAACCCTGCCGGGGGCGGACATTCGTGGGAAGTCGTCCCCGCGCCCGCGGGGGTTGCTCGAAGGATGGCGACAGCGGCAGTGGCGGCGACGGGTCGTCCCCGCGCCCGCGGGGGTTGCTCCGACGAGCCGATGGACTGGAAGGTCCCCATCGCGTCGTCCCCGCGCCCGCGGGGGTTGCTCCGCCGAGCTGTACATGACCGGCGCGGCCGGCGGGTCGTCCCCGCGCCCGCGGGGGTTGCTCCTACGCCGCGCTGCACGCCTCCCGGTACCCGAAGTCGTCCCCGCGCCCGCGGGGGTTGCTCATGGCGTCGGCCGGTAGCTCCGTGACGGGATCGGTCGTCCCCGCGCCCGCGGGGGTTGCTCCCCGAAGCACGCCCGAGACACAGCGCAGGGTCGGTCGTCCCCGCGCCCGCGGGGGTTGCTCCAGCAGCGCGGATCCGGCGGTGGTGACCCGTTGGTCGTCCCCGCGCCCGCGGGGGTTGCTCCTGTATGGGGCTTTCCGGCTGGTCACGGAGGGCGTCGTCCCCGCGCCCGCGGGGGTTGCTCGCGTGGTGGCGGCAGCCGTCTGCTCCGCAGCCTGTCGTCCCCGCGCCCGCGGGGGTTGCTCCGGCGACGTCGAGCGTGCCGGACGCGGTGCCCAGTCGTCCCCGCGCCCGCGGGGGTTGCTCGCGACTCACCGCCGCTCTGTTCCTCACCGCGGCGTCGTCCCCGCGCCCGCGGGGGTTGCTCCGGCTCCTGCGACCGTACGGCAGCGTTCCCCGGGTCGTCCCCGCGCCGCGGGGGTTGCTCCTTGAGCAGGGGGCCGAGCAGACCGGGGATCATGTCGTCCCCGCGCCCGCGGGGGTTGCTCGACAGGAGCGTCGGCCGGGCTGTGGGCCGGGCCGTCGTCCCCGCGCCCGCGGGGGTTGCTCCGGCCCGGTTGACGCCCTCCGCAGCCTTCTGCCGTCGTCCCCCGCGCCCGCGGGGGTTGCTCCAGGTTGAGGATGCGGAGCTGGTGGCCCGAGAGGTCGTCCCCGCGCCCGCGGGGGGTTGCTCGCTGGAGCTGGACGCGCGGGACGCGGACCCGGGGTGTCGTCCCCGCGCCCGCGGGGGTTGCTCCTGCGCGATCATGAGCCCTTACGGCGTCACGGTGTCGTCCCCGCGCCCGCGGGGGTTGCTCTCCTTGGGTTTACTCGCCCGGGTCGGCCCCGCCGTCGTCCCCGCGCCCCCGCGGGGGTTGCTCCCTCGGCATCCTGGTGTTCGTGTGCATGGCTCCGTCGTCCCCGCGCCCGCGGGGGTTGCTCCGCAGCGACCGCCGGGGCGGTGTCCAGGCGGCCGTCGTCCCCGCGCCCGCGGGGGTTGCTCCTTCGCGACCGAGAACACCCGCCGGTTCGTCACGTCGTCCCCGCACCCGCGGGGATGGCCCCGTGTCGACGTGGTACTCGGCGCCGTCGGCTTCCTGCTCCCCGCACCCGCGGGGATGGCCCCGCCCCCAAGCAGGTGTCGACAGCTCTCGTCGGCTGCTCCCCGCACCCGCGGGGATGGTCCTTGCATGGTGCTCACGGAGGGGTTCGACGCTCCCTGCTCCCGCGGGGACGGTCCCGAGAGCGGGAGCCCGAAGGCTCCCGCAACAGACTGCTCCCCGCACCCGCCGGGATGGTCCCCGCCGTACCCCCGCCGTCGCCGTGCTGAGCCGCTGCTCCCCGCACCCGCGGGGATGGTCCCTCGGCGTGAACCCTCAAACCGTTCGCCTCGCCCTGCTCCCCACACCCGCGGGGATGGTCCCATGGCGGGGTCGCCGAACTTCCGCTTCTCGTGCTGCTCCCCACACCCGCGGAGATGGTCCCCACCCGGTCCTGACGGCCCAGCCCAACCCGGTCTGCCCCCCCCCGAGGCTGCTATATCGAGTCAAGCGGTTCGGAGGAGGTCGTCGGGGTTCGACCTGAGCGTTCGAGGATCTTGAACAGCTGGCGGCAGATGGCT
>NZ_JBVJEA010000034.1:0-68802 GCF_055581985.1 Streptomyces sp. NPDC042336 | reverse complement strand
GAAGACCAACCCGGCGACCAACGCCTCACCGCCTACACCGTCAGCACCGTCGACACCGACACCACCGACCTCCACACCCACACCGCCACCCACCTGCCCCCCTACATGATCCCCAGCGCGTTCGTCACCCTCGACGAACTCCCCCTCACCCCCAACGGCAAACTCGACCGCAACGCCCTCCCCACACCCCAATACGGACCCGAGAGCGAAAACGGACGGGCCCCCCGCACCCCCCAAGAAGAAGCCCTCTGCACCCTCTTCGCCGACATACTCGGCACCGACACCGTCACCATCGACGACGACTTCTTCCACCTCGGCGGCCACTCCCTCCTGGTCACGAAGCTGGTCAGCCGCATCCGGACCAGCCTGGGCGCGGAACTTCCCATCCGGCAGCTCTTCGAGACACCCACCGTGGCCGCTCTCTCCGCCGTCGTGGGCGAGGGCACCGCACCGGGTCGCCGCACCGTGACCGCGGTGGATCCGCGTCCGGCACGGATTCCGCTCTCCTACGCCCAGCAGCGGCTGTGGTTCCTCAACCGCTTCGAGGGCCCCAGCGCCACCTACAACATCCCGGTGGCCCTGCGGCTCACCGGCCCCCTGGACCGGGAGGCCCTGCGACAGGCCCTGGCCGATGTCGTGGACCGGCACGAAAGCCTGCGGACCGTCTTCGCCGAGGACGAGGCCGGCGCCTACCAGATCGTCCGAGAGCCGGCGGACGCCCGTCCGGACCTGCATGTGGTCGAGTCCGGCCCGGAAGAGGTGGAGGAGCGTCTGCGTGACGCGGCGCGGCGTGGATTCGACCTCTCCGCGGACTCCGGCGAGCTGCCCTTCCGCGTGACGCTGTTCGAGGCCGGTGACGGCGAGCACGTACTCCTGCTGCTCCTGCACCACATCGTGAGTGACGCGTGGTCCCGGACGCCGCTGGCCCGTGACCTCACGGCCGCCTACGCGGCCCGGGTACGCAATGCGGCAGCCCCGCAGTGGGCGCCGCTGCCCGTCCAGTACGCCGACTACAGCCTCTGGCAACGCGACATCCTCGGCACCGAGGACGACCCCGACAGCGAGATCTCCCGCCAACTCGACTACTGGACCCACACCCTCACCGGACTCCCCGACCAGCTCGAACTCCCCTACGACCGCCCCCGCCCCGCCGTCGCCACCTACCGCGGCGACCGCATCCCCTTCGACATCCCCGCAGACCTGTACGACGGAGTCGCCGCCTTGGCGCGGGATACGCAGGCGAGCCCCTTCATGGTGCTCCAGGCGGCCCTCGCGGCCCTGCTGACCCGGCTCGGTGCCGGCGAGGACATTCCCATCGGCACGCCGGTCGCGGGCCGTACCGACGAAGCGCTCGACGACCTGATCGGCGTGTTCATCAACACGCTGGTGCTGCGGACGGACACCTCCGGGCGTCCCTCGGCGCTCACGCTCATCGAGCGCGTCCGGAACCAGACCCTGGAGGCGTACGCGCATCAGGACCTGCCGTTCGAGCGGCTGGTCGAGGCCGTCAACCCGGAACGCTCACTCGCCCGGCACCCCCTCTTCCAGGTGCTCCTGGCCTTCAACAACACGGACACCGCCGCCGTCGAGGACGCGGTCGCGAAGCTGCCTGGACTGTCGGTCTCGCGTGCGACGGCCGACACCGGCGTGGGCAAGTTCGACCTCTCCTTCGCGTTCGCCGAGCAGGCGGGGTCGGGCACCGGACTTCAGGGCGTGCTGGAGTACAGCAAGGACGTGTTCGACCGGGAGACCGTCGAGACACTGGGCCTTCGCTACCTGCGCCTGCTGCGGGCCATGGTCGACACCCCGCACAAGCCCGTCGACGAGGCGGATCTGCTGGACGAGGCCGAGCGCGGCCGTCTCCTCTCCGAGTGGAACGACACGGCGTGTGAGGTGCCGGGGCGCTCAATGGTGGAGCTGTTCGAGGAGCGTGCGGCCTCGGACCCGGCCGCCGAGGCCGTGGTCGCCGGCGCCCACTCCCTGTCCTACGGCGAACTCAACGACCGCGCCGACCGTCTGGCGCGAGTGCTGGCAGAGCACGGAGCCGGCGCCGAACGCTTCGTCGCCGTGGCCCTGCCCAGGTCCACCGACCTGGTCGTGACCCTCCTCGCGGTCTGGAAGACCGGCGCCGCCTACCTCCCCCTCGACACCGAGTACCCGGCCGAACGGCTGGCGTACATGCTGGACGACGCCAACCCCGTCCTGCTCGTCACCACCAGCGACCTGACCCCCGTGCTGCCGGCCTCCGCGCAGGTCCCCCAAGTCCTCCTCGACGAGCCGGGCCTCCAGGAAGAGCTGTCCGGGCCGGCCGGTCCCGGCCCGGTGCGCGTGATCCACGACCCGAGCGCCTCCGCCTACGTGATCTACACGTCGGGGTCGACGGGACGCCCGAAGGGCGTGGTCGTGCCGCACGGCCCGCTCGTGAACTTCCTGACGGCCATGCAGCAGCAGTTCCCACTCGGCGACGACGACCGCCTGCTGGCGGTCACCACCGTCGGATTCGACATCGCCGGACTCGAACTGTTCCTGCCCCTGCTCACCGGCGCCTCCATCGTGATCGCCGAACGCGACACCGTACGAGACCCCGCCGCCCTGTGCACCCTCATCGGCACCAGCGGCGCCACCACCATGCAGGCCACACCCAGCCTGTGGCGGGCCATCCTCGCCGAGGACCCCACCGTCCTCGCCCCCCTGCACGTCCTCGTCGGCGGCGAAGCGCTACCCGCCGACCTCGCCACCACCCTCACCCACCACGCCACCTCCGTAACCAACCTCTACGGACCCACAGAAACCACCATCTGGTCCACCCACTGGCCCGCCACCCCCCACACCGCACACCACCCCCACATCGGCCACCCCATCGCCAACACCCAGATCTACATCCTCGACCACACCCTCCAACCCGTCCCCACCGGAACCCCCGGCGAGCTCTACATCGCCGGCCACGGCGTCGTCCGCGGCTACCACAACCGCCCCGACCTCACCGCCGAACGCTTCACCGCCAACCCCCACGGCCCCGCCGGCACCCGCATGTACCGCACCGGCGACCTCGCACGCTGGACGGCGGACGGGGAGCTGGAGTACCTCTCCCGCGTCGACGACCAGGTCAAACTCCGCGGCTTCCGCATCGAACTCGGCGAAATCGAAACCGCGCTCACCACCCACCCCCACATCGCCCAGGCCGCCGTACTCGTCCGCGAAGACGACCCCGGAGACCCACGCCTCGTCGCCTACCTCACCCCCACCCCACACCAGCCCATCCCCACCACAGACCTACGCCAACACCTCGCCACACACCTGCCCGACTACATGCTCCCCTCCGCCTACATCACCCTCGGCACCTTCCCCCTCACCCCCAACGGCAAGCTCGACCGCCGCGCCCTCCCCACACCCGACTACGCGACCCACACCGAAAACGGACGAGCCCCCCGCACCCCCCGCGAAGAACTCCTCTGCACCCTCTTCGCCGAAGTACTCGGCACCGACACCGTCACCATCGACGACGACTTCTTCGCCCTCGGCGGCCACTCCCTCCTCGCCACCAAACTCGTCAGCCGCATCCGCACCGTCCTGGACACGGAACTGGCCATCCGGCAGCTCTTCGAGGCGCCGACGGTGGCACGGCTGGCGGGGGTGCTGGACTCCTCGGCCGCCGCTCGCGGCCGGCTGGTCGCCGCGCCGAGACCGGCCCGGGTACCGCTCTCCCACGCCCAGCAGCGGCTGTGGTTCCTCCAGCACCTCGAAGGGCCGAGCGACGCGTACAACGTGCCGATCTCGCTCGACCTGACGGGAGAGCTGGACCAGGAGGCGCTGCGGCTGGCGCTGGCGGATGTCGTCGACCGGCACGAGAGCCTGCGGACCGTCGTCGCCGAGGACACCTCCGGCACCGCCCACCAGGTCGTCCTGGGCCGGGAGCAGACGCGGGTGCCGCTGGCCGTGGAGCACCTCGCCTCGGACACGGAGGTCGACGCACGGATGCGGCGGGCCGCCGGGTACGTCTTCGACCTCGCCTCCGAGATCCCCCTCCGCGCCACCCTGTTCGAGGTCGGGGAGGAGGAGTCCACGGACCGCTGGGCCCTGTTGCTGCTCACCCACCACATAGCCAGTGACGCCTGGTCGCGGGGCATTCTCATCCGGGACCTGATGGCCGCCTACGTCGCGCGCACCACGACGGGCCGGGCGCCCGACCTGGCGCCGCTGCCCGTCCAGTACGCCGACTACAGCATCTGGCAGCGGAACGTCCTCGGCTCCGAGGACGACCCCGACAGCGAAGCCACGCGCCAGCTCGACCACTGGAAGCGGGCGCTGTCCGGGCTGCCCGAGGAGCTGTCGCTGCCCTTCGACCGCCCGAGGCCGGCAGTGGCCTCGTACCGGGGTGACCGGGTCGCCTTCGACCTGCCGCAGGATGTGTACGAGCGGCTCGTCCGGGTGGGCCGCGCACAGGGGGCCAGCCTGTTCATGGTGGTGCAGGCGGGACTGGCCGCGCTGCTGACCCGGCTGGGGGCCGGCACGGACATCCCGCTGGGCACCCCGATCGCCGGCCGCACCGACGACGCCCTGGACGACCTGGTCGGCTTCTTCGTGAACACGCTGGTGCTGCGCACGGACACCTCGGGCGACCCGACGTACGCCGAGCTGGTCGACCGGGTCCGCGCCGAGTCCCTGGCGGCGTACGCGCACCAGGACCTGCCGTTCGAGCGGCTGGTGGAGGCCGTCAACCCGGAGCGTTCGCTGTCCCGGCACCCGCTGTTCCAGACCATGCTCAGCTTCGACAACGCCGGTCGTGCCGCCTCGCACGCGGATCTGGCCGGGCTCGCGGTCTCCGGGCGGACCCTCGGTGCGCCCGCCGCGAAGTTCGACCTGTCCTTCGAACTCGCCGAGCGTCCGGCGGGGCCGGGCCGGGCGGCAGGTCTGAGCTGTGCGCTGGACTACAGCACCGACCTGTTCGACCGCGGGACCGCGCAGGACGTCGCCGACCGCTTCGTCCGCGTCCTGACCGCGCTCGCCGACGACCCGGGGCGCCGGATCGGCGAGACGGAGATCCTCGGCCGGGACGAGCGGCGGCGGATGCTCGTCGAGTGGAACGACACCGCGGTCCAGCACGCGGACCGCACTCCGGTCCACGTCCTCTTCGAGGAGCGCGCCGCCGCCGAACCGGAAGCCCTCGCGGTCGTGTCGGGTGAGGAGCGGCTCAGCTACGGCGAACTGAACGCGCGGGCCAACCGGCTGGCGCACCGGCTGCTCGGCCGGGGCGTCGGCAGGGAGAGCCGGGTCGCGGTCTTCCAGGAACGCTCCGCCGAACTGATCGTCGCCACCCTGGCCGTGCTGAAGGCCGGCGGTGTGTACGTGCCGATCGATCCGCAGCAGCCCGCGTCCCGGTCCGAGTTCATCCTGCGGGACACCGGGGCCGTGGCCCTGCTCACCGACCGCGACCCGGGTGACCTGCCTTTCGCGGTGGACGTGCCGGTCCTCGACGTCGGTCCCGGCACGGACCTGTCCGGGGAGGCGGACACCGACCCCGGGGTGCCGACGGACGCCGAGCAGCTCGTGTACGTGATGTACACCTCGGGCTCGACCGGTACTCCCAAGGGCGTGGCCAACACCCATCACAACGTGGTGCACCTGGCAGCGGACCGCTACTGGCGCGGGGGGCGTCACGAGCGGGTGCTGATGCACTCGCCCTACGCGTTCGACGCCTCGACGTTCGAGATCTGGACGCCCCTGCTGACGGGCGGCACGGTCGTGGTGGCCCCCGCCGGGCGGCTGGACGCGGCCGACCTCGCCGCCGCCATCTCCGGGCACGGGGTCACGGGGCTGTTCGTCAGCGCCGGTCTGTTCCGGGTGCTCGCAGAGGAGCGGCCCGAGTGCTTCCGCGGGGTCCGGGAGATCTGGGCCGGCGGCGACGTGGTGTCCCCCACGGCCGTCCGCCGGGTCCTGGAGACCTGCCCGGGCACGGTCGTCGCCAACGAGTACGGGCCCACGGAGACCACGGTGTTCTCCGCGGTGAACCCGCTGCGCGACCCGGCGGAGGTACCGGAGGCGGTCGTGCCGATCGGCAGGCCCCTGTGGAACACCCGGCTGTACGCCCTCGACGAGCGGCTGCGGCCGGTGCCCGTGGGGGTGCCCGGCGAGCTGTACATCGCGGGCAGCGGTGTGGCCCGTGGCTACCTCGGCCGGGCGGCGCTGACGGCACAGCGCTTCGTGGCCGACCCGTTCGCGGGCGCCGGCGAGCGGATGTACCGCACCGGTGACGTCGTACGCTGGCTGGCCGACGGGCGGCTGGAGTTCCTGGGCCGGGTCGACGACCAGGTCAAGCTGCGGGGCTTCCGGATCGAACCGGCTGAGGTGGAGGCGGTCCTCGCCGGCCGCCCCGAGGTGAGCCAGGCGGCGGTGGTGCTGCGGGAGGACCGGCCCGGCGACAAGCGGCTCGTCGCCTACGTGGTCGCGGGGGCCGAGGCCGAACCCGAGGCCTTGCGGGCGCACGTGGCGGGCACCCTGCCCGAGTACATGGTCCCGTCCGCCGTGGTCCTGCTCGACGGGCTGCCGCTCACCCTGAACGGCAAGCTCGACCGGCGGGCGCTGCCCGCCCCCGACTACGGTGCCGACACCGAACGGCGCGGCCCGCGCACCGAGCGGGAGAAGGTGCTGTGCGGGCTGTTCGCGGATGTCCTGGGCCTCGCCGAGGTGGGCGTCGACGACGGGTTCTTCGACCTCGGCGGCGACAGCATCATGTCGATCCAGCTGGTCAGCCGCGCCCGACGGGCCGGACTCGAACTGTCCGTACGCGACGTCTTCGAGCACCGGACCGTGGCGGCACTCGCCGAGGTCGTCACCGAGACCGGCACCACCGTCACGGAGGAACCCGGCGCCGGCATCGGCGACGTACCCCTGACACCGATCATGCGGTGGTTCCTCGAACGCGGCGGTCCGGCCGACCAGTTCAACCAGTCCCGGCTGGTCCAGGTCCCGGCGTCGCTGCGCCTGCCGGACCTCACGGCCGCCCTCGGCGCCCTGCTGGAGCACCACGACGCACTGCGGGCACGGCTGACGGACGGACCGGAACGCCGACTGGAGATCCGCGGGCCGGGGTCGGTCGAGGCCGGCTCCGTCGTCCGCCGGGTGGACGCCGCCGGTCTGGACGACGACGCCCTGCAGGACCTCGTACGCGTGGAGACCGTCGCGGCGCGCGAGCGCCTGGACCTCGGTGCGGGGCGGGTCGTGCAGTCGGTCTGGTTCGACCGCGGGGACACCCGGCCCGGCCTGCTGCTGCTGATCGTCCACCATCTGGTGGTCGACGGGGTCTCCTGGCGGATCCTCGTACCGGATCTCGCCGAGGCGCACCGTGCCGTGGCGGCAGGACGGCCGGTGGAGCTCCAGCCCGTGGGGACCTCGCTGCGCCGCTGGGCGCAGCGCCTCACGGAGGTGGCGGTTGATCCGGCCCGCACGGCGGAGGCGGACTGGTGGCGGTCGGTTCTGCGGCCCGCAGACCCGCTGCTGGGGCGGCGGCCGCTGGACACGTCGCGGGACACCTACTCCTCCGCCCGTCACCTCACCCTGACCCTGCCGGCGGCGGTGACCGAGCGGTTGCTGACCCGGGTGCCCGCGGTGTTCCGGGCCGAGGTGAACGACGTCCTGCTGGCGGCGTTCGCGCTCGCCTGGGCCCGTCGCGGGGGCGGCCGGGGAACCGGGGTGCTTCTGGACCTGGAGGGACACGGGCGCGAGGAGGAACTGGTCGGCGGCGCGGACCTGTCCCGCACGGTGGGCTGGTTCACCAGCCTGCATCCCGTGCGGGTGGACGCGGGGCC
Source organism: Streptomyces sp. NPDC042336 (assembly GCF_055581985.1). NCBI lineage: Bacteria > Bacillati > Actinomycetota > Actinomycetes > Kitasatosporales > Streptomycetaceae > Streptomyces > Streptomyces sp. NPDC042336. The sequence continues at coordinate 60,997 of NZ_JBVJEA010000034.1, read as the reverse complement.
GGCCGACCTCACCGACGCGTTCGCGGGCGGACCGGCTGCCGGCGCCGTCGTCAAGCGCGTCAAGGAGCAACTGCGTGAGGTGCCCGAGAAGGGCATCGGGTACGGGCTCGTACGCCATCTCAACCCGCACACGGCGCCCGGCTTCGCCGGGCTGCCGACACCGCAGGTCGCCTTCAACTACCTCGGCCGGTTCACCACCGCGGGTGTCGAGAACGCGGGCAGTGAGACGGTCCCCGACTGGACGGTGCTGGCCACGGCGTCCGGTGTCGGCGGCACCGACCCCCGGGTGGCGCTCGCCCATCCGCTGGAACTCAACGCCCGTACCAACGACGGGCCGCGCGGGCCCGAGCTGTCGGCCACCTGGTCCTGGGCCGGCCCAATCCTCGACGAGGACGAGGTGCGGGAGCTGGCCGAACTGTGGTTCCGGGCGCTCGAGGCACTGGCCGACCACGCGGAGAACCCGGAGGCGGGCGGGCTGACCGTCTCGGACGTGTCGCTGAGCCTGCTGGACCAGAGCGAGATCGAACTGCTGGAAGACGAGTGGAGGAACCTCTGATGACGAAGCAGTCCGGACTGCAGGACATCCTGCCCCTGGCTCCGCTGCAGGAGGGCCTGCTCTTCCACAGCGTCTTCGACGAGAAGGCACCCGATGTCTATCTGGTGCAGCAGGCCATCGATCTGGAGGGCGATCTGGACACGGCGGCGCTGGCCGCCGCCTGTCGGACCCTGCTGCGGCGGCACGCCAATCTGCGCGCGGCCTTCCGTTACCAGGGACTGAAGCGGCCCGTGCAGCTCATCCCGCACCAGGTGGAGCTGCCGTGGGAGGAGACAGATCTGTCCCGCCTCCCCGAGCCGGAGCGGTCGGCGGCCGCGGACCGGCTGCTGGAGGAGGACCGGCTGCGCCGCTTCGACCTGGGACGCCCACCCCTGATGCGCTTCACGCTGATGCGTCTCGGGGACAGCCGGTACCGCTTCGTGCTGACCAATCACCACATCCTGCTCGACGGCTGGTCGCGTCCCATGCTGGTGCGGGAGCTCCTGGCGCTCTACCGGACGAAGGGCGACGACAGCGCGCTGCCCCGGGTCCGCCCCTTCCGTGACTACCTCCAGTGGCTCGCCGGGCAGGACCGGGACGGTGCGGTCGCCGCCTGGCGGGAGGTGCTCGCCGGACTGGACGGGCCCACCCTCGTCGCCCGGGAGGCGGGCGACCGGACGCCGGTCGTGCCCGGTCGCCTGGAGACGGAGCTGGCCGAGGCCGACCACTCGGCGCTGACCAGGCTGGCCAGGGAGCGCTCCCTCACCCTCAACTCCCTGGTGCAGGGCGCCTGGGCGGTGGTCCTGAGCGGGCTCACGGGACGGGACGACGTGGTGTTCGGCACGACCGTCTCCGGGCGGCCGCCGGAGGTCGCCGGGATCGAGACCATGGTGGGGATGTTCATCAACACCCTGCCCGTGCGGGTGCGGTTGCGGCCCGACGAGCCGTTCCTGGACGCGGTGCGCCGCACCCAGGACGAACAGACCCGGCTCCAGTCGCACCAGCAACTGGGCCTGGCCGAGGTGCAGCGGCTGGCGGGCGAGGGCGAACTCTTCGACACGACCATGGTGTTCGAGAACTATCCGGTCGACATCGGTGCCGAGCGGGACGAGCCCGGCGGCATCGGCGGGGTGACCGTCACCGGCACCCGCAACCGGGACGCCACCCACTATCCGCTGGCGCTGGTGGCCGTGGGCCGCGACGGTCTGCGGCTGCGTCTCGACCACCAGCCCGACCTGGTACCGCCGAAGGCGGCCCGGGCCGTCCTGGAGCGGTTGGTGCGCGTCCTGCGCGGGGCGGCCGCAGAGCCGCACCGCACCGTCGGACAGCTTGAGCTGCTCTCCGCCGAGGAGCGCGGCGCCGTGCTGTCCCTCGGCCGTGGCACGGAGACGGGCCCCGCCGACGAGACGCTGCCCGCTGCCTTCCGTGCCCAGGCTGCGCGCACGCCGCACGCGGATGCCGTCCGCTGCGGTGCGACCGCGCTGGACTACGCCGAACTCGACGTCCGGTCCGACCGGCTGGCGCGTGCCCTGGTGGCGTACGGGGTGGGGGCCGAAACCCCGGTGGGGCTCCTCATGGACCGCTCCGAGCACCTGATCGTCGCGCTGCTGGCCGTGCTCAAGGCGGGCGGCGCCTATGTGCCGCTCCGGCAGGGCGACCCGCTCGACCGACTGCGGCAGGTCACCGCACTGGCCGGTGTCTCCCATGTCCTCACCGACGCGGAACACGCCCCCCGGGCGCAGGAGCTGGGCGTGACCGCCGTGCGGGCCGACGCGACGGACGCCCCGGCCGGGGGTGCCGAACTGCCCTTCGGTGCCGGGCACGCCGACCGGCTGGCGTACGTGATGCACACCTCCGGCTCGACCGGGATGCCCAAGGGGGTGGCCGTCACCCACCGGGACGTGGTCGAGCTCGCCCGCGACCGGTCCTTCGCCGGCGGCGCCCACGCCCGCGTGCTGGTCCACTCCCCGCACGCCTTCGACGCCTCCACGTACGAGGTGTGGGTGCCCCTGCTGTCCGGCGGGACCGCCGTCGTCGCCCCGCCGGGGGACCTGGACGCGGACACCCTGGGCAAGGTGCTGACCGAGCACGAGGTGACCGGGCTGTGGCTGACCTCCGGGCTCTTCCAGCTGGTCGCCGACGAGGCGCCCCACCACCTGGCGGGGGTACGGGAGGTGTGGACGGGCGGCGACGTCGTCCCGGCGGCCGCGGTCCGCCGGGTCCGGGAGGCCTGTCCGGGCACGGTCGTCGTCGACGGGTACGGGCCCACCGAGACCACCACGTTCGCGGTGCGCCACCGCATCCCGGCGGATGCCCCGGTGCCGGACACCGTGCCCATCGGCACGCCGCTGGACAACACGCGGCTGCTGGTCCTCGACACCGCCTTGCGCCCCGTCGCCCGGGGTGTCGCGGGTGAGCTGTACCTCGCGGGGGCGGGGCTCGCCCGCGGCTACTGGCGACGGCCGGGCCTTACCGCGGAGCGGTTCGTCGCCGACCCGCACGGCCCGGCGGGCACCCGCATGTACCGCACCGGCGACCTCGTACGGTGGACGCCGGACGGCACCCTCGAGTACCTGGGGCGCGCCGACGAGCAGGTCAAGATCCGCGGATTCCGCATCGAACTGGGCGAGATCGAGGCCGTGCTGGGCCGCCACTTCGAGGTCGCCCAGGCCGTCGTCACGGTGCGCGAGCCGCGCCCCGGCGACAAGCGGCTGGTGGCGCACCTCGTGGCGGAGGAGGGCGGCGACCCTACGCCCGCCGCCCTGCGGGCCCACCTCGCCGCCGAACTGCCCGACTACATGGTCCCGTCGGTCTATGTGACCCTCGACGCGCTGCCCCTGACCGGCAACGGCAAGATCGACCGCAGGGCGCTGCCGGTGCCCGACCTCACCACCGCCGACGCCACCGTCGAGAGCCGGGCTCCGCGCACCCCGCGGGAGGAGATCCTGTGCGGGCTCTTCGCCGAGCTCCTCGGCATGCCGCGGGTCGGCGTCGACGACGACTTCTTCGCCCTCGGCGGGCACTCACTGCTCGCCACCCGGCTCGTGGGCCGGATCCGATCGGTCCTCGACGCGGAACTGACCGTGCGGCAGCTGTTCGACACGCCGACGGTGGCGGCCCTGTCCCGCGCCCTCGACACCGCGGGTGCGGCCCGTCCGGCCCTGCGTCCGGCCGATCCCCGCCCGGAGCGCATCCCGGCCTCCCCCGCGCAGCGCCGGCTGTGGTTCCTGCACCGCTTCGAGGGCCCGAGCCCGACGTACAACATCCCCTTCGCGCTGCGGCTCACGGGCGACCTGGACCGGTCGGCGCTGCGGGCCGCGCTGGCCGACCTGACGGACCGTCACGAGAGCCTGCGGACGGTGTTCGCCGAGGACGCCGAGGGACCCCGGCAGATCGTGCGGCCGGCCACCGAGGCCCGGCCGGAGCTGACCGTCGTCCCGTCGGTGCCGTCGGACAGCCTGGAGGCGGAGATCACCCGGGCCGCCTCGCACTCCTTCGACCTCACGGCCGAGATCCCGTTGCGCGCCTGGCTGTTCGAGACGGGCGAGCGGGAACAGGTGCTGCTCCTGCTGGTCCACCACATCGCCGGCGACGGCTGGTCGGTGCCCCTGCTCGCCCGTGATCTGACCACCGCGTACACGGCCCGTCTCGGCCAGCGCGCGCCGGAGTGGCGCCCGCTGCCCGTCCAGTACCCCGACTACACGTTGTGGCAGCGCGAGGCGCTGGGCTCGGAGGACGACCCCGGCAGCCCCGCCGCTCAGCAGCTCGCCTACTGGCGTGAGGCTTTGGCGGGGCTGCCGGAGGAGCTGGCGCTGCCCGCCGACCGGCCGCGTCCGGCGACCGCCGGGGGGCGGGGCGGCCGGGTCCTCTACGAGGTGCCCGAGGAACTGCACGCCCGCATCGTGACCGTGGCGCGGACGTGCCAGGCCAGCCCCTTCATGGTGGTCCAGGCGGCTGTCGCCGCTCTGCTCACCCGGCTCGGCGCCGGCGAGGACATTCCGCTGGGCACCCCCGTCGCCGGACGCACCGACGATGCCCTCGACGGCCTCGTCGGCTTCTTCGTCAACACCCTGGTGCTGCGCGCCGACACCTCCGGCAATCCCGCCTTCCGTGACCTGGTGGCCCGGGTCCGCGAGACGGACCTGGCCGCGTACGCGCACCAGGACGTGCCCTTCGAGCGGCTCGTGGAGGTGCTCAACCCGAAGCGCTCACCGGCACGGCATCCGGTCTTCCAGACCATGCTGACCTTCAACAACACGGACCGGCGGCCGGGCGACGGCCTGCGTCTGCCCGGCCTGGACGCCGAGTCCCTGTCCGCCGACACCGGCACCGCCAAGTTCGACCTGCTGTTCTCCTTCGCCGAGCGGCACGACGCCGAGGGGCGCCCGGCCGGACTCGGCGCGGGTCTGGAGTTCAGCACCGACCTGTTCGACGCGGACACCGCCGAGACCCTCGTCGCCCGGCTGCTGCGCCTGCTGGACGCGGTGACCGCGGCACCGGACCGTGCCATCGGTGAGGTGCCTCTCCTGGGTGAGGAGGAACGCGCACGCGCCCTGTCCGCCTCTCTCGGGCCGGCACGCGCACCGGTCGGCGGGTCACTGCCGGAGCGCTTCGCGGCGTCGGTCGCGCGGGCCCCGCACGCCGTCGCGGTCGAAACGGCGGACGGCGTGCTGACGTACGCCGAGTTGAACACCCGGGCCAACCGGCTGGCCCGGCTGCTCGTCGAGCGCGGGGCGGGGCCCGAGAGCCTGGTCGCGGTGGCCATGCACCGGTCCGCCGAGCTGGTCACCGCGTGCCTGGCGGCCCTCAAGGCGGGCGCCGGATACCTGCCGGTCGACCCCGAGTACCCGGCGGACCGTATCGCGTACATGCTCGACGACGCGCGGCCGGCCTCCGTCCTGACCACCCGGGACCTCGTCGGCGCGCTTCCCTCCGGACCGGCCGGGACGCCGCTCGTGGTGGACGACCCCGCCACCGTGACCCGCCTCGGCTCCCTGTCCGACGCCGACCTGACCGACGCCGAGCGGACCTCCCCGGTCGGCCCGGCCCATCCCGCGTACGTGATCTACACGTCCGGCTCGACGGGACGCCCCAAGGGCGTCACGATGCCGGTGCGCGCGCTGGCCAACCTCCTCGACTGGCACGAGCGGACTCTGCCGGGCGGGCCCGGCACCCGGGTGGCGCAGTTCACCGCGGTGAGCTTCGACGTCTCGGTCCAGGAGATACTCTCCGCGCTGCTGGCCGGCAAGACCCTGGTCGTCTGCCCCGAGGACGTCCGCCGCGATCCGGAGCGGCTGGCAAGGTGGCTGGGAGAGCGGCAGGTCCAGGAACTGTACGCGCCCAACCTGGTCATCGACGCGGTCTGCGAGGCGGCCGTCGCCGCCCGCCTCGATCTGCCGCACCTCACCGACCTGGTGCAGGCCGGGGAGGCGCTGACGCCGCACGGCGCCATGCGCGCCTTCTGCGCCGCTCGCCCCGGCCGCCGCCTGCACAACCACTACGGTCCCGCCGAGACCCACGTGGTGACCGCCCACCGGCTCCCGGCCGACCCGGCCGGCTGGGGCCCTTCCGCCCCGCCGATCGGCCGGCCCGTCGACAACACCGCCGTCCGGCTCCTGGACCCGTGGCTGAACCCGGTTCCGCCGGGTGTCCCGGGTGAGCTCTACATCAGCGGGGACGCGCTCGCCCGCGGCTATCTGGGCCGGGCCGGCCGTACCGCCGAACGGTTCGTCGCCGACCCCCACGGTGCGGACGGCGCCCGCATGTACCGTACGGGCGACCTCGCCCGGCTCACCGCCGACGGGATGCTGGTCTACCTGGGCCGGGCCGACTCGCAGGTCAAGATCCGCGGCTTCCGCATCGAACCCGGTGAGATCGAGGCGGCGCTCACCGCACACGCCTCGGTGACGCAGGCCGCCGTCGTGGTGCGGGAGGACCGGCCGGGGGACCGCAGGCTGGTCGGATACGTGGTGGCCGCTCACCAGGAGGCCCCCGACTCCGTGCGGCTGCGCGAGCATCTTGCCGGGCGGCTGCCCGCCCACATGGTGCCGGCCGCGTTCGTCGTCCTCGACGCACTCCCCCTGACCCCCAACGGCAAGCTGGACCGCGCCGCGCTGCCCGTGCCCGAGTACGCGGCGGGCGGCGGGTCGAGGGCGCCCAGGACGCCCGCGGAGCACCGGGTGTGCACGCTCTTCGCCGAGGTGCTGGGCGTCGAACGGGCCGGTGTGGAGGACGACTTCTTCGAACTGGGCGGGCACTCCTTCCTGGCCGCCCGCCTGGTGGCACGGCTGCGCGAGGAGTTCGGCCAGGACCTTCCCGTCCGCACGGTCTTCGACTCCCCCACGCCGGAGGGCGTCGCCGCCGTGCTGACGGGGACGGCCGACGGCTCCCCGGGGCGCTCCTCCGAGGGCCTGCTCCCGCTGCGGGCGCGCGGCACGGCCGCCCCGCTGTTCTGTCTCCACCCGGGCGGTGGCTTCAGCTGGTGCTACGCGGGGCTCGTCCGCCATCTCGGCCCGGACGTCCCGGTCTACGGCATCCAGGCGCGAGGTCTCGACGGGAGCGGCCCGCTGCCCTCGTCGATGGCGGAGATGACCGCGGAGTACCTGGCTCTGATCCGTTCCGTGCAGCCGAGCGGTCCCTACCGGCTGGCGGGGTGGTCGTTCGGCGGCATCGTCGCGCACGCCCTGGCGACCGCGCTGCGCGCCGAGGGCGAGGAGGTGTCCCGGCTCGCCCTGCTGGACGCGTATCCGCCGGGCGAGAACGCGGACACCTCGGAACCGGTCGAGCACGAGGTGGTCGCGCACAACCTGCGGGCCATGGGCTTCGAGTTCGACATGGCCGAGCTCATAGCAGACCAGGAAAGCGTCCTGCGACGTTTCCGGGAGTTCCTGCAGTCTGGTGACCAGGCTCTGGCACAGCTGGAGGCCCGGGACATACTCGCACTGAAGGACGTGTACGTGAACAATGTCCGGCTCATGCGGAAGTTCACACCGGAATTCTTCGACGGTGACCTCCTCTTCGTCTCCGCCGAGCGGAAATCCGCGGACGACCGGGAGGGCCGCCTGAATGTCAGCTTGTGGCAACCGTTCACGGGTGGTTCGGTCGAGGTGTGCGCCATAGACTCGACGCACGGAAACCTGATGACGGATGCCCGTCACATGGCCCGGATCGGCCAATTCCTCGCGGACCGTCTGTGACCTTTCACGAGATACCCGACACACCGTCCCAGAGAAACAGTCAGCGCTGAGAAGGAGCGATGGAATGAGCAGCAATCCCTTCGAGGACCCCGAGGGCACCTACCTGGTCCTGGTCAACGACGAGGGGCAGCATTCGCTGTGGCCGGCGTTCGTCGAGGTGCCCGCCGGCTGGCGGACCGTCCTCGAGGAGAGCAGCCGGGACGCGGCGCTCGAGTACGTCAACACCCAGTGGACCGACATGCGTCCCAAGAGCCTGGCCGACGCGATGGACGGAGCCGCCTGATCCGAGCGCCGCACGACCCGCGGCCCCGGGCGTCCGGGGCGCGGGTCGCCTGCGTGTGCGGTCGCGTACCGCACGACCACCACGAGAGGGGAGAGGCACCATGCCGGTCATTCCCGTGAACGGGATTCGGCTCAGCTACGACGAGGCCGGCACCGGCGACCCGGTGGTGATGATCCAGGGCACCGGTGGCGGCCGTACCGTGTGGCAACTGCACCAGGTACCCGCGCTCACCGCGGCCGGTCTGCGTGTGATCACCCTCGACAACCGGGGCGTCCCCCCGTCCTCCGAGTGCCCCGAGGGGTTCACCCTCCAGGACATGGTCGCGGACGTGGCCGGGCTCATCGAGCGTCTGGACCTCGGTCCCACCGCCGTCGTCGGCACCTCCATGGGCGCGTTCGTCGCCCAGGAACTGGCGCTGGCGCGTCCCGACCTGGTCGGCCGGGCCGTCCTGATGGCCACCCGGGGTCGCACCGACTTCCTGCGCGCCGAGCTGACGCGCACGGAGATCGACCTGTACGACTCGGGAGTACGGCTCCCTGACCGCTACGCGGCCGTCCTGCGCGCCCTGAAGTCGCTGTCGCCTCGGACGCTCGACGACGACGCGGCCATGGCGGACTGGCTCGACCTGTTCGAGCTGACGTCCGCGCCCGGTCCGGGGCAGCGGGCGCAGATGGAGGTCAGCCGGCTGGAGAACCGGCTGGCCGCGTACCGGGGCATCCGTGTCCCCTGCCAGGTCATCGCCTTCGCCGACGACCTGGTCACTCCGCCCCGGCTGGGCCGCGAGGTCGCCGACGCCGTCCCCGGCGCCCGCTTCGACCTCGTCGAGGGCTGCGGGCACTACGGCTACCTGGAGGATCCCGAGACGGTGAACAAGCTGCTCGTGCAGTTCCTCACCGGTCCCTGAGGGCCCGCACGGTGGAGGGGCCCGGCAAACGCCGGGCCCCTCCACCGTGGTGTCAGGCGCTCGGCGCGAGGGAAGCCGCGTAGCCCTTCAGGTAGGCGTTGGGGTACTGGAGCCCGTTGGCCCACAGGGTTCCGTCCGCCGTCGGGTACAGGGCCGTCACCTCGGAGCCGGGCGTCGCCCCCGGGGCCGCGGCCGTCTCCCACGTGGAGCCGTTCCAGCGGGCCAGGCCGCGGTCCTTGGCGCGATGCGCGTACAGGCCCGCCCACACGGTTCCGTCGTGGACGGCCAGGGCCTGCACGGACATGCGGTCCTCGGACGCGTCGCCGGTGGGCGCGGGCACCGGCACGTAGGTCGTCTGCCAGTCCGTGCCGTTCCCGTGCAGCACGAACGCCCTCGGTGTGCCGCTGTCGGTGTAGATGTTGCGGTCGGTGCCGCCGATCCACACCTCGCCGTTCCGCACGGTCACCGCGTTCGCGGTCGCCGAGAGCCCCGACAGCCGGGGCAGGGCCACCTCCTGCCAGGACATGCCGTCGTAGTGCGCGGCGTAGAGGCGGCCGCCGCCCGAGCCCACCACCCAGACGTCGTGGGCGGACGCGACGTGCACGGCCTTGATGTTGGTCCAGGCGTCGGGCGCGCCGAGCTTGGTCAGCGTCCAGGCCGAGCCGTTCCAGTGGGCGACCGCGCCGGGCACGTCCCCGTCGCTCTCCCGGTAGTTGCCGACCGCCCACACATCGGTGCGGGAGACGGCACGGGCCGCCAGCACCTCGAAGTCCGGGACGGTCCGGTCCGTCCACCGCGAGCCGTCCCAGTGGTACTGCCCGAAGTCCCGCTCGCCCCGGCCGAGGGCCCACACGTCGTTCGGGGCGGTGCCGGTGAGCACGTCCGTGGAGGCACCGGCGGGAGGCAGCGGGAGGGCGCTCCAGGCGCCGGCCTGCCGGGTCCACAGCGTGTGCTCGTACTCGCAGGGCAGGCAGGTGGTGCTCGTCTGCACCGTGCTGCGCGCCACGGCCGAGGTCGCGTCGAAGGGGACGTACGCGCTGAGGCCGGACGCGGCGGGCGGCGGCACGGGCTGCCATCCCGCGGCGGCGTGGCCCTGGGCCGCCGCGGTCAGGCCCATCAGGAGGGCCAGGAGCAACGCTCCCGCCCCGTACAGCGCCGCCCGTAACCGGTTCGGGGGTCTCTGTTCGATCCGCATGCTCACTCCGTCGAGGTCGGTGGTGTCGGTTGCACCTCCACCGTCGCCGCGGGACGGGCCGGGCGGGCCGCGTTGGCAGCTAGTTGCCGGGCACGGCGTCGCGTGCACGGCGGCCGGGCACGCGAAAAAAGAGGAAGGAGGGCCGTCTCCGTCCGGGGGTGACGGGCGACCCTCCTTCCTCGCCGGAGGGACCTGGCTCTACTGCTCGTAGTAGCCGGGTCGCGAGGCGTCGTGGCGGTACGGGCCGGGCTGATGGTGTCCGCCCTGCTGGTAGGGGTCCTGGTAGGGACTCTGATGGCCGCCCTGGTGGTACGGCTGCTGGTAACCGCCCTGCTGGTAGGACTGCTCCTGGTAGCCGCCCTGCTGGTAGCCGCCCGGCTGGTGGTGCTGCTGCGGAGCCTGCTGCGCGGACGGCTGCCCGTACTGCTGCCCGGCGGCGAACCGCGCGTACTGGGGCTGCTCCTCGGCGTGGCGGCTGCCGGGCTCGGCCTGGTCCGGGAGGGAGGCCGGTCCGCCGGGGCCGCCGGCGACCTTGCCGGGCCACCAGTTCCACTTGCCCAGCGCCGTCATCAGGGCCGGCAGCACGTAGATCCGGATGATCACGGCGTCCAGCAGGATGGCGGCCGCGAGACCGACGCCCAACTGCTTGAACTCGACCATGCTCAGGGTGCCGAAGATCGCGAAGACTCCGACCATGACGATCGCGGCGCTGGTGACCACGCCCGCGGAGCGGGTGATGCCCTCACGGACGGCGGTCTTGGTCGTGGCGCCCGCGAGGGCTGCCTCGCGGATCCGGCTGACCACGAAGACGTGGTAGTCCATCGACAGCCCGAACAGGACCACGAACAGGAACAGCGGCAACCAGGAGACGACGGCGCCCGAGCTGTGGAAGTCGAGGAAACCCTCGGCCCAGGTGTTCTGGAAGACGGCGACCAGCACACCGAAGGCGGCCGCGGCGGAGAGCAGGTTGAGCAGGATCGCGGAGAGCGCCACGGCGATCGACCGGAAGATCATCACCATGGTGACGAAGGTCAGCAGCAGGACGAAGCCCACCACCCAGGGCATGCGCTCCTCGAGGTGACCCGTGAAGTCGACGCCCTGCGCCACCTTGCCTCCGACCGCGCTCTCGGCGTCGGGCACGTCCGCCATCGCCTGCGGCACCCACTCGCGCAGCAGGTCCAGGGACTCGCGGGCCCCGTCGCTCTTCGGCTGGTAGGGAGTGCCTACGTCGACGGTGTGGACCCTGCGGTCCTCGGACACCTCGATGGCGGGGGTGGAGTCGTGGGCGAAGAGTTCGTCCTTCGCGGTGCGCTCCAGGAGGCCGTTCAGCGCGGTCTTCACGTCGTCGGCCCGGTCGGCGGGCGCCCGGACGGCGACCTGGTGCACGGTGCCCTTGCTGGGGAAGTGTTCGGTGAGCCGGTCCATCGCCTGCACCACGGGGATGTCCCGGGACAGGTCGTCGGAGCCCGGCTGCTTGAGCTTCATGTCGAGGGCCGGCACCGCCAGCAGCAGCAGCGCGCCCACGGACACCACCAGCGTGATGAAGGGCTTGGACAGCGCCGGACGCAGCAGTGCGGGCCACACCCGCGACTCGCCGGAGCGCATGGTGAGGCGCCACAGGAACGGCACCTTGGGCTTGTCGACCCAGCGTCCCAGCTTGGCGAGGAGGGCGGGCAGCACGGTCAGCGAGGCCAGTACGGCCACCGCCACCACGATGATCGAGCCGGTGGCCAGGGAGGCGAAGGTCGCCTCGTTCGCCAGGTAGAGGCCGGCCATGGCCACGATGACGGTGGTTCCGGACACCACGACGGTGTGCCCGGAGGTCTCCGCCGCGACCTCGATGGCGTCGACGTGGGACTTCCCCGCGCGGCGTTCCTCGCGCTCCCGCTTCAGGTAGAAGAGCGAGTAGTCCACGCCCACGGCCATGCCCATGAGCAGGATGACGTTGCTGACCGCGCTGGTCTCGGGCAGCACGTGGGAGGCGAGCGTGGACAGTCCGATGGCGGCGCCCACGCACGACAGGGCCAGGACCACCGGCACGCCTGCCGCGATGATCGCTCCGAAGACCACGAGCAGGATCAGCAGGGTCAGCGGCAGGCTGATCAGCTCGGCCTTCTTGAAGTCCTCGCCGAGCGTCTCCGACAGGCCCTTGGCGGTCGAACCGGTGCCCACCTCGTCGACCCGCAGGCCCTCGTGGGCGTCCTGGACCGACGCGCTCGCGTCGAGCAGCGGTTGCACACGCCGGTCGGCGTTCTCGGTGTCGCCCTTCATGGTCACGGGGACCAGCAGGGCCTTGCCGTCGGGGGCGGGAACCGGGTCGCCGACGCCCTCCACCTCGTCGAGGGCCTTCATCCGCTCGACGACGTCCGCGGCGGCCTCACGGCCGGCCGCAGGGTCCAGCTTCCCGCCGTCCTCGGCGGTGATCAGCACGTTCTCCTCGGCCTTCTCGGGGAAGTCACCGGAGTGAACGATCTTGCCTGCGCGGCCCGACTCGCGGACCCCCGACTCCTCGTCGCTGATCGAGTTCGTACCTGCCGCTCCGCCCAGAACGAGGCACGCGGCGACGAAGACGACCCACAGGCCGATGGCGGACCACGGGTGCGTGGCGCTCCATCGCGCAATCCGTACCGTTGCCGGCTTCTTTCGCACCTTGCTTCCTTCCGTTGCTGCAGGTCCGGCCCTGGAAGCCGGTCGGGTTCTCGACGAGAAGAACGCTAGATCCACCGGCGGTCGGGGGGATACGAGGTAAACCGTCGTGCTGACCGTTGCTTTCCGCAGGTTCACCGTACGGAAAGCCGCAGGTTCCACCCTGCGGGAAACCGCAGGGTGGAACCTGCGGAAAACCGTAACGACCCTTGGAATCCTTGACCATTAAAAGCCGGACGGTTACGTTCGGAGCGCGAATTGACCGGCACCCGCAAAAGGGTACGCAATAGCTTCCTGCTTGAAGTGTCGGCTGAGCGCGGATCGTAGTTCATGGAATGGCAGACGCATATTCCTTGGCAATTAGCTGCCGAGGTGCGACGACAATCGAGGGGAGAAAATGGAGACCACGGTCCTCACCCGGCAGCATGTTGCCAAACTCGTCAAGGAGAGCGGCAACGACCGCTTCATGGACCGGATGATCGTCCGGCTCCAGGAGGCCTTCACCGCTCCGGACAAAGGCGTGAGCCCCACTCGGGACGGTTTTCTCCGCGGCCCGGGGAACGCGGCCATCCTCGAGTGGATGCCGCACCATGATCCGGGGCGTTCCATAACGATCAAGACGGTGGCCTACACACCGTCGAACCCCGGTGTGTTCCAACTGCCCACCATCATCGGATCCCTCACGCGTTACGACGACGTGACGGGCCGTCTGCTGGCGGTGTGCGACGGCATCCTGCCCACCGCGATCCGCACCGGAGCCGCCTCGGCGATCGCCAGCAGGCTGCTGGCCCGTCCCGACAGCCGGGTCCTCGGTCTGGTCGGTGCCGGCGCCCAGGCGGTGACCCAGGCGCACGCGCTGAGCCGGGTGTTCCCGCTGGAGCGGATCCTGGTGCACGACATCGACCCGGACCACGCGCGTTCGTTCGCGGACCGGGTGGACTTCCTGGACCTCGACATCGAGGTCGTGGAGCCGGCCGAGCTGGAGGCGGCGGCGGACATCATCTGCACCGTCACCTCCGTCGGTGTGGGCGACGGCCCGGTGCTGAGCGGCGCGAACCTGCGGCCGCACGTGCACATCAACGCGATCGGAGCCGACCTCATCGGCAAGTTCGAGGTCCCGGTGCCAGTCCTGAAGTCGGCGTTCGTGACGCCGGACCACCTGGCGCAGGCGCTGCGGGAGGGAGAGTGCCAGCAGTTGGAGGAGGGCGACGTCGGTCCCGATCTCATGACGCTGTGCGCCGACCCGGAGACCGCGGCGCGGCACCGGGACGGTGTCACGGTCTTCGACTCGACGGGCTTCGGGCTCGAGGACCACGTGGCCCTCGACGTGCTGCTCGAACTCGCCGAGGAGGCCGGCATCGGCGACCGCGTCCAGATCGAGCACCTGCCGGACGACGCGCTGAACCCGTACTCGTTCCAGTGACGGGTCCGAGTGACCGGTGAGCCGTCCAGCCGGTGACGACGACGTGCCGGGCGACGGGGACGACCCGACGCCCGGCACGTCGCGCGTCAGGACTCCAGGTACCGCAGTACGGCCAGGATCCGGCGGTTGTATCCGGAGGCGTGGGCGAGTTCGAGTTTGTCGAAGATCATGTTGAGGTTCTTCTCGACGGTGCTCATGGAGATGTGCAGCTTCTCCGAGATCGCCGCATTGGTGTGCCCCTGCGCCAGTGTCTCCAGGACGCTGCGCTCCCGAGGGGTCAGCCGGGCCAGCGGGTCGCTGTGTGTCGTACGGATCACCAGTTGCCGTACGACCTCCGGGTCGATGGCGGCGCCGCCCGCCTCGATCCGTTCCAGCGCGTCGAGGAACTCCTCCACCTGGGCGACCCGGTCCTTCAGCAGGTAGCCGACCCGCTCCGCGTTCGACGTGAGCAGCTGCGCCGCGTAGTTGCGCTCTATGTGCTGGGACAGGACGAGCACCCCGACGCCGGGCCACCGCTTGCGGATCTCCAGCGCGGCCCGCAGTCCCTCGTCCGTGTGGGTGGGAGGCATCCGGATGTCCACGACGACCATGTCCGGCCGCAGCAGCTCGATCTCCCGCAGGAGGGCGACGGCGTCTCCCACCGCGGCCAGGACCTCATGGCCCTCCTCGCTGAGGAGGCGGACCAGCCCCTCCCGCAGCAGGGTCGAGTCCTCGGCCAGCATTACGCGCACGGCAGCTCCGCGGTGATCGTGGTGGGCCCCCCTGAGGGGCTGTGGACGTGCAGACGGCCGTCGAGGGCGCCGACCCGGCTGTGCAGCCCGGTCAGTCCGCTGCCCTCCGGCCTGGCGCCGCCGACGCCGTCGTCCTCGACCTGGACGACGAGGACCGGTCCGTACTTGCGGACGCTCACCTGGATCTCCGTGGCGGCCGAGTGCTTGGCGGCGTTGGTCACCGACTCCGACACGACGAAGTACGCGGCGGTCTCCACGGAGGCGGGCAGCGGCTCGGCGAGCGCGAAGTCGGTCCGGATGGGGATGCTGCACCGCTCCGACACCCCGGCGAGCGCCTCCTGGAGCCCCAGGTTGTCCAGCGCCGTCGGATACACCCGCCAGGCCACTTCCCGCAGTTCCGTCAGGACGTCCTGTGATTCCTTGTGGGCCTGCTCCAGCAGGCTGCGCGCCTGCTCGGGCGTGCGGCCGCCGCGACGGGCCCGCCCGAGGAGCATGGCCAGCGCGACCAGACGCTGCTGCACGCCGTCGTGCAGGTCCCGCTCGATGCGCCGGCGCTCGGTGTCGACGGCCTGGAGCACCGCCGCCCGGCTGGTGGCCAGCTCGTCGATGCGCTGCTGCATCAGCTCGCGCTCCGAGGGCCCGAAGCACTCGCGGGCCATCCGCGCGTCGAGCGCCTCCAGCGAGAACAGGCCCTGTACGTCCAGGAAGAGCAGCACCCCCCCGAGCAGGACCTGGGTGACCAGTTCCCGGCCGTCGAGGGTGCCCCGGGCCAGACTCGCGACGAGCAGGCCCGCGAGGACGGCGCCGAAGGCGAGGAGGCCGAGTACCACGCCGGTGATCAGGCCGGCGTAGGTACGGGCGGCGAGGTAGCGCAGGATGCGCTGGTCGGGCACGGGACGATCGGGGAACGAGTCCCCGAAGAAGACCGAGCGGCGCCACCGTTCGAGGGCCGTCAGCCGCCGGGCTCCGGAGGTGAGGACGACGAACGCCTGGCGCCGGGTGCGCGGCCACAGCAGGAGCGGGCCGAGCGGGACACCGGCGACGACGAAGTACAGCAGTCCCAGCAGCGCGGTCAGGCAGCCGAGGAAGACGCCCGCGGCGCGCAGGGGCAGCGCCGGGGCGGGCTTGGCCGCGGGCTCGCCTCCCGGCAGTACGGTTCCGGGCACCGTCGGGAGGGGCTGGCCGGTCGTGTCCGCTGAATCCCCCTGCACGCTCGCTGAGCCTAGTGGGGCGGCGCAGCCGGGGCAAGATCGCTCGGTCCGGGTCAGGACGGGACCGGTCAGGACGGGGCCGGTCACGACGGGCGGCGGTGCTGGGCGGTGCCGCGCGAGCGCAGCCGGACCACGATGTAGAAGGCCAGGGCGAGGACCACCGCGACCAGGACGACCTTGCTGAGCACACCGACGTAGTCGCCGACCTTGTCCCACTGGTCGCCCAGCCAGTACCCCGACATGACGAGCACGGTGTTCCACATCAGCGTGCCCAGGCCGGTGAGGAGCAGGAAGGTCGGCAGGGGCATGCGCTCCAGGCCGGCCGGCACCGAGATCAGGCTGCGGAAGATCGGCACCATGCGGCCGAAGAAGACGGCCTTGGTGCCGTGCTTGGCGAACCACTCCTCCGTCCGCTCCAGGTCGGAGGTCTTGACCAGGGGCAGCTTCGCCCAGATCGCGTACATCCGCTCGCGGCCGACCAGTGCGCCGATCCAGTAGAGGACCGCGGCACCCACCACGGACCCGAGAGTGGTCCAGAAGAGGGCCGCGAACAGGCTGATGACTCCCTGTCCGGCGGCGAAACCGGTCAACGGCAGGATGATCTCGCTCGGCAGCGGCGGGAAGAGGTTTTCCAGGGCGACAGCGAGGCCGGCACCGGGCGCGCCCATGGCGTCCACCAGGTCGGCCGCCCATCCCGCGATGCCGTCCGCGGGCTCCTGTGGCAGCGCAAGGGTGATGTGGTCCATTCGAAGTCTCCAGGTACGAAGCGCACGCCGCGGGCCGGTGCCGCGATCCGTTGACCACGCTAGAAGTGCCAGCTCAGTGCCGGTATGCGGATAGCCGTCGAACTTGTGCGGTTTCCCCCACCCCGGACCCTGCGGTTTTCCGCAGGGTCCGGGGTGGGAGCGGGCGAGGAATTGGCAGCAAGGTGCCAGCGGAACGGCATTCGTTGGACGCGCAATTTCCGGTCTGGTTAACCTCGCCCCCCGTGCCCCTCAAGTCCCCTTGGACAAGCCGGACTTGACTTCGCGCTCATCCGGACGAACGGCGTGACCATGCAGCTGACAGTCGCTCCCGCCACCGAGCTCGTCGTGGCACCGGTGACGATCACTCCGACCAAACCCCTCACCCCCACTCACGTCAAGGGCCTGCTGTGGACCGACGTACTCGTCAAGGCGAGCGCCAGGGCCGACGCGGTGCGGCTGGTCTGGAACAACCGCATGGCCACCGTCACCACCCAGGCGACGGCCTTCTGGCATCATCTCGAGCTGACCGAGCCGCACACCGACTGGAGCCGCGAGTCGGAGACGGCGATCGGCGACCGGTACGTCCGCTTCCACGGCGAACGCAGGACGGCCGACCCCGGGGCGGTGGGCGTGCGCCTGGCCCGCGCCGACCGTGACGGCTGGATCCACCCGGCCGGGCTCCGCATGCTGCAACTGTGGCAGGCCCAGCTGGACCTGCTGGGCGTCGGCGGTCTCGGACTCACCGCCGACCGTCCGCTCGCCACCACGGCCGGGACCATGCTCGACACCCTCGCCGCCCGGGGCCTGCTGATCGACCACCGGCGCTACGGCGGCCCGGTCCACCTCGACGGTCCCCGCTGGGGCCTGCCGCTGCGCCAGTTGGTCGGCGCCGACGGCCACCCCAACTACCTGCTGCCGATCCTGCGCGAGCTGATCCCGATGATCGGCCCGCGACGGCGGTTCCTGCTGATCCACGACGACGGCATCACCGCCGACTACCTGCTCCTGGAGCGAGTCCTGGCCGAGTTCGGTGCGCGCACCGCGCGTCTCTCCCTGAGCAGGGTGCCGGTGGGCGGGACGGTGCGCTCCAGCCGGTACGGCGGCTGGCGGGGCTCGACCCTCGGCGACCTGTCGGCCACCTCCGGTTCCGCGGACCGGGCGGCCTACCGGCTGGGCATGCGGCTGTACTTCGTCGGTACCCTGCACCGGCGCTCCGCCCAGCCGTTCCGGATGGGGCTGCTGCGCCGCTGTGTGGGGCGCGCGGCCCGGCTGCTCGACCGCGCGGCCGCCGGCGACGCGGACCCGAGCCGGTGGGGCGCCGCCGATCTGCCGACCCGGCTGCGGGCACCGCACGGATACGTCGACCCCTACCGGCTGACGGCGTCCCTGCTCGGCCGGCCCGGCGTCCCGCCCTCCCCCGCGATCCGGGCGATCTACACATGAGCGCTCCAGGGGCCCTGTGTCCCACCGATGCCGAGGTGCTGGCCTCCGCGGCGCGGGCCAGGCTCAAAGCGGTCCACGCGGGGCTCGCGGGCGGCGACCTCTCGGCCCCGCGGGAGCTGACCGCGGTCGTCGTCGTGGACGACATCGACCCGGCCGGGTTCGTCGCCGGCGCTGCCTCGTTCGCGCTGGCGCTGGAGCCCGGCGAGCGGGCGGGCTGGTACCGCGCGTTCACCCGCACCGTCTTCCTCGCAGGGCGGCCGGGCAGCGTCGCCGGCCGTCATCCGCACCGCCGTCTCGCCCCCGGCGGCGGCCTCGCCTGGTACGGCCCGGCCACCCGCCGCGAGCTGTCCGCCCTGTCGCGGATGCTGCGTACCTTCCAGGGCCCGTTCCCGGTCGACGTGCCCTCGGGGCCGCTCGCCGTGCGCGTTCCCGGGCGGCCCTCGGGACACCGGGTGGAGATGACGGTGGCCACCGGCGGGGTCCGCAGCGACGCGTACCTGGTGCACGTCCACCACCTGGTCACCGAGGCGGTGTTGCGGGGGCTGCTCGGGCCCGGCGACGCCGTCCGGGTGGAACACCGGGACGTACTCGACCCCCCGGACTTCCGTGCCGCCCTCGGCCCGGGCCGCGCCGACACGGTCCAGACCCGGATCTCCCGCGACGGCACCGACCACGACCGGCTGCGCCTGTACGGCGTACTCATCTCGAACCGTGACCGAGGAGGCCACTGATGGAGGCCGCACGCGTACAGGCGGCGCACCGCCGGCTCCTGGACAGCCTGGACCGTCCCGAGGAGACGCAACGCGAACTGCTCACCCGGATCCTGAAGCACAACGCCGGCACCGCGTTCGGCCACGAGCACGGGCTGTCCGGCGTCCGTACCGTCGGCGAGCTGCGCCGGGCGGTGCCGATCCGCACCCATGAGGAGCTGATGCCGTGGATCGAGCGGGCGATGGACGGGGAAAAACGCGTGCTGACGGCCGACGACCCGGTGGTGTACTTCTCCTCCAGCGGCAGCACAGGCCGCGAGAAGCACATCCCGGTGACCCGCACCTACATGCGGGAGGTCTTCCTGCCCTTCTACCACGCCGCCTTCGCCCCGCTGCTCGGCACGCTGCCCGGCTCGGCCACCGCGCCGGACGGAGTGCTGAACCTGTGGCAGGACCCGACCGCGCCCGCGGCCCGCACCCGCAAGGGCCAGCCGCACATCGGCTCCAGCCAGGTCGACTACCGGCGGTTCGGCGAGGACTCGGCCGTCGGACCGGGCAACGACGCCTCTTGGAGCCGGATCCCCGAGGCGCTCGCCTCGGCCGACCCCTGGGAGCGCGCCTACTTCAAGCTCCGGCTCGCCGCCGCGCAGGACATCCGCGCCGTCATCGGCATCAACCCCGCGATGGTCGCCGCCCTGCCCTACCAACTGCGCACCTCGTGGCCCAGGCTGGTCGAGGACATCCGGGCCGGCACGCTCGGCGGCCGGCCGCACACCTCGCCCGACCCGGAACGCGCCGACGAGATCGCGCGGTACGCCGCGACGTTCGGCACCGTGCTGCCCCAGCACCTGTGGCCGCGGCTGACCGCCGTCCTCGTCTGGAACAGCGCCCTCGCCTCCCTCTACCTCCCCCGCGTACGGGAGACCTACGGGCCCGGTGTCCAGCTCTTCGCGGCGCCCGTCGCGTCCTGCGAGGGACCGGCCGCCGTGCCGGTGGACCGGCATCCCAGCGGTGCGCCGCTCTACCTGCCCGGCTGCGTGTACGAGTTCGTCCCGGCCGACGGCCCCCTGTCGGCCGACAGCGAGACCCTGCTGCCGACCGAACTGGAGGAGGGAGCCGACTACCACCTCGTGCTCAGCCACATCGGCGGGCTCTACCGGTGCGCCGTCACTGACGTGGTCCGGGTCGTCGGCCGGGTCGGGCGCACCCCGCGCGTCGAGTACGCGGGCCGGGACGTCGTCCGGTCCGCCGCCGGCGAGCGGCTCTCGGAGGCCGTGGCGGTCCGCGCCCTGGGCGCCGCCTGCCAGGACACCGGGGCGGAGATCCGCAACGCCACCTGTCGCCTGGCCCCCGGCCGGCCGGGCCGCTACCAGGTCGCGGTGGCCTTCGCGGGGCCTCCGGTGGCGGACCTGGCGGGCGCGCTGGACGCGCGGCTGGCGCAGCACTGCCCCGGATACGGGGCCGGCCGCCGGTCCGGACGGATCGCCCCCGTCGAGGTGATCACCGTCCACGAGGACGCCTTCCTGCTCGAGTGGGAGCACACGGTACGCGGCGGACAGCGACCGCCCCGCGTCAAGGACCGGGTCTTCCAGCCCTCCGACGAAGCCTGGGCGCGCATCACGTCCACCCGGCCGCAGGCGGCCTGATGCAGACGCCGACCCACGAGACGGGGGACGAGGGACATATGAGCGACGTCGTTCCGGGCCGGGGACAGTACTCCGAGGAGGCCCGAAGGCAACGGCTGAGCTGGCTGCGGGAGCGCGGCGGCACCGCGCTCGCCTCGCTGGAGAGCACCGGGCTGGCGGCCCGGAACCTGATGGGCAACGTGGAGAACTTCGTCGGCTCCGTGGAGGTGCCGGTGGGTCTCGCCGGCCCGCTGCTGTTCGCCGGGGACGCGGCCCGGGACAGCGTCGTGGCCCCGCTCGCCACCACGGAGGGCGCGTTGGTGGCCTCCACGTCCCGGGGCGCGCGGGCGCTGACCGCGTCCGGCGGCGTACTGACGAAGGTGCTGTCGCAGCGTATGACCCGGGCACCCGTCCTGGAGTTCGACGACCTCAACGCCGCGCACCGGTTCACCGGCTGGCTGCGGGAGCGGCGCGGCCTGCTGGAGGAGCAGGTCCGCATGGTGTCCCGGCACACCCGGCTGATCGACGTGGAGCCCTACCAGATCGGCCGCTATCTGCACCTGCGCTGTGTGTTCGAGACGGCCGACGCGGCCGGCCAGAACATGACGACGGCGGCCACCTGGCAGATCCTGCGCCGGCTGACCGAGGCCGTCGCCGACGACGAAGGCATGCGCCCGGTGAACTCCCTGCTGGAGGGCAACCTGAGCGGTGACAAGAAGGCGGCCGTCACGTCCCTGCTCGCCGGGCGCGGAACCCGGGTGACGGCGGAGTGCCGGGTGCGCCGCGACGCGGTGACCGGCGTTCTGAAGACCACGCCGGAGGCCATGGTCAAGAGCCATGTGGCGACGGTCCTCGGGGCGCAGCAGGCCGGGATGGTCGGCTACGGCGTGAACGCGGCGAACATCGTCGCGGCCCTGTTCCTCGCCACGGGCCAGGACGCGGCCTGCGTCCACGAGTCGGGCACGTCGATCTTCTCGATGGAGACGGACGGTGACGATCTCGTCGCCACCCTGCTGCTGCCCAATCTGGTGGTGGGCACCGTGGGCGGCGGCACCGCGCTGCCGCACCAGCGCGACTTCCTCACCCTGCTGGGGTGCGCGGGCACGGGTGGAGCGCGTCGGTTCGCGGAGATCGTGGCCGGGTTCGCCCTCGCCCTGGACGTGTCCACCATGGCGGCGGTGGTCAGCGGCCAGTTCGCGGCCGCCCACCAGCGCCTCGGCCGGGCCCGGCGCGTCGACTGGCTCCAGCCGGGCGACTTGGACGCCGCCCTGTTGCAACCCCTGCTCGCACAGGGCACCGGCGACCCCCGGCTGCACGTCACTCGCGTGACCGAGGGGCCCATGCTGCGGGGCGACGGCATCTCCAGCGAGCTGGGCGCGCTGGCCGAGCGGCGCAAGCTGACCGGCCTGTACCCGCTGAGCGTCGGCTGGAACGCGGCCGACGGGTCCACCGGCGCCGAGCTGGTGGCAAAGGTCAAGTCGCGCGGGGACGAGATCGTCGGCGGTGTGGCGAAGCTGTTCTCGGTGTGCGGGCCGGAGCTGGACGCGGCCTGGCAACGCTGGGGCGCCGACACCGTGTTCACCGATGCCCACCGCCGGGAACTGGCCGTGTACCGGCGCGGGGAGCCCGTCCTGACGGACTTGCTGCCGCGCTGTTACGGACTCCTGGAGGACGACGAGCGCGAGGCGTACGTCATCCTCATGGAACGGCTGCCCGACGACGGTGGGCGGTGGGACGCCGCCCGGACCGACCAGGCGCTGCGTGCCGTCGGCGCCGTCCACGGGCACTGGCTCGGCCGCGACCAGGAGGTCCTGGCCGAGGGCTGGCTGCACCACGTGCCCGATCCCCCGCAACTGGCGAAGGCACGGGAGCTGTGGGCGGCGCTGGTGCGCCATGCCGCGGACGAGCTTCCCGAACTGCTCGGCGCCCACCGCCGGGACGTCCTGCTCGGCGTGGTCGAGGACGCCGAGCGCTGGACGCAGGAACTGCACGCGATACCCCGCACCCTGGTCCACAACGACTTCAACCCGCGCAACCTCGCGGTAAGGGAGGGGAGGATCGTGGCGTACGACTGGGAACTGGCCACCGTCGGACCGCCTCAGCGGGACGCCGTCGAACTGCTGGCGTTCACCGCCGGCCCGCACGTCACGGCGGAGGAGGTGGACCGCTTCCTCGACGTGCACGCGCGGGCGGTGGCCTCGGTGTCGCCCCGGGCGGCACGGCTCGTCGCGGACTCCGACTGGAGGCGTGGACACCGGCTGGCGCTGCGCGAGTTCCTGATGACCCGGCTCGCGCTCTACGCCGCCGGGAGCACCCAGCGGGAGTTCGCGTTCCTGCCGAAGGTCGTGGCGACCGCGTTCCGGCTGTGGGACATCGAAGAGACCCGGGACGGTGGGTGAGGTGCGCGTCGCCCTCATCGGCATCGACGGAACCGGGAAGACGACGGTGCTCCGCCGCCTCCGCGAACGGGACGGCGTCGGGGTCGTGCACGCCGTGCGGGGACACGAGAACCCGGACAATCCGGGCACCGAGCTGTCCGCGGCGCTGGCCGGCGCCTCCTCCGCGGCCGACGAGGTGGGCCGCGTCCAGCTCAAGGTCTGTGTCCTGTACCTCCAGCTGTGTCTGTTCGGTCCGGCGGAGCGGCACGTGGCGGCCGGCGGCCGGACCGTCCTCGCCGACCGGCACCCGCTCGTCGACCCTCTGGTCTACCTGCCCCTGTTCGCCCGCGCCCGGCAGGTGGTCGAGCCCCGTACCGACGTGGACGCCTGGTGGCGCAAGCAGGACCCGGACGCCGCACGCGCGGTGCGCGACTGGCTGCGGACCCGCACCGGGGGCACGGACGCCTGGGCGGCGGGCACGGAGGTACTGCGCTGGGGCGCCCTTCCCCCGGACGTCCTGTCCACCACCCTCGCCCGCCACTTCGGCGTCACCCTCCCGGACGGCCTCCTCCTCCTCGACCTGCCCGTCTCCGAAGCCCTTCGCCGCACCGGGGAACGCCCCCGCGGGGGTGAACTCCACGAGACCGAGGCGTTCCTCGCGGCGACCCGGGAGCGCTACGACGCCGTGCTGGGGCACCTCTCCCGCACCCGCCCCCGCCTGGCGGTGCGCCGACTGCACTGCTCGGGGCGTTCCGTGGACGAGGTGGCCGCCGAGGTGCGCGACGCCGTCGCGGACTTGTCCTCGTAGCCCTTCCCAGGAGGGGCCCTCCACCGGAGGCCGGCCCCGCGGCCCGCACTCATCCGCGTCCGTGCTCCGGCCGGTCCGTCCGACATCAGGAACGGCCCCCCGGGGGGGGAATGCCGTGTACCACCGGCGCGGCCCGTCGCCGTCACCCGCAGCGCAGGCCGGTCAGTTCCTCGGAGCGTTCCCAGATCCGACGGGCGTCGTCCGTGCTCCGCAGGCGGCTGTAGAGCTTCTGTCGTGCGGGCGGGCCGCCCAGCCGGCCCGGGCCGCCGGGGCCGTAGAACGCCCCCCGTTCGGCCTGCGGCGACGTGGCGGCGTACAGCGCGGGGAGCTGCGCGGTGCGGACCGTGCCGAGGAGGATGCCGCGGGCGGACAGGACGCGGATGACCCGTACGCCCAGGGTGTCCCGGGCGCGGCCCACCTCGGGGCGGGCGGCGAGCAGGTTGGTGGGGGCGACGCCCGGGTGGGAGAGGTTGCTGGTGATGCCCCAGTCACCGGCCGCGCCGCGGCGGTCGAGTTCCAGGCCGAAGAGGCCGAAGGCGATCTTCGACTGGCTGTAGGCGCGCATGCCGTCGTAGGAGCGTTCCCAGTTCAGGTCGTCCCAGTTGATGGCGTTCCGGTTCGCCGCGACGCTGATCTGCGAGGTCACCCGTGCCCGGCCGGCCCGCAGCAGCGGCAGCAGGCGGGCGACGAGGGCGAAGTGGCCGAGGTGGTTGGTGCCGAACTGCAGCTCGAACCCGTCCGCGGTCGTCTGCCGCGCGGGCGGTGTCATGACGCCGGCGTTGTTGACCAGCAGGTGGATCGGGCGGTCCTCCGCCAGCAGCGTCTCGCCGAGCGCCGCCACGGAGCCGAGCGAGGACAGGTCGAGCGAGCGCAGGGACACCTCCGCGCCCGGCACCCGCGCCCGGATCGCGTCGAGCGCCGCCTCGCCCTTGCGCGGGTTGCGGACCGGCAGGAGCACCTCGGCACCGGCGGCCGCGAGGCGGGTGGCGATGCCGAGCCCGAGGCCGTCGCTCGCGCCGGTGACGACCGCGCGCCGGCCGGTCAGATCGGGGACGGTGATGTCGAAGTCGGTGCGTGGCATGAGCGTGCTCCTGGGGGTGTCGTTGCCTGCCTCGTCGTGTCGTCACGTCCACCATGACCGGATCCGGTGACGGGATGCAGGGCCTGCCGATCCCCTGATCGCACGGCCGAGGCCGGCGCTGCCTTCCATCCCCGCGCAGGCCGGCGCCCGCTCACGGCCCTGCCGGAGCCGGTCCGGGCGCCGGAGAGGGGGATCGGCGATCCGTGGCTGCGCCGCCGCGACGGCGATAGAAAGGGGGGAAGCGGTACAGGAGGAGAGGGCCTCATGGAGATCGACCGGAGCGGGCTCGCCGCCTTCCTGCGGCGCCGGCGGGAGCTGCTGCAGCCCGAGGACGTCGGACTCCCGCGGGGAGCGCGCCGCAGGACCAGTGGCTTGCGTCGCGAGGAGGTCGCGGCGCTGTGCCACATGTCGACCGACTACTACGCGCGACTGGAACGGGAGCGCGGCCCGCAGCCCTCGGCCCAGATGGCCGCCTCGATCGCCCAGGGACTGCACCTGTCCCTGGACGAACGCGACCACCTCTTCCGCCTGGCCGGACACAATCCGCCCGTGCGCGGCTCGGCCGGCGAGCACGTCGGCCCGGGCCTGCTGCGCATCCTCGACCGGCTGGCCGACACTCCGGCCGAGATCGTCACCGAACTCGGGGAGACGCTGCGCCAGACGCCGCTCGGCGTGGCCCTGACCGGCGACACCACCAAGTTCACCGGCCCGGAACGCAGCATCGGCTACCGCTGGTTCACCCGGCCGGCCACCCGCGCCCTGTACGCGTCGGAGGACCACGACCTGCTCTCCCGCATGTTCGCGTCCGGACTGCGCCAGGTCGTCACGCTGAGGGGGCCGGGCTCCCGGGCCGCCCACTACGCCGGCCTCCTCCTGGAGCGCAGCGAGGAGTTCCGCGTCCTGTGGGACACGCACGAGGTGGGCGTCCGTCCCGGCCGGGTCAAACGCTTCCGCCACCCCGAGGTCGGGCTCCTGGAGTTGGACTGCCAGACCCTCCTCGACCCCGACCAGTCGCACCTGCTGCTCGTCTACACCGCCGCCCCCGGTTCCGAGAGCCACGACAAGCTGCGTCTGCTGTCCGTGATCGGCGTCCAGCCGATCGGCTGACCGCGCCGCGTACGCGAAGGCTCTGTACGAACTCCGTTTCCCCGTTGTATGACTTCTCCCTATGTGATGGCGGAGGCGTCTACCCGGGGCGCACGCCTCGGATGTTGCTTGACAACGTTGTCCACAGGGAGAGGGTCCGTGCTCGTCATGCCTGACAGATCCAAGAGACCGCCGATCCGGCCGTCGTCCCGCCCCCGAGCCCTGCGGACCACGCTCGCCGCGGTGCTCGCCGGGGCGCTCGGCCTGGCCGCGCTGACGGGCGGCGGCACCGCCGTGGCCGTACCCGCCGCCAAGGACTCCCCTCCGTCGGGCTCGGCCGCATCGTCCTCCGGCGGGACGGACTACACGAAGCTCGTCGACCCGTTCGTGTCCACTGCGGGCGACGACGGCAACGACCTCCCCGGCGCCCAGGCACCGCACAGCCTGGCCAAGGTCAACCCGATGACGGTCCCGGGCCGCAACCACTCGGGGTACGACTACGACGAGGACCACATCGCCGGGTTCACCGCCACCAATCTGGACGGCGTGGGCGGTTCGGGCGGCGGCGGCGACCTGCTGGTCGTCCCGACGTCGCAGCAGTACGACAAGCGCCCGGCCACGAGCACCTACGCCCACCCCTACAGCCACGACGACGAGTCGGCGTCGCCCGGCTCCTACCGGGTGGGCCTCGGGTCCCCCGCCGGGACCATCGACGCCGAGATGACCGCGACGACCCGCACGGCCCTCGAAAGGTACCGCTTCCCGGCCGGTTCCCGGCCCCAGCTCGTGCTCGACCTGGCGAACAACTTCACCAGCCGCACCCGCGCGACCCTGGAGGCGACCACGCTCAAGGACGGGACCACCGCGATCAGCGGACTGGTCGCCGGGTCCTTCAACGGCGCCTCGTACCGCCTGTACTACCACGCCACCACGAACGCCCCCGTGACCTCGCTGCGCAGTTGGGGCGACGACGGCACGCTGAGCGACGCGACCGCGCAGGACGGCACCGACACCGGAGCCGTGCTCGGGTTCGACGAGGCCGACGGCGACGACATCGAGCTGCGCGTCACACTGTCGCCGATCAGCGCCGAACAGGCCGCCACCGACCAGCACCACGAGGTGGCGGGCCGCAGCTTCGCGGACGTGCGCGCGCGGACGAAGGCGGACTGGAACCGCACGCTCGGCGCCGTCGCGGTGAAGGCCTCGAGGAAGGCCGACCCGGACTCGACGCTCACCAGGCAGTTCTACACGCACCTGTACCGCATGTACGCGCTGCCGGTGAACGCCACCAGCACCAGCGGCACCTACCGGGGCGTCGACGGCGCGGTGCACCGGGCGAACGGCTTCACGTACTACGACGGCTGGTCCACCTGGGACGACTTCCGCAAGTACTCGGTCGAGGCCTACATCGACCCGTCGACCTACCGGGACATGGTGCAGTCCGCCGTCATCCTCTTCGCCGACGCGCACACCTCGGGCAAGAGCCTCGGCAGCCTCACCCACTCGGTGCCGACCGTGCGCTGGGAACGCTCGGCCGTGGTGATCGCCGACGCGCTGTCGAAGGGGTTCAAGGACTTCGACCGGCTCGACGAGGCGTACCCGGCGCTGAAGTCGTACACCGGCTACTACACCGGAACGCAGCTGCGGCAGGGCTACATCGCCGGTGACCCCGGTACGACGGTGCAGCGCGGCTACGACCAGTGGGCGCTGTCCGTCATCGCCGACGCGCTGGGCGAGGACGCGGACGCGAAGAAGCTGCGCGAGCAGGCGACGATGGCGATCGACAACCTGGTCAAGCCGGGCGCCTGGACCGCGGCCGACGGCACCGAGGTGGGCCTGCTCACCCCGCGCGACGGTGAGGGCGACTGGCAGGGCGTCGACTACGAGAAGTTCGAGGAAGCCAGGCTCTACCAGGGCACCCTCTGGCAGTACCACTGGTACGACGCGTACGACATGGGCGGCCTGATCGAGGCCATGGGCGGCGAGCAGGCCGGCCGGGCCGCGATCCGGCACATGTTCGGCGAGGACTCCGACGCCGACGACGGCTCCACCATGCTGCACTCCAACGCCAACGAGATCGACCTCCAGGCCCCCTACCTCTTCAACTACGTCGGTGAGCCGAACCTGACGCAGAAGTGGGTGCGCGCCATCTACACCGGCGAGACCTGGAACCGGTACATCGCGACGGGTTCCACGGGCGAAGCCCCCAGCTCCGGCGGCGAGTTCAGGCCCCCGGTGAAGACCAAGGTCTACGAACTCGCCCCGGACGGCTTCCTGCCGACCATGGACAACGACGCCGGCACCATGTCGACCATGTTCGTCGCCGCCGCCCTCGGGCTGTTCCCGGTGACCGCGGGCTCCAGCCAGTTCCAGATCGGCAGCCCGTTCTTCGACTCGACGACGATCCGTTACGCCAACGGGGCCAGCTTCACGGTGCGGGCCGACGGAGTCTCACCGAGCGACTACTACGTGCAGCGTGCCACGCTCAACGGCAAGCGGTTCTCCAACACGTGGCTCGACTACTCGCAGATCGTCGCCGGAGGCACCCTGACGTTCGACATGGGCTCCAAGCCGTCGGCCTGGGGTTCGCGCACCGAGCCCGCGTACTCGCTGAACACCGACACGGGCGACAGCGGTGACGGCGGCAGCGGGTCCGGCAAGGGCACGACCGTCGTCTCCGCCCGGCCGGAGACCGTCGAGACCGCCGCCGACGGCACCGTCGACGCACGAGTCGAGCTGCGCCTGTCCGGTCGGGCGACGTTCACGGCGCGGAAGGGCACCAGCCTCACCCGGACCGGCGCGGCGAGCGTCACCGGCCTCCCGGACGGCGTCGAGGCCGACCTCGGGGTGACCGGCAGGCGTACGGCCTCGCTGAAGCTCACCGGCACCACGAAGACCGACGCGCGATTCGGCATCACCTTCCGCGACCGGGCCTTCCCGCACGGCGTTGAGGCCGCCACGGTGACCGGCACCGGCGTGTCCGTGACCGACCCGCTGGTCGTCTCGGCCGCGGCGGTGCACCGCGAGAGCCTCGCCGCCCTGGCCGACGAGGCGTCCCTGGTACGCGAGGGCAACTACTCCGACGGCTCCTACGGCATCTTCCGGGCGGCGCTGGAACGCGCGCGGACCGTCCTCGCGGACCCCGCCTCCCCGACCGGCACGCTGATGGCCGCGCACGACGCACTCCGGTCCGCCGCCGACGCGCTCACCCTGGACGAGGGCGGTTACGCCGTGCTCCAGGCCGAGGACCCCGACCGGATGGAGGGCCCCAGCCTCGTGAAGGAGGCGTACTACTCGGACGGCGACCTCGGCGGTGTCACCGAGGGCGCCTGGGAGCAGTACACGGACCTCGACTTCGGCGGGGTCGCCCCGCGGAGCGTCTCGGTGCGCTACGCCAACGCGCAGGCCACGACCGCGCAGCCGAGCAGCGTGGACATCCACGCCGGGGACGCCGAAGGACCTGTCGTCGCCACCGTCCCGCTGCCGGGGACCGGCGGCTGGCAGTACTACACCACCGTCCAGGCGGCCGTCACCGACCCGGAGGCGCTGCTGGAGGCGTCGGGCGCGACGTTCGTCTTCCACGCTCCCTCGGGGCGGCAGTGGGTGTCCAACTTCGACTGGTACCAGTTCTCGCCCCGGTCCGCCCCGTCGTCCTCCCCGGAGACGACGCTCGCCAGGCTGACCGCGGCGAACTCCACCGCGACGGGCGGCGGTTCGCTTCCGCTGAAGCTCTCGGGCGGCCTCTTCGAGAACGTGACGGACGGCGCGTGGGCCCAGTGGCGGGACACCGGCCTCGGTGACGGCGCCGACACCGTCACCGTGAGCTACGACAAGCCGCGTTCCCGCGCCGCGTCGGACTCGCACATCGAACTGCGCCTGGGCGCGAAGGACGGCCCGACGGCCGTCGAGGTCCCCCTCGACTACACCGGCTCGGGCTGGGGAACCGTGGCCACCACGAGCGTGCGGCTCGCCCCTGACACCTTCCGCGGCGACCAGGACGTGTTCGCCGTCTTCGTCTCCAGCACCCAGACCGACGCCCAGCCCTACGTCGCCAACGTGTACGCGCTGACCCTCACACGCCAGGCGGACGCCCCGGTGGTGTTCGACGCCACGGCCTTCGAGGGCAACAGCGGCGGCGGGCTCAAGAGCGAGCCGGCCGGCTGGAGCGACGCGGGCTCCGCCACCAGCCTCGGCGGCACCTACGACGGCGCCTGGCTCGACTACGGCGACATCGACTTCGGCGACTCGCCCAAGAACACCGTCACGCTCACCTACGTCAACAACTCCGCCCGCTGCGGCACCGGTTCGGCCGTCCAGCTGTACCTGGACTCCTTCGACGCGGACGCACCAGGTACGCCGTACGCGACCGTCCCCCTGCCGGTCACCGGCAGCGCGTGGTCCTCGGGCGGCACGACCAGCCTGACCCTGCCGAAGGCGATCACCGGCACGCACGCCGTGCACCTGCGGCTGACGACGAACGCGGACTCCGCGCACCCGTACGTCGCCAACCTCGGCCGGCTCACCTTCGGTCACGTCGAGGCGCCCGCGGAGACGGACCTGTCCGCCCTGCGGAAGGCGATCGAGCAGTACGAGGGTCTCGCCGACGACGCGGCCCGGTACGGCACGATCGACTTCGGGGTGTTCCGGCGCGAACTCGCCGCCGCCCGCGGCCTCCTCGGCGCCCGGGACGCGACACAGCTGGAGGCCGACCTGCGGACCCGGAGCCTGACCCTGGCCGCCAACCAGCTGGTGCCGCTGCCGAGGCTGAAGCTGGAGAACCTGGTCACCACCGCCTCCGCCCTCGGCAACGAGCGCTACACGGACACCTCGTGGACGGCGTTCAGCACGGCGCTCACCGCGGCCAGGACGGCCCTGGCGGACGACGCGGCCACGGACCGCACCCTCACCGAGCGGTACACGGCCCTCGACCGCGCCAGGTCCGCGCTCACCACGAAGCGCAGGACGGTGCCGGCCGCTCCCGGCGCGGTGTCGGCGACCTCGTCCGGCACCGCCGTGAAGGTCACCTGGTCCGCGCCCGGGGACGACGGCGGTTCACCGGTCACCGGCTACGAGATCACGCTCGGCGGCGGCCACCAGGTCGAGATCGCCGATCCGGACAGCCGGAGCACGGTGTTCACCCGGCTCGGGGACGGCAGGTCGTACACGGCGCGGGTCCGGGCGGTCAACGCCCTCGGCGACTCCCCCTGGAGCGCGGCGACGCGGCCCGCCGTCACGGGTGACGCCAGGCCGCAGCCGCCGACCGTCACGGGCGTGGTCACCGACGGCGAGCGGGTCCGGGTGAGCTGGCGGGCCGCCGGCGACGGCGGCTTCCCGGTCGTCGGCTACACCGTGGCCCTCGACGACGGAACGACGGCGCACGTGTCCGGCACCGCCGACACCGCGCTGCTCACGACCGGGAACAGGGCGGCGAAGGCGCACACCGCCACCGTGACCGCGGTGACCCTGGCCGGCAGCTCGGACGGCCCCGGTACGAGGGCCGCGGCCACGGCCGCCTCCGACCCGGCGGACTACGAGCCGTCCCCCTTCCCGGACGACGTGCTCGACGCCGCCTACGCGTCGGACGCGTGGCCCGCGACCGGTGACGGGAGCGACTACTTCAACCAGCTCCTCGGCGGCTTCGACGACCTGGGCTCCGACACCCTCGGCGCCAACGAGAAGTGGACCGCGGGCACTTCACTCACGGCCGAGAACGACAGGATCACCGTCGACGTCAACAACGCGGCGACACGGCAGCAGGTCGACCGGGCCGAGGTGGACGCGTCCAACAGCGCCACCGTCACGATGGCCGACGGCCTCGGCTCCCGGCTCGGCCCGCTGTACGGCGAAGCGCTGAAGGAAGGCCGACTGCCCAAGACGAGCGCGCTGTTCGGCCGCGTCACCAAGAACCTCGACACCCACGACGCGGCGAAGAACCACTACCAGTACCTGCGCCCGTACGTGCGGCTCGGCTTCGCCGGGGACGGCGGCGCGATCTACGAGTCGCAGGGCAGCTCGTACAGCGGCCTCGCGGGCCAGGGCTCCTACCCGAGCGGCCACACCTACGGCGGCTACGAGGCCGGGACCGTCCTCGCCACACTGCTGCCCGACCTGGCGCCGTCGATCCTCGCGCGCACCTCGGAGTACGGGGACAACCGGATCGTCCTCGGATTCCACTACCCGCTCGACGTCATGGGCGGCCGTGTCACCGCGCAGGCCACCGTGGCGCACCGCTGGGCGGACCCCGAGTTCGAGAAGCTGCTCATGCAGGCCCACACCGAGATCGAGAACGTGCTGCTCGCGCGGTGCGAGGAGGAGGGCTACGGCGACACCCTCACGGCCTGCGCGGGCGACCCGTACGCCGGGCTGAGCACCGCGCAGGACGTGGACCTGTACACGCGGCGCCTGACCTACGGCTTCTCGCGGACCGGCGAGGCCGGGCAGGCCCTCGACGCGCCGTCCGACGCGGCGGCCCTGCTGATCACCGCATTCCCGGACCTCACCCCCGAGCAGCGCGCCCAGGTACTGGAGCAGACGGCGACGGACTCCGGGTACCCGCTCGACCTCACCGGGTCCGGCGGGCCGGCCTGGCAGCGGATCAACCTGGCGGCGGCGATGGCGGCGGACGTGGTCGTGAACACCGACGGGTCGGTCACGGTGACCGACTTCCCGGACGCCACGAAGGCCAGTGCGGCCGACGCCTCCGCCCTGACCGTGGGGGGCGCCGCGCTCGACGGGTTCGACCCGGAGGTGGGCACGTACGTGGTGGACTGGCCGGAGCACGCGAGGATCCCCGCCGTCGGCGCCGTGCCGGCGGAGTCCGGTGCGCGGGTGAAGGTCACCGACGGCAGTGCCACCGTCTCGTCGTCCCGGTCCCGCCTGACCACCCGCACCGTCACGGTGACCTCGGCCAACGGCGCGTACACCCGGACCTACACGGTCGGCTTCCGGCGGACGGCGGACGACCACCCGCACCGGTGGACCGCGGCCGGCGGCCGGGGCGCCGTCGGCGGGGGCGGTGACGGTGGCGCGGGCGGCACCGGGCTCTGGTCGCCCGCCCGGGAATGGGAGGCGACACGGGGCGTGGCGTGAGCGGGGGGCCCGGCTGCCGGGCGAGAGCACCCGGCAGCCGCTGAACCACGAAAGGCGTACGACCACCACCGCCGCGCGGCGGTGGTGGTCGTACGTGACGGTGGTGGTGCGTGTCGGTCGAAATGGGTGCCGCACCCGATGGACCGGGTGCCGTGTGTCGTCGACGCTGCTGCGGTGTCCTTGTTCTGGAGAATCTCCCTGTTCAACTCGGTGGTGCTGGTCGCCGCTACCGCACTGCTGCTGGGACCGGTCACCGTGTCGACGCCCGTCCTGCTCACCGAGGCCGCGATCCTCACGGCGGGCCTGGTGGTGATCCTGGTCGCCAACGTGCTGCTGCTGCGGATCGGTCTCGGGCCGCTGCGCCGGCTCGCGCACGCCATGACCACGACCGACCTGCTGCGCCCGCGGGTCCGTCCCAAGGTGGACGGCGACGGCGAGATCGCCGAACTGATCACCACTTTCAACACCATGCTCGACCGGCTGGAGGCCGAACGCGCGCAGAGCGCCGCCCGCACGCTGAGCGCGCAGGAATCCGAACGCCACCGGGTCGCCCAGGAGCTGTACGACGAGGTGGGGCAGACCCTCGCCGCCGTGCTGCTGGACCTCAAGCGGGTCGCGGACCAGGCGCCCGACGAGGTGCGCGAGCAACTGGCGCAGGTGCAGGAGACCACCCGGGCCAGCCTGGACGAGATCCGTCGCATCGCCCGCCGTCTGCTCCCCGGCGTCCTGGAGGAGCTGGGTCTGACCAGCGCCCTGAGGTCGCTGTCGGACGAGTTCACCGGGCCCTCACTGACCGTGCGCCACGAGATCGCCTCCGGCCTGCCCGCCCTCGGCGACAACGCCGACCTGGTGCTCTACCGCGTCGCCCAGGAGGGCCTCACGAACGCGGCCCGGCACTCCGGCGCCCGCCTGGTACGGCTCACCCTGGCCCGGGCGGGCGACGGCGTCGAGCTGCGGGTGCGCGACGACGGCCGGGGCCTGGACGGCTTCGGCGGGGAAGCCGAGGGAGCCGGGATCCGCGGCATGCGCGAGCGCGCCCTGCTGATCGGCGCCGACCTCGTCGTCGGCCCGGCGCGCGGGGGCGGCACCGAGGTGAGGCTGACCGTGCCCGCCGGCGACCGGGTGGCCGACCGGATCGGGTGAGGGGGCGGGAACACACCGGGCGGGCGCACTGTTGCCCCCGATGCGGAACGGAGGCGGAACGGTGCACGGTGAATACAAGATCCCCGGCGGCAAGCTGGTCGTCGTGGACGTGGAGGCCGAGGACGGCGTGCTGCGGCACGTGCGCGTGGCGGGCGACTTCTTCCTGGAACCGGACGAGGCGCTGGACGCCGTGAACCGCGCGCTGGAGGGCGCCCCCGCGGACACCGACGCGGCGGGACTGGCCGCCCGGATCGACGCGGCCGTGCCCGAGGGCACCGTCATGTACGGGCTGACCTCGGAGGGCGTCGGCATCGCCGTGCGCCGCGCGCTGGCGCACGCCACGGACTGGACGGACTACGACTGGCAGCTCATCCACGAGGGCCCGCAGTCCCCCGCCCTGCACATGGCCCTCGACGAGGTGCTGACCGCCGAGGTCGCCGCGGGCCGGCGGCCGCCGACGCTCCGGGTGTGGGAGTGGGGCGCCCCGGCGGTGATCATCGGCAGTTTCCAGTCCCTGCGCAACGAGGTGGACCCCGAGGGCGCCGCCCGGCACGGCATCGAGGTGGTGCGCCGCATCTCCGGCGGCGGCGCGATGTTCGTGGAGCCCGGCAACACGATCACCTACTCCCTGTCCGTGCCGGAGGCGCTGGTGCAGGGCCTCTCCTTCCAGGACAGCTACGCCTACCTCGACGACTGGGTGCTCGGCGCACTCGGCGAGATGGGCATCCGCGCCTGGTACCAGCCCCTGAACGACATCGCCACCGACCAGGGCAAGATCGCGGGCGCCGCCCAGAAGCGCGTCGTGGGACCCGGGGGCGGCCCCGGCGCCGTACTGCACCACGTGACCATGTCGTACGACATCGACGCGGACAAGATGCTTCAGGTGCTGCGGATCGGACGGGAGAAGATGTCCGACAAGGGCACGAAGTCCGCGAAGAAGCGGGTGGACCCGCTGCGCCGGCAGACCGGACTGGCGCGCGGGGCCGTGATCGAGCGGATGATCTCCTCCTTCGCCGGGCGGTACGGGCTGACCCAGGGCAAGGTGACGGACGAGGAGCTGACCCGGGCCCGGGAGCTGGCGCGCGCCAAGTTCTCCTCCGCCGAGTGGACCGCCCGGGTGCCGTGAGGCCCTTGGGCCCACTAGGCCGTGCCGCGCACCGCGACCAGGCCCGACTCATAGGCGAACACCACGAGTTGGGCGCGGTCGCGGGCGCCCAGCTTGGTCATCGCGCGGCTGATGTGCGTCTTGGCGGTCAGTGGACTGATCACCATGTGGGCGGCGATCTCCTCGTTGCTCAGGCCGCGGGCGGCCAGCGCGGTGACCTCCCGTTCCCGGCGGGTGAGGGCGTCCAGGCCGGGTGCGGTGGTCCGGTCCGGGGGCCGGGCGACGAACTCGCCGATCAGGGTGCGGGTGACCGACGGGGAGAGCAGCGCCTCGCCGTGCGCCACCACGTCGATGGCCTGGAGCAGGTCGGCGGGCTCGGTGTCCTTGAGGAGGAAGCCGCTGGCGCCCGCCCGCAGTGCCTCGAA
This sequence comes from Streptomyces sp. NPDC042336, assembly GCF_055581985.1. NCBI lineage: Bacteria > Bacillati > Actinomycetota > Actinomycetes > Kitasatosporales > Streptomycetaceae > Streptomyces > Streptomyces sp. NPDC042336. The sequence goes on along the minus strand of NZ_JBVJEA010000034.1, from coordinate 25,234 downwards.
GACGTACTCGTCCAGTCCGTAGTTGGTGAGGATGACGACGCGCACGGCGGCGAGGGCGGGGTCGGCGGCGATGCGGCGGGTCGCCTCGATGCCCGACATCACCGGCATCTGCACGTCGACCAGCGCCACGTCGGGCACCTGGGCCCGCACCAGCGCCACGCCCTGTTCCCCGTCGGCGGCCTCGCCGACCACCTCGACGCCCTCCTCGGCGTCGAGCAGCGCCCGGAAGCCGGCCCGCATCAGTGCCTGGTCGTCGACGAGGGCGACCCGGACGACTCCGCTCATACCGTCTCCTCCGCCAGCGGGAGCCGTGCGCGCACCGAGAATCCGCCCTCCGCGCGCGGGGCGGCGCGCAGGGTGCCGCCGAGGGCGCTCACGCGTTCGCGCATGCCGGTCAGGCCGGTGCCGGGCACCGGCGGGCGGGCCGGGTCGGCGGCTCCGTCGTCGTCCACGTCGATCGTCAGTTCCCCCACGGACCGGCCCCTGTCTCCCCCGTTCCGCCCCGTGCTGCGCGTGCCGTAGTCGATGCGGACCCGCACCTTCGCCGGGCCGGCGTGCCGGGCCGCGTTGGTGAGGGCCTCCTGCACGATGCGGTAGGCGGCGCGGTCGAGCGCCCGGGGCAGCGGACGCTCGTCCCCGGTGACGGTCAGGTCGACGGCGAGTCCCGCCGCGCGGGCCCGCTCCACGAGCAGCGCCGGCGTGCCGGCGGGTTCGTCGGCCCGCAGCACCTGGAGGGCGGAACGCAACTCGCGCATCGCCTCGCCACTGGCCTCCTGGATGGCGAGCAGCGCGGGCGGCACCTCGTCGCCGCGTTTGCGGGCCAGGTGGACGGCGACGGTGGCCTGGAGTTTGACGATGGAGATGCTGTGTGTCAGGGAGTCGTGCAACTCACGGGCGATCCGCAGCCGTTCCTCCCCGGCGCGGCGCAGGGCCGCCTCCTCCCGGGTGCGTTCCGCCTCCAGCGCCCGCTGTTCGGTCTGGCGCAGGTACGCCTGCCAGTTCCGGTCGGCGAGCCCGGTCACGACGGCGCACAGGAACCAGCCGGCGAGCAGTCCGGCCCGCTCGGCCACGTTCTGGGTGCCGGGTCCGGTGGCCACGTATCCGGCCAGGAACACGGCGCTGCCGGCCGCCGCGACACCCCGGTGGCCGACCCGGGCCGCGGTGTGCACGGCGCCCAGGACGGGCAGCGCGGACAGCGGGCCGGGGTGCGCGTGCACGACGTACGCCGTGCCGAGGACGGTGGCGACGGCCAGCACCGCGCGCGGGGCAGCGCGGTGGAAGGCGAGCGCCGCCGAGGCGAGGACGACGAGCACGTGGTCGAGTGCCGTGGTGTCCTCGTCGAAGGCGGCGACCGCCGTGCCGAGCACGCCGACCACGGCCGCGAGGACCACGTCGGCGAGCCGTTCGCGATCGATCCGACGCCCACTCATGCCCGCACCCTATGCGTCGCCGTGGGCCGCCGCGTCGGCCCTGTGGACGGCTTGCGGACTACTCCCGGCGAAGTAGTCGGCCGCCCGACCGGCCCGGGCGGCGCAGCGTCGAACGCATCCGGCCGTACGACGACCGAGGGGGCCCCGGCGGCGCAGGCTGCTGTCCATGCCCACACCCTTCCGTCACACCGAACCGCTGCCCCCGAAGGCGGCCACCGGCCGCGTCGCCGAGGTCTACGCACAGGCCGCTCGGGACTTCGGCATCCCCGAGCCCGCCCCCTTCGTGGCCCTCTCCTCGGCACCCGCGCTCCTCGCCCCGGCCTGGGCGCTGATGCGCGAGTCCCTGCTCGCCGGCCCCGGCGACCGGACCGGCAAGGAGGTCGCCGCCTTCGGGGTGTCGCAGGCCAACAAGTGCCGGTTCTGCGTGGACGCGCACACCATGCTGCTGCACGCCACCGGCGGCCACGCCCTGGCCGAACGGCTGGCCCGGGGGCAGGAACCGGCGGACGAGCGGCACGCGCGCGTGCTCGACTGGGCGCGGCGCACCCGTGTCCCGGGCGCCGCGCGGGAGCCGTATCCGTTCCCGCCCGAGGAGGCTCCCGGCTATCTCGGCACCGTGCTGGCCTTCCACTTCATCAACCGCGTCGTGTCGTCCCTGGTGACCGAGAGACTGCTGCCGTGCGACGCGCAGCGGCTGCGTCCGGTGCGGAGCCTGGCGGGCCGGTCGCTGTCCCGTACCGTGCGGCGAACCGCCGTGCCCGGCGCCTCCCTCCCTCTGCTGGACGACCCCGGCCGGGGACCGGCATGGGCGGCGGGGACACCGGTCGGCCCCGCGTACGCGGCGCTCGGCGCCACCGCGCCGATGGGCGCCGGTCTCCTGGACGCCGACGACCAGGACCTCGTACGCGCCACCCTGCGCGACTGGGACGGCTCACACCCGCCCCTCGCCCCCGACCCGTTCCCCGACCGGCGGGAGCGGCCCGGCGCACGGCTGGCGCTGCTGGCCGCGCTCGCGCCGTACCGGATCACGGACGCGGACGTCGCGGCGTGGCGGCGTCCCGAGCACACCGACCACTGCCTGGTGCACCTCGTCGCATACGGCGCGTTCGCCGCCGTCGACCGCATCGAGACCGCCCTGACGGCGCCCGCCGACCGCCCCACCCTTCGGGAGAAGTCATGACCCCCGCCGCAAACTCCCGCCAGGCCGAGGTGTGGAACGGCCCGGTCGGCACGCACTGGGCCGTCCACCAGGCCCGCTACGACGCGATGCTGGCCGGGGTGAACGACGCCCTGTTCGGCGCGGCGGCCGTCGCGCCCGGCGACCGTGTCCTCGACGTCGGCTGCGGGGCCGGCGCGACGACCCGGATCGCGGCCCGCCTCGCCTCCCCCGGGCACGCGGTGGGCGTCGACATCTCCGCGCCGCTGCTGGAGCGGGCCCGTGCGAGCACCGCCGCCGAGGGTGTCGCGAACGCGGCGTACGAGTGCGCCGACGCGCAGGTGCACCGGTTCCCGGCGGAGGGGTACGACGTGGTCGTCAGCCGGGGCGGCGTGATGTTCTTCGAGGACCACGTCGCCGCCTTCCGCAATCTGGCGCGGGCCCTGCGCCCGGGCGGGCGGCTCGCGTTCGTCTGCCCGCAGCCGCCCGGACAGCACTCCCAAGAGGCCCGGACGCTGGGCCTGTTCGCCCGGCTCGTCGACGAGGACGCCGGCCCCGGCGAGGTCGCCGCGCAGGGCGCGATGGCCTCGCTCTCCGACCCCGAACGCGTCCGCGAGGTCCTCTCCGGGGCCGGGTACCGGGAGGTGTCGGTCACCCCGGTCGCGGTGGAGGCGGTGTGGGGCCGGGACGTCCGGGACGCGGTCGACTTCCTGCTGTCGCGGTATCCGGGCCGTCCGCTTCCCGCGGGACGGCTCGCCGAGCTGGAGGCGGTGCTGCTCCCGCACGCCACGGACACCGGCGTACGGATGCGGGCCGGCGTGTGGCTGGTGGCGGCCGTGCGGCCCTGAGGAGCGCCGTCCGTCTGCGTCACCGTGCGGCCACGCACCGAGTTCGCCCTTCCGCCCCACCAGGACTCGTGTGACACTGGCGTCCCGTCCGCAGTGCGGGCACCCTCCGCACCGTCCCCCACGAGAAGTGCGCCGTGCGTTCTCTTCCTCTGCCGCTCGCCCTGACCGCCCGTCTGGCACCGGTCGCCGTGCTCGCCACGGCGGGCTGGGCGCTGTCGTCCGGGCCGGACACGTCACCGGCCGCGAAGGACAGGACGCCGCCCGACACCACGAACAGATCGGCCTCCGCACCGGCGACCCAGGCGGCGACCAAGACCTACGCCACCGCACCGGCACCCTGCGAGGCCCTGGCCGGGAAGACGGCCACCTCGCTGGTGCCCGGCGCCAAGGCGGCCGGCAAGGAGATCCCGTCCACGGACACCGCGGTGCGCCGCACCTGTTCCTGGAACGCGCTCAAGGGCTACGACTACCGCTGGCTCGACGTCTCCTTCGAGGTGATGCAGACCGACGAGGCGGCGCGGAAGTCGTACCAGGAACGGGTCGCCGACCGCAGCGGCGGCGGTGCCGTCCCGGGCCTCGGCGACAGCGCCTACTCGGTCGTGAACCTCACCACCGAGGACAAGCAGCAGACCCGCGAGGGCACCGTACTGGTCCGCGCGGCCAACGCCCTGGTGATGATCACGTACAACGGCAGCGACTTCGAGTCGAAGAAGGCCCCCGGCACGACCGAGATCAACAAGGGTGCCATCAAGGCGGCCAAGGAGGCGGTGGCCGCCTTGCGGGACGGTCAGGGCTGAGCGGCGGGGCCGACCGCGTCGGCACCGGGCCGGGTCGCGGGCAGCAGCATCAGGGCCAGGTAGAGGACCAGCGACGTGCCCAGGCCCACCGCCCAGCCGTAGTCGGCCAGGGGTTCGAGGAAGGGGACGGGGCGGCCGTCGATCAGGGGGTGGAAGTCGGCCCCGCCGATGGCCAGGACGCCGCCGACGGCGAAGGCGAGCACCGCACGCCAGTTCCAGCCTCCCTCGTACCAGTAGCGCCCGCCCCTGCGGTACAGGTCGACGAGGTGCAGACGGGCGCGGCGCAGGATCCAGTAGTCGGCGATCAGGATGCCGGCCACCGTGCCGAGGAGCCCGCCGACCAGGCCGAGCCAGGTGAAGATGTAGCCCTGCGGGTCGGAGTACAGCTTCCACGGAAAGATCAGCACGGCCAGGACGGACGTGATGAGCGCGCCCGCCCGGAAACTCACCTTGCGCGGTGCGACGTTGGAGAAGTCGAAGGCCGGTGAGACCAGGTTGGCCGCGATGTTCACGGACAGGGTCGCCACCAGCACGGTCACCAGGGCGAAGAGCAGGCCCACCACGTTGTCCGTCTTCGCGGCGAGCTGCACCGGGTCCCAGATCGGCTCGCCGTACACGGCCTGCGAGCCGGAGGTGACCATCACGGACAGGAAGGCGAAGAGGGTCATCGTCGTCGGCAGGCCGAGGGCCTGTCCCCGGGTCTGGGCCTTCTGGCTCTTCCCGTAGCGGGTGAAGTCCGGGATGTTGAGGGACAGTGTGGACCAGAAGCCGATCATGCCCATCAGGGAGGGCCAGAACAGCTTCCAGAAGTCGCCGCCCCAGCCCAGCTTCGAGGGCTGGTCGAAGAGCGGGCCGAAGCCTCCCGCCTTGTCGGCCATCCACCACAGCATCACGAAGGCGCCGACGAGGACGAAGGGCGCCGCCCAGTTCTCGAAGCGGCGGATGGTCTCCATGCCCCGGTAGATGATGGCGACCTGGAGCGCCCAGAAGATCGCGAAGGACAGCCACATCGTCCAGGCGTGGCCGCCGACCGTCGCGGCGCCGGTCCAGCCGTCGCCGATCAGCTTGCCGGCCAGGAAGTAGATCGCCTCGCCGCCGATCCAGGTCTGGATGCCGAACCAGCCGCACGCCACCAACGCCCGCACCACGGCGGGCAGGTTGGCGCCCCGGATGCCGAAGGAGGCACGGGCGAAGACCGGGAAGGGGATGCCGTACTTCGGTCCCGCGTGCCCGGTGAGCAGCATCGGGGCGAGGACGATCAGGTTGGCCAGGGCGATGGTGAACACCGCCTGCTTCCAGTCCATGCCGACCGCGATGAGACCGGAGGCGAGCGTCCAGGAGGCCGTGTTGTGGGCCATGCCGACCCACAGGGCGGAGAAGTTGTACGTGGTCCAGGTGCGCCCCTCGACGGGGACCGGCAGCAGGTCCTCGTTGGCGTAGGGGCCGCTCGGCGGCGGGGAGCCCGGGGCGAGCTCCACGCGCCCGTCGGGGAGGGTGACTTGGGCGGACGGCGGTATGGCCGTGGGCGCGGTGTCGGTCATGGGCAGGCCAATCATGCGAGAGGACGGGAGAGGCCGTGCGGGCGGTGCCGAGGGGGGTGCGCGGGTGCGCCCAGGGCCCGCCCGCCCCGGAGCGCGGGGCGGGCAGGGGTGGGTCAGGCGTTGACGGCCGGGATGACCTTGGTGCCGTAGGTGTCGATCACGGCTTCCTGTGCGTCGTGCATGTCGTAGAGCGCGAACTGGTCGACGCCGAGGGCGCGCAGGGCGGTCAGCTTCTCGATGTGCTTCTCGACCGGCCCGATCAGGCAGAACCGGTCGACGATCTCGTCCGGCACGAACTGGGTGTCGGGGTTGCCGCTGCGCCCGTGGTGGGCGTAGTCGTAGCCGTCGCGGGCCTTGATGTAGTCGGTGAGTTCGTCGGGCACGGCCCCGGTGTGGGCGCCGTACTTGGCGACCAGGTCGGCGACGTGGTTGCCGACCATGCCGCCGAACCAGCGGCACTGCTCGCGCGCGTGGGCGAGGGCCTCGGGCGAGTCGTCGGCGGTGACGTAGGCCGGGGCGGCGACGCAGACCGTCACCTCGGAGGGGTCGCGTCCGGCGGCCTCGGCGGCGTCCCGGACGGCCTTGACCATGTACTCGGTGAGGTAGAGGTCGGCGAGTTGGAGGATGAAGCCGTCGGCCTCCTCGCCGGTCATCTTCAGGGCCTTGGGGCCGTACGCGGCCATCCACACGGGGACTTCGGCGCCGGGTCTGATCCAGGGGAACCGGACGACGGTGCCGCCGCCGAGGTCGGCCTCCTCTCCCCTGCCCAGCGCGCGGATGACCCTGATGGCTTCGCTTATCCGGGCGAGGGTGTTGGGCTTGCGTCCCGCGACCCGCATCGCGGAGTCGCCGCGGCCGATGCCGCAGACGGTGCGGTTGCCGAACATGTCGTTGAGGGTGGCGAAGGTGGAGGCGGTCACCTCCCAGGTGCGGGTGCCCGGGTTGGTGACCATCGGACCGATCTTCAGTGTGCTGGTGTGGGCCAGGACCTGGCTGTAGATCACGAACGGTTCCTGCCACAGCACGGCGGAGTCGAAGGTCCAGCCGTGGGTGAAGCCGTTGTGCTCGGCCCGTTTCATCAGGTCCACGACGCGGGAGGCCGGGGGGTCGGTCTGCAGGACGAGTCCGAAGTCCATGGGCACCACTCCTAGTTCAGGTACTGACAGGTGGCGCGCGGGGTGTAGACGCCGTGGCCCTTGCGCCCGGTGTACTCCCGCTCGGTGACGACCGGTTCGCCGCGCGAGAGCACGGTCTCCACCCGGCCGGTGATCCGCCGGCCCTCGTAGGCCGAGTAGTCGACGTTCATGTGATGGGTCTCGGCGGAGACGACCTGCTCGGTGTGCGGGTCGTAGACGACGATGTCGGCGTCGGCACCGGGCGCGATGGTGCCCTTCTTCGGGTAGAGGCCGAACATCCGGGCCGGGGTGGCACAGGCGATCTCGATCCAGCGGCGGCGGCTGATGTGCCCGTCGACGACGGCCTGGTGGAGCAGGTCCATGCGGTTCTCGACGCCCGGCATCCCGTTGGGGATCTTGGAGAAGTCGCCCCGGCCCAGTTCCTTCTGTCCGCTGAAGCAGAAGGGGCAGTGGTCGGTGGAGACCACCTGGAGGTCGTTGGTGCGCAGGCCCCGCCACAGCGCCGCCTGGTGCTCCCTGGGCCTGAGCGGGGTGCTGCACACGTACTTGGCGCCCTCGAAGCCGGGCTCGGCGAGGTTGTCGGTGGACAGGAACAGGTACTGCGGGCAGGTCTCGCCGAAGACGGGGAGGCCCTCGTCGCGGGCCCGGGTCAGCTCGGCGACCGCCTCCGTCGCCGAGACGTGCACGACGTACAGCGGCGCCCCGGCGACCTGGGCGAGCCGGATGGCTCGGTGGGTGGCCTCGGCCTCCAGGAGGGCCTTGCGGACCTCGCCGTGGTAGCGGGGGTCGGTCTCGCCGCGGGCGAGGGCCTGCTCGACCAGGACGTCGATGGCGATGCCGTTCTCGGCGTGCATCATGATCAGGCCGCCGTTGTCGGCGGCGCGCTGCATGGCCCGCAGGATCTGGCCGTCGTCGGAGTAGAAGACTCCGGGGTAGGCCATGAACTGCTTGAAGGAGGTGACGCCCTCCTCCACGAGCAGGTCCATCTCCTTGAGGGTGTTCTCGTTGACGTCGGAGACGATCATGTGGAAGCCGTAGTCGATGGCGCAGTTGCCCTCGGCCTTGGCGTGCCAGGCGTCCAGGCCGGAGCGAAGGGAGTGTCCGACGCTCTGGATGGCGAAGTCGACGATGGTGGTGGTGCCGCCCCAGGCGGCGGCCCGGGTGCCGGTCTCGAAGGTGTCGGCGGCGTAGGTGCCGCCGAAGGGCATCTCCATGTGGGTGTGGCCGTCGACACCGCCCGGGATGACGTACTTGCCGCTCGCGTCTATCACCCGCTCGGCATCGAAGGCCTCGGCCGCCTGGGTGCCGGTCGCGGCGAGGGCGGCGACGCGGCCGTCCTCGATCAGGACGTCGGCGTGGATCTCGTCGGACGCGGTGATGACGAGGCCGCCGCGGACGACGGTACGGCTGTTCATGCTGCTGTTCCCTCCTGTCAGGGGCCCCGGTGGGTCAGGGCGCGGTCAGCGGGGAGTAGGCGCCCGGTGCGCGGTCGCGGTAGAACTGCCAGCGGTCGCGGACCTCGCGCAGCTTGGCCATGTCGAGGTCGCGGACGACGAGTTCGGTCTCCTTGTCGCTCGCGACCTCGCCGACGAACTGGGCCTCGGGGTCGACGAAGTACGAGGTGCCGTAGAAGTCGTTGTCGCCCAACTCCTCGACGCCGACGCGGTTGATGGCGCCGACGAAGTACTCGTTGGCGACGGCCGCGGCCGGCTGCTCCAGCTGCCACAGGTAGCCGGACAGGCCGCGCGAGGTGGCCGACGGGTTGAAGACGATCTCGGCTCCCTCCAGGCCCAGCGCCCGCCAGCCCTCGGGGAAGTGCCGGTCGTAGCAGATGTAGACGCCGATCTTGCCGACGGCGGTGTCGAAGACCGGCCAGCCGGAGTTGCCGGGGCGGAAGTAGAACTTCTCCCAGAATCCGCGCACCTGGGGGATGTGCGTCTTGCGGTACTTGCCGAGGTAGGAGCCGTCGGCGTCGATGACGGCGGCGGTGTTGTAGAGGACGCCGGGCTGCTCCTCCTCGTACATGGGGAGCACCAGGACGATGCCGTGCTCACGGGCGAGCCGCTGGAAGCGCTCCACCGTCGGGCCGTCCGGAACGCGCTCGGCGTAGGCGTAGAACCCGGGGTCCTGGACCTGGCAGAAGTACGGTCCGTAGAACAGCTCCTGGAAGCACATGACCTGTGCGCCCTGGGCGGCGGCGTCGCGCACCGCCTGCTCGTGGACCTGGATCATCGATTCCTTGTCGCCCGTCCAGGCGGTCTGGAAGAGCGCGGCACGGATCACTCGGCTCATCTTCGGCCTCCACTCGCTCGGTGTACGGCGAGACTAGGGACGCCGGTTGGCCGAAATGAGTGGCACGGTGTCACGTCTGCGGGGGTCGGGCATTGCACGGTGTCACCCCTGTTGTGCGTCGTGGGCGAGGAGCGCGATGTGGACGGAGGCGGCCTGCTCGAAGTCGTCGAGGTCGACGCCGAGGCGGCCCTGTATGGCTTCGAGGCGGCGGTAGAGCGCGGGCCGGGAGACGTGGTGGAGCTGGGCGGTGCGGGACTTGTTGCGGCCGGTGGCGAGGTAGGTGCGCAGGACGGGCAGCAGGTCCTGGTCGGGGCCGCGCAGCAGCCCGTCCAGCTCGCGTTCGGCGAAGGACTGCACGTGCGGGTCGTCGCGCAGCAGCCGCACCAGCCCGCGCAGGTGGATGTCGCGCAGGCGCACGACGGGCGGCAGGTCCAGGGCGGTCGCGGAGTCAGCGACGGCGTCGGCGACGTGCTGGGCCTCGCGCAGTCCGGCCGGCACGTCGGCCCAGTCGGGGCGGGCTTCGGCGGCGGCGACCACGGCGTGGCGGGAGTCCGGTTCCGATCGCAGCCGGGTCGCGAAGTGGGCGGTCAGGGCCCGGGCGTCCTGGTCGGGGGCGAGGCTGAGCAGGACGGCCACACGCTCGTCGGCGAGCCCGGCGGCGAGCCCGGGCAGCCCGAGCCGCCGCAGTACCCGGGCGGGCCGGGCGGGGTCCCGCTCGCGGACGACGAGGGGGACGAAGACGCGCCGGTTGACCGGCAGCCCCGCGGCGCGCGCCCGGGGCAGCAGCTGCCGCGCGGGTACCGCCCCGCTGACCAGGTCGGTGAGCAGGCTCCGCGCGGAGTGTTCCTCCCAGGTGTCCCGGGAGCCGCCGGTGCCGTGGGCGTGGGTGCCGTCACCGGCGAGCATGCGGTGCAGCACGAGGGCCTCGGCGGCCCGGTCGGCGAGCAGCCGTCCGGCGGCGCGGTCCCCGCCGTAGCCGCACAGCACCAGGCGGCCCCAACGCTCCCCGCGGCAGCTCAGTTCGGCGCGGATCCAGCCGTCGGCGGACCCGGCACCGGCCTGGCGGGCGATGCGTTCCCAGTCCCGGAGCACGTCGTCGACGGCCGCCCGCTCCCCGGCCGTGGCGAGGACGCGGTGGGCGAGGTTGGTGACGACCACCGGGCAGACGGCGTGCCGGGCCACCTCGTCGAGCAGGCGCTGCACCGGGGCGCCCGCGGTGATCAGGCCGGTCAGCTCGGTGCGGACCGCCTCGGAGAGGCTGACGGCGGCGAACTTGCGCCGCAGCAGCCGGGACTGGACCTCCTCGGTCAGTTCGGCGAAGGGGAAGGGCCGGTGCAGGACGACCATGGGCAGCCCGCAGCGCTCGGCCGCCCTGCGCATCACGTCGGGCGGGGCGGGGAAGGCGCGGCCGAGGCCGAGCACGACGGCCGCGGCCTCGGCACGGTCCAGGGAGCGGACGTACTCGCCCTGCTTGTCCTCGTCACCGGCGAGGAGCACGCCGGTGGTGAGGACCATCTCGCCGCCGGTGAGCATCACGCCGACGTCGGCGGCCTCGGCGACGTGCACCCAGCGCACCGGCCGGTCGAGCCGGTGGGCACCGGCCACCACCTCGGGCTGTCCGGCCTGCACCCGTTCGAGGCCGAGGACCTGACGGACCGAGAGAGCCGGCTCCCAGGGCTCCCGGGGCTGCTGGGCCGGGGTCTGCGAGGTGGTGGTCATGGCAGCGCCTCCTGGGCTCGGGACGCGGCGGTCAGATGCTCCGCAGGGCGCGTTCGAGGATGGCGGCGCCCTCCTCGGCCTCCGCGACGGTGAGGGACATCGGCGGGGCGATGCGCAGGACGCTGGTGCGGTGGCCGCCGCCCTTGCCGACGAGCAGCCCGCCGGCGCGGGCCTCCTCCAGGACGGTGGACGCCGCCTCGGGGGCGGCCTCGTCGGTGCCCGGCCGGGTCAGCTCGACGCCGATCATCAGCCCGCGCCCGCGCACCTCGCGCACGTGCGGCACCTGCGCGGCGGCGGCCCGCAGGCGTTCGATGAGCAGGCCGCCGACGCGCCGGGCGTTGCCCTGGAGGTCGTGCTCCAGGAGGTGGTTGAGGTTGGCGAGGCCCGCGGCCATGGTGACCTGGGTGCCGCCGAAGGTGGAGATGCTGTTGGCGTCGAGGCAGTTCATGATCTCGGCGCGGGCGATGACGCCGCCGATCGACATGCCGTTGCCGATGCCCTTGGCGAAGGTGACGATGTCCGGCGGGCCACTCCGCCCGTGCGCCTGCCAGCCCCAGAAGTGCTCGCCGGTGCGTCCCCAGCCGGTCTGCACCTCGTCGGCGATCCACAGGATGCCGCGCTCGTGCAGCACCTCGCGGAAGGCCGCGTACAGGCCGTCCGGCGGGGAGGTGAAGCCGCCGACGCCCTGGACGGGTTCGGCGATCAGGGCGGCGGGGGCTCGGGTGTGGCCGAGCAGGTCCTCGAGGTCGTCCACGCAGGCGTCGATGAAGTCCCGGTCGTCCAGGTGGGCGTAGGGGCCGCGGGTGCGGACGCCGCCGTGCACGTAGAGGGTCTGGAGCGGGGAGAGGGAGGTCGGGGACCAGCCGCGGTTGCCGGTGATGCCGACGGCGCTGAAGGAGCGGCCGTGGTAGCTGTTGCGCATCGCCAGGATCGTGTTGCTGCGCCGGTGGGTGGTGGCGAGCAGCAGGGCGGTGTCGTTGGCCTCGGTGCCGGAGGTGGTGAAGAAGACGCGGGCGTCGGGGATGCCGGACAGCTGGGCGACGCGTTCGGCGAGTTCGACCATCGGGCGGTTGAGGTAGAGGGTCGAGGAGTGGATGATCCGGCCGGCCTGTTCGGCGACGGCCTTGGTGACCTCGGGCAGGGCGTGTGCGGTCATCGTGGTGAGGATGCCGCCGAAGAAGTCGAGGTACTTGTTGCCGGCGGCGTCCCAGACGTGCCGGCCCTCGCCGTGGGTGATCTCCAGCGGGTCCTCGTAGTAGAGGGCGAGCCAGTCGGGCAGGACGGCGCGGTGGCGGGCGAAGAGGTCACGGGTCACGGCCGCACCAGCCCCTCGTAGGCGTCGGGGCGGCGGTCGCGGTAGAAGGCCCACTGCTGCCGGACCTCGTCGATGAGGTCGAAGTCCAGGTCGCGGACGACCAGCTCCTCCTTGGTGTCGCTGGCCGTCTCGCCGACGAACTGCCCGCGCGGGTCGACGAAGTACGACGTGCCGTAGAAGTCGTTGTCCCCGTACTCCTCGACGCCGACGCGGTTGATGGCGGCGACGAAGTACTCGTTGGCGACGGCCGCGGCGGGCTGCTCCAGCTGCCACAGGTGGGCGGAGAGGCCGCGGTGGGTGGCGGACGGGTTGTAGACCAGCTGGGCGCCGCCGAGGCCGAGTTGGCGCCACCCCTCGGGAAAGTGACGGTCGTAGCAGATGTACACGCCGACCTTGCCGACGGCGGTGTCGAAGACCGGCCAGCCGAGGTTGCCGGGGCGGAAGTAGAACTTCTCCCAGAAGCCCTTGACCTGCGGGATGTGATGCTTGCGGTAGGTGCCGAGGACGGTGCCGTCGGCGTCGATCACGGCCGCGGTGTTGTAGTAGAAGCCGGACTGCTCGACCTCGAAGACGGGGACGACGAGCACCATGCCGGTCTCGCGGGCCAGCTCCTGCATACGGCGGGTGGTGGGGCCGTCGGGCACCGGCTCGGCCCAGCGGTAGTGCTCGGGGTCCTGGACCTGGCAGAAGTAGGGGGCGTTGAACACCTCCTGGAACCCGATGACCTTGGCACCCCGCCGGGCGGCCTCGCGGGCATGCTCCTCGTGTTTCGCCACCATGGACTCGGTGTCGCCGGTCCAGGTGGCCTGGACGAGAGCGGCACGTACGACGTTGGCCATGAGCTGCTCCTTCGACACGACGTCAGAGCCTCTACGCCCGTAGAGCAGGCCGTAGGGGGACGAACGTAAGCCTGGCCGGAGGGGCTTGCCAAGACCATCGTCGTCAAGGCGCGGTGTCGATCGTGTTTCGCACTCCTGTGGGTGAGTGCCGCCGCCTCAGGCCGGCACGGGGGCGCACCTGCCCACCAGCTCGTCCATGGACAGCCCCAGCGCGCCGGCCAGCGCGGCCACCGTGAAGAACGCCGGGGTGGGCGCCCGGCCGGTCTCGATCTTGCGCAGTGTCTCGGCGGAGATGCCGGCCTGGGCGGCGACCGCCGTCATGCTCCGCTCGCCGCGGGCCGCGCGGAGCAGGCGGCCGAGCTGCTCGCCGCGCTCGCGCTCTTCGGGGGTCAGAGGGGTGCGTACCATGTCGTCATTCTAATACCGGTTTCCCGTACCGGCCCCGGGCGTGCCGACGCACGTCGCGACTCCAATTAAAATACCGGTATAGTAATTGGCATGGTGGAACTGAAGACGGACACATCGATCGATGCCATGCACGCGGCCGGACAGGTCGTCGCGCGCGCCCTGACCGCCGTACGGCGGGCCGCGGACGTGGGCGTGTCCCTGCTGGAGCTGGACGCGGTGGCGCACGAGGTGCTGCGGGAGGCGGGCGCGGGCTCGCCGTTCCTCGGGTACCGGCCCTCCTTCGCTCCGACGCCCTTCCCCGGCGTCATCTGCGCGTCGGTGAACGACGCGATCGTGCACGGCATCCCGGACGGCTACCGGCTGCGCGACGGGGACCTGGTCTCCATCGACTGCGGCGCCCTCCTGGACGGCTGGGCGGGCGACTCGGCGCTCAGCTTCGTCGTGGGCACCCCGCGCCCGGCCGACCTCACCCTGATCGAGACCGCGGAGCGGGCGCTCGACGCGGGCATCGAGGCGGCCGTCGTCGGCAACCGCATCGGCGACATCGCCCACGCCATCGGCACGGTGTGCCGCTCGGGCGGCTACGGGATCATGGAGGACTTCGGCGGTCACGGCATCGGCCGGCACATGCACGAGGACCCGGGCGTGCCCAACGAGGGCCGCCCGGGGCGCGGGCTCCCGCTGCGGCACGGCATGGTCATCGCCATCGAGCCCATGCTGATCGCCGGCGGCCGCGACGACTACCACGCGGCTCCCGACGGCTGGACCCTGCGCACCAACGACGGCTCCCGGGCGGCCCACGTGGAGCACACCGTGGCCATCACGGACAGCGGCCCGCGCGTCCTGACATCGAGGGACAGCCTCTGAACCCGCCCCCCACCGAGCCCGGCCCTGACCGCGCCGACTCCGAATCGAGCCCCCGGCCGGGCCCCGGGGCGGAGCGGTCCGGCCGGGGGGGACCGAGCCCGGCGCCGAGCGGAGGCGGAGACCCGGGCCGTGCGCCGGGGCACCGGTCCGAGCCTGGGGTTCGGATCGAGAGCCCGACCGGGGCCCGCCAGGGGCCGAGCGGAGGCCCGGGGCGTGAGCCCGAACCGGGCCTGGTCCGGGGCGTGAGCCCGAACCGGGCCTGGTCCGGGCCGTCCCCCCGAGCACCACGTGTCGGAGCCTGGCCCAGGCCGTGAGGCGGGCCGGCGGTCCGCACCCGCCCGGGCTCGGACGCTGCACCCGGGTCGGGGACCGGGCCCGGCACCGAGCCGCGGCCCGAGCCGAGGACCGAACTCGAACCCGCCCATGGCCCGAGCCCGGAGCCGGGCGGAGGCGGAAGCCCGGGGCGTGCCCAGAATCTCTGGTCAGAGTCCGGAGTCCGGAGTCCGGATCGAGAGCCCACCCAAGGTCCGTGTCCGAAGCCGAGCCGGTGGCCGGGCCGGGGACCGAGCCGGTGGCCGGGACCGGGGTCGGAGCCGGTGGCCGGGACCGGGTCGGAGCCGGCCCGAACCCGGTCCGGGGCCTGGGGCCGTGCGTGCCGTGGGGTGGCGGGCGGTTGCCGGGGTGGACGAAGGCCCCGCGCGGGCGGGGTCCCGGCATGCCCGGTGGAACAGAACGTGTCATGTTGGGCATGACCGCATGCCTGCCGGGTTACCCGGCCCCGGCACGTCGATCAGCGATGCAGCGGAGGTCGGTACACGATGACCAGCGGCTACATGGGCCCGGAGGGCGACCCGTTCGCGGAATTCCTGGCGCGCTTCTTCGGCGGGCCCCGGCCCCGGCAGATCGACATCGGCCGGCTGCTCAGCCAGCCCGCCCGGGAGCTGGTGCGCGGCGCGGCCCAGTACGCCGCCGAGCACGGCAGCCGCGACCTGGACACCGAGCACCTGCTGCGGGCGGCCCTCGCCACCGAGCCGACCCGGGGACTGCTCAGCCGGGCCGGTGCCGACCCCGACTCGCTGGCCTCGCAGATCGACGAGCGGACCGGACCGGTGCAGCACCCGCCGGGCGAGGTCCCGCCGCCCACGTCGCTCTCGCTCACCCCGGCCGTCAAGCGCGCCCTGCTCGACGCGCACGAGCTGGCCCGCTCCACCGGCACCGGGTACATCGGCCCGGAGCACGTGCTCAGCGCCCTGGCCGCCAACCCGGACTCGGCCGCCGGGCACATCCTGAACGCGGCCCGGTTCGCCCCCTCGAACCTGCCCACGGAGACGCCGGAGGCCGCGAAGGGCCGCACCGAGAGCGCCCGGACCACGAACACCCCCACCCTCGACAAGTACGGCCGTGACCTCACCGATCTGGCCCAGCAGGGGCGGATCGACCCGGTGATCGGGCGCGAGGAGGAGATCGAGCAGACCGTCGAGGTGCTCTCCCGGCGCGGCAAGAACAACCCCGTCCTGATCGGTGACGCCGGTGTCGGCAAGACCGCGATCGTGGAGGGCCTGGCACAGCGCATCACCGACGGCGACGTGCCCGACGTGCTGATCGGGCGCCGGGTGGTCGCCCTGGACCTGACCGGCGTGGTCGCGGGCACCCGCTACCGGGGCGACTTCGAGGAGCGGATGAACAACATCGTGGGCGAGATCCGCGCCCACTCCGACGAGCTGATCATCTTCATCGACGAGCTGCACACCGTCGTCGGCGCCGGCGGGGGCGGCGAGAGCGGCTCGATGGACGCCGGGAACATCCTCAAGCCGGCCCTGGCCCGCGGCGAGCTGCACATCGTGGGCGCCACCACGCTGGAGGAGTACCGCAGGATCGAGAAGGACGCCGCCCTCGCCCGCCGCTTCCAGCCGATCCTGGTGCCGGAGCCCACCACCGCCGACGCGATCGAGATCCTGCGCGGACTGCGCGACCGCTACGAGGCCCACCACCAGGTCCGCTACACCGACGAGGCACTGGTCGCGGCCGTGGAGATGTCCGACCGCTACCTCACCGACCGGCGGCTGCCCGACAAGGCCATCGACCTGATCGACCAGGCGGGTGCCCGCGTCCGGCTCCAGTCGCGTACCAAGGGCACCGACGTGCGGGCCCTGGAGCGCGAGGTCGACCAGCTGGTCCGGGACAAGGACCAGGCGGTCGCGGACGAGCAGTACGAGCAGGCGACGCAGCTGCGGGACCGGATCGTCGAGCTGAAGCAGCGGATCACCGAGGCCACCGGCGACGGCGAGGCCGACGAGGGACTGAACCTGGTCGTGGGCACCGAGTCCATCGCCGAGGTGGTCTCCCGGCAGACCGGCATCCCGGTCAGCAGCCTCACCCAGGAGGAGAAGGACCGCCTGCTGGGTCTGGAGTCCCACCTGCACGAGCGCGTGGTCGGCCAGGACGAGGCCGTACGGGTCGTCTCCGACGCCGTGCTCCGCTCCCGCGCCGGGCTGTCCAGCCCCGACCGGCCCATCGGCAGCTTCCTCTTCCTCGGCCCGACCGGCGTCGGCAAGACCGAGCTGGCCAGGGCGCTGGCCGAGGCGCTGTTCGGCAGCGAGGACCGGATGGTCCGCCTCGACATGAGCGAGTACCAGGAGCGCCACACGGTCAGCCGCCTGGTCGGCGCCCCGCCCGGCTACGTCGGGCACGAGGAGGCCGGTCAGCTCACCGAGGTGGTGCGCCGCCACCCGTACTCGCTGCTGCTGCTCGACGAGGTGGAGAAGGCGCACCCGGACGTCTTCAACATCCTGCTCCAGGTCCTGGACGACGGACGGCTGACCGACTCGCAGGGCCGCACCGTGGACTTCTCCAACACGGTCGTCGTGATGACCAGCAACCTGGGCTCCGACGTGATCACCCGGCGCGGCGCCGGGATCGGCTTCGGCGCGGGCGGCGCGGAGGCGGACGAGGAGGCCCGGCGCGAGCAGGTGCTGCGTCCGCTGCGGGAGCACTTCCGGCCCGAGTTCCTCAACCGCGTCGACGAGATCGTGGTCTTCCGCCAGCTCAGCGGCGAGCAGCTGCGGCAGATCACCAGCCTGCTCCTGGAGCAGACCCGCCGCATGGTGCACGCGCAGGGCATCACCGTCGACTTCACCGACGCGGCCGTGGACTGGCTCGCCGAGCGCGGCTACCAGCCCGAGTACGGCGCCCGCCCGCTGCGCCGCACCATCCAGCGCGAGGTCGACAACGAGCTGTCCCGGCTGCTGCTCGACGGGCGGGTCGCGGACGGCGGCCGGGTGACGGTCGACGTCGAGGACGGGCGGCTGGCGTTCCGCACGCCGCAGCGGCCCGTCCCCGAACTCTGACTACTTCTGTCGCACCGGCCGGACCACCATGGCCGAGCCGCCGCCGCGCCGTTCCTTCTCCGCGGCGGCCAGCCACTCCCCGTTCGCCAGTCGCTGCACGGCGGTCGCGGCGCCGATCTCGGGGTTGGGTTTGAAGGAGTGCCCGATGGCCTCCAGCTCCGCCCGTACGCCGCTGTCGTAGAGGCCGGGTTCCAGCTCGGTCTGGGCGGCGTTGCGCTGGCTGGCGCGCGGGGCGGCGATCGCGTCGACGAGCGGGAGTCCGCGGTCGAGGAAGCCGGTGAGGGTCTGGAGCACGGTGGTGATGATGGTGGCGCCGCCGGGCGAGCCGAGCGCCACCACCGGCTGGTGGTGCCGGTCCAGGACGATCGTCGGAGCGATCGAGGAGCGCGGGCGCTTGCCGGGGCCGGGCAGGTTCGGGTCGTGGACGGCCGGGTCGGCCGGGGCGAAGGAGAAGTCCGTCAGCTCGTTGTTGAGCAGGAAGCCGCGCCCCGGCACGGTGATGCCGCTGCCGCCGGTCTGCTCGATGGTGAGCGTGTAGGCGACGACGTTGCCCCACTTGTCGGCCACCGTCAGGTGTGTGGTGTTCTCACCTTCGTACGTCGTCGGCGCGGCCGTGCCGCCGTCCGCGCAGGAGGCCGGGTGCCTCGGGTCGCCGGGGGCGAGGGGGCTGGTGAGCACCGCGTCGTCCTTGATCAGGCAGGCGCGCGAGTCGGCGTACCGCTGCGACAGCAGTTCCTTCGCCGGTACGTCCTCGAAGGCCGGGTCGCCGACCCAGCGCCCGCGGTCGGCGAACGCGATGCGGCTGGCCTCGATGTAGCGGTGCAGGTAGCCGGCCTTGTCGGCGGTGGAGAGGTCGCTGCGCTCCAGGATGTTGAGGGCCTCGCCGACCGTGGTGCCGCCGGAGGAGGAGGGTGCGATGGAGTAGACGTCCAGGCCGCGGTAGGAGGTCTTGGTCGGCGCCTGGAGCTTGGCCTCGTAGGCGGCGAGGTCCTTGGCGGACAGGTCGCCGGGGCGGGCGTTCCAGCCGGAGTCCGGGTCGACGGGCGGCTCGTTGACGGTGTCGACGATGTCCTCGCCGAGTTCGCCGCGGTAGACCGCGCCGACGCCCTCGCGGCCCAGCTCCTGATAGGTGCGGGCCAGGTCCGGGTTCTTGAACGTCGAGCCGACGGCGGGGAGTTCGCCCCCCGGCAGGAACAGCTCGGCGGTGTCCGGGAAGTAGCGGAACCGCTGCTCGTTGGAGGCGGTCTGCGAGCGGAAGGTCTCGTCGACGGTGAAGCCGTGCCGGGCGAGGCGCTCGGCGGGCTTCAGCACCGAGGAGAGCGTGCGGCTGCCCCACCGGTCGAGGGCGGTCTGCCAGGTGGCGGGTGTGCCCGGGGTGCCGACGGCAAGGCCACTGGTGACGGCGTCGGCGAAGGCGAGCGGCTTCCCGTTCTCCGTGAACAGCTTGTCGTCGGCGGTGAGCGGCGCGGTCTCGCGGCCGTCGATGGTGCGTACGGTGCGGGACTTGGCGTCGTAGTAGACGAAGTAGCCGCCGCCCCCGACCCCCGCGGAGTAGGGCTCGGTGACGCCGAGGGCCGCGGCGGTGGCCACGGCGGCGTCGACGGCGTTGCCGCCCTTGCGGAGCACCTCGATGCCGGCGGCGGAGGCGTCCTGGTCGACGCTGGCGACCGCGCCGCCGTACCCGACGGCCACCGGGGTCTTGGGGGCCGCGGGCCCGCTCCGGGGCGTGGGCGGCGCGGCCGCCCCCACCGACACCACCACGGCGGCCGAGACCGCCAGGACCGTCAGATTCCGTGCGACAGGGCGACGCATCCGCACCTCCAGGGAAGGGCCGTCCGGGCAGCTTAGTTGATCGTCATGGCCGCGTCAGGAACACCGGGAAGCGCGTGTCGGGCGCACGGTCCGCCCGCACACCGCTGCCCGTCGAACACAGGTACGTGGACGCCCGCTAGCATGCGCGCACATGACTGACGACGTACGCAACATCGTCCTGGGTGTGGTCGCGGCGGGCATCAGCGCCACGCTGGGCTGGCTCGCCCGCACCTACCTGTGGAAGCGGAGACTCCGCCGCAAGCAGGCGTTCTTCGGGCTGCCGGACAGCTCCGAGTCGCTGCTCGTCGTCAACCGGGACCCGGCCGCGTCCGAACCGGCCGTCCACCGCTTCGACGTCTTCGCCCTGCTGGAGCTGTCCGCGCTGATCAAGGACTGCGGCGCGCACGCCCAGGTGGTCACCCAGGACATGGTCGGCCAGGGCTTCGGCGAGCGCACGGAGTTCTGTGTCGGCGGCCCCGGTTCGAACCGTCCCGTTCCTCGACTCCCACTCTGGACTCAAGAGCCAGCGGCGCGAATGTCACCTTGATCTCGACCGGGTCCGGCTGCCACACCGGGACACACTCAGCGTCGGCCAACACCTTCATCGCCTCGGCCCAGACACCCCGGTTCAGCCACCGGTTCGCCTGGGTCTGGAGCGTCTTCCAGTCGACGCCGTACTTCGGCGCCAGCTCCTTGTAGCGGGCGCCCGAAGTTGCCTTCTCCAGGAGTGCTTCGACCATCACCCGGCGGTCGATGGTGCAGCGCGGACCGCCCATCAGCGGCGCGATCCGCTCCCAAGCATCGTCCGTGAGGACGGGGACGCAACGGCCGGCGGCCACGAACCACTCCCGTACCGCGCAGGCAACGCCCTTGCGCCTCGGAGCGCAGCGGAGGACTTCCGCTCGTGTCTTCATCATGCGCAGCAGCTCGGCCTTTTCGGCAGGCTCTACGTCCTGCAGGTTGCGCCCGGCGACCTCGGCCAGGCGCTCCAAGTTCTGAAGCCAGCGGCCTGTCTCTGCAGCCTCCCTCTGCCACGCTTCTGCCTCACGGCGTAGCTTCTCCAGCCCGGCGAGTTCGTCTTCGTGGGGCTTGGCGGCCCGCTCCGCGGCCTCCTCGGCCTCCTCGCGGCTCAGGCCGCGGCGCAGGGCGCGCTTGGCGGCGGTGGCTGCGGTGATGTCGATGAGGTCTTCAGTTTCGGCGATCCGCTGGTCCAGTTCGGCGATGCGCTTGGTGTAGTCCATGCGCTTGTGGCTGGTGGCGTTCAGCCAGTCTTGGGCCATGGCTTTCATGCGGTCGGCGTCGCCGAGTGTCGCCATAACGTCTTTCCAGACCTGCTTCTCGATGCTGGTGGCTTCGAGGTAGGGGCAGGTGCAGCGGTCGCCCGCTCCGGCGTACGACTCGTGCCGGCCCTTGCATCGGTAGATGACCTCTGTGGGCCGGTGCTGGTGGCCCTCGTAGGTCTTGCCGCAGGGGCTGGTCATGAGGCCGGTCAGGAGGTAGATGCGGGACCGGGTTTTGGTCGACGGCCGGCGGCTTTCCATGGCGGACTTCAACTCCTGGACCTCCTCGTCCGTGAAGATCGACGGGAGGTTGATCACGACGGTTTCCCCGTAGATCGGGTTGCCGTCCTGGTCTCGCTGAGCGTCGTGGCCTCGCCATGTGACGCGGCTTTCCAGGGCCGCATCGCCCAGGAGGCGGCAGCGGATGTTCTTGGCGGTCCAGCCGTTTCCGGACCGGGTCAGGCGCTTCTCGCTGTTGAGGATCAGCGCCGTCTCCTCCCAGCTGCGCTTCTCCAGGAAGACTTCCCGCGCTCGGCGCAGGGTCGCCGCCTCCTCCTTGTGGACGACGTAGTGTGAGGCGCCCTTCTTGCCGCGCTCGGCGACGTCCCAGCCGAAGGGGACCATGCCGCCCGGGTACAGGCCATCCTCGGCCTTCTCCTGGATGCCACCCTGGGTGCGTTCGCGGATCAGCTCGCGCTCTTCCTCGGCGTAGTCGGCGTCCTTGCGCATTTGACTGCGGCCGGCCGGTGTCGAGTTGTCGTAGTCCTTCTTGACCACGGCGACGTATACGCCGAGGTCTTCGAGGTCCCAGACCCATTTCCAGAAGGCGCGGCCGGTGCGGCCGATGCCGCGGCCCTCGTTGACCACGACCATGTCGAAGGGGCGAGGGGTCTTGCGAGCGTCCTTCATGAGGCGCCGCAGGTCCGGCCTGTCGTCGGCCTCCAGGCTGCCGCTAAAGCCTTCGTCGGCGTACGTGCCGACGTGCTTCCAGCCCTTCTTCTGGATGTAGCGGACGGTCTTTTTCCCGGTGTAGGCGATGCCGTATCCGTCGGCCTGTTCCTCGGTGGACACTCGGAGGTAGTCCACGGCCCGGAGTGGGGCCGTACCGGTGGTTCGCAGTGCGGTGTCAACTGCACGCGTGAGAGCCTTGCCCATGTCAGTCCCTTCGCGACTGGCCAGACCCCGGGGCATTTGCGGTGCCGCCGGGGTCACCCATGTGGCGTAGATCTTATGCTGCGGGGGTGTCGGTGCGAGGCTGGAAGAGGATCTCTAGGATGCGCCGGTATGCCACCGGGTCCGGCTCCTCGTCCCTGAAGCTGATGTCGACCCGGGGCGCTGGGTCATCTTTGAAGTGTTCACATAGCCACTTACCGGCCACGCCAACCGGTATAGAGCTCCCACTTTGCATAGGCCCTCCTTCACGATCTCTGACATTCATCAAGTCAAATGTCATGCTCGCATTGGGAATTCGACTTCCCGATGCAATGCACACCTGAGCCTCTATGCCGCCATAACTAAGAGTTGAGATTCCCTCAACAGCGACAACAGCGCTTGCGGAGGTTGCGACTCAGTCACGCCAGGCCACTCTCCTCCCCTCTTCCGGTGTGCGGCGTCGTTCATTGATCCTGCTTCTCCCCACCGCCAGGCGCAGCGAGCACGACCGCCACCAATGGTCACCACGATCGCCGGTTTGGCTAACCGGCGATCGTGGTCTATGTTGTGCGCCGCATCATGAACCCGGCAGGCTCTGCAAGCTCGCTGCCACCGAGGGGCAGCCGGTAGGAACGCAAGACCGGCCCTGGTGAGACGACCACCTTTCGCGCGATAAGAGGCCCCAGGGGAATGGCCTCTCGGTCCCTTCGTGCCCGTGCCTTTCAGGAGACCGGCCCTGTATCCCGGTAGCCGCCGGCCCAGCGGGCGTGCAAGAGGTGTCCGCCGTGTGCGATCCGCAGTCCCTGTCTGCTGTTGCTGTGATGTGGGCACCGGACGAAGGGCTGGTGCAAAGCGGGCCGGGAAGGGTGACCCGCTCGGGAAAATCCTCACTTCCTCGTCTGCCAATCCACCATGATGTCGGGTATGCGTCCTCGGGACGAAGAGATATGGCGGGCAATCGGCCAGGGTCTCGGGGCGATTGACTGGGAGGCGTGGTTCGGTTGCCCGGAAGGCGCCGACTACCGCTCCCCCGCGGGTCACGAGGTGACCACACGTGCGGTGGCTGGCCTCACCGCGTTCTTCGATAACCGCTGGCTGCCCAAGGCCGTGACCCCCTTCCTCAAATCGATCCGGGCCAGCGACACCTTCGTCGGTCTGGGCAAAGCCGCCCCGGCACTTCAGATCTTCAAGGGAGCTGCGCCGGGAGCGTGGGGGGGTGCCCCTATGTCTTTGGTCAAGGGAAACGGGGGTGCGGTGGGTCGTCGAGCCGGGCAGCATGGTGGGGTGGCTGACCTGCTGTGGGATGACGTGAAGTGTCTCTTCGACCCGGACTTGATGGGGTCGTTGCCGGACGTGCGTGTCCCGGATGCCTCGGTGGAGGACTGGCAGGCGGTCCTCGATCTTGTCGCGGCGAAGGGCTGGAAGTGCCAGTACTCCGAAGGGGAGAGGGTGCTTCCGGTGCCCCGGGCAGAGGCCGTTCTGTCCCGTCCGGCGGATGCCGAGTGCCCTGACCTGCGGGTCTGGCCGACTGCTGATGTGTTGGCGATCTTCCGTTTCTATGCCGACGATGAAGTCGACTTCGACGTCGACCTGCGGGAGTTGCAGGGCCAGGAGCGACTTGATGTGTTCTGCGGCTTCCTTCGGGAGATCGGCCGGCGGCTGGGCAAGCCGGTGCTGATGGACCCGGAGGGCGACTCCGACCATCCGGTGCTTGGCTTCGATGTCGAGGCTGATCGAGTCGTTCTCCTCGCAGACCCGCAGGTCAGGTGACTGCGGCCGATGGCTGCGGTTCGTAGAAGGTTCCGTCGCGGAGCATCGCGAACAGGACGTCGGCCCGGCGTCTGGCGAGGCAGAGCAGGGCCTGGGTGTGATGCTTCCCTTGAGCAATCTTCTTGTCGTAGTAGGCCCGCGATGCCGGGTCGCCGAGTGCGGCGAAGGCGGAGAGGAAGAAGGCCCGTTTGAGCTGCTTGTTTCCCCTCCGGGAAGGTTGTTCGCCGCGGATCGATGAGCCCGAGCTCCGGGTGGTCGGGGCGAGTCCGGCGTAGGCGGCGAGGTGGCTGGCGGTCGGGAAGGTGCGGCCGTCACCGACCTCGATCAGGATCCGGGCTCCGGTCCTGACGCCGATGCCCGGCATCGAGGTCAGGACCTTGGAAAGAGGGTGGTCCTCCAGGAGTTCCTCGATCCGCCCGGCTAGCAGCTTGCGCTGGTCAAGGACGGCAGTCAGCGAGGCGGCCAGGCTCGGGACGATCAGCGCGGCCGCCTCGGTCCCCGGGACCGTCACGGTCTGCTCGTCCAGAGCATCGAATATGTCCTCGACCAGTCGCTCGGCCATCCGCGGGGCCTTCGGCCGCAGCAGCGTGACCAGTCGCCGTCTGCCGGCTTTGCGGATCTGGGCCGGGGAGCCGAACCGTTCCAGCAGCGTGAGGACGGCCGGGTGCTGCAACCGCGGGCCCAACACCCGCTCTAGTGAGGGATGGATCTGGGTCAGCAGGCCGTGCAGCCGGTTCGCGACCCTGGTCGCTTCCCCTGCGAGGTCGTCGTCGAAGCCCACGATCATCTCCAGCTCGGCGATCGTCTCGTCCTCGCCGTCGATCGCCCGCAGTGTGTGCGGCATCGCGCGGGCCGCGTCCGCGATGATGAACGCGTCCTTCGCGTCCGTCTTCGCCTCACCTGGGTAGAGGTCGGCGATCCTCCGCATCGTCAGCCCGGGCAGGTAGGCGACCGGACAGCCCATGTCCCGCGCGACCGCCAGGGGAAGAGCCCCGATCGAAGCCGGCTGATCGACCACGACCAGCACCGTCCCGTGCTTGGCCTGCAACTTCGCGAAGAGCTCGCGGAGTTTGGGTTCGGTGTTGGGCAGGCGCTTGTCGAACGCCTTCTTCCCGGCCGGTGTGACGGCGGTGGCATGGTGTTCGCCCTTGCCGACGTCCAGGCCGAGGAAGACGTCGATGTCGCCAGTGTCGATCACGTGCAGGCCCCTCCGGTCACGTTCTCGTCCGGCCTTGCCTGGGCACCGAGCTGCCACATCCACGTTACGGAGAGCTCTTCCGGCCTTGGGTGAAGCCGGTGCTCAAGCCCCTCATCAGCGGTCCGTCGATGCCTCCGGACCCGGTGACACCCCCCCCGGATCATGAACTGCAACAGGAGGGGGAAGTCATGCCGGACCCGAAGGCCGGAGGCCCCATTGCAGGGCCACGAAAAAGGTAACTGTGATAGTCGACCTGCGGCCCGGGATGGGTTGCTGCCAGGCTGGCGTCGACGTTCCGGTATGACCCACAAGGTAATTGGCGGCTCG
>NZ_JBVJEA010000033.1:0-71255 GCF_055581985.1 Streptomyces sp. NPDC042336 | reverse complement strand
CCCTTCGGTCTTGCGTTTCCGACTCTATCAGATCTTTCCGATCCGATTTCCTCGGTGCTTTCCAGGTTCCCGCTTTCGCGTTTCCCTTTCCGGCGATTCCGACTCTATCAGATCCTTTCGGCCCTGATTCCCCGTCAGAAGGGGTTGCCGTCCCGGCTGTTGGGCCGTTCCGACGTCTCAAACCTTAGCGGACCCTCTCGGCGATTCCCAATCGGGGTCGATCGGGGCGACGAGTGCCCAGCGGAATTGAATTCGGGCGCGCCGAAGCCATTCCCACTCGGGGGTCGTGCTGGTGGTTTGATTGCCGCTGCTGCGGCGGGAGGTGCTACCGCAGAACCGTTACGGGTCCGCGGCAACCCGAAGAACCTTACGGATCTCGTAGGGGGCTGTCAAGCGTCGCTGTCAAGATCTTTAATCGAGGTCGCTGAGCCGGCCACCGGCGTCCGGCTGTGCGTGCTCCACCCTGCGCAGGAGGCGGGTCAGCACCTCGCCGAGCGCGGTGCGGTCCTCCGCGGAGAGGTCCTGGAGCAGGTCCTCCTCGAAGACCGTGGCGAGACGCATGGCCTCCAGCCACTTCTCCCGCCCCTCCGCCGTGAGCGCCACGATCACCCGGACCCGGTTGGTCTCGTCGCGCTCCCGGGTGACCAGGCCCTCCGTCACCATGCGGTCGATGCGGTGGGTCATCGCGGCCGGCGTCAGGCCGAGGCGCTTGGCGAGGTCGCCGGGGCCGAGGCGGTAGGGGGCGCCGGAGAGCACGAGGGCCTTCAGCACCTCCCAGTCCGTATTACTGATGCCCAGCTCGGCGGTCTGCCGGCCGTACGCGACGTTCATGCGGCGGTTGAGGCGGGAGAGCGCCGAGACGATCTTCTCGACCTGCGGGTCGAGGTCCTGGAACTCGCGCTGGTAGGCGGCGATCTGTTCTTCGAGTGTCGGCTCGCCGGCGCCGGAGGTGTCGCCCATGGCCGCAGTATGGCACGCAGCTCCTTTGCTTTGAAGTCCTTCGGTATGTACTCTTTACCTTTGAACTTTAGCTTCTAAGTCTTCAGCTCTAACGGCTGGAGCGATCGATCCCGAGAGATCAAGAGAGGGTGAACGTGACCAGGGCAATGGGCGCGGCGATGCGCCGGATCCACGTGGGCAACGCACTCAGCGCGTTCGGACTCGGCTTCACGGTCCCCTACCTGTACGTCTATGTGGCGCAGGTACGGGGACTGGGTTCCGTCACGGCGGGCCTCGTGCTCGCCGTCTTCGCCGTGGCCGCGCTGATCGTGCTGCCGTTCGCCGGGCGGGCCATCGTCCGGCGCGGCCCGCTGCCGGTGCTGCTGGTCGCCCTGGTCACCGCCGCGCTGGGCGCGCTGAGCCTCGGCCTGTCGGCCTCGGCCGGCACGGTGCTGCTGTCCGCCGCCGCGCTGGGCGCCGGGCAGGCCGTGATGCAGCCCGCGCTCGCGACGATGATCGTGGACTGCTCCACGACGGAGACCCGGTCACGGGCGTTCGCCACCCAGTTCTTCCTGCAGAACCTGGGGCTCGGCGTCGGCGGGCTCATCGGTGGTCATCTGGTCGACACCACGAGCGCTTCCTCCTTCACGCTGCTGTTCGCCATCGAGGCGGCGATGTTCCTGGTGCTGGTGGCCGTCATGGCGACGGTGCGGGTGCCGCGCGCGCCCCGGATCGAGCAGGCGCCGGGGCAGGGCGCCGGCGGGAGCTGGAAGCAGCTGCTCGGCAACCGGGCCATGGTGCAGCTGTGTGTCCTGGGCTTCGTGCTGTTCTTCGCCTGCTACGGCCAGTTCGAGTCGGGGCTGAGCGCGTACGGCGTCGAGGCGGCGGGGATCTCCACCTCCGCGCTGGGGACCGCGCTGGCCGCCAACACGCTGATGATCGTGGTCGCGCAGTTCGCGGTGCTGAAGTTCGTGGAGCGGCGCAAGCGCTCGCGCGTCATCGCCGCCGTGGGACTGATCTGGGCCGTGGCGTGGGCGGTGGCCGGGTACGCCGGGCTGGGGCCCGGCAGCCAGACGATGGCCACGGCCGCGTTCATCTCGACGTACGCGCTCTTCGGACTGGGTGAGGCGATGCTGTCGCCGACGCTGGCGCCGCTGGTGGCGGACCTGGCGCCGACCGGGCTCGCCGGGCAGTACAACTCCGCCTTCGCCCTGGTGAAGCAGCTCGCGCTGGCGATCGGTCCGGCGGTGGGCGGGCCGCTCGGGGCCTCGTTGCACGCGCCGTACATCGTGGCGTTCCTGTTGTTCTCCCTGGGCATCACGGTGCTGGCGGTGCGGCTGGGGCGGCAGCTCACGGACGTGCAGAATCAGCCGTCGCTGGCCAGGAGCCGGGTGGTCACGCAGGGCGGAGCACCGGCCGACACGGTGGCCGTCGCGGAGGCCTGAGCGGGCCGGTCGCCGGGGGGCGGGTTCCTCTCCGCCTCCGGCGCCGGGTCACGGCTTCTGCAGGACGAACTCGCACCAGACCGCCTTGCCTCCGCCCGGGGTGCGCCGGGAGCCCCAGTTGGAGGCGATCGTCGCGACGATGGCGATGCCCCGGCCGGACTCGTCCCCCGGCTCCGCGCGGCGGCGTCGGGGCAGGTGGTCGTCGCCGTCGGTCACCTCGATGATCAGACGGCGGTCGGTGCGGCGCAGGCGCAGCCGCATCGGCGGGGTGCCGTGCTGGAGGGAGTTGGCGACCAGTTCGCTGGTGGCCAGGACGCCGAGGTCGTGCAGGTCGGTGGGGAAGCGCCAGCTGGTGAGGACGCCGGAGGCGAAGGCACGCGCGCGTGGGGCCGCCTCCACGCCGCCGAGCAGTTCCAGGGCGGCGTTGCGGAACAGCTCGGCCTCGGCGCCCCCGCGGGCGGGGTGCTGGAGGACCAGGACGGCGACGTCGTCGTCGTGGTCCGGGGTGACGCCCGCCGAGCGGATCAGGCGGTCACAGACCACCTGGGGGGTGCCGGTGGCGCCGGACAGGGCGCGCTCCAGGGCGGCGATGCCCTCGTCGAGGTCCTCGTCGCGACGTTCGACCAGGCCGTCGGTGTAGAGGACGGCCGTGGAGCCGGGGGGCAGGGCGATCGAACCGGAGGCGTGGATCCAGCCGCCGGTGCCGAGCGGTGGGCCGGTGGGCTCGTCGGCGCGCTGCACGGTGCCGTTCTCGTCGCGGACCAGGATGGGCAGGTGGCCCGCGGACGCGTAGACCAGCCGGCCCTCGTTCGGGTCGTGGATGGCGTAGACGCAGGTGGCGATCTGGTTGGCGTCGATCTCGGCGGCGAGGCCGTCGAGGAGCTGGAGCACCTCGTGCGGGGGCAGGTCGAGGCGGGCGTAGGCCCGGACCGCCGTACGGAGCTGGCCCATTACGGCCGCCGCGCGGACGCCTCGGCCCATGACGTCGCCGATGACCAGGGCGGTGCGGCCGCCGCCGAGGGTGATCACGTCGTACCAGTCGCCGCCGACCGCGGCTTCGGTGCCGCCGGGGTGGTAGGTGGCGGCGACGCGCAGGTCGTCGGGCTCCTCCAGCTTCTGCGGGAGGAGGGAGCGCTGGAGGGTGACGGCGGTCTCGCGCTGGCTGCGTTCGCTCGCGCGCAGGCGGCCGGCGGCCTCGGCGTGGTCGGTGACGTCGGTCGCGAAGACGAGCACGCCGCGGCCGTCGCCGTCGCGGCCCGCGCCGACCGGGGTGCAGGTGAAGGTGTAGGAGCGGCCGTCCGGGGCCTTGCGGGACTTGAGGGTGCGGGGCCGCCCGCTGCGCTGCACCTGGTCCAGGAGCGGAAAGAGGCCCGGTTCGTCCAGCTCGGGGAGGGCCTCGCGGGCGCGGGCGCCGAGGTCGCGCAGGCCGAAGGCGGCGACGTAGGCGTCGTTGACGTAGGCGAGGCGGTGCTCGGGCCCGTGGAGGAGGGCGACGAGGGCCGGGACGCGGTCGAGGACGTCGCGTACGGGCAGCTCGTCGACGCCGGGAACGTCGGTGGCGGGCGGGGCTTCGTCGGTCAGCTGCTCGGCGCGGGCGGCGGGTACGGAGCCGTCCGCCCGCCGGTCCGGGGAGAGGGCCGTGTCGGTCCGCGCGGCGGCGCGGCGCTGTGTTCCGGGGAGTCGGGCGCTCCAGCGCGTGAAGTTCACGAATCCTTGCCTCGTGTAGTTGTCGGCGGCCGGGGACCGGGACGGGCCGGGGGCGGCCCGGGCCCCGGGGGCCGCGCTGGGGCGAGCGGCGGCGCGCCCGCGGTGGTGGACCAGTCTGGCAGGGTGCCCGCCCGGCCGACATCCGTCAGACGCCCCAGTGGCCGAGGGAGTTCCTGAGTCCGGTCAGGACGACCCCTTCGGGTTGTGCGGGGGCTCCTGAGAAGGCTTTCCACCGGCCGCGAGTTCGAACTCCGCCCGCGGATGTTCGAGTGAACCCAGGGAGACGATCTCCCGCTTGAAGAGTCCGGCGATCACCCATTCGGCGAGCACGCGCGCCTTGCGGTTGACGGTGGGGACGCGGCTGAGGTGGTAGGCGCGGTGCATGAACCACGCGGGGTAGCCCTTGACTTTGCGCCCGTAGACGTGCGCGACGCCCTTGTGGAAGCCCAGGGAGGCGACGGAGCCGGCGTACCTGTGCGCGTAGGTGTCGAGGGGCTCGCCGCGCAGGGCGTGGGTGACGTTGTCGCCGAGGACCTTGGCCTGGCGGACGGCGTGCTGGGCGTTGGGGGCGCATTCCCGGCCGGGTTCGGCGGCGGTGACGTCGGGGACGGCGGCGGCGTCTCCGGCCGCCCACGCGTGCGGGGCGCCGTCGACCGACAGGTGGGCGGTGCAGGTGAGCCGGCCGCGGTCGTCGAGGGGCAGGTCGGTGGAGGCGAGGACCGGGTGCGGTTTGACGCCGGCCGTCCAGACGACCGTGCGGGTGGGGAAGCGGGAGCCGTCGCTGAGGACGGCGACGCGGTCGGCGCAGGACTCGAGGCGGGTGTCCAGGCGTACGTCGATGTTGCGGCGGCGCAGTTCGGTGACCGTGTAGCGGCCCAGTTCCTCGCCGACCTCGGGCAGGATGCGGCCCGACGCCTCGACGAGGATCCACTTCATGTCCTCGGGCGTGACGTTGTGGTAGTACCGCGCGGCGTAGCGGGCCATGTCCTCCAGTTCGCCGAGGGCCTCCACGCCGGCGTAGCCGCCGCCGACGAAGACGAAGGTGAGGGCGGCGTCGCGCAGGGCCGGGTCGCGGGTGGAGGAGGCGATGTCCATCTGTTCGAGGACGTGATTGCGCAGGCCGATGGCCTCCTCGACGGTCTTGAAACCGACGCCGTGGTCGGCGAGTCCGGGCACGGGCAGGGTGCGCGAGACGGAACCGGGCGCGAGGACGAGTTCGTCGTACGTGATCCGGCGGGCGCCCGTCTTCTCCTCGTCGGTGGCGAGCGTGGTGACCGTGGCGGTGCGGCTCGTGTGGTCGATGGCCTCGGCCTCGCCGACGACGAGGTCGCACTGGCCGAGGACGCGGCGCAGCGGTACGACGACGTGCCGCGGGGAGATGGAACCGGCCGCCGCCTCGGGGAGGAACGGCTGATACGTCATGTAAGGGTCGGGGGTGACGACCGTGATCTCGACCTCGCCCCGCCGCAGTTCGCCCTTGAGGTTCCGTTGCAGCCGCAGGGCCGTGTACATCCCGACGTAGCCACCGCCGACAACGAGAATGCGCGCACGTTCCTTCACCATCCCATGACGCACCCGGCGCTTGCGTTTGTCCACAGGCTCGTCAATTTGTGTGACCGGAGATCGCCGGGGCACCGAGCCGGGCGAACCGCCGTGGCGCGAGGTGATCGCGCAGGTCAGCGTGGGAGAGCATGGGGGTGGAGAGCGGCACATTCGGGGCGTATGCGATCCGTGCGCCGATCGGGGGGCGCTCCGTGCGGAACGTGCCCCTTCTGAATTGACCCCCGCTCAACTATGTTCTTTCCGACGGTGTGCAGGGGGATGTGCTCATGGGGTCCGCGACGGGCGGACCGCGCAACCGGGCCCGTTCCACGCGCTCCGGCTTTCGATGGCGGGGAGTGTCTCCGGGGGGAGACGTCATTACCGGGGGATTGTCTATGCATGTTCAGGATTCTCATTGGTCGTCCGCGTCGACCGTCGCGCCCGGCGGCGCGATGAATGCGACGGCGGGCGGCGCACGCGGCGACGCGGCGCGGAGCGCGCCCTTGCGCGTGGACGCCCAGCGCAATCTGGAGCACGTGCTGCGCGCGGCCCGGGAGGTGTTCGGCGAGCTGGGATACGGCGCGCCGATGGAGGACGTGGCGCGGCGCGCGCGGGTCGGCGTCGGCACGGTGTACCGGCGTTTTCCGAGCAAGGACGTCCTGGTGCGCCGGATAGCCGAGGAGGAGACGGCGCGGCTGACCGACCAGGCGCGCACGGCGCTCGGGCAGGAGGACGAGCCGTGGTCGGCGCTGTCCCGCTTCCTGCGGACGTCGGTGGCCTCGGGCGCCGGCCGGCTGCTGCCACCGCAGGTGCTGCGGGTCGGGACGCAGGACGACGGAGACAGTGGTGCCGGTGGTGCGGCGGCCGGTGATCCGCGGGTGCCGCAGCAGCGGATACAGCCGGGCACCGGCGAGCTGCGCCTGGTGCCCGAGGAGGCCGCCAGGGCCGGGGCGTCGGCTGGCGCCGCGGGTTCCGTCGCTGAGAGAGCGGGCGCGGCGGGTCCTGCGGCGGGCTCCGCCGCGGACTCCCTGGCGGGCGACGACGGGGCCGCGGCGCTCCTGGAGGTGGTGGGCCGACTCGTGGAGCGGGCGCGGACGGCGGGGGAGCTGCGGCCGGACGTGTCGGTGTCGGACGTACTGCTGGTGATAGCCACGGCGGCGCCCTCGCTGCCTGACCCGGCCCAGCAGGCAGCGGCTTCGGCCCGGCTGCTGGACATCCTGCTGGAGGGACTGCGGTCGCGTCCGGCGTGAGACGGCGGCGACGCCGTCGGGCGGCCCGTTTCTCCTTCCCCGAACGGCTGAGCGTTATTACCGCGGCACGGCAAGTCCCCACAGACGAGTGATGGTCGGCACAGGAGGGGCCTGAACAAAAGCCAATATGGCACGCTGACCCGGTGTTCGGACGGGCTGGGCAGGTTGGCGGGGGCTTTCCGCGATGAGCGTTGACGGGCGGGACGGGTCACTCGGCGGTGACGGGGAGAACGGTCCCGGTGGCGTCGGAGCAGGCGGCACCCGGGACGGTGACGCGCCGCAGGTGCCGGGCCAGGGCGGCCCGGCACACGCCCGGCGGGCCGGCCCTCCCGCGAAGGACGGCCGCCAGGCCGGGGAAACCGCCCGTGGCGGCCCCACGGAGGACGGTGCCCTCGGCGGTTGGGCCGAGGGCGGCGGCAGCGGTGGCCCCGCCGAGGACGGGGACCGCTCGGGGACCGGGGTCCCGGCGCAGCGCGAGCTGCACGAGGACAGCGTGCTGCCGCCGCCGCGGGAGCTGTACGACGGTGGCATCCTGCCGCCGCCGCGGGAGTTTCCGGCGTCCGACGCGGAGCTGATCGAGCGGATGCGCTCGGGCGACGACACGGCCTACGAGGAGCTGTACCGGCGCCACGCGGACGCGGTACGCCGGTACGCGCGTACCTGCTGCCGGGACGCGCACACCGCGGACGACCTCACCGCCGAGGTGTTCGCCCGCATGCTCCAGGCGGTGCGCGGCGGTTCGGGGCCCGAGCACGCCGTGCGCGCCTACCTGCTCACCGCGGTCCGGCGCGTCGCCGCCGGCTGGACCAGGTCGGCCGGGCGGGAGCAGCTGGTCGAGGACTTCGCGGTGTTCGCCGCGCAGGCCGCGCACTCCACCAAGGCGGACGACGACACCCTGGAGCTGGGCGCCGACGTCCGCGCCATGCACGAGGCCGAGCAGTCGATGGCCATGCGGGCCTTTCGGTCGCTGCCGGAGCGGTGGCAGGCCGTGCTGTGGCACACCGAGGTCGAGGACGAGTCGCCGAGCGAGGTGGCCGTGCTCTTCGGGCTGGACGCCAACGGCACCCGTGTCCTCGCCAGCCGCGCCCGCGAGGGCCTGAAGCAGGCCTACCTCCAGGCCCACGTCAGCGATGCCCTCGCCACCGACAAGGAGTGCGCCCGCTACGCCGACCAGCTCGGCACGTACGCGCGCGGCAGGCTGCGCATCCGGGCCGAACGCGGGCTGCGCAAGCACCTGGAGGAGTGCGCCAGGTGCCGGCTGGCCGCCACCCAGATCGAGGAGGTCGCGAGCGGCATTCCCGCGGTGGTGCCCGTCGCGGTCATCGGCTGGTTCGGTGTCGCCGGGTACGCGAAGGCGGCGGGGCTCATCGCCGGGGGCGCGGGCGCCGGGGCGGCCGGAGCCGCGGGCGCGGCGGCCGCGGCGAGCGGCGGCAGCTCCGGCGGAGCGGGTGCCGGGGGCGGTGCGGCGGCCTCCGAGGGGCTGGGCGCACCGGTGAAGGCCGGTATCGCGGCCGGCGTGGTCGCGGTGGCCGCCGCGGCGGCGCTGGCCCTCGCGCTGGCCGGCAACGACGCCCCGGACAAGGAGCCGCCGAAGGCCGCCCCGCCCGCCTCCTCACCGGTGGCGCAGCCCGCCCCGGACACTCCCACGCCCTCGACCCACCCGCCCCGCCCACCCGCACCGGTGGCAGCGCCCAAGCCGACCCCGACCCCGAAGCCGACCCCCACACCCGCACCCACCCCGAAGCCGAAACCGAAACCGACCCCCACCCCCACCGCGACATCTGCACCACCACCGCCGCCACCACCGCCCCCACCGTCGCCCACACCACCGCCACCACCGGCCCCGACCGTCTACCAGTGGAGCGAGCTGGCGTACGACGTGAGCGGCGACGGCACCGGCCCCGAGATGCGGCTGGCCGGGAGCAGCTGGGTGTGGCAGCGCTCCGCCCTGTCGATCGACGACGTCCGGTACGCGCACGGCGTCACCGTCCACGGACGCTCCTCGGTCACCATCGACCTCAACCGTGACTGCTCGTCCTACGACGCGCTGGCCGGCGTCGACGACCTGACGATGAAGCTGGGCAAGGTCCACTTCTCGGTGTACGCCGACGGCGTCCGGCTGTGGAACTCGGGGATGGTCAAGGGCGGGGACCCCGCGGTACCGGTCCACGTGGACATCACGGGGCGCGAGACGCTGCGGCTGGTGACCGAGCCGCACAGCCACTTCGACTCACTGGCCCTCGCGGACTGGGCCCGGTCCCGCTTCACCTGCGCGTAGGGGCGGTCGGGACCGGCCGCCCCACCGCGGCCTCCAGCTCGACGACGACGTCCCGGGGCGTGAGGGCGACGCCCTCGGCCAGTTCGGCGGCGTACCGCGCACCGCCGAGGACGCCGCGGGCGGTGGCCTCGGCCCGCTCGGCGTGCGCCCGGTCCGGCACGGGACGCGGGCGGTCGCCGCGCCAGTGTCCGGCCGCGCCCAGCAGCCGTACCGCACGGGCCTGGTCGCCGAGGTCGCTCAGCAGCCCGGCCGCGCTGTCCACGAGGGTCGCGAGGACCAGCTCGGCGCACCGCTCCTCGACGGCCGTCCGCATGGCGTCCGCCAGCAGCGGCAGGGCCTCCCCCGGGCCCGACTCGCCCGCCGTCACGAGCGCGTCCATCAGCCCCAGCATGGCCAGGAACTGCGGCGGCGGCGTGCCGCGCAGGCACTCCTCGCGGGCCGCCTCCCACAGGTCGCGCGCCCGCGCGAAGTCCTCCTCCACCACGGCGAGCCCGGCCCGCAGCAACAGGACGAAGGCCTTGGAGTCCACCACGCCGTACCGGTCCGCCGCGGCACCGGCCTCGTCGAGCACGCCGAGCGCCGTGCCGTGGTCCCCCTCGCGGTAGGCGATCTCGGCGAGCCGGGCGATCAGGAACGGCGCCTCCGCGAAGGCGCCCACCTCCTCGGCGAGCCGCAACGCCTCCTCGTACTCGGCCCTGGCCTCCTCGTAGCGGCCGCGCACCATGGCGGCCTCGCCGAAGGCACTGCACACCTGGGCCTCCACCAGGCGGTCGCCGACGCGGCGGCTGAGCACGCGCATTTCCGCCAGGTCGTCGTCGATGCCCGCAGGGGCGCCCGCGATGTCGACCACCGCGTGGGTGCGGAACATGAGGCTGGCGGCGATCTCCCATTCGCCCCCGTACGCACGGCAGTTGGCGACGGAGGCGTCCATGGAGGCGCGGACCTCGCCCGAGTCGCTGACGAAGAACTCGGTCAGCGGCCACACGAGACCGGGCACCCGGGCCGCTTCGGGGCCGCCCGCCGCGAAGTGGTCCCGCACCCGCCGGACGTACCGCCGCATGCGCCCGTCCAGCAGCCCCTCCCTCGGCTCGGTCTCGAAGGTGAGGAGGATGTGCATCATCCGCACCCGCATGCGCAGGGATTCGAGCGGGTGCGGCGGGCTGTCCTCCCGTACGGCGAGAAGCGCGCCGACCGGGTCCGCGGCGGCCGTACGACGGGCGAGGACGTCCGCCGCCGGCACCCGACCGCCCTCCGTGTCCAGGGCGACTCCGAGGCGGAGCACCCGGTCCAGCCACCGGACACCCTCGTGCCGGTAGTTGCGCAGCCACCAGAACCAGCCCATGGCGAGCACGAGGGCCGCCGCCTCCGGCTCGTCGCCCGCGGTGAGCGAACGGTCGAGGGCCGCGCGGATGTTGTCGTGCTCGGTCTCCAGGCGGGAGATGTACGGCAGTTGTCCGGCCGAGCGCAGTTGCGGGTCGGCCTCCTCGGCCAGGGTGCGCGCCCACGCGCGGTGGGCCCG
Source organism: Streptomyces sp. NPDC042336 (assembly GCF_055581985.1). Taxonomy (NCBI): domain Bacteria; kingdom Bacillati; phylum Actinomycetota; class Actinomycetes; order Kitasatosporales; family Streptomycetaceae; genus Streptomyces; species Streptomyces sp. NPDC042336. The sequence continues at coordinate 60,575 of NZ_JBVJEA010000033.1, read as the reverse complement.
TTCGGCGGCGGTGCGCAGTCCGGGGACCTCGGCGGCGCGCTCGTCGGCGTACTCGTGGATGGTCTCCAGCATGCGGTAGCGCATGCCGGCGCCCTCGGCGCCCGGGTCGGCGACGACCAGGGACTTGTCGACGAGGGCCCCGACGAGTTCCGCCGCGGGGCCGGTGCCCACGGCCTCCGCGGCCGTGAGGTCCCAGCCGCCCGCGAAGACGGACAGTTCGCACAGCATGGTGCGTTCGGCCTCGTCGAGGAGGTCCCAGGACCAGTCGACGACCGCGCGCAGCGTCTGCTGGCGGGGCAGGACGGTACGGCTGCCGGAGGTGAGCAGGCGGAAGCGGTCGTCGAGCCGGTCGGCGATCTCCCGGGGGGTGAGCAGCCGCAGCCGGGCGGCCGCCAGCTCGATGGCCAGCGGCAGTCCGTCGAGGCGCCGGCAGATCTCGGCGACCGCTTCCTCGTCGCGCAGTACGGCGTCGGCGTCGGGCCGTACGGCGCTCGCGCGCGCGGTGAAGAGACGAAACGCCTGCTCGGGGGTGAGCGGCTCCACCGGGCGTACCGACTCGCCGGGCACGCCCAGGGGTTCCCGGCTGGTGGCGAGGACGGTGAGGCCCGGGCAGCGGGTCAGCAGGGTCTCGGCGAGCCGGGCCGCCGCGCCGATGACGTGTTCGCAGTTGTCGAGGACCAGGAGCAGGTCGCGCGGGGCGCAGTACTCGACGAGCAGGGCGACGGGGTCGTCCTGCACGGCGGTCCGGTCTCCGGTCAGCAGCACGGTCTCGCGCAGTCCGAGGGCGTTGACGACCGCGCCCGGCACCGCTTCCGGCCGGTCGAGCGGGGCGAGCTCGACCAGCCACGCCTGAGCGAGCCCGGTGGCGGCCTCCTCGGCGAGGCGGGTCTTTCCGGACCCGCCCGGTCCGGTGAGGGTGACGAGGCGGGCGCCGCGGAGATCGGAACGGATGGCGTCGAGCTCGCGTTCGCGTCCCACGAAGGTGGTCAGCCGGGGCCTGATGTTTCCCGCGCGGCCGTCGGGAGTCCGCTCGGGCGAGGTGCGCACCGCGCTCTGGGCGCCCAGCAGTTCCGCGTGCAGGGCGCGCAGCCGGGGGCCGGGTTCGGTGCCGAGGCCTTCGGCGAGGGTGCGGCGGGTGCTCTCGTAGGCGGCCAGGGCGTCGGCGTCGCGGCCGGTGGCGCGCAGGGCGCCGATGAGGAGGGCGTGCAGCGGTTCGTCGTACGGGTGGGCGGCGGTCAGTTCGCGCAGCCGCGGTACGGCGTCGTGGGCGTCGCCGAGGCGCAGGCCGGCCTCGATACGGCTGCGGGTCGCCTCCAGGTGCAGGGCCTCGGGGCCGGCGGCGTGGCCGGGGAGGTCGGCGAGGGCGGGGCCGCGCCAGAGGGCGAGGGCCTCGTCCAGGTGCCGGGCGGCGGTCGCGGGGTCGCCGTGTCCCAGGGCGGTGGTGCCTTGGCGTACGAGGCGCTCGAAGACGAAGAGGTCGACGTCGTCGCGGGCCGCGGTGAGCCGGTAGCCGCCGGGGGCGGAGTCGACGGCCTCCCTGCCGAGGGTACGGCGGAGGCGGCCGACCAGTGCCTGGAGGGCGGCGGGGGCGTCCTGCGGCGGATCGTCCTGCGCCCAGACCTCGTCGATCAGGGTGGTGGGCGCGACGACGCCGCCGGGGCGCAGGGCGAGGGCGGTGAGCAGCGCGCGCAGACGGGGGCCGCCGGGGGTCCCGACGGTGCCGTGGTCCTCCGTCTGGGTGACGCCCAGGATTCTGTACCGCACGGGGTCATTGTCGCCGTACCGGCGGTGTGCGGGCACCCGGCGCGGTCTTCTTGCCCGGCGCCGCAGGCACCCCGCGCCCCCCGCAGCCCGCCTTCCCCCCTCAGCCCCGCCGCGCCACCGTCCCCGCGCCGCCCAGTGCTCCCCGCTGCGGCGCGATGCCCGCCGGTACCGCGCGCTGGCGGGCCGGGGTGCCGGTCCAGCAGGTGCCGCGGCGGGCGAGGAGACGACCGAGCCACAGCTCCAGCGAGACCAGGTCGGCCAGCCCGTCCAGCGGCAGCGGCTCACCCGCGGCCGCCGCCCGCACCGCCTTGCGCACGACCCGCGCCTCCACGAGCCCCGCCTCCGCCAGCAGCGGCGTGTCGAACAGCCTCAGCAGCGAGTCCGCGGCGACCCGCAGCCCCGTCCGCGCGGCGGACGCCGCCAGCCCCTGGGTGGGCGCCCCCCACCCGCTGGGCAGCTCACTCACCCCCGCCCCCTCCAGCACCGTCCGCAGGATCGCCGCCCGCGCCCCCGGCTGCACCCGCAGCGCCTCCGGCAGGGCACGGCAGGCCCGCACGACCTGGTTGTCGAGGAACGGCGTGTGCAACCGCTGGAAGCGGACCTCCGCGGCCTGCTCGAGGACCCGCACCTCCGCCGCCTGCCGCGCCAGCGCCGCCCGCGCCCGGAAGTCCCCCGGCCGCTGCCCCGGACCCACCCCCGACCGCTGCGAGGACGTCTGGAGGCGAACCGATACTTCAGCCAGCGCCTCTCCGGTCAGCCACCGCGCCGCCGGCCCCGGCCCGGCCCAGGTCAGCGCCGCCAACGACGCGTCCATCGCCCCGTCGCCCGGCGTGTCGAACCGTCTGCGCAGCAACCGCTCGGCGAGCACCTCGAGCCCGCTCCGGTAGGGCGTGCGCGCCAGCCGCCGCGCCGCCGCGTACACGCGCGCGGGGACCAGTACCGACCCGTCGGCCCTGGCGAGCGCGGCGACCGGCCGGACCAGGTGCCGCCGTTTGCGGTCCATGAGCAGGTCGGCGAGGCGCGCCGGATGGGCGTCGAGGACCTGCCGCGCCCCGTACCCGGTGAAGTGGTCCGCGCTCCCCGCGGCGAGCCGCGCCCGGTGCCGTGCAGCGGCGACCAGGAAGGAGCCGGGTTCGTCGGTCAGCGGCCCGTCCAGCGCGGCGTACGGCAGCATGTCCTCGCCGCCGGTGACCACCACGTGGTGCAGCCGCGGGTTGGCCGCCAGCGCACCCGCCCGCGCCAGCTCGGGCTCCTGCCCGCCGACGGCGAGGTCGTTGAAGGTGACGGCCAGCAGCCGCTCCCCCGCCCCGGTGCCGTGCCCCAGCACGGTCCCCGGCATCCCCGGCAGCCCGGCAGCCAGCAGCGCCAGCGTGCCCGAGGCGGGCCCGCCGGACAGGTCGGCCCCGATCCCCGGTACCGGCATCCCGCGCGCCGCGCGGCGTTCCGCGGGCCCCATGCCCGGGACCGGCCCGGGGTCGATGCCGTCCCCGGGGACGTGCCGCGGGGCGGCCAGCCGGGTGCGCACCGCCTCCACCAGGGCGTCCCGCACGCCGTCCACCGCGCGGTCGGGGTCCGCCGTGGGCGCCGCGACGGCGAGCGAGGCCACCGGCTCGTACCCCGCGATCTCACGCGCCCCGGCGCGCAGGATGAGCGCATGCCCCGGCGGAACACGCTTCACGCCGTCGTACGGGGTGGAGTCGTCCAGCGCGGCCGGCACGTCGGGTGTGGCGAGCAGCGCGGCGAGGTGGCCGAAGTCGAGGTTGGCCTCGACGAGGTCGGCGAGCGGCAGCGCGGCGGTCGCGTAGGCGGTGCCGCCCGCCCAGGGGGTGTGGAAAACCGGCCGCGCGCCCGCGAGGTCGCCGCAGACGGTGATCCGCCGCCCCACCTGGACGACGGCCGTGTAGCTGCCGGGCCACGCCGTCAGATGCCGGAGCGCGCCCCCGCGCGCGGCGAACAGCGCGACGCGCAACTGCTCGTCGCTCGCACCGCAGATGCCGAGGACGGCGATCCGGGTCTGTGCGTCGGCGCTGACGACGCGCACCTCGTCGGGGCGCCAGTCGCCGACCGCCCACAGGGGGTCGGGGTCGCCCCACAGCGGCTGGGCGCCCACGGGCTGCACGGTCTCGCCGTCGTAGCCGGTGGCACCGGCGGAGCCGCCCGCTCCGGCGATCCCCGCTGCTCCCACGGCGGCGCTGCTCCACCCCACCAACCACCGCATCGACGCCTCCACAGGCTGGGGACAACCAGTGCACCGCACCAACTGGTTTCCCATGCTGCCATGAAGGGCGCGCCACAGAGCGTCGGCGGAGCCGCGTGTGCCCCCTGCGTGCGCTCTCGCGGAACCTCACGCGAAGGCGCCAACTCCCTTGCACCGCCCCCGGGACGCCGCCCGGAAGGGAGTGAAGACGACGCGAATGCGCCCCCGGAACGCGCCCCTTGGCTCCCCCGCGCGCCCTCAACTCCCATGGTGAGGGCGGTAGTACCCCGAAATCACCAGAGGTGATTTTCAGCCAAATCGGCGTCACGCAGCCGCACTCGAACACGCTCCGTACAAACTCTGCGCACCACCGGCCGAGGGCGGCCGGCGCTCGGTCCGGGGGACGGAACTCGCCCCCCGGACCGGACCGCCGCCCGCGGGGATGTAGGCGGCGGCGTCCCCCAGCCCACTGGATCCAGTACAGCGGGCCGACCCACGCACCGCTCATGGAATCGCTCCCGCCGTGGCCGGAGAAGAGCGCACGCACGGGCGCACGGCCACACATCGGGAGCACGCGGCAACGGACCGTACATACACCGCACTTGAGTACGGACCACAATCCCGCCATCCGGAACAATGCCTCTTAACGCCTGGGATCCGGCGAACTACGCTGGGTTTACGAATGCCGCGTGGTTATGCCAGCGCGGCAGCCGTCTGTGTCGAGGGGTGGCGCATGTCCAGGGAGCAACGCGGGCCGAACGAAAAGCTCGGCGCCGTTCTCGCCCTCGCGGGAATCAGCAACGCAGGGCTCGCCCGGCGCGTCAACGACCTCGGCGCCCAACGCGGGTTGACACTTCGCTACGACAAGACGTCGGTGGCGCGCTGGGTGTCGAAGGGGATGGTGCCGCAGGGAGCGGCACCGCACCTCATCGCCGCCGCCATCGGCCAGAAGCTCGGCCGCCCGGTGCCGCTCCACGAGATCGGCCTGGCGGACGCGGATCCCGCCCCCGAAGTGGGCCTCGCCTTCCCCCGGGACGTCGGCCAGGCGGTCAGGTCCGCCACCGAGCTGTACCGTCTCGACCTCGCCGGCCGCCGGGCCGGCGGCGGCATCTGGCAGTCGCTGGCCGGGTCGTTCGCGGTGAGCGCGTACGCGACGCCCGCCTCGCGATGGCTGATAACCCCGGCCGACAGCTCGGTGGCGCGCGAGGCGGGCCCGGCCGAGGGCTCCGGCGCACCGCTCAAAGTCGGCCACAGTGATGTGCAGAAGCTGCGCGAGGCCGCCGAGGACGCCCGTCGCTGGGACTCCAAGTACGGGGGCGGCGACTGGCGTTCGTCGATGGTCCCCGAGTGCTTACGCGTCGAGGCGGCCCCGCTCCTCCTCGGCTCCTACTCCGACGAGGTCGGCCGCGCCCTGTTCGGCGCCTCGGCCGAACTGACCCGGCTGGCCGGGTGGATGGCCTTCGACACCGGCCAGCAGGAGGCGGCCCAGCGGTACTACATCCAGGCGTTGCGCCTGGCCCGCGCGGCGGCCGACGTCCCGCTGGGCGGCTACGTGCTCGCCTCCATGTCCCTGCAGGCGACCTACCGCGGCTTCGGCGACGAGGGCGTGGACCTCGCCCAGGCCGCCCTCGAACGCAACCGCGGTCTGGCCACGGCCCGCACCATGAGCTTCTTCCGCCTGGTGGAGGCACGCGCCCACGCGCGAGCGGGCGACGCGGTGGCGGCCGGGGCCGCCCTGAAGGCCGCCGAGAGCTGGCTGGAGCGCGCCCGCCCGGGCGACAGCGACCCGTCGTGGCTGGGTTTCTACTCCTACGACCGGTTCGCCGCCGACGCGGCCGAGTGCTACCGCGACCTGAAGGCACCACGCCAGGTGCGCCGCTTCACCGAGCAGGCGCTGTCGCAACCGACGGAGGAGTTCGTACGCTCGCACGGCCTCAGACTCGTCGTCTCGGCGGTGGCCGAGCTGGAGTCGGGCAACCTGGACGCGGCCTGCGAGCAGGGCGAGCGGGCCGTCGAGGTGGCCGGCCGCATCTCCTCGGCCCGCACCACCGAGTACGTGAAGGACCTCCTGCACCGCCTGGAGCCGTACGGCGACGAGCCGCGCGTGGTGGAGCTGCGCGAGCGCGCCCGCCCGCTGCTGGTGACTCCGGCCTGACGGCCGGCCGCGCTCACCGCACCCGCCCCGCGGGTTTGAGGGCGTTGTCAGTGGCGCAGTGCACTATCGAAGCCGGGAGACGGACCGGGAGACGGACCGGGAGGTGGAGCGAGTGTTCGACAGCGATGTGCTGGTGATCGGCGCCGGGATCGTCGGCCTGTCCACGGCGTACGCGATCACGCGCGCCGCTCCGGGCACCCGCGTCACGGTCCTGGAGAAGGAGCCGGGCCCCGCCCGCCACCAGACGGGCCGCAACAGCGGGGTCATCCACAGCGGCGTCTACTACCGACCGGGCTCGCTGAAGGCGCGCTACGCGGTGCGGGGCGCCGCCGAGATGGTCAAGTTCTGCGCCGAGTACGGCATCGACCACGCCGTCACCGGCAAGCTGATCGTCGCCACCGACCGCGCCGAGCTGCCCCGCCTGCACGCCCTCGTCCAGCGCGGCCGGGAGAACGGCATACCGGTGCGCGAGCTGGGCGGCGCCCAGATCCAGGAGTACGAGCCCGAGGTGCGGGGCCTGGCCGCCATACACGTCGGCACCACCGGCATCTGCGACTACGGCGCCGTGGCCCGGCAGCTCGCCCACGCGTCCGGGGCGGAGATCCGCTACGGCGCCGAGGTGGACCGCGTCGACCGGCGCCCCGGCCTGGGGGTCGCCGTCCGCACCCGCGCCGGGGACGTGCTCCGCGCCCGGGTCCTGGCCAACTGCGGCGGGCTGCACTGCGACGAGATCGCCCGGCTGACCGGGGACGACCCCGGCATGCGGATCGTCCCCTTCCGGGGGGAGTACTACGAGCTGGCGCGGCCGGAGCTGGTGCGGGGACTGGTGTACCCGGTGCCGGACCCGGCGTTCCCGTTCCTCGGGGTGCATCTGACCCGGGGCATCGACGGCGGCGTGCACGTCGGGCCGAACGCGGTGCCGGCGCTGGCGCGCGAGGGCTACGGCTGGGGCGTGGTGCGCCCCCGTGAGCTGGGTGCGACCCTGGCCTGGCCGGGTTCGTGGCGGATGGCCGGGCGGCACTGGAGGTACGGCGCGGGCGAGCTGCGGCGGTCGCTGTCCAGGTCCGCGTTCACGACGGCGGTCCGCAGGCTGCTGCCGGCGGTGACGGAAGGCGACCTGGTCGCCGCTCCCGCCGGGGTGCGGGCACAGGCGGTGCTGGCGGACGGCACGCTGGTGGACGACTTCCTGATCAAGGAGGGCGCCCACGCGGTGCACGTCCTGAACGCGCCGTCGCCCGCGGCGACCGCGTCCCTGCCCATCGGCCGGGAGGTGGCGCGCAGAGCGCTGGCCGTGCTGGCGGACTGGCGCCCCGTCGGCGCACCCCCGGCACACCCCCGGCACACCTCCTAGTCCCGCCCGGGCGCGCTGCTCCCTTCGTACGAGCCGAGGCCCTCGATCAGCGCCACGAGGGCCGGGTCCCCCGCGAAGCGCTCCGCGTGGATCTGCCGGATGAGTTCGCCCGTGGCCGGGTCCTCGTCGTCGGTCAGGTCGTGCGAGACCATGTGCCGCACCAGCGGCAGCCCGATCTCGTCGACCCGCCGGTGCAGCGGAGCGTGCATGTACGCCCGGTAGGCCTCGATGTCCTCGACCGCGAACATCGCGCCGTAGTCGAAGTCACCGCCCACGTCCCGTCCGACCGCCCAGTACGCGACGGCGTCGATCTCCCGCCCCATCCTGCGGAGCATCTCGAGCGCTTCGTCGACCTTGTCCTGGGGGGCGTCGGGGCGCATGGCAAGGCGGATCTGGTGATGGATCACGGCGTCTCTCCTCCACGGGGCAACTGTCACGGCAACAGCACTTCGCGCTATCGCTGTAGTTATAGACTGTAACTAGTCCGATAGGCCATCGCAACCGCGTGCGCGGACTAAAATCGACGCACTGTGTCTGACTTCCGCCACACCCCCGAAGCCGCCGAAGCCGCTCCTACGCCCTCGGCCGGGACCTCCCCGCGCCACGTCCGCGCCAAAGGCGAGCCCCGTTTCCCCGACGGCCCGAAGGCCGATCCCGCCGGGTCGCACTTCGAGCGGCGGATCCGGAGCTTCCAGCCCCGGCGGAGCCGGGTGACCACCGGGCAGGCGGACGCGTTGCAGCGGCTGTGGCCCGGGTGGGGACTGGACATCGACGGACAGCGGGTCATCGACCTCGCCGACCTCTTCGGCAACACCCGCCCCGTCGTCCTGGAGATCGGCTTCGGCATGGGCGAGGCCACCGCCCAGATGGCCGCCGCCGACCCGGACACCAACATCCTCGCCGTCGACGTGCACACCCCCGGCCAGGGAAACCTGCTCGGTCTCGCGGAGCGGAAGGAGCTGTCCAACATCCGGGTGGGCAACGGCGACGCGATCATCCTGCTGCGCGAGATGCTCGCCCCCGACTCCCTCGCCGGGCTGCGCGTCTACTTCCCCGACCCGTGGCCCAAGAAGCGGCACCACAAGCGCCGGCTGATCCAGCCGGAGTTCCTGTCCCTGGCCGCTGCCAGGCTCGCCCCGGGGGCGGTCGTGCACTGCGCCACCGACTGGGAGCCGTACGCCGAGCAGATGCTGGACGTGCTCACCGCGCACCCCGACTTCGAGAACACCGTGCCCGGCGGCGGATTCGCGCCACGCCCCGAACACCGGCCGCTGACCCGTTTCGAGGGCCAGGGACTGGACAAGGGACATGTGGTGAACGACCTGCTCTTCCGTCGCGTACAGCACAAGGAGCTGCCCCCCACCGGTTAGGGTCCATGCCGTGGCCACCTGTCCCCCGTATCCGACCCGTGTGCATCCCACCCGCGCGCACCGGCATACGCACTGGTGGCAGCGTCCCTGGGTCCGTTACGGCGCGCTGATCACCCTGCTGGCGCTCTCCGGCCTGGTGATCCTGGCCCTGGTGCGCGAACAGACCGGCACGCGGGGCTTCCTGGTGGGGCTCGGCCTCGCCGTCCTGCCCGTGCCCCTGCTCATAGCCGCGTTCCGCTGGCTGGACCGGGTGGATCCCGGCCCCTGGCGGAACCTGCTCTTCTGCTTCGCCTGGGGGGCCTGCGCGGCGGCGCTGATAGCGATCGTCGCCAACAGCTTCGCGACCCGCTGGATAGCGACCGCGACCGCCGACCCGGCCGGTGCGGACACGCTGGGCACCACGGTCATAGCGCCGGTCGTCGAGGAGTCCGCCAAGGCCGCCGCCGTCCTCCTGGTCTTCCTGTTCCGCAGACGGGACTTCACCGGCATCGTCGACGGCGTGGTCGTCGCCGGGGTCACCGCCACCGGCTTCGCCTTCACCGAGAACATCCTCTACCTGGGCACCGCCTTCGGCACCGACCAGCTCACCGGCGGCAGCGGCATCGCCTCCGTCACCGCGGCGACCTTCTTCGTGCGGGTGGTGATGTCGCCGTTCGCGCACCCGCTGTTCACCGTGCTGACCGGCATCGGCTTCGGCATCGCGGCGCTCTCGGCCGGCCGGCACCGCCTGCGCCGGGCCCTGCTCCCCCTGGCCGGGCTGCTGCTCGCGATGGGCATGCACGCCCTGTGGAACGGCTCGGCCGCGTTCGGCGAGTACGGCTTCTTCGCCGTGTACGCGGCGTTCATGGTGCCGTCCTTCGGCCTGCTGACCTGGCTGGTGATCTGGACCAGGCAGCGCGAACTGGGCACCGTACGGGCCGAACTGCCCGCGTACGTCGTGGCCGGATGGCTCACGCCGGCGGAGCCGTACGCGCTCGGCTCGATGCGGGCCCGCCGCATCGCCCGGCAGTACGCCCGCCGGCACGCCGGGAAGGAGGGGGCGCGGGCGGTGGCACGCTACGAGGCCTGCGCGACCTCGGTGGCGTTCCTGCGGCAGCGCGGGCGCCGGGGCCGGGCGGGCGCCGACTTCACCGTGCGGGAGCGGGCCTTGCTGGAGGCCCTGTGGCAGCTGCGGGACGTGGCCCGGCCGGCGCTGGAGTACGCGGCCCGGGCCGCGGCACCGCCGCCGCTCCCACCGCGGCCGGTACCGCCGTGGGCGTATCCCTACGGCGGGGCGCACGGCGCGTACGGCCCGCGGACCGCACCCGCCACGTACGCCCCGCACCCCCTACAGGCCCCGTACGCTCCCTACGCGCCGTACGGACCCTCGCCCCAGGCTCCCTACGCGCCGTACGTGCCGTACAGCCCCCACCGGCCGTAGGTCCGCGTCGTCCGCGCGCTCAGGCGGACGCCCGTGTCAGTCGCGCGACCTCGTCCTCCGTCAGGCTCAGCCCGGCCACGCCCAGCAGGGCCGGCAGCTGCTCCACCGTGCGCGCGGAGGCGATCGGCGCCGCCACCGTCGGCTGGGCGGCGAGCCACGCGAGGGCGACCGTGGCGACGGGAGCGTCGTGGGCCTCGGCGATCTCGTCCAGCGCGGCCAGCACCCGGCGGCCCCGCTCGGTCTCCAGGTGCTTGGCCGCACCGCCCGCCCGCGGGCTGTCCACCTCCGTGCCGGGCCGGTACTTGCCGGTGAGGAAGCCGGCCGCGAGGGCGTAGTACGGCACGGCGGCGAGACCGGCCTGCTCGGCGAGGTCGCGCAGCTCGCCCTCGTAGGTGTCGCGGGAGACCAGGTTGTAGTGCGGCTGGAGGGCGACGTACCGGGCGAGGCCCTCGCGGTCGGAGAACGCCAGGGACTCCGCGAGCCGCTCGGCGGAGATGTTGGAGGCGGCGATGTGCCGCACCTTGCCGGCCTTCACCAGGTCGTCGAGCGCGCCGATGATCTCCTCGACCGGCACCTCGGGCTTGTCGAAGTGGGTGTAGTACAGGTCGATGTGGTCGGTACCGAGGCGGCGCAGCGAGGCGTCGGCCGCCGCCTTGATGTTCGCGGCGGACAGGCCGGGGTACTCGGGGTGCTGGCTGACCTTGGTGGCGAGGACGACGTCGTCACGGTTGCCGCGGGCCGCGAACCACTGGCCGAGGACGGTCTCGGACTCGCCGCCGCTGTTGCCGTCGACCCAGGCGGAGTAGGAGTCGGCGGTGTCGACGAAATTGCCGCCGGCCGCCGTGTAGGCGTCCAGGACGGCGAAGGACCGGTCCCGGTCGGCGGTCCAGCCGAAGACGTTGCCGCCCAGGGCGAGCGAGAAGACCTCGAGGTCGGAGGAGCCGAGTTTGCGCAGAGAAGTCATGTAGTGGTTCAACGACCGCACCGGAGCAGGCCATTCCGGCACCTGCGCAAAAATCCCGCAAACCGGCAGCCCTGACGTCGGGGGGTTGCCGTCAGGACCGCCGGGGTTCGGCGGGGCGCATCAAGGGGCGGGGTGGATCAGGGAGTGAGGCCCTTGCTCTGCAGCCAGGCCATCGGGTCGATGCCGGAGCCGCCGGCCGTGTGGACCTCCAGGTGGAGGTGGGCGCCCGTGACGTTGCCGGTGGCGCCGACGCGGCCGATGACGTCACCGGTGGTGACCTTCTGGCCGACGCTGACGCTGATGGAGGACTGGTGCGCGTACCAGAGCTCGGTGCCGTCGTCGAGGGTGAGCACGGTCTTGTAGCCGTACGAGCCGTCCCAGCCGGCCGACGTGATCGTGCCGCTGTGCACCGCCTTGAGCAGCGTGCCCGTCGGGGCGGCGAAGTCGAGACCGGTGTGGTGGCCCGAGGCCCACAGGGAGCCGGCCTGGTTGAACGTGGAGGAGATCGTGTACGAAGAGGTCGGCAGCGTGTACTGCTTGGCCAGCTTCGCGAGCCGCTCGGCCTCGGCCTTCTTCGCGGCCTCCTCCGCCGCCTTCTTCTTGGCGGCGGCGGCCTTGGCCTCGGCCTCCTTCTCCGCCTTGGCGGCGGCTTCCGCGGCCTTCTTCTCGGCCGCGGCGGCGGCTTCGGCGGCCGCCTTCGTCTCGACCTGCGCCTGCTGCTGCTCCGCCTGCGCCATGATCCGGGCCCGCAGCGACTCACCGGCGTCGGCGGTGCCGGTGCCCTCCGCGCTGTCGGCGGCTACGGCCTGGGTGATGCCGCTGAGCGGGGTGGCGGAGCCCTCGGGCTCCGAGGTGTCGTCGTCACCGGGCAGGAGCGAGCCGACGTTCGGCAGGTCCGGCACGGAGATGGACACCGGCGGCTTGCCGGTCTGCGCGCTGGCCATGCCCCCCGCGCCGACGGCCGCTATGACCCCGACGCCGAGGACGGTGGAGCTGCGGGCGAGCCCGCCGCGCTGTTTGGCGACGCGGTGCCGGCCGCGTACGGGGCGGATGGAGTCCGCGGTGGGATTCCACTCCTCCCAGGGGCCCTCTTCGGTGCGGTAGCTGTCGTAGCCGAAGGTGTCGGTGCCGTGCCCTGAGGGCACGGACGGGGCCTCGGGGGCAGGCCGGTTGGACGCCACGTGGGCGTACTCCTTTCCTTCCTTCCGCCTACCGGGTTAGCTGACGGGTTCGGAGCAGGAAGGTCTCCTACGGGCACATGCAGCCGTGTTGCCACGGCGTCAAACGCCCGATTCACCCCAATGTGGTGGTTCCCCGGTTCCCTTGCGGGATTCGGCGCGTGCGCACGGAGCCGCCTTCTGTGACGGCTGGGACGACCGCGCTGCGTTATCGAACGTTAATAGACACGAGGCTCCGATTCCAAGCCGTTCCTCTTGATCATTAACGGAAACGGCCGGGATGTAAGCCTCACTACCGGTGAAAACGGGGCGAGTTGACCGCGCCTCAGTATTCCCCTTCACGTCATGTTCTTCTGACGGCGCATCAGTTGTTATGCGGAGGGAGGTCACGCTGTCACGGCTCGTGACAGTGATCATGATCGCCTCGCCGTGGACGCCGTACGGCGAGCAGCGCCATGTCGTCCGCCATGCCGCCCCCGGAGTGCCGGCGCACGTCCTCGGCGAGGGTGTCGAGCAGGGTCGCCGGATGCCCGAAGACGCGGCCGGCCAGCCGCGTCTGCGGATCGTAGAACTCGCCCTTCGCGTCCCGGGCTTCGGTCAGTCCGTCCGTGTAGAGCAGCAGCGTGGCCCCACCGGGGAAGGCGACCTCCTCCGCCCGGTCGGGCCACACGCCCAGCTCGCCCATGCCGAGCGGCAGCGCCGACTCGCGGGCGGGCAGCGGGCCGAGGGTGCCGTCGGCGTAGAGCAGCAGGGGCGGCGGATGGCCGCGGTTGACGATGCGGACCGTGCCGCCACCGTGCGGGAGTTCGGCGAGTACGGCGGTGGTGAAGCCCTCGAAGGCGTCCAGTCCGTCGCGCCGGGTGCCCTCGCGCGCCAGCGCCCGCTCCAGTCGCTGCGCCACCGCCTCCAGCGTCGCCTCCTGTTCGGCGGCCTCCCGGAAGGCGCCGATCACCACGGCGACGGCGGCCACCGCGCCCATGCCCTTGCCGCGCACGTCCCCGACGATGAGCCGGACGCCGCGGGCGCTGTCCTGCACCGCGTACAGGTCGCCGCCGATGAAGGCGTCCGCCTGGGCGGCCTCGTAACAGACGGCGATCTCGAAGCCCGCGATCCGCTCGGCGGGCTGGGGCAGCACGGCGCGCTGGGCGGCCTCGGCGATCTCGCGGACGGAGACGAGGCGCTCGTCGCTGCGGCGGACCAGGCCGTTCACCAGGACGGCGAGCACGGCGACCGTCGCGATGGTGATCAGCTCGGTGAGGGAGTCGACGTAGTGGATGACGCCCTTGCCGAGCTGCAACCCGATGACCGCGGCGACCACGGCGACACCGGTGAGGGCGGTGCCGCGCCGCGAGTAGAGCGGGGCGGCGATCAGGGGCGCGGCCGTGTAGAGGGGCCCGGCGGTGAAGTACCTCGGGGTGAAGATGTCGTACAGGATGGCGACGACGATCAGCAGCACGGGGAGGGCGTGCACGAAGAGGCGCCTGTACCCGGTCCGCCGGCGTGGCGGTGGCGCGGGGGGCGACAGGGGCCGCGGTTCGTCGCCGAGGCCCGGGTCGGGCACGGGATCGCCGGGGAGCCGGCCGCCGGCTCGGGCGTACGCTCCCTCGTCGTCCACGTCACCTGGCCGCACCACTCGTCTCCCGCCACCCCGCACGTCCGCGCCGCTTGCCGTCCCGGACTCCAGGTTTCCCGGAGCGGGGGCGGGGGGCGAACGGTGAGGGGCCGACCGGATGACACGGACCGCGTGCGGAGACGCACCGAGGGCCGGAACCCTTTCGGATTCCGGCCCTCGGCCTTCAGTAGCGGGGACAGGATTTGAACCTGCGACCTCTGGGTTATGAGCCCAGCGAGCTACCGAACTGCTCCACCCCGCGTCGTTGTGTTCACCACTGTACGTCATCCACGGGGCGGAATGCACATCGGTATCTCCCCCGGCCCTCCCCTACCCCTCCAGATGGCGGTTCGGCGCCTTGGCCCGCTCCGCGTACCCGTCCAGTACGACGACGGTGGCGCCCGCCGCCGCGAGCACCCCGCTCCCGTCCGCCCCCGCCACGAAGGTGTCCGGCTCCCGCCAGGCGGTGACGACGCGGCGCACCCCGGCGTCGAGGATGAGCCGGGCGCAGGGTGCTGGCCGGGAGGCCCGGCGGGCACAGGGCTCCAGGCTGCTGTACACGGTGGCGCGGGCGAGCCGCGGGTCCTCGGGGTCGACCTTCGCGAGCGCCGCCTCCTCGGCGTGCACGACGGGGTCACCGCCCTCCCGCGAGAACCCCCGCGCCAGCTCGCTCCCGTCGGCGGCCACCACGACCGCCCCCACGCTGAACGCGGTGTCCGACGGCGGACACAGCTCGGCCAGCTCACAGGCGAGGCCCAGCCAGTGCCGGTCGGCGGCGGCGACCCGGTCACCGGTGCCGGGGGCGGTGGGCCGGTACCTCATCAGTACGACGTCCTCGATCCGCCGGGTCTCGACCAGCGCGAGCCGCCCGCCCTGGTAGGCGCCGGGCCCGAACAGCCGGGGCGCGGCCGTGTCCCCCACGAACAGCGGCGCGAGGACGAGCTGCAGCTCGTCGGCCAGCTCCTGCTGGAGCAACTGGGTGTGCACGGTCCCGCCCCCTTCGACCATGAGCCGCCGCACGCCCCGCCGGTCGTGGAGGTACTCCAGCGCGGCGTGCCAGCCGAGGTCCGGGCCCAGGGACACCACATCGGCCCCGGTCCCGAGCGCGCGGGCCCGCCGGGCACCGTCGTCCGTGGTCAGCAGCACCTTCTCCCCGCCCGTGTGCCAGAACCGCGCCGCCGGGTCCAGCTCGCCGCTGCCGCTGACGGTGACCTTGAGCGGGTACTCCGGCCTTCCGGCCGCGGTGCGGGCCGCCCGCCGCTCGGCCGAGTTCACCAGCAGCCGCGGGTTGTCGGCCCGGATCGTCCCGGCCCCGACCAGGATCGCGTCCGCCGAGGCCCGCACCTCGTCCACCCGGTCGAAGTCGGCGGGGCCGGAGAGCAGGAGCCGTTCGGGGCCGGTGTCGTCCAGGTATCCGTCGAGGGAGACGGCGGCGGAGAGCAGGACGTACGGGAGGGGCATGGCGGCACTCCGGTGGGACGAGCGGGGCGAGCGGACGGACTGGCGTGGAGTGCCGCCATTGTCGGTCATGGCCGGCGTGGGCCGGCGCACTCGCCGTCCGTCGCCGGCAGGGGGCCGCCCTCCGGCTGACGCCCCGCCTTGACTCTCCAGTGGCTGGAGACCGCAGGGTGGGCTCATGAACGGCGCGACGCCCCCGCACTCCATCGGTGAACTGTCGGCCCGTACCGGCGTGTCCGTACGGACCATCCGGTTCTACTCGGACACCGGACTGCTGCCCCCCACCGACCGCACCCCGGCCGGCTACCGCCGTTATGGCGAGGCGGCCCTCGACCGGCTCCACCTCATCTGCGTCCTGCGGGAGCTGGACGTCGATCTGACCACGGTCCGCCGTGTCCTGGACGGTGACCTCTCCGTCGCCGAGGTCGCCGCCGCACACGCCGACGCCACCGCCCTGCAGATTCGCGCGCTGCGGCTGCGGCACAGCGTGCTGCGACTCGTCGCCCGGCGCGACGCCGGCCCCGAGGAGACCGTTCTCATGCACCGGATCGCCCGCTTCACCTCCGACGAACGGCGGCGCGTGATCGCCGACTTCATCGCCGCGCTGGAGGCCGGCACGCCCCACGCCAGGGACGCCGCCGCTGCCCTGCGCGCCGCCCTGCCCGAACTCCCCGACGAACCCACCGACGCCCAGCTCGCCGCGTGGGTGGAGCTGGCCGGACTCGTCGCCGACGACGACTTCCGCGGGCGCATGGCCCGTGCGGCCCTCCCGCCCGCCGACGAGGACGTACTGCCGGGGGTGGCCCCCGAGGCGGCGGCGGACCTCATCCCCTACGTCCGGCAGGCCGTCGCCGGGGCCAGAGCGGCGGGCATCGATCCGGAGGGCGACGAGGCCGCCCCGGTCGTCGACGCCGTCGTGGCGCGCTGCGCCGCCGTACTCGACCGCCCGGACGGCCCGGAGCTGCGGGAGTGGCTGGCCGGGCGGTTCGAGGCGGGACACGACCCACTCGTCGAGCGGTACTGGCGCCTGGTCTGGACCCTCAACGACTGGCAGGTCGTCCCCGGCCACCTGCCCTTCCAGCCCTGGTTGGTCCGGGCCCTTCGGCGGCCCGGCCGGGTCAGCCCCAGTCGCCGTTGACCCAGGCGAGCAGGCGGGCGCGCTTCTTGTAGGAGCAGGGTGCGTGGTCGGCACCGGCCGCGGCATACGTGCGTGGGCCGCCCTGGAGGTCGTACCCGTAGTCGCTGGGGCCGTACTCGCCGTCCCGGTAGCCGTCCAGGTCGTCGGCCCAGTCGAGGATGCCGAAGTCCAGGAAGCCGAAGCCGAGGTCGAGGTTGTCGACGTAGCGGCCTGGGTCGGCCGGTTCCACCGGCGTGGGACGGCCGTCCGACCCGGCGGTGATCCGGTCCTCGACGCAGCCGTCGGACCGCACGGGCTGGCCCAGCCACCACCCGGCCAGGAACACGGCGTACAGGGTGGTGACGACGCCGAGGCGGCGCAAGGTCATCCAGGCGGGCATCCGGCTCTACTCCCCGTCGCCGTCGAACCAGGCTCGCAGGCGGGGGCGTTCGTCCATGTCGTTGGTGCAGGCGACGGCGTAGGAGGTGAAGGTCAGAGACATGACGTGGGGGGTCTGCACCGCGTGGGCGTTCACGAGCGGACTGTGGCCCGGATACGCCGACGGTGACGGAATCGGGCTGTACGCGGGCGTGGGCGTGGCGGACGGCTCGGGACGGTACCGCTCGGCGGCCCGGTCGAGGGCGGCCTGGTCGACATGGCACTCGGGGGTCACCGGCTGCCCCAGGTACCAGCCCGCGACGAACACGCCGTAGACCACGGCGGCGGCGCCGAGGCGGCGCGGGGTTACTCGGCGGGGCCGCAGGTCAACCAGGCTGTCGTCGGGGGGAGTTGTGCTCATGCCGGGGGACTCTACCCGTCGGCCCGGCGGGCCCGGCGGTCACGCGTCCTTCGCCCGGGAGACGGAGAAGGCGCCCGCGGCGGCCGCCGCCGGTTCCGGAAGTCCCACCATGGGCGGCTCCTGGGCCGAGCACTTCGACCTGCTCACCGGCCTGCCGAACCCGGGGGA
Source organism: Streptomyces sp. NPDC042336 (assembly GCF_055581985.1). NCBI lineage: Bacteria > Bacillati > Actinomycetota > Actinomycetes > Kitasatosporales > Streptomycetaceae > Streptomyces > Streptomyces sp. NPDC042336. The sequence continues at coordinate 43,022 of NZ_JBVJEA010000033.1, read as the reverse complement.
CACCGTGGTGGGCAACGACGTCTGGTTCGGCAACGGCGCCACCGTGATGCCCGGCGTCCGCATCGGCCACGGCGCGATCATCGCCACCGGGGCCGTGGTGACGGGCGATGTGCCCGACTACGGCATCGTCGGCGGCAACCCGGCCCGTCTGATCCGCACGCGCCACGCGGAGCGGGACATCGCGCGGCTGCTCGCGCTGGCGTGGTGGGACTGGCCGGTGGAGCAGATCACCGAGCACGTACGGACGATCATGCCGGGCACCGTCACGGAGCTGGAAGAGGCCGCCGCGGGTCAGGGCTGATCGATCTCAGGTTCCACCGTTGCCCAGAAGACGCTGGGCTCCGGTGACGAACCGTGCGCGCGACTGCCGGAACTCGGCGTTCTCGTGGTCGAGCCGCTCGTCCATCTCCTCGAAGGTGAGGGCTCGATCGAAGGCGATCCCGAAGCGGCGCATGTTCACGTCGTAGATCCCCTTCGCGAGGTCGGCCATGTCCTCCGGGCCCGCCACCCGCACGTTCCAGATCGCGCGGCGCAGCATCCTCATGGCCGTCCGGCTCTCCTCACGCAGCTGCTCCCACCCGCTTTCCGAGCCCGGCGGTCCCGCGAGCGCACGTCGTGCCGCCACGATGTCGTCGAGGGAGGCGATGAACCGCTCGGAGGCGTCCATGACCTCCGCGTAGGAGGCGCGGCGGTCGGTGCGCAGCTGATTGCGCTGCTCGGCCCTCTCCTGAGCGGCGATCTGCTCCAGGGTGGCTCTCCGCTGCATCCAGGCACCCATGAACGCTCCGCCCAGGGCGCCGGCGACTCCGATGAACGCCGCCAGCACGGCGGCCGTGTTCTCGTTCACGAGCACCCTGTCTAGAACAGATCATCTTCCCCCTCAAGGGAGAAGGAAAGAACTGCGCCGGGAGACGGACGGGACCCCAGCTCGCTCCTGCGGTGAGCCGGGGTCCGACGAGTAGGCCCTGTGGGACTCGAACCCACAACCAATGGATTAAAAGTCCACTGCTCTGCCAATTGAGCTAAGGGCCCAGGCGGTGTGTTGCGTGATGTTGCCACACCGAGCATAGCCCGACGCCGCCGGGACGCCGATCGGGTATCGGGTCACGGCCGCGTCGGAGGGCGTGGGGGCCCTGGGCTACGGGTCCACCGGCTCGGGGGCGCCCGCCCGGGCGGCGGCGCGGGCGCGGGTGCGTTCGTGGTCGGGGTTGAGGAACCAGTGCCGGGCCGAGGCCAGCCACCAGGTGGCGGCGAAGCCCAGGACGACCAGGACGGCGATGGGCGCGTAGTTGAAGGTCTCCCAGGTGACCGGCGAGACCTGGGGCAGCATGAACAGGACCGTGATGACGCCGACCCACGTCACCGCGACCACACCCACCGGCTGCGACCAGCGGCCCAGGTGCCACGGCCCGCGTTCGAAGGCCGCGCCCTTGCGGACGCGCAGCAGGGTCGGGATGACGTAGGCGATGTAGAGGCCGATGACCGCGATCGACGTCACCGCGGCGTATGCCGTGACGTTGATCAGGTACGGGAGGCCCAGGACCAGCGCGGCCAGGGCCGCCAGCCAGACCGCCGCGACCGGCGTGCGGGTGCGCGGGTCCACCGTGTGCCAGACGTGGGACCAGGGCAGCGCGCCGTCCCGGGAGAAGGCGTAGATCATGCGGCTGTTGGCCGTCACCGACGCCATCCCGCAGAACAGCTGGGCGCCGATGACGACCAGGAGCAAGGCTTTGCCCGCCGTCGCGCCCAGCGCGTCCAGCAGGATCTGGGCGGGCGGCGCGCCGGTCGGGGACGTCAGGGCACCGTCGTAGGACTGGATGGCGAAGGTGAAGCCGAGCAGGAGGACGAAGCCCGCGATCCAGGACGTCCAGATGGAGCGGACGATGCCCTTCGGGCCGGCCGTGGACGCGTCGTGGGTCTCCTCGGTCATGTGGGCGGAGGCGTCGTAGCCGGTGAAGGTGTACTGGGCCATCAGCAGACCGATGAGGACGACGTACGCCCCGCTGCCCCAGCCCGTGTTGTTCACGAACTCGCCGAAGACGAAGGACGCCGACTGGTGGTGGTCGGGCGCGAAGGTGAGCGCGCCGACGATGACCGCGACGCCGAGGACGTGCCACCACACGCTCACGCTGTTCAGCAGGCCGACGATGCGGACGCCGAAGGTGTTCAGCAGGCCGTGGAGGATCAGGATGGCCGCGAAGAGGAGGATCGTGCGGCCCGGCGTCACCTCGAAGTCGAACTGCAGGTTCAGGTAGGCGCCCAGGAAGGACGCGGCGCCGAAGTCGATGCCGGCGGTGACCGCGACCTGGCCCAGCACGTTGAACCAGCCCGTGAACCAGGCCCAGGCCGCCGCCGTGCGCGGGGGTGCCAGACGGTGCGCCCAGAAGTACAGGCCCGCCGAGGTCGGGTACGCCGAGCAGATCTCGGCCATCGCCAGACCGACGAAGAGCGTCATCAGGCCGACGGCGACCCAGCCCCACGTGATGACGGCGGGGCCGCCCGTGTTCATGCCGAAGAGGTAGAGGGTCAGGCAGCCCGACAGGACCGAGATGATCGTGAAGGAGACCGCGTAGTTGGAGAACGCCGACATGCGGCGGGCCAGAACCTGGGTGTAGCCGAGCTGGGCCAGCCGTTCCTCGTCCGACAGCCCACTCGCCTTGGCGTCATCTGTCATGCCCCCAGCAATTCCCTTGCCGCGAGCGTGACATGCGTCACTCCGTGGCCGAAACCGGACCGCAACGCGACGCGCCGTGGCCTCCACCCGGTGGGGTGGAGGCCACGGCGCGTCTCAGGTGCTCAGGCGTCAGCCGTTGCGCTTCCAGCGCGGCTTGTCGTCACGGCGGCCGAAGGACGACGAACCGCGGTGGTCGTCGCGGCGGCCGTACGGACGCTCGTGGCCGCCGGAGCGGAAGCCGGGGCGGTCACCCTGGCGGTCGCGGTTGAAGGGACGGTCGCTGCCACGGTGCCCGCCACGGTCGCTCCGGTCGTCGCGGCGCTCGAAGGAGCGGCCGCCGCGGTCGTCACGACGCTCGAACGAACGGCCACCGCGGTCGTCACGACGGTCGTCACGGCGCTCGAACGAACGCCCGCCACGGTCACCACGGTCGTTCCGGTCGTCTCGACGGAAGCCGCCGCGGTCGTCACGACGCTCGAACGAACGCCCGCCACGGTCGCTCCGGTCGTCGCGGCGCTCGAACGAACGCCCGCCACGGTCGTTCCGGTCGTCACGACGGAAGCCACCGCGGTCGTCACGACGCTCGAACGAACGCCCGCCACGGTCGTCACGACGCTCGAAGGAACGGCCGCCACGGTCACCGCGGTCGTCACGACGCTCGAAGGAACGGCCACCGCGGTCGCCGCGGTCGTCACGACGGTCGTACGAGCGGTCACCGCGGTCGGCGAAGCGGTCGCGGGCGTTGTTGCCGCCGGTGCGCTCCGTCTTCTCCACGTCCCGGGCGCCGGGCTGCTCGGGCAGCGAGACCTCGGTCTCGGCCGACGCGGCGGCCACCTCGGCCAGCACCGTCTCCGGGTCCTCGCCGCGCTCCCGCGCGGCCCTGGCGACCAGGCGGTCCGCCTCCTCGCGCAGTTCGGTGGCACGGCGCTGGGCCCGCTCCAGCTCCTTGGTGAGCTGGGTGACCTCGCGCTCGGCCTGCTGCGCCGCGTTGCCCGCGGACTCGGCCTGGACCTCGGTCATCGACCGGGCGCCGGTGATCTCGGCGACCTCGGGGTCGAAGGCGGCGCCGCCCTGGATGATGTGGCGCGTGGCGTCGACGCCCGCGTCCTCCATCAGCCGGAAGATCTGGCGGCGCTGGTGCGGCAGGGACAGCGAGACGACCGTGCCGGTGCGGCCCGCGCGGGCCGTGCGGCCGGCGCGGTGCAGGTAGTCCTTGTGGTCGCCGGCCGGGTCCACGTTCAGGACCAGGTCGATGCCGTCGACGTGGATGCCGCGGGCGGCGACGTCGGTGGCGACCAGGACGTTGACGTAGCCGTCCTTGAAGTCGGCCAGCGTGCGGGTGCGCGCGCCCTGGGTCATGCCGCCGTGCAGCGCGTCCGCCTTGGCACCGGCGTCGCGCAGCTGCTCGGCGACGCGGTCGGCGCCCAGCTGGGTGCGGACGAAGATGATGGTGCGGCCCTTGCGGGAGGCGATGGCCGCGGTGACCGGCGCCTTGTCCTTGGGCTTCACGACCAGGATGTGGTGCGACATGGTCGTCACCGCGCCCTGGGCCGCGTCCACCTCGTGCAGGGCCGGGTCCTTCAGGTACCGGTCGACGAGGGTCTTGATCTCGTTCTCCATGGTGGCGGAGAAGAGCATCCGCTGACCGCCGGCCGGGACCTGGTCGAGCAGCTCGGTGACCTCGGGCAGGAAGCCCAGGTCGGACATCTGGTCGGCCTCGTCGAGGACCGCGATCTGCACGTTCTCCAGGGAGCAGGCGCCGCGGTTGATGATGTCGCGCAGCCGGCCCGGGGTGGCGACCAGGACGTCGACGCCGCGCTCGAGGGCGTAGATCTGGTTGCCCATCGAGGTGCCGCCGCAGACGACCTTCATCTTCAGGCCGAGGACGTCGCCGTACGGCTGGAGCGCGTCGGCGACCTGCATGGCCAGCTCGCGGGTCGGGGTGAGGATGACGGCGCGGGGCTTGTGCTTCTCGGTGCGGCCGCCGGCCAGCGTGGCCAGGGTCGGCAGACCGAAGGAGAGGGTCTTGCCGGAGCCGGTGCGGCCCCGGCCGAGGATGTCCTTGCCCGCCAGCGCGTCCGGGATGGTCGCGGCCTGGATCGGGAAGGGGGTGGTCACGCCGTTCTGCGCGAGCTTGCGCACGACGCCCTCGGGCAGACCGAGGTCGGCGAACGTCGGCTCGGGAGCCGCCGCGGGCTCCGTGGCCTCGGTGGCCTCGGTGATCGTGGGGGCGTCTACGGCCTCGACGGCCTTGGGCGCATCCTCGAAGCCCTCGGCGTTCTCGGGCACGACGACGTGGTCAGTACTGGTCATGGACATGCGAATGCGAAACCTTCCGGAGTCTCTCGTCGGCACGCGCCCGTCAACTCCGTGAATCGCAATTCGCAATACGACCGCCTCGATGCGGTCCACCACGGCAGGGGGAGAGTACGCGCCACACGGCGCGCTCTGCGGTGGCGCCGGGCAAATGGGATCAAACGATCTACCACCATACGCACCCCCCACCCCCGAACGCAAACCGGCGACACATGCCCAGGTCAGCGGCCCGTCCGTGCTACGCCGGCATCCCGGCCGCCGGTGCCGGCTCCCGCTGCCCGAGCTGGGTCCCGGGAGGCTCGTGCGCCGACGAGGACGGCTCGGCCACCGTCGGCTCCGGCGTCGGGGAGGCGGGCGGCTCCGGGGTCCGCGTCGGCTCCGGCTCGGCCGGCCGGGTGGGCTCCGCCGGGGGCGTCCGGGTGGGCTCGGGGCCGTGGTTCCCGCCGTTCGGCGGCGGTGCCCCGGTCGGGCGGGCGGCCGCGGGTTCCGAGGCGGACCCGCCCCTGCCCTTGGCGCCTTCACCGCCCTCCCCCTTGGCGTCGCCCCTGCCCTTGCCTTTGCCTTTGCCTTCGGCCTTCGCCTTCTTCCCCTTGCCGTGCCCGTCGTCGGCCGCCGCGCCGTACCCGGCGTTCCCCCCGGAGACCGCGGGGCCGCCCCCGGGCGCCTCGCCGCCCCGCTCCCCGGCGGAGTGCGACGGCCTGCCGCCCCCGCCGGACTCGTCGTCGCCGACGCTCATGCAGCCGGCGGCGGCGGCGACGGCCAGGGCGGTGGCGGCCAGACGGACGGGCAGGTACAAGGGGCGCACGGGCGGCCACCTCCGGGGGTCAAGGAGTCGACGTGCCCAACTCCCGTCACCCACAAGAGGACACGCGCCCGGCGAGGCGGACTTGACCCGCGCGCTTCACCCGTACCCGGGCCGGGCACCCGGTGCCTCACCCGTAGCCGAGGGAGTGCAGCCGCGCGTCGTCGATCCCGAAGTGGTGGGCGATCTCGTGCACGACCGTCACCTCGGTCTCGGCCACGACGTCTTCACGCGTGGCGCAGAACCGCAGCGTCGGCCCCCGGTAGACGGTGATCCGGTCCGGCAGCACGCCCGCGTACCACTCCCCGCGCTCCGTCAGCGGCGTCCCCTCGTACAGCCCGAGCAGCTCGGGATCGTCCGCCGGCGGTTCGTCCTCGACGAACACCGCGACATTGTCCATCAGCCGCGTCAGCTCCGGCGGGATCCGGTCCAGGGCCTCGGCGACCAGTTCCTCGAACTCCTCGCGCGTCATCTCCAGCACACGCCCATTGTCGGGTACGACCGTGGAGTACGACCCGCATATCCGCCCCGGGGTCCGGGCATACGGGACCAATGGCCCGCGTCCCCGCCGCAGCCCCGCACGCCCTGGCCGAGGTGATGATCCGAATCCGCAACGCCCCGCGCATCCTCACCCGCCGGTACCGCGACCGGCTCGCCCGCCGGGACCGGTCCCCGTCCACCACCCCCGAGCTGGCCGGCCGCTCCCGCCCCTGGACCCGCGCCGCCGGCCTCGTCGCCGTCGTCCTGCTCGGCGCCTGGCTGGGGCTGCTGGTCGTCGGCAACGTCCGGGTACCGGTCGGGCCCATGGACACGACGATGACGCTGCGTCCCTCGCTGGCCGGCGGCACGAAGATCAATGTCTCGCCGCTGGGCGCCCTCCAGCTCGACAGCCACGTCGCCCCGGTCCGCCTCGACGTCAACGTCGACCAGCTGGACCCCGCCCGCGCCCAGGCCCTGGTCGACCACCCCGAACGCCTCTCCGGCCTCCAGGACGAGGTCGCCCGGGACGTCGAGCACGGCACCCTCGACCTCGCCGTCCGCTCCTGCGTGGCCGTCGTCACCGGCGCCACCGCGCTAGGCCTCGCCGTCTACCGCCGCCCCCGGCGCGCCCTCGGCGCGGGCGGACTCGCGCTCACCCTCCTGGTCGCCTCGGGCGGCACCGCCTACGCGACCTGGAACCCCGACTCCGTCCTGGAGCCGAAGTTCTCCGGCCTGCTCTCCTCCGCGCCCTCCCTCGTCGGCAACGCGCGCAGCATCGTGACCGAGTTCGACGTCTACCAGAAGGAACTGGCCCGCCTGGTCACCAACGTGACCAAGCTCTACGACGTGACCTCGACGCTCCCCGCGTACCAGCCGGACCCGACCACGATCCGCGTCCTGCACGTGTCCGACATCCACCTGAACCCGGCGAGCTGGAAGATCATCGCCTCGCTGGTGCAGCAGTACAAGGTGAACGTGATCGTCGACTCCGGCGACACGATGGATCACGGCACGGCCGCGGAGAACGGCTTCCTGGACCCCATCGAGGACCTCGGCGCCCCCTACGTCTGGGTCCGCGGCAACCATGACTCCCGCGGCACCCAGGAGTACCTGAAGCACCTGAAGAACGTGCACGTCCTGGACGACGGCCACGCCCGGACCGTCGCGGGCCTGCGCTTCGCCGGCATGGGCGACCCGCAGTACACCCCCGACCGCTCCGAGGCGGACGGCGCCGAGGCCTCCCAGGAACTGGCCGGCGCCCGCCTCGCCTCCGCCCTGCGCGACCAGAGCGCGGCCGGCACCCCCGTGGACGTCGCCGTCGCCCACGAGCCGTCGGCCGCCCGCGAGGTGGACGGCGACGTCCCGCTGGTGCTCGCCGGGCACCTTCACCACGAGGACATGAAGGTCATGAAGTACGGCACCCGGCTGCGCGTCGAGGGCTCCACCGGCGGCAGCGGGCTGCGCGCGGTCGAGGGCAAGTACCCCGACCCCATCCAGGCGTCCATCCTCTACTTCGACCGGGACACCCGGCGCCTGCAGGCCTGGGACGAGATCCGGCTGGGCGGCCTGGGCCTGACGACGGCCGAGGTCAGCCGCCATCTGCCGAAGGAGAACCAGCCGGGCGCCACCCCGTCCCCCACGTCGACCGCGCCCTCCGCGACGGCCCCGGACGGCCCGGCCGCCTCCGTTCCCGGCACCCCGTAAACCGTTTTGGCGATACGTCGCGGCGTCGCCTATGCTTCTCACGTCCCCGACGCGCCGTGAGGCGCCCCGGCGGGCCGATAGCCCTCATCGTCTAGCGGCCTAGGACGCCGCCCTTTCAAGGCGGTAGCACGGGTTCGAATCCCGTTGGGGGCACCATCGTCGTTCGTCGAGTGAGCCCGCACCGTCCGGTGCGGGCTCACTCGTGTGCGCGCAGGAGTTCGCTCACCGCGTGGCGCGGGCGGCCGGCGGTGACGAGTGCCTGGCCGACGAGGACCGCGTCCGCTCCGGCCCGGGCATACTCCGCCACGTCCCACGGGCCCCGTACGCCCGACTCCGCGATCCGGACCACGTCCGCGGGGATGTGGGGCGCGACCCGGGCGAAGGTGGTCCGGTCCACCTCCAGGGTCTTGAGGTCGCGGGCGTTGACACCGATCACGGTGGCCCCGGCCGCCACCGCCTGTTCGGCCTCGGCCTCGTCGTGCACCTCGACGAGCGGGGTGAGTCCGGTCTCCCGTGCCTGGTGCAGCAGGTCGGTGAGGAGCGGCCGGCCGAGCGCGGCGACGATGAGCAGCACCAGTTCGGCGCCGTGGGCCCTCGCCTCCCAGAGCTGGTAGGGGTCGACCACGAAGTCCTTGCACAGCACGGGCACGTCCACCCGCGCGGCCACGGCCGCGAGGTCCGCGAGTGAGCCGCCGAACCGGCGCCGCTCGGTCAGCACACTCACCGCGGCCGCACCGCCGGCGGCGTACTCCGCGGCGAGCGAGGCGGGGTCGGCGATGTCCGCGAGCGGCCCCGCCGAGGGGCTGGCCCGTTTCACCTCGGCGACGACCCGTACCTGCCCGCGGCCGCGCAGCAGTTCGGCGCAGTCACGGCCGGCTCCGCGGGCGGCGGCCCGGTCCCGGAGCTCCGCGCCGGAGGTGCGCGTCGTGCGGCCCGCCAGCTCCTCCCGTACTCCTTCGACGATCTCGTCGAGCGCGCTCATCGCGCGACTCCCTCCCGGGCCGGTCGGCCCCTGCGATACGGCGGCAAAGAATGGCTGACAACTCGGCGCGCATTGGTCTGCGCGAATCCGGCAGGACGGACAACTCAGATATTGCAGGTATTGCACGCGCCACTGGTCGGCTATCGGACATCATTCACAGAGGTGTGGCCGAATGTTTTCGGGACGGCGATTATTCGCCACTGTGGCGTGCAAACGCCGTTCCCCCGGCACAGAAAGGCCGGCTGTCCTGTCGACAGGACAGCCGGCTGGGCACACTGGCGGAAAGCCGCGGATGATCCGGCCCTGCCCCTCACCCGGCGTGCGCGACTCCGCGGCCGTCCGCGGCGGACAGCTCGCCGGACGGAGGCAGACCCGCCACGGCGGCGGCCCACTCGTCCTCGCCCTCCATGACCTGCTCGGCGGCGGAGTCGAGGATGGAGAGCACCCATTCCTCGACCGCGACTCCGGTGCACTCGGCCGCTTTGAGCCAGCGCTCGAACCGCTCGCGCGGAACGGCCAGCTGACGCACCGGGACCACCTTCGCGCCCGTCGGGACCGTGTCGTCCCTGGCCTCCCGGAGGGCGGTGCGCAGTTGTTTCGTCGTCCAGCCGCTCTCCTCGGCGCGCGCCAGCCACGTGTCCTGCTCCCCGGGGGACAGCGAGGCCACCTCGGCGTGGTGCTGGAAGGTCAGCCTGGACCGGCGCCGCCCCAGTTCGAAGCGGCCCGCCACCCAGGCGTAGTTGCGTAAGGTCTGATAGCGCAGGCCGGCGGCGGCGATCCCCTGTTTGTAGCGGTCGGAGTAGTGATCCTTGCCGTAGGTCAGCCAGTCGCCGAGCCACCACGACGACGAGTCCAGTACGCCGGCCAGCTGGCGGCCCGCCCGCTCCCACTCCTCGAAGGACAGCAGGTCCGGGAGCCGGAGCCCGACCCTCATGGTCAGCACCTGGTCGGCGCGCATGTGCCCGCGTCCGACCCCGGCGCGAAGCGGCGGAACCATCTTCGCCATGTGCGGTGGGATGGTGGGAGAAACTCTTATTCCACCATCCACGCCATTTTCCATGCTCACGTACATGACCCCCCGTCCGGTCACCTTTGCAAGCGATTGTATTTGCTGCTTTTACGTCGGTCGGGAGTCAGCAAAACATCGACCCGGAGAACATGTCAAGATCATGTGTAGACCTGAAATTTTTTCGCTTCCTTAGCGCCTATCACGGGGGAATCGAAGGTAATGGCGACCTTGGACCGGAGTCTGTCAGGCGGCCCGGCCGAGCACCCGCCGACGGTCCGGGCGGCGCTCGAAGCGGGTCTGCCGCACGGGCGTCCGGCGCTCGGTGAGATAGCGCAGCACGGCCAGCACCCGGCGGTTGTCGCTCGGGCTGCCGGGGATGTCCAGTTTCTCGAAGACGGACGCCACCCGTTTCTCCACCGTCCCCTGGGAAACGATCAGCCGGTCCGCTATGGCGCTGTTGGTGCGGCCCTGCGCCATCAGGGAAAGGACCTCCAATTCCCGTTCGCTCAGTGCGTCGAGCACGCCGTCCGGACCGGTTCCGGGTGCGGTGCCCGCCGCCAGCGAGCCGACCACGCGGGGATCGACGACGGTGCCGCCGGTCGCGACGTGACCGAGGCTCTCCAACAGTTCCTCGGCGTCCGTCATCCGGTCCTGGATCAGATAGCCGAGGCCGGCTCCGTCACCGGCGAACAGACGGGCCACGTGCTGGGGTTCGGGGCTCGCGGAGAACAGCAGGACGCCGGTGCCGGGGTGCCGCCTGCGGGCGTCGAGCGCGGCGCCCACGCCCTCGTCGGTCCAGGTCGGGGCGAGCCGGACGTTGGCGACCAGGACGTCGGGGCGGTGGGTGGCCACCAGGGCGGGCAGCACTCTGGCGTCGTGGACGGCGCCGGCCAATTGGTGGCCGCGTTCACCGAGTACGTGGGCCAGGCCCGCCCGCAGTACGGCGGAGCCTTCGGCGATGACCAGACGCATGGCGGGATCACTTCCTCGGCCGGGCCCGGCCAGGGACGCCCGGCCGGCTCGGCGGTGTCGGAGACGGGATCAGGGACCGGACCTGCCAGAGTTGCCATGTACACGGCAAGCCGGTCACGCACGGCCTCGGCGCCCCGTCGCGGGGCGCCCGTACGGAGGTCCTCATCTCATCCGCCGGCGGGCACGGGGCCGGCGGCGGCGGTGCGCACGTCCACCAGTTCGGCCAGGTGGGCCAGGGTCGGGGTGCGCGCGAACTCGCCGATGGTCAGGCGGCGGTCCAGCGCGATCACCAGCCGCGCCGCGGCCCTCGACGTGCCGCCGATCCGGAAGAAGTTGTCGTCGCGGCCGATCCGCTCGACCGGGACCCCGAGCGCCTCGGCCCACAGGCCCGCCAGCCGGCGTTCGCTGTCGGTCGCGGGACGGCCGGAGTTCTCGAGGTTGACTGCACCGGGCATGCCTGTCGCCTCCACTGGGACGCTTGTTCCGTGAGCCGGTCCGGCATCACGTCTTCTGCCACCGAAGACGTTAGGACGTGGCTCTATCAATGGAATATCGGTCCAGTTTTGGTCGGGGCCCGGCCCGGGCCGCCAGGGCTGCTGCCAGGCCCGACGCGGCGCTCCCCTGGTGATTGCCTTATGAATTTACCGCGCTTCGGAAAGAAGACGCCAGGATGAAAACCGCCCGCGTCGGGGAGGTTTTCCTGAATTCCGGTCGCGGGCGTCGTGGTGACGAAGGCTCCGGTCGGCGCACCGAAACGACCGCCGGCGGCCGGCGGTCGTTTCGGTGGGCCTGCGACGGCGCGGATCAGCCGCTCCGCTCCGCCACTCCCAGTGCCCCGGCGTGCGCCAGCTCGCGCGGGGCGCGGTCCCGGATGATCGAGTCCGCGATCTCGCCGCTGCGCACGGCGATGTTGGACAGCAGCGACGAGGACAGGCCGTGCGTGTGCTCCGTGCCTCCCTGGAGGTAGATGCCGCAGGTCACCTCCGGCGTGGTGACCAGCCGGTAGTCGCGAGTCACCCGGTGGTGGCCGCTCTCGTCGCGCAGGCAGTGCCGGTCGAGGTCGCCGAGCAGCTCGGCCGGGTCCATGGTGTCGTAGCCGGTGGCGAACACGATCGCGTCCACGTCGAGCCACTGCGGCCCCCGCCCGTGCGACGAGGTGAGGTGCACCCGGCGCGTGGCCCCGGTTCCCTCGACGGAGCGGACCTTGGTCAGGTTGAGGTAGTGGAACCGGCGGGTGCCGGCCACGTCCTCGTCGTAGGCGATCTGGTAGAGGTGCCGGATGTCGGCGTCGTCCACCACCCCGTAGTTGGTGTTGCGGTGGTAGCGCCAGAAGGCCTCGCGGCCGGTGTCGTCGCCGAAGTAGTAGTCGTCGACCGCGGCCGAGTCGAAGATCTGGTTGGCGAACGGGGTGTCGTCGGCGACCGAGTAGCCGTACGCCGGGAGGATCGCGTGCACCTGGGCGTGCGGGAGGCGCTCGTGGAAGAACGCGGTGATCTCGGCGGCGCTCTGGCCGGCCCCCACCACGGCCACGTTCCTGAGGCCGTCGGTGTCCGTGCGGCCGAAGCGCTCCAGGAACTCCGAGCTGTGCCAGACGCGTTCGTCGCGCCGGATGCCCTGGGGCATGCGGGGGCGCAGGCCCGTGGAGACGACCACGTTGCGGGCGTTGACCCGCCGGGAGGTGCCGCTCAGGGTGTCCTGGACCTCCAGTTGCAGGTGGTCCCCGGCCGCGTCCCGCAGGTGCTCCGGCGCCTGCCGTATGGCGGTGACCGCGCTGCCGTAGGAGACGACGTCGGACATGCGCGACTCCGCCCACTCCAGGTACTGGTGGAACTCGCGCCGGGTCGGGAAGAACTCCTTGCGGTTGACGAACTGGGCGAGCCGGTCCTGGTCGTGCAGGAACGACACGAAGCTGAACCGCGACACCGGGTTGCGGAAGGTGACCAGGTCCTTCAGGAAGGAGATCTGCATGGTCGCCGACGGCAGGAGCATGTTCCGGTGCCAGCCGAAGGACGGCTGGCGCTCGAAGAACGCGGCGGTGACCGGGGCGGTCAGGACGTTGGCGGGGTGCTCCTCGAGGGAGATGGCCAGCGACAGGTTGGCCGGACCGAAGCCGACACCGACCACGTCGTAGGTCTCGGGTTCACGAAGACTCATGGTTGTACTCCCGCTTGCGTGTTGACGGTGACTTGCGGTGACTGGGCGTGCCGGGCCCGGGGTGGTGGCGGACGGTTTCAGGCGTCGGTCCGGTGGCGGATCTCCAACGTGCAGCACTTGACGCTGCCGCCGGCCTTGAGCAGTTCGGAGAGGTCCACGCCGACGGGCCGGAACCCGTGGCCGCGCAGCTGCCCGGCCAGGCGGGTGGCGGTGTCGGGCAGGAACACCCGCAGCCCGTCGGAGACCGCGTTGAGGCCGAAGACCTCCGCGTCCTCCTCCCCGACCAGGACCGCGTCGGGGTAGAGCGCGCGCAGGACGTCCAGGCTCCGTTCGGAGAACGCCCCCGGGTAGTACATGACCTCGGTGTCGGAGAGCACGGCCAGCGCCGTGTCCAGGTGGTAGAAGCGGGGGTCGACCAGAGTGAGGGTGACCACCTCGCGGCCCAGGGCGCGCTCCAGTTCGGCGTGGGCGCGGGGATCGGTGCGGAAACCGGTGCCGGCCAGGATCCTGTCCCCGAGGACCATGTAGTCGCCCTCGGCCTCGTTGACGTACTCGGCGGTGTGCACTCGCGGGTAGCCGCGGGAGGTGAACCAGTCGTGGTACGCCGCCGCCTCCGCGGCGCGTTCGGCGTGCCGGAACCTGGCCACCAGCACGCGGTCGTCGACCACGGTGGCGCCGTTGGCGGCGAACACCATGTCGGGCAGGCCCTCGACGGGGTCGATCACGTCGACGGTGTGGCCGTGCTCCAGGTAGAGCCGGCGCAGCGCGTCCCACTGCTCGACCGCCAGGTCGGTGTCGACCGGCTTGCCGGGGTCCATCCAGGGATTGATCGCATAGGTGACGTCGAAGTACGTCGGACGGCACATCAGGTAGTGGCGGGGAGTGGCCTCGCGGCCGGCCGTTGACTGGGACAAGGCCCTGCTTCCTCTCGGTCGGTGGAACGTCTGGAACTCGGCGGGGCGGCGGCCGCACGGCCCGGTGGGGCCGGCGGTCGCGGAAACTCGGCGGGGCGGCGGGCCCCGGGGGCACGGTGGGGCCGGGGCTCGGCGGGGCGGGGGCCCGATGGGCCGGAGGGCTCGGAGGGCTCGGAGGACGCGGGGGCCCGGGGGCCCGGAGGGGCGGTGGGCTCGGCGGGGCCGCGGGGGCATCCCGGTGTGCCGGGTGGAGTCCTGCGACGGGGCGGGCGGGGTGCGCCGGCCGGGGCCCGGCGGGGGTCAGGCCGCGTCGCGTTCGACGGGGCAGCTCATGCAGCGTGGGCCGCCGCGGCCGCGGCCCAGTTGGTCGCCCCGGATGCGCAGCACCTCGATGCCGTTGTCCTCCAGCATCCGGTTGCCGGCCTCGTTGACCTCGTAGGCGACGACCGTGCCGGGCGCGAGGGCCAGCAGGTTGCAGCCGTCGTTCCACTGTTCGCGCTGGGCGGCGTAGGAGTCCTGGGAGGTCTGGAGGACCCGGACGGAGTCCAGCTCCAGGGCCGCGCCGACGGCGGAGAAGAAGTCGGGGTTCTCCGTGACCTCGGGGGCGTCGCCGGTGCCCGGAGTGAGCGTCCAGGAGCGCAGGGCCCGGGGGTCGAGACCGGAGAAGAGGGTGAAGGCGTCGGTGTCCACCATGGTGAGCACCGTGTCCAGGTGCATCAGCGCCCGGGCCTTGGGCAGCTCGACCGCGATCACCCGCCGTGCCGAGCCCGCCCGGAACAGCCGCCGCGCCAGGATCTCCACACCGGCCGGAGTGGTGCGCTCGCCGAGGCCGACCAGGACCGCGCCGTTGCCTATCACCTCGACGTCGCCGCCCTCGATGGCGGCCGGCGCCATGGCCTCGCCGTCGATCCAGCGGTGCGCGCGGGCCTCGGCGAACATCGGGTGGTAGGTGTACACCGCCTCGTAGTTGACGGTCTCGGCCTTGCGCCCGGCCTTGGCCATCGGGTTCACCGAGACCCCGTCGTAGACCCAGCAGCTGCTGTCCCGGGTGAACAGGGAGTTGGGCAGGGGCGGCAGGATGAAGTCGTCGTCCGCCAGGAGGTCCAGGCCCAGGGAGCGCAGCGGAGGGTGCCGCTCGCCCAGCGCCGTCGTCAGTTCCCGCTTGTTCAGGCCGCCGAGCAGGTGGGTGGCCAGTTCGTGCGGGCCCATGGCGGCCAGTACCGCCCGGGTCGCGGCGGCCAGGCCGGCACCGAGGTGGGGCTGCCGGTCGTCCAGGACGCGGGCGAAGAGGAAGTCCACCGCCTCGTCGAGCTTGACCGTCTCGGCGAGCAGGTCGTGCAGGAGATGGACGGTGACGCCCCGCTCCCGCAGGAGTGCCTGGAAGGCCCGGTGCTCCTCCTGGGCGCGGGCCACCCACACGACGTCGTCGAAGAGCAGCTCGTCCTTGTTGGCCGGGGTCAGCCGCTCGAAGTCCAGGCCCGGTTCGTGCAGGACGACCTGCTTCAGCGCGCCGACCTCAGAATTCACATGGAACATGTTCTCTCCTGATCTCGAGCCTGGGCAGTGACTACTCGGCCAGCAATGTTGCCGCCGCTTCTTTCCTTTTCGTTATCGAATTCTTTTCGGCCAGTGCGACGGCGATTTCCGGACGAGATCATTCAGTCCCGATCAACGCACCGCCGACCGACGCCGGCATCACCCGGGACGTTTTTTCCGAAGCCGGATCGATAACGACCCGAAATCTCCCGCGACTAGCTTCCTGGGCACCGCGAAGCCGCAGCTCACGCCGTAGCCGAAAGGAGCGGTAACGATGTTCGTCCCACCGCCCTACCGGGAGCCCGAGAGCTCCTGGCTGCTGGACCTGATCCGCACCAGCCCGCTCGCCCTGATGGTGTCGAACGGCGCCCGTGACGGCAGCCCGTTCGCCACCCACCTGCCCGTGATCCTGGACCCGGAGATCGACGGCCCGCACGCCGGCGACCTGTCCGGCACCACCCTGTACGGCCACATGAACAGGGCGAACCCGCACTGGGCCGCCCTGGAGACGGGCAGCCCGGCGCTGCTCACCTTCTCCGGACCGCACGCCTACGTGTCGCCGACGGTGTACGAGAAGACGCCGGCCGCACCGACGTGGGACTTCACCTCGGTGCACGCCCACGGCACCCTCGAGAAGATCGAGGAAGAGGCGCCCGGCGAACGGACGCTGCACGTGGTGACGTCGACCGTGCTCGCCTTCGAAAAGGAATTCGGCGCCGACTGGGACATGACCGAGTCCCTTTCCTATTTCCGGCAGATCCTGCCCGGCGTCGGGGCCTTCCGTTTCACCATCACCGGCGCCAACGGAATGTTCAAACTCAGCCAGGAACAGGGCCGAGAGGTACGCGAACGCGTACACCGGTCCTTTGCCGAGCGCGGCTGCACCCGGCACCGCGCCACCGCCGAACTCATGAGCAGGTTGCCGTGATCCCTCCCATGATCGACCTGGGTCTGCGCCACACGTCCCTGACCGCCGCCCGGCTCATCTCGTCGGGCCTGCGCCGGGTCTCCCGCCGCCGTACCGAGCGCCGTGCCGCGCCCATGCGCCGAGCGGACACGCGCTGACGGCCCGAGGCCCGTCCGGTCCCCAGCCATCCACCCACGAGTGTGAGACGAGGTACAGCCGATGAACCATCGGACCGTGACCGCACCGGAACCGGCCGCCGTACCGGGCGAGCGGCCCCCGACCGGCGCGCAGGCGGAGCTGCTGCGCGCCGGCATGGACACCCTGCACCACGCCGACCCCGAACTCGCCGCGCTGCTGGACGCCGAGGTCGAGCAGCAGAACTCCACCCTGGCGATGGTCGCCTCGGCGAGCACCGCCGACCCCACCGTCCTCGCGGTGGGTGGCGCGGCCCTGTCGAACGTGACCGCCGAGGGCTACCCGGGCGCCCGGTACCACCCGGGGGCGCGGCAGTTCGACGAGGTGGAGCGGTTGGCGGTGGAGCGCGCCAAGCAGCTCTTCGGCGCGCGCTACGCCAACGTCCAGCCGCACTCCTGCTCCTCCGCCAACCTCGCGGTGCTCTCGGCGCTGCTGCGCCCCGGCGACACGCTGCTGGGCCTGGACCTCGACGCGGGCGGCCACCTCACGCACGGCTCCCGGGCCTCGGTGAGCGGCCGCCACTACCGCGCGGTCTCCTACGGCCTGGACCACCGGGGGCTCATCGACTTCACCCAGGTCGCGGAACTCGCCCGGGAACACCGGCCGCGGGTGCTGATCGCCGGCGCCAGCGCCTACCCGCGCACCGTCGACTTCGCCCGGTTCCGGGAGATCGCCGACAGTGTGGGCGCGTACCTGCTCGCCGACATCTCCCACATCGCCGGGCTGGTCGCCACGGGCCTGCACCCGAGCCCGGTCGACGTCGCGCACCTCACCACGACCAGTACCTACAAGCAACTGGCCGGCCCGCGCGGCGGGTTGATCCTCGCCGGGCGGGACTTCGACGCCCCGGGCCCCGACGGCCGCACCCCGCTGCACCGGCTGATGCAGCGAGCGGTCTTCCCGCAGTCCCAGGGCACGCCGAGTCCGGCGTCGATCGCGGCCAAGGCCCGCGCCTTCGCCGTGGCGTCCGAACCCGCGTTCCGGGAGACGGCCGAGCTGATCGTGGCCGACGCGCGGGCGCTCGCCGCCGAGCTGTCCGCCCTGGGGCACCGGATCCTGACCGGGGGCACCGACAACCACATGGTGCTGATGGACGTCACCGGCACCGGTCTGACCGGGGTGACCGCCGAGCGCGCCCTGGAGGAGTGCGGGATCCTCGCCAACCGCAACCGCATCCCCGGCGACACCCGGCCGCCTCTGGTCACCAGCGGGCTGCGGCTGGGCACCAACATCCTCGCGCAGCGCGGAATGGGACCGGCTCAGATGGGGGCCTGTGCGCAGCTGCTGCATCTGGTGCTGACCGGCACCCGCCTGGTCTCCGACACCACCTACCGGATCGACCCGGCGCTCGTCACCACCGTCCGCGAGGAGGTCCGGTGGCTGTGCGCCCGCAACCCCCTGCCCATCGACACCGGCGCCGGCGCCCCGGTTTCCCTGATCGGAGTGGGACCATGACCCCAGACCGCAGCCCCGCCGCCGGCGCTCCGTCGGCGACACCGGCACCGACACCCGCACCCACGCCCGCCACCGGCCCGGCCGCCGACGCCTCGGTGCCCTGGCCGCCGGCCCTGCTCCCGACGGACGCCCCGCGACGCCCCGGCGCCGTCCCGTGGGCCTCGGCCGTGCTCGACGCCCCGCTGCCGGCGGGGGCGGACCCGGAGCTGTCGGCCGCCGCGCTCGCCGCGCTGCTGTACCGCTGCACCGGCCAGGAACGCATGGCCCTGGCCGGCCCGGACGGCGAGCTGCGCTTCCGGATCACCGACGGGGCAACCCTGCGGGACCTCGCCGCGAACGCCACCCGGGCGGCCGCCACCGGCGCTACGACGGTGGCCTTCGCCGCGGGCCCCGATCCCGCCCCGCACGGAGCGCCCTTCGAGCTGGTCGTGTCGGTCCAGGGCGACACGGTCCGGCTCCGCCACGACCCTGAGCTGTTCGAGCGGGGCACGGCGGCCCGGCTGCTGGCCCACTACGGCACGCTCCTGGCCGACGCGCTGGCGCACCCGGCGCGTCCGGTGAGCCGGCTGCGGCTGCTCACCGACGCCGAGCTGCGCACCACGCTCGTCGAGTGGAACGACACGGCCACCGACCTGCCCGCCCAGGGCTGTCTGCACGAGGCCTTCGAGGCACGGGCGGACGCGGCGCCCGACGCGGTGGCCGTCGTACAGGGCGCCGACCGCCTGACGTACGGCGAGGTCAACGCGGCGGCCAACCGCCTCGCCCACCACCTGCGCTCCCTCGGCGTCGGACCCGACGACCGGGTCGGACTCTGCCTGGACCGCTCGGCCCAGCTGCTGGTGGCCGAACTCGCGGTCCTCAAGGCGGGCGGCGCCTATGTGCCGCTCGACCCGGACTACCCGGCGTCGCGCATCGCCACGATGGTCACCGGCACCTCCTGCGCGGTGATGGTCAGCCGCACGGACCTCACCGGCAACCTGCCCCGGACGGACGGCACCCCGCTGGTGCTGCTCGACCGGGACGCGGACCTGCTCCGCGAGCTGCCCGGGCACAACCCCGGACGCCTCGCGGGCCCCGACCACCTCTGCTACATCATCCACACCTCCGGTTCGACCGGGGCGCCCAAGCCGATCGCGCTGCGCCACCGCGGTGTGCTGAACAACGTCGCCGACCTCAACACCCGTTACGGCGTCGGCCCCGGCGACTCGGTGCTCGCGCTGTCCTCGCCGAGCTTCGACATGTCGGTGTACGAGTTCCTGGGCCTGACCGCCGCCGGCGGCACCGTGGTGGTGCCGGACGCCGGCCGCGCCAAGGACCCGGGGCACTGGGCGGAGCTGCTGGTCGCCGAGGACGTCACCGTCTGGAACTCCGCGCCGGCCCTGCTGGGCCTGCTCACCGACCACCTGGAGCAGACCGGCGCCGAGCCGCTGCCCCGGCTGCGGCTCGCGCTGCTCGGCGGCGACTGGGTGCCGGTCACCCTGCCCGAGCGGGTGGCGGCCGTCGCTCCCGGGCTGCGGTTCGTGGTGATGGGCGGGGCCACCGAGTCCTCGATCCACTCCACGATCTTCGAGGTGGACAAGACCGACCCGGAGTGGACGAGCATCCCCTACGGCCGCCCCATGGCCAACCAGCGCTGCTACATCCTCGACGACGCGATGCAGCCCGTGCCCCCCGGCGTGCCGGGCGAGCTGTACCTGGCGGGCACGGGTCTGGCCCGCGGCTACCTCGGCCAGCCCGAGCGGACCGCGGAGCGGTTCCTCACCTGGTCGTACGGCGACGTGGTGCGCGACGAGCGGCTGTACCGCACCGGTGACGCCGCCCGGTTCGGTCCCGACGGCCTGATCGAGCTGATCGGCCGCAAGGACTTCCAGGTCAAGATCCACGGTCTGCGGGTGGAGCTGGGCGAGATCGAGAGCGTGCTGCGCTCCCACCCGGACGTACGGCAGAGCGTGGCCGTCGCCCGCGACAACCGGCTGGTCGCCTACGTGGTCGCCGAGGACGCCGGGCACGGCGGCGGTGTCGACACCGGCGCCCTGATCGACCTGGCCGCGCGCAGACTGCCCGACTACATGGTCCCGGCGGCCGTCGTCGCCCTGGAGCGGCTGCCGCTCACCCCGAACGGCAAGCTGGACCGGCTGGGGCTGCCCGAGCCGGAGTTCACGTCCGCCGAGTACCGGGCGCCGCAGAGCGCCGAGGAGCGGGTCCTGACCGCCGTCTTCGCCGAGGTCCTGCACCAGGAGCGGGTCGGCGCCGACGACGACTTTCTCGTCCTGGGCGGTGACAGCATCCGCGCCATCCAGGTCGTCACCCGGGCCCGGGCCCGCGGCGTGGAGGTCACCGCCCCGCTGGTGCTGAAGTGCCGTACCGCGGCCCGGCTGGCGGCCGTGGCCACCGGCACGGACTTCACCGCGGAGCTGCTGCCGTCGACGCCCCTGGCCGACCCGGAGTCCGCGGAGTTCCTGGCCTGGCGGGGCCGTTACCCGGGGCTGTCCGACATCTGGCCGCTGACCGCGCTCCAGTCCGGGATCCTGTTCGAGTCCGCGCTGAGCGACACCGGTTACGACGCCTACCAGATGCAGACCGTCTTCCACCTCTCCGGCCCCGTGGACGCCGGACGGATGCGCGCGGCCGGCCAGGCGCTGCTCGACCGGTACGCCAATCTGCGCGTCGCCTTCGTCCCGGACGCCGACGACACCCTGGTCCAGCTGGTGGTGGACGGCGTCGAACTGCCCTGGCGCGAGATCGACTTCGGCGCTCTGTCCGAGGACGACCGCGAACGGGCGATGCGCGCGTTCCTGGCCGAGGACTACGCCGACCACTTCGACCGCACCCGCCCACCGCTGCTGCGGCTGACGCTGGTCCGGCTCGGCGAGGAGCGCTACGACGTCGTCCTGACCACCCACCACGTACTGGTCGACGGCTGGTCCGAGCCGATCCTGATGCAGGACCTGCTGCGCCTGTACGCGACCGGCGGCGACGCCTCCGCGCTGCCCGCGGTGCGCGGGTTCCGGGACTTCCTGGCCTGGCTGGGCCGGCGGGACCAGGACGCCTCGGCCCGGGTCTGGGGCGAGGAGCTGGCCGGTCTGGACGGGCCGACGCTGCTGGTACCGGGCGCCCCCCGGGTCGCCGCCCGCGGCGCCGGGGAACGGGCCGTCGCGCTCACCGCGGCCGAGGCCCGCCTCCTCGGCCGGCGCGCCGTGGAACTGGGCGTCACCGTCAACACCCTGGTCCAGGGCGCGTGGGCGGTGCTGCTCGGGGCGCTCACCGGCCGCGAGGACGTGGTGTTCGGCGCGACCGTCTCCGGCCGGCCCGGGGCGCTGCCGGGCGTGGAGTCCATGGTCGGCCTGTTCATCAACACCCTGCCGGTGCGCGTCCGGTGCGCTCCCGGTGACACCCTCGCCGATCTGCTGACCGGTCTGCAGTCCCGCCAGGCGGCGCTGCTCGACCACCATCACCACAGCCTGTCCGACCTGCACCGGCAGACCGGCCTGGACGCCCTGTTCGACACCCTGGTGGCGTTCCAGTCGTACCCGGTGGACCGGGCCGGGATCGCCGAGGCGAGCGCCGCGGCCGGCGTCGAGGTGACGGGCGTGGACGCCGAGGGCGCGGCCGGCTATCCGCTGGCGCTGATCGTGGAGACCGACCCGGGGCTGCGGCTGACCCTTCAGTACCACCGGGAGATCCTCGCCGAGGAGGCGGTGGAGGCCGTCGCCGCCCGGCTGCACCAGGTGCTGTGCGCGCTCGCCGAGGACCCCGCGCGGCGGGTCGGCGCGCTGGACCTGCTGCTGACGGCCGAGCGGGAACGGCTCGACGGCGCGGGTGCGGCCGGTGCGGGACAGGCCGGCGCCGGGCAGGGGCACGCGGCGGTGCGCGCGGAGGAGGCGCCGCCGCGGGAGCCGCTGCCGCTGCTGGTCGAACGCTGGGCGCGGGACACTCCCGACGCCGTGGCGGTGACCTCGGAGGGGGTCTCGCTGAGCTACCGGGAGCTGAACACGTGGGCGAACCGGCTCGCGCACCAGCTGATCCGGCAC
Source organism: Streptomyces sp. NPDC042336 (assembly GCF_055581985.1). NCBI lineage: Bacteria > Bacillati > Actinomycetota > Actinomycetes > Kitasatosporales > Streptomycetaceae > Streptomyces > Streptomyces sp. NPDC042336. The sequence continues at coordinate 20,891 of NZ_JBVJEA010000033.1, read as the reverse complement.
GGGGTGGGTCCCGAGTCCGTGGTCGCGCTGGACGTGCCGCGCTCCGTGCAGCTGGCGGTCGCCGTGCTGGGCGTCCTGAAGTCCGGCGCCGCGTTCGTGGTGGCCGGGCCGGGCGACACGCCCGTGCCCGTCGCCGAGTTCGTGCGGCGCTCGGACGTGGACGAACTCGGTGCGCAGCCCTCGTACCCCACGGACGACGCCGACCCGGCGCGGCGCGAGCTGCGGGCCCCGCTCGACCCGGGGCACCTGGCCTGGCTGCGCCGGCCGTACGCGGCCGACGGCGGGCCGGACGTGGTGGCGGTGGACCACCGGGCCCTGGCCGACGGCGCGGAGCGGTTCGCCTCGGTCGCGGGCCTGGTGCCGGGCACCCGGCTGCTGGCGGCCTCGCCGCACGACGACGCGATGCTGTTCGAGGTGGTCGCGGCGCTGTTCTGCGGTGCCGGTGTGAAGGTGCCGACCGAGATCGGCACGTTCGGCCGGGACTGGGGCTGGACCGGTGACGTGATCGCCACGGTCGCCCCGTTCTTCACCGAGGCCCTCAACCGCGCGGGCCGCGCCCTGTACGCCGGCACGGTGGTCCTCACCGGGGACACCCTGCCCGAGGCACTGGTGCGGCGGGTGCGGGAGCTGATACCGGGGGCGCGGGTGGTGGGTGCGTACGGCCCCGCGGGGACCGGCACGGCGCTGCACGTCCCGGACGCCTCCACGCGGGTACTGCCGGCCGGCCCGGCCCGGGCGTACGTGCTGGACTCGGCGCTGCGCCCGGTCCCGGCGGGCGTGACGGGTGAGCTGTACATCGGCGGCGCGGTGGCGCGCGGGTGGCCCGGGCGGCCCGGTGACACCGCGCTGCGGTTCCTGCCGGACCCCTTCGGTCCGGCCGGGGCCCGGATGTACCGCACCGGGGACCTCGCCCGACGGTGCGACGACGGTGCGCTGGAGTACGCCGGACACGGCGGGCCGTGGGCCCGGGTGGGCGGGCAGCGCGTCCCGGTCACCGGGGTCACGGCCGCGCTGGCCGCGCATCCCCAGGTCGCCCATGCCGTGGCGGTGGTCCGCGAGGACGCCGGTCCGGACGGCGCGGACGGGCTCGTCGGCTATGTCTCGCCGGTGCGCGACGGCCGGGTGGACGCCGGGCAGGTACGGGAGTTCGTCGCCGGGCGGCTGCCGGACGCCGCCGTGCCGGTGGCGGTCGTGGTCCTGGACGAGCTGCCGCTGACGCCGGCGGGTTCGGTGGACCGGGCCGCGCTGCCCGCGCCGGCCACCGCCGCGCCCGCCCCGGCGGACGGGGGCGCACCGGCGGCCACCGGCCGGCAGGAGGCGCTCTGCGAGCTGATCGCGGACGTCCTGGGGGTGGAACGGGTGGGCGTCGGGGACGACTTCTTCACCCTCGGCTGCAACTCCCTCAAGGCCACCCGCATCATCGGCCGGATGCGTCGCACCCTCGGCGTCGAGGTCACCATCCGGCAGCTCTTCCAGTACCCGAACGTCGCGGACCTCTCCGGCCACCTGCGGCCCGCCACCGCCAAGAGCCGCCCGAGCCTGGGCGGCACCCTGCGGCGGATGGCGCAGCGGGACGGCGAGGCCACCGCACAGGCGGCCCGGCAGATCCGCCAGAACACGAAGGAACAGGTGACGGTCATGCGTGAGAACGCCAAGCAGGACGCCCGGCAGCTCAAGGAGCAGCTCGTCGAGCGGACCCGGGACCAGTACGGGGCGGGCTTCCAGGCCCGGCTCATGGAGGACGTCGAGGAGCGGGTCCGCGCGGGGGTGCAGCACGGGTCGGGCAGGCCGAAGGGGCGGGACGCCAAGGAGACGCAGAAGCTGCTGAAGCGGATGCTGGAGCGGTTCGGCGACCAGGTCCGCGACGCCGGCCAGGACCGCGTCCTGTCGGAGGACGACCTGGCCAAGGCACAGGGTCTGCTGAACACCACGGCCGACTCCCTCTCCGCCCTCTTCCGGGCCACTTCCCAGAAGGCGGGCTGACCTTCCCCTCGTCAGCCTCCCGGCCCCCGGCCCCCCGCGTCCGCGGGGGGCCGGGGGCTTTCCGCAGCTCCGGGTCCGTGCTGCCCGCCGTGCCCGGCGCCGCTCCCGCGCCCGGCCGGCTCCCCTGCCCCGCCGGCTCCCGCGCCCGGCCGGCTCCCCTGCCCCGCCGGCTCCCGCGCCCGGCCGGCTCCCGCGCCCGGCCGGCTTCCGTGCCCCGCCGGCTTCCGTGTGACGGCACGCGGCTTCCTCCAGTACGCCGGGACGGGGTTCGGCACCGTGGGGAGGGTGGCGGCAGCCGAGGCGCACGGCACAGCGGCGGGGAGCACCCTGGGCTGTCCGCCGTCACGCCCGCGCCGTCCTCCCTCCCCGCCCGCGCCGGCGGGCACCGGCCCACCTCGGGGCGTGGCCCGTACCGGCGTGTGGCGACGCACGGGCCTCGCGTGCCGCACAAACGCCTCCGCCCCCGCCCGGTGTCCCGGGCGAGGGCGGTCGGTGGAGGCGGGTTCGGCCGTCAGGGCCAGCTCCCGTCGTCCAGGTCGTAGGAGGTCCGGCGTACGACGATGTCGCCGATGATGGTGTGGGCGTGGATGTGGACGGCGTCGGAGCGGTCCGCGCAGGCGCCGGGGACGACGAGGTCCAGGGAGCGGTAGACGGTGCCGACGTGCGAGTCGAGGTCGAGCAGGGTCGGCACGCCCAGGGCGACGCCGACCTCCAGCTTGCCGGACGCGGTCTCCAGCACGAGCGGCCCGCGCGTGGTCTCGTCGATGCGGATGTCGCCCTGCGAGGCCCGCGCCTCCACCTCGGCGTGCGCCCGCCCGATGTGGAGGTCGCCGCTGTCCGCGTACACGCGTACGTCGCCCCTGACCTCGCCGATCTCCGAGTTGCCCTTGGTCCGGTTGAGCTGGACGCCCGCCTCGGCGACCCGGATGTGCACGTCGCCGCCCTCGGCCAGGGCCTCCACGTCGCCGTGGGCGTGCGCCACGGTGACGTTGCCGAGGATCGAGGTCAGGTGGAGCGGCCCCGCCTGGTCCACCTCGATGTGTCCGCAGTCGGTGCTGAGCCGGCACTCCCCCAGGCGGCCCACGCACACGAAGTCGGCGGCCAGCGCGTCCCCGCGGACCCGGGAACCGGTCGGCAGCTCGATGTCGATGACCACCGCGCCGCCGCCCAGCGCGAAGCCGCGCGGGTTGGGCGCGCTCACCACGAGTTCTCCGGCCGCGAAGGCGACGCGGGCCTGCTGCGCGGTCGCCACGTCGCGCGGGTCGGAACGGTCGTTCGGACGTACCTCCACCACCGTGTCGGTGCGGGCGCCCGCAGCGATCCGGACGCTGCCGACGTTCAGCTCGATGGTGGCCAGGATCGGTTGAGGAGTCTCGAATTCCGGCATGACGAACCCTTTGGCGGATGGCAAGCAGCCCGTGGACACGCTGGGGCGCCACGGGCTGCGGGGGGGGGAATCGGCGGACGGGTGCCGCACCGTCAGTTGGTGCGGTCCTTGTTGAAGTGCTTCATGGCCCAGACGAAGCCGAGCAGCGTGAGGCCGGCGCACCAGGCGACGGCGATCCACGCGTTGTTGCCGATCTCGGTGCCGAGGAGCAGCCCGCGCAGGGTCTCGATCATCGGCGTGAAGGGCTGGTACTCGGCGAAGTAGCGCAGGCCGGTCGGCATGGTGTCGGTCGGCACGATGCCGGAGCCGACGAAGGGCAGCAGGATCAGCGGGAAAGGGGCGTTGCTGGCCGCGTCCAGGGTCTTCGCCGCGAGGCCGAAGGCGACGCCGAGCCAGGTCAGGGCGAGGCTGGCGGCGGCGAGCAGCGCGAGGGCCGCGAGCCACTCGACCGCGGTGGCGTTGGGCCTGAAGCCCATGGCCCAGGCCACCGCGAGGACGAGCGCCATGCTGGTGAGGGTCTGCAGGACCGAGGAGATGACGCGGGCGATGAGGATGGCCGGACGGAAGATGGCCATCGTCTTGAACCGCGCGATGATGCCCTCGGTCATGTCCACGGAGGTGGACACGGCGGTGCCCAGGGAGCCGGTGGCGGCGGTCATGATGATCAGACCGGGCAGGACGTAGTTGACGTAGTCGTCACCGCCGCCGAGGGGGGAGACGCCCTCCCCCAGCACGTTGCCGAAGACGTAGACGAACAGCAGCAGGAACAGGACCGGGATGCCGACGATGGACAGCGCGGTGGTGGGGTAGCGCAGCTGGTTCTTGATGTTGCGGCGCAGCAGGGTGGCGGAGTCGGCGACCGCGTAGGTGACGGTGCTCATACCAGGGCTCCATTCTCGGTGTCGGCGCCGACGGTGCCGGCGGGCGCGGGCTTGCTGGTGTCGGGGGTCTGGCCGGTCAGGGCGAGGAAGACGTCGTCCAGGTCCGGGGTCTTGAGCGTCAGCTCGCCGACGGTGGTGACGTCGAGCCGGGCGAGGACGCTCTGGACGGCCGCGGCGCTGCCGTCGCTCGGGACCCGCAGCGTCATCGAGTCCTCGTCGCGGCTGAGCGGGGTGCCGTCCAGTGCGGCGGCGGCCACGGCGAGCGCGGCGGGGCTGGTGAACCGCAGGTCGATGCTGCCGCCGGGGATCTGCCGCTTGAGCTGCTCGGGAGTGCCCTGGGCGACGAGCCGGCCGCCGTTGAGGACCGCGATGCGGTCGGCGAGCTGGTCGGCCTCCTCCAGGTACTGGGTGGTCAGGAACAGCGTGACGCCGTCGGCGACCAGGTCGCGCAGCAGGTCCCACATCGCCCGGCGCACCCGCGGGTCCAGTCCGGTGGTGGGCTCGTCCAGGAAGATCACCCGCGGGGCGCCGACCAGGGTCATCGCCAGGTCCAGGCGCCGCTTCATGCCGCCGGAGTAGGTCAGCACCGGCTTGCGCGCCGCCTCCACCAGGTCGAACTGCTCGATCAGCCGGGCGCAGCGCTCCTTGGCCACCCGCTTGTCCAGGTGCCACAGCCGACCCATCAGGGCGAGGTTCTCCTCCGCGTTCAGGAAGGGGTCGACCGCGGAGAACTGGCCCGTGACGCCGATGCTGCCGCGGACACCGTCGGGGTCGGCGGCCAGGTCGTGCCCGGCCACCGTCACCCGGCCCTCGTCCGCCTTCAGCAGCGTCGAGAGGATCTTCACGGTCGTGGTCTTGCCGGCGCCGTTGGGACCCAGGAGCGAGAACACCGATCCGGCCGGGATCTCGAGATCCACTCCGTCCAGTACCCGGTGCTCGCCGTACGCCTTGCGCAGACCGACAACCGAAATCGCCGTACTCACCATCTCAATCCTCCTCACTGACTTGCACGCCGTTCAAGTCCTCACCGTAGAGGTGACTTGCACACTGTGCAAGTGCTGATTCGCACCTGACTTGAACTTTGTGCAATCCGAATTTCTGATCTAGCCTGAGCTCATGCCCCGTGACACGCTGACCCGCGAGCAGATCGTGCGCGCAGCCATCGAGCTGCTGGACGCCGAAGGTCTCGAGGGCCTGAACATGCGCAGTCTCGGCAAGCGCCTCGACTCGGCGGCCACGGCCGTGTACTGGCACGTGAAGAACAAGGACAACCTCGTCGTCCTGGCCGGGAACGAGGTGTGGAACGAGGTCGGGCTACCCGACCTGGACACCGTCGGCTGGCGCACGGCGGCGGCCACGATGGCGGGTGACCTGTACCGCATGGTCACCAAGCACCCCTGGCTGGTGATGGCCTTCGCCTCGCAGCCCCTGTACGGGGAGAACAAGGCCCGCCACGACGACCACAGCCTCGCGGTCTTCGAGAAGGCCGGTTTCGTCGGCGTGGAGGCCGACCAGGCGGCGGCCACGGTCTTCACGTTCGTGCTCGGCCACTCCATCGGCCTGTCGGCCACCCTGTCGGTGAACCGGCGTCTGACCAATGCCGGCCGCAACGCCCAGGAAGCGATCAGGGAGACGATGGCGCAGGCGACGGAGATCGCGATGGGCTTCCCCCGTCTGCGCTCCCGCGTCGACTCCTATGCCGGCACCGAGTACGGGGCCGCGCCCGAGCACAGCTTCGAGTTCGGCCTCCAGGCCATCCTGGACGGACTCGAGCGCCGGCTCGGCAGCCGATCGCTGCCGCCGCCGGACCGGGCCGGTGCGCAGGACCTGGACCGCGTCCATCGGTGACTCCCGTCGGTCGGTGAGGGGCTGGGCCCTCTGGGTTCCTGTTCCCTCGGCATCTGTCGCCTCGGTACGACCACGACGTTATGGGGTCCGCTTATCGGTGCCTTATCGACGCGGTATCAGGCCCCGGACGTGCGAGGTCCCCGCCGGTGGCACCGACGGGGACGGGAGGGGGGCGCCGCGGGTCAGGAGGTGCGCACCGCCAGGGAACGCACTCCGGTGAACTCGGGCGAGCCGAAGAAGACCGGCGGGACGTCCGGGTCCACCCGGAGCGTCGGGAAGCGGTCCAGGAGCAGGTTGAAGACCACCCGGGTCTCCACCCGGGCCATCGCCGCGCCGACGCAGTAGTGGGCCCCGCGCCCGTACCCGAGGTGCTGGTTCGGGGCGCGGCCCACGTCGAAGGCGTCCGCGTCGGGGAACTGGCGCGGGTCGCGGTTGGCGGCGCCCAGCTGGATGCTGACCATCCGGTCCTTGGGGATCTTCACCCCGCCCACCTCGACGTCCGTCTCGGTGGCCCGGTAGGAGGTGGTCGCCGGGGTGAAGTACCGCATGACCTCCTCGAACATGCTCGGCACCAGCGAGCGGTCGGCCCGCACCCGGGCTGCCTGGCCGGGGAAGGACTCCAGGCAGAGCATGGTGTTGCCGATGAGGATCGGGCTGGTGAGGTGCCCCGCGCCCAGCACCGCCACGGCGAAGTTGATGATCTCGTCGCGGGCCATCGGGCTGCCGTCGAGGTAGCGGAACTCCAGCATCAGGCTGAGCAGGTCCTGCCGGGGCTCCTTGGCGCGCTCGTCGATGATCTCGCCCAGGAAGTCGCGCAGCGGCAGCAGCGGGCCGAGCAGCGAGTCGAAGTACTCCTCGCCGCCCTCGCCGACCGTGCTCATCTGGACGTCCGCGTCCATCGTCTGGTCGACGGCCTTGAACATGTGCCGCTGCTCGGGCGGGGTGCCCAGCAGCTCGCTGAAGAGGATGCCCGACAGGTCGTCGATGAAGTCGCCCAGCAGGTCGAACCGGTCCCGGCCGGCCAGCTCGGCCAGCAGCTCGTCGCCGAGGCCGGTGATCCGGCCCTCCAGGTCCTCCATCCGCTTGGGACTGAAGGCCCGGCCCACCTGGCGGCGCATGTGGATGTGCTCGGGCCCATTCATCTGGGCCATGTCGCCCTTGATGAGCCGGGCCTGCTCCTCGTCCACGTCGAACAGGCGGGTGGAGTCGGCCGAGAACGACTCGGAGTCGTTCAGGACCTCCAGCACCTCCGGGTACCCGGCGACCTGCCACACCCCGAGGGCCTCGTCGAAGGCGACTTTCTCCTCCGGCAGCCGACCGCGCAGCCAGTACTTGTCGGGACCGAGGCCCCAACGGTCCGCGAAGGCGGTCACCGGGCCCCGCCCCGCCCGGTCAGGACGTGCATCGAGCGCACGCCCACCATGTCCTCCGAGGGGAAGAACGTGGTCGGCCGCTCGGGGTCGGTCCGGAAGTCCGGGTAGCGGTCGAGCAGGGCGTTGACGGCTATCCGCCCCTCCAGGCGGGCGAGCCGGGCGCCCAGGCAGAAGTGCACGCCGTGCCCGAAGACCACGTGCGCGTTGGGGGTGCGCTCGGGGCGGAACTCGTCGGGGCCGTCGAAGCGCAGCGGGTCGCGGTTGGCGGCGCTCACCCACGGCAGGATCATCTGCTCGGCCGGGATGGTGACCCCGCCCAGCTCGACCTCGCGGGTGGTGACCCGGGACAGGGTGGCGGCCGGCGGCAGCAGCCGCAGCGCCTCCTCGATCGCGCCCGGCACCAGCGAGCGGTCCGCGCGCACCCGGTCCCGCTTGTCGGGCTCGGTGTCCAGGCACGCCATGGTGTTGCCGACCATCATCGTGCTGGTGATGTGCCCGGTGATCAGCAGGACGTTGGCGATGTTGACGATCTCGGTGTCGGTGAGCCGCTCGCCCTCCTCCTCGGCCTGGGTGAGGTAGGTCAGCAGGTCCTCACGGGGGTTCTTCCGCCGCTCCACCACCTGGCCGAGCATGTAGTCGAGCAGCGGCTGGAGGCGCTTCTCCGCGTCGTGGATCTGCTCCTCGATCCCGTCGCCGCCGGCCACGAAGTCGATGCCCGCCATGTTCTCGATGATGTCGAACGCGGCGCCCTTGAACAGGTCGAAGTCCTTGCTGTCGATCCCGAGCATGTCGGCGATCACCCGCACCGGCAGCGGGTAGGCGAGGTCGGCGACCAGCTCGAAGGAGCCCTTCTCGTCGACCGCGTCGAGCAGTTCGCCGGTGATCTTCCGGATGGCGGGTTCGAGGTTGGACACCACCCGCGGGGTGAAGGCACGCCCGATGAGCTTGCGGTACTTGGTCTGCTCCGGCGGGTCCATCTGGGAGATGTCGCCCTGCTGGAACTTCTCGTCCACCTGCACGGCGGCATAGGCGGCCGTGCGGGCGGAGAAGGTCTCGTGGTCACCGAGTACCTGCTCGACCTCGGCGAAACCGTAGACGTTCCACGCGCCGAACGCCTCGCTGAACTCGACGGGCTTCTCGGGCCGGATGCCGCGCAGCCAGGGGCTGTTGGGGTGGAAGTTCCACCGCTCGACGACTTTCGACATGGCGAAGTTGATTCCTCTCGCTGGTGTCCGTGCTCGCTGGTGTCGCTGCGCTACTTCTCCGCGGCCATGGCCGCCCGCAGGCTCTTGGGCCGCAGGTCGGTCCAGTTCTGTTCGACGTACTCCAGGCACTCGGCGCGGCCCGCCGGACCGAAGACGGCCCGCCAGCCGGCCGGCACGTCCGAGAAGGTCGGCCAGAGGGAGTGCTGGTCCTCGTCGTTCACCACCACCTGGAACTGGCCGCTCTCGTCGTCGAAGGGGTTGCTGCTCATATGTCGAATCTCCGTTTCGTCTCCCGGCCGATGAGCCGGCAGATCTCGTCGGCCGACCCGGCGTCGATCAGGTCGTGGTGGGTGCTCTCGATGTCGTACTGCGTGACGGACCCCGTGATGTACGGCCCCCACAGGTCCCCGTAGCGGGCGTCCGGGTTGGGCACCGCGTTGAAGAACAGCGCGTCGCCGTGGAAGACCGGTGAGGTGAACTTGGGCGTCAGCGAGGTGTGGTTGACGATGACCCGGACCGCGTCGTCGAGGAACGCCTCGTGGTCCCCGGAGCCGACGCCGCTGGTGAGGTGCTCGCGGAAGTACTCCCGCAGGGCTGCGGGTGCCGGAGCCGGCTGGGTCGCCAGGTAGTCGCCGGGCACGCTGTCCAGCAGCACCAGGAACGCCACCTCGTGGCCGCGTTCCTGGAGGCGGGCGGCGACGGCCTGGGCGAGGGTGCCGCCGATGGAGTACCCGGCCAGGTGGAAGGGGCCCTCGGGCTGGACGGCCAGGATCTCCGCCACGTAGTCGAGGACCATCTCGTCCAGTGACTCCGGCAGCCGGGCCGCCCCGTCGAAGCCCTTCGCCTGGATGCCGTGGATGGTCCGGTACTGGGGCAGCCGGCCGCCGAAGCCCAGGTAGGGCCAGCAGATGCCGCCGCCGGGGTGCACGAACCACAGCGGCGGCCCGTCGTCGCCCGCGGCCCGGGTGCCGCCGCCCTTGATGGACAGCACCGGTGCGAAGGGATCACCGGACAGCCCCGAGTCGCCCTCCGCCTCCAGGAACACGACCAGTTCGGCGACGGTCGGCGCGTCGAAGACCGCGCGCAGGGGCAGTGCGACGCCGAGGACCACTCCGATGCGGCTGATCAGCCGGGCGGCGAGCAGCGAGTGCCCGCCGCGGGTGAAGAACGAGTCGTCGATGGTCACCGAGTCCAGGCCCAGCACCTCGGCGAACAGGCCGCACAGGATCTCCTCACGGGTGGTGCGCGGCGCCCGCCCTGCCGACTCGCCGGCGTAGTCGGGGACCGGCAGCGCCCGCTTGTCGAGCTTGCCGCTCAGGGTCAGCGGCACCTCGTCGATCACCGCGAGCGCGGCGGGCACCATGTGCTGCGGCAGTCGCGCCCGCACCAGTTCGCGCACCTCGGACACCAGCTCCGGATCGCCGGCCCGGTCCGCGGTGGGCACCAGGTAGCCGGCCAGCCGGCGGTCGCCGCCACTGCCGTCCACGACCACCACGGCCTGGTCGACGCCCGGATGGGCCCGCAGCCCCGCCTGCACCTCGCCCAGTTCGATCCGGAAGCCGCGGATCTTGACCTGGTCGTCGGCCCGCCCGTGGAAGACGAGCGCCCCGTCGGCGGTCCACGCCACCACGTCGCCGGTGCGGTACATCCGCTCCCCGGGCCCGCCGAACGGGCAGACCACGAAGCGGGCGGCGGTCACGGTGGGCCGGCCGACGTAGCCGCGGGCGAGGCCGGGACCGGCGATGTACAGCTCACCGGGCACCCCGGCCGGGACCGGCCGGAGCGCCGCGTCGAGCACGTACAGCCGGGTGTTGTGGATGGGCGTGCCGATCGGGAACACCCGGTCCTCGGCGGCCAGCGGGGCGCTCATGGTGGCGCACACGGTGGTCTCGGTCGGGCCGTAGACGTTCATCATCCGGCGGCCGGGCGCCCACTGGGCGACCAGCTCGGGCGACGGCGCCTCACCGCCGACCAGCAGCGAGACCACGCTGCTCAGCGAGCCGGCGGGCAGCGCGGCCAGCATCGACGGCGGCAGCATCATGTGCGTGACCCGGTGCCGGTCCACCGTCGCGGCCAGCGGCGGGCCGGGCGCCAGCTCCTCCTTGTCGGCGAGGACCAGGGTCGCGCCGGACAGCAGCACCGTGAACATCTCGCACAGGGAGACGTCGAAGCTGGGCGAGACCAGCTGGAGCATCCGGCTGCCGGCCCCCACCGCCATCCGCTCGACGTGGGCGTCGACCAGGCTCGCCACGCCCCGGTGGGTGACCACGGTGCCCTTGGGCAGACCGGTCGAGCCGGAGGTGTAGATGACGTACGCGGCGCTGTCGGGGTTGGTGCCCCGGGCCACGCGCGGTACGTGCCCGCCGCCGGACGGCACCCGGTCCACCCGGACCGTGGCCAGGCCATGCCCGTCCGTCACCGCGGCCGCGGAGGCGTCCACCACCGCGAGCCGGGCCCCGGAGTCGGCCAGCATGTAGGCGATCCGCTCGGCCGGGTAGGTGTGGTCGACCGGCAGGTACACACCGCCCGCCTTGGTCACCCCGAGCAGGGCGACGACGAGGTCCGGGGAGCGGCGGGTGGCCACCGCCACCACGGTCTCCGGGCCCACGCCCCGCTCGCGCAGCGCGTACGCCAGCCGGTCGGCGCGCTCGTCGAGTTCCCGGTACGTCACCCGCTGGTCCTCGAAGAGCAGCGCGGTGGCGTCGGGCGTGGCGGCGGCCCGGCGTTCGAACTGGTCGGCGATGGTGCCGGCGGCCGTCGGTGCCGCCGTGTCGTTGAAGCCGTCGAGCAGTCGCCGCCGCTCCTCGTCGGGCTGGAGGGCGACCGCGGCGACGGGCAGGTCCGGGTCGGCCGCGATCCGGGTGAGCACCCGGCCGAGCCGGTCCGCGATGCCCTCGGCCACCGCCGCCTCGAAGTGGTCCTGCTGGTACTCCATGACGACGTGCAGCCGGTCGTCGGCGGCGGCCGCGACACCGAGCGGGTAGTGCGTGCCGTTGCCGGTGCCGACACCGGTGATGGCGATGCCGCCGTTGGCGTCGGCGTCGGCGAGGCCGTCCCGCTCCATCGGGAAGGACTCGAAGACCACCACGGTGTCGAACAGCGTGGTCAGTCCGGCGGTCCGGCAGATGTCGGTGAGCCCGACGTGATGATGGTCCATCAGCGCGCCCTGCCGGTCCTGGAGCGCGGTGAGCACCTGGCGCAGGCTCTGCCAGGGCGACAGCTCCGCGCGTACGGGCAGGGTGTTGATGAACAGGCCGACCATGGACTCCACCCCGGGCACGGCGGGCGGCCGGCCGGAGACGGTGGTGCCGAAGACCACGTCCTGCCGGCCGGTGATCCCGGCCAGGACGATCGCCCAGGCGCCCTGCACCAGGGTGCTGAGCGTGACGCCCAGCTCGGCGGCGACGCCGATCAGTTCACGGGCGGTCTCCGGGGACAGCGGGATGTCGGCCTGTCCCACCCGGCGCGCGTCGGCCCGCACGCTCGTGTCGGTCACGACCAGCGTCGGCTCCTCCACCCCGGCCAGCTCGGTCCGCCAGGCCCGGTCGGAGGCCGCCGGGTCCTGCTCCGACAGCCAGCGCAGGAAGTCGCCGTACCGGTGGGCCCGCGGCAGGACGGAGGGGTCGCCCCCGGAGCCGTACAGCCGCAGCAGTTCGCCCATCAGGATGCTCAGCGACCAGCCGTCCAGCAGGGCGTGGTGGGAGGTCAGCACGAGCTGGGCCTCGTCCGCGCCGGTCAGGGCGAGGGTGATCCGCAGCAGCGGGGGCCGGGCCGGGTCGAAGTGGTCCGCCTCGTCCTCGGCGAGCAGCCGCCGCAGGGCCTCGGCGCGCGCGGCGTCGTCCAGCTCCCGCAGGTCGGCGAGGTGCCAGGGCAGTTCGACCGCGTCGAGCACCAACTGCACCAGCTCGCCCGCCCGGTTCGACACGAAGGCGGTGCGCAGGTTGGCGTACCGGTCGAGCAGCGCCTGCCCGGCGGCCCGCATCCGCTCCGGTTCGACGGCACCGGACAGGGCGTAGACGACCTGCACGTGGTAGGCGTCGTACGAGGTGTCCGCGAGCATCGACTCGAACAGCAGGCCGTGCTGGAGCGGGGTGAGCGGCCATACGTCCGTGAGCGAGGGAAAGCGTGCCTCCCAGCGTTCCAGTTCGCCCTGGCGTACGTCGACCAGCGGCACGTCGGACGGGGTCAGCCCGCCGGCGTCCGGCCGGGCGGCGTGCCGGGCCAGACCGGTGAGGGCGGTGCCCCACAGGTCGGCCAGCTCCCGGACCTCCTCGCGGGAGAGCACGCCGGTCGGGAACCCGAAGCGGACGGCGAGCGCCGGGCCGTCCTCGGTGTCCGTCACCGCGGCGTTGATCTCCAGGGTGGACATCACGGGCATGTCGGCGTCGGGGACGGCGATCAGCTCGTTCATCCCCGGGGTCTGCGTGAAACCGAGCCCGCGCAGATCCTCCGGCATGTCCGTGCCGGCCGAGAACTGGCCCAGGTAGTTGAAGGCGATCTGCCCGGTCGGGTGCCCGGCGAGCACCGCCGCCGTCTCCTCGTTCAGGTAACGCAGCAGCCCATGGCCCATGCCCTTGTCGGGGATGCGCAGCAACTGCTCCTTGACCGCCTTCACCACCTGCCCGGCCGCCGCCCCGCCCGCCAGCGCCTCCTCGACATCGGCGTCCCCGACGTCGAGACGGACCGGGAACATGCTGGTGAACCAGCCGACCGTGCGCGAGAGGTCCGCGCCCGGGACCACGGCCTCCTCACGCCCGTGGCCCTCCAGCTTCACCAGCAGCGACGACTCGTCGACCCCCCGGTCCCGCCGCCAACGCGCCACCGCCAGCGCCAGCGCGCTCAGCAGCCCGTCGTTCACCCCGCCACGGAACGCCGCCGGGACGGTGGTCAGCAGGGCCTCGGTGACCTCGGAGGGCAGCCTCAGCCAAACGTGGTCCACGGTGGACACCACGTCGGTCGCGGGGTCGAGCGGGCGGGCGCCGATCAGCGGATCCGGCCCCTCCACGACCGACCGCCACAGCTCCAGCTCGGCGACCCGCTCCGGCGACGACGCCTCCTCCACCAGGGCGTGCGCCCAACGGCGCACGGAGGTGCCGACCGCGGGCAGTTCCGGGACGCGGTCGTCGCGGACCTGCTTCCAGGCCTCGGCGAGGTCGGGCAGGAGGATGCGCCAGGACACACCGTCCACGACCAGGTGATGCAGCACGATCACCAGCCGGCCACCGGATGGCGCGTCGAACCACACGAACCGCGCCATCACCCCCGCTGCCGGGTCCAACAAACCCGTCGCCGTGTCGAGTTCGCGTGCGGCCAGCTCGTACCAGGCCGCATCCCAGGACCCGTCGGCCGCCACCCGCTCGACCAGCGCGGCCACGTCGACAGAACCGGGAGCGCCGACCTCCAGGCCGCCCTCCACCAGCCGCGAACGCAGCAGATCGTGCCGGTCCCACACCGCCGACAGCGTGGCCACCAGCCCCGCCCGGTCGATCCCCGCCGGCAGATCCACCACCGACGACATCGTGAACCGGCCGTACCCACCCCCCAGCTCCAGCAGATACCGCGCCACCGGCAACAACGGCACGAAACCGATCCCGCCGCCCGCCAGCTCCTCCAGCTCGACCGCGGCCCCGCGCCCGGCGGCGACCCGGGCCAGCTCGGCCACCGTGCGGTGCTGGAAGACCTCGCGCGGGGTCACCTCCACGCCCCGGGCACGTGCCCGGGAGACGACCTGGATGGAGCGGATGCTGTCACCGCCCACGACGAAGAAGTCGTCGTCCACACCGACCCGGTCCACGCCCAGCACCTCGGCGAACACAGCGGCGAGGATCTTCTCCGGCTCCGAGACCGGCGCCCGGTAGGTCTCGTTCCGGACGGCCGGCGCCGGCAGGGCGGCCCGGTCGAGCTTGCCGTTGGGGGCCAGGGGCAGCCGGTCCAGGACCACGAACGCGGACGGCACCATGTACTCGGGCAGCCGGGCCGAGACGAACCTGCGCAGCTCCGGCACCGACACCCCCGCCGTCAGGTCGAGGGTGTTGCGCTCCCGGCCGGAGTCCTCGGCTCCCGGGCGGGCGGGGACGACGTACCCGACGAGCTGCTTGGCGCCGCCCTTGCCCTCGCGGACGACGACGGTCGCCTGCCCGACCGAGGGATGGGCGGCGAGGGCCGCCTCCACCTCGCCCGGCTCGATGCGCAGACCGCGGATCTTCACCTGACCGTCGCCCCGGCCGACGTACTCCAGTTGCCCGTCCCGGTTCCAGCGGACCAGGTCGCCGGTGCGGTACATGCGCGAGCCCGCCGGACCGAACGGGTCGGGCACGAACCGTTCCGCCGTCAGTCCCGGCCGGTCGTGGTAGCCGCGGGCCACCGAGCCGCCCGCCACGTACAGCTCGCCGGGGACACCGGGAGGCACCGGCAGCAGGCCGTCGCCCAGGACGCGCACCCGGGCCCCGTCCAGCGGGGTGCCGATCGGGGCGCCGGGCCCGTCCGCCTCCTCCTGGTCGCCCCGGAGGGTGTGGGCGCTGGCGTAGAAGGTCTCGGTCTGGCCGTAGCCGTTGACCACCCGCACCCCGGGGAAGGCGGTGCGCGCCCGCCGCACCAGGGCGGCGGGCAGGGGCTCGCCCGCGAAGACGAGGGTGCCCACCCGTACCTTGCCGGCGATCCGGTCGAGGAGTTCGGCGAAGACCGACGGGACCGAGCTGACGACGGTCCCCTGCCAGTCGTCCCGTTCGCCCAGCTCCAGCACGTCGCGAACCACGTCGACCGTGGCCCCGGTGGTGAGCGCCGTCATGATCTCGAACACGGACACGTCGAAGTTGACGGAGGTGCCCGCCAGGACCCGGCCGCCCGGCTCCAGACCGACGGCGGCCACCAGGGAGGGCAGGCAGGCCGCGATGTTGCGGTGGGTGATCGTGACGCCCTTGGGGACACCGGTCGAGCCCGAGGTGTACATCACGTACGCCGCGTTGTCGGGGTGCACGGGGGCGAGCGCACCGCTGGTGCCGGCGGGCTCGGCGTCCAGGGCGGCCGGGCACAGGACCGGCACGTCGTGCGGGGGCAGCGCGGCCGCCGACTCCGCGTCGGCGAGGAGCAGCCGGGGGCGGGCCTGCTCCAGCATCAGGCCGAGGCGGGCGCTGGGGAAGCGCGGGTCGATCGGCAGGTAGGCGGCGCCCGACTTGAGGATGCCGAGCATCGCCACGACCAGATCGGCGGAACGCGGCAGCGCCAGACCCACCAGGGACTCCGCGCCCACTCCCCGTCCGCGCAGGGCGCGCGCCAGCCGGTCGGCCCGCTCGTCCAGCTCCCGGTAGGTGAGGACCCGGTCGCCGCAGACGACGGCGGTCTCCTCCGGGCGGGCCGCGGCCTGCGCCCCGACGAGGCCGGGCACGGTGGCGTCGGGGGCGGCGCTGCCGGGACCGGCGAGAGCGTCCAGCCGCTCGCCCTCGCCCGGCAGCAGGAGTCCGGGCAGGCCGATCCGCCGCTCGGGGGCCTCGACCAGCTGCTCGACCAGGTGCACGAAGCGGGCCGCGAGGTCCTCGACGGTGCCCCGGTCGAACAGGTCGGTGGCGTACTCGAGATGGCCGATCACGCCCTGGCCGGGGATGTCGCCCATGTTGAAGAACAGGTCGAACTTGGCGGTGCCGGTGAAGGACGGCTCCCAGGCCACCTCCAGGCCGCGCATCCGGAAGTTCTCCCGGGTGATGTTCTGCCAGGCGAACATCACCTGGAACAGCGGGTGGTAAGCGGTGGAGCGCTCCGGGTTGAGCAGTTCCACCAGCCGCTCGAAGGGCGCGTCCTGGTTGTCGTAGGCGGTGAGCGCCTTGTCCCGGACCGGGCCGAGGACGTCGGCGAAGGACGGGTGTCCGGACAGGTCGGCACGGAGCACCCAGGTGTTGACGAAGAAGCCGACCATGTCGGCGAGGGCGTCGTCGGTGCGGTTGGCGATCGGGGAGCCGATGGTGATGTCCTCGCCGCCGCCGAGCCGGCCGAGCAGCACCGCGAGGGCGGACTGGAGCACCATCGCGGCCGTGGCGCCCCGGTCGTGGGCGAGCCGCTCGACGGCCTCCGCGACGTGCGGGGGCAGGGCGAACTCCACGACGTCGCCGCGGTGGCTGGGCGCGGACGGCCGCGGCCGGTCGGTGGGCAGCCGCAGCGGCTGCGGTACGCCGGCCAGTTCCCGGCGCCAGTAGGCGGCCTGGGCGTGCAGCACACCGCCGGGGTCGTTCTCGTCGCCGAGCAGTTCGCGCTGCCACAGGGTGTAGTCGACGTACTGGACGGGCAGCTCCGGCCAGTCCGGGGCGGCGGCTCCCAGGCGGGCCGCGTAGGCCGTGGCCATGTCGCGGGCGAGCGGGGCGATGGACTCGCCGTCGACGGCGATGTGGTGGATGACCAGCGCCAGCAGGTGCTCTTGCGCCCCGAGCCGCAGCAGCGTGGTGCGGGTGGGGATCTCCGTGGCGAGGTCGAAGGGGCGGCCGAGCACGCCCTCCAGCGCGGCGTCGGCGCCCTCCGGGCCGGTCTCGACGAGCGGGGTGGTCAGGTCCACCTCGTCCGCGGGCAGCACCCGCTGGTACGGGGTGCCGTCCTCCTCGCCGATCACGGTGCGCAGCACCTCGTGCCGGGCGACCACGTCCCGCAGCGCCTCCCGCAGCGCGGCGACGTCCAGGGTGCCCCGCAGGCGCAGGACGAAGGCGTGGTTATAGGTCGCCGAGGGCCCTTCGAAGCGGTCCACGAACCACAGCCGGGTCTGCGCGTACGACAGCGGCACCCGCTCCGGGCGGGTGCGCGCGCCGCTCAGCAGCGGCCGGGCCGGGCCGCCCGCCGCAAGGTGCCCGGCGAGCCGGGCGACGGTGGGCGCGTTGAACACCGTCCGGACGCCGATCTCGGCGCCCAGTTCGGCACGGACCCGGTTGACCAGGCGGGTGGCCAGCAGGGAGTGGCCGCCGCGGACGAAGAAGTCGTCGTCGATGCCGACCCGGTCCACGCCGAGCACGTCGGCGAACAGGCGGCACAGCACGTCCTCGGTCGTGGTGCGGGGTGCCCGGTGGGCGACGCCGGTGAACTCCGGTTCGGGCAGGGCGGCCCGGTCCACCTTGCCGTTGGGCAGCAGCGGGAACCGCTCCAGCGGCACGAACGCGGTCGGCACCATGTGGTCGGGCAGCTTGGCGGACATGAAGTCGCGCAGGTCGCCGGGGGTCTCGTCGCCGGCCGGGACCACGTACGCGGCGAGGTACTTGGAGGTGCCGCCGCCGTGTCCCTCGCGGGCGACGACCACGGCCTGGGCGACACCGGGGTGCGCGGTCAGGGCCGCCTCCACCTCGCCGGGTTCCACCCGCACGCCGCGGATCTTGACCTGGCCGTCGCCGCGGCCGACGTACTCCAGCCTGCCGTCGGCGGTCCACCGGGCCAGGTCGCCGGTGCGGTACATGCGCGACCCGGGCGGCCCGTAGGGATCGGGCACGAACCGTTCCGCGGTCAGCGCCGCCCGGCCGCGGTAGCCGCGGGCCAGGGAGTCGCCGGCCACGTACAACTCGCCGGTCACGCCCTGCGGCACCGGGCCGAGGCCCGCGCCGAGCACATGGGCGCGGACGTGTTCCAGCGGCTCGCCGATGGGCGCGGCGCCCTCACCGCCGAACTCGTCGTCCGGGCCGAGGGTGAAGGCGGTGGCGTAGAACGACTCGGTCTGGCCGTAGCCGTTGACCACGCGCAGTCCGGGGAAGGCCTGCCGGGCGCGGGCCACCAGCGCGGCCGGCAGTCCCTCGCCCGCGAACACCACGGCGCGCGGGCTGATCCGTCCCGGCAGGCCGTCGAGCAGTTCGGCGAAGGCCGACGGCACCGAGCTGATCACGTCGGCGTCCCAGTCGTCCCGCTCGCCCAGCTCCAGCACGTCCCGGACCAGTTCGACGGTGCCGCCGTGGGTCAGCGTGGTGAAGATCTCGAACACGGACACGTCGAAGTTGACGGAGGCGCCGGCCAGCATGCGGGTGCCGGCCCGGACGCCGACGGCCTCGGCCAGCGAGGGCAGGCAGCCGGTGACGTTGCGGTGGGTGAGCGTGACGCCCTTGGGGGCCCCGGTGGAGCCCGAGGTGTACATCACGTACGCCACGTTGTCCGGGTGCGGCCCGTCCGCGAGGGGCGTCGGGTCGTCGCCCTCGGCCGCCGCGAGGTGCAGCACGGGCAGGCCGGTGTCGGGGAGGGCGGCGGCGGAGACGGGGTCGGTGAGGATCAGCGCGGGTGCCGCGTCGCCGAGCACGAACTCCAGGCGCCGGCTCGGGTACTCGGGATCCACCGGCACGTATCCGGCTCCGGCCTTCAGCACGCCGAGCAGCCCCACGACCAGGTCGCAGGTGCGCGGCAGGGCGACGGCCACCAGCGTCTCCGGGCCGGCGCCGTGCTCGCGCAGCCGGTGCGCCACCCGGTTCGCCCGCTCGTCGAGTTCGCGGTACGTCAGCCGCCGTCCGCCCGAGACCACGGCCACCGCTTCCGGCACGGCCGCCGCCCGTTCCTCGAACCGGCCGGGGACCGTCGCGTCCGGCGCCCCGGTGGCCGCGGCACCGCCGCGCACCCGCTCCCGCTCGGCCGGGGTCAGCACGTCCACCGTGCCGACGGGCACCCAGGGCTCGGTCACCAGGGAGTGCAGCACCCGCTCCAGGCGCCCGGCGAGGGTCTGCGCCGCGGCCCGGTCCAGGGCGTGCGGCTGGTACTGCAGGGACAGCCGCAGGTGGGGGTCGGCGTCGGCCATGACGGTCACCGGGTAGTGGGTGCCGCTGAACGGCGTGATGCCGGTGATGGCGACACCCGCCGTGTCGTTGGCCTCGCTCAGGCCGACGTGGTCGACCGGGTAGGACTCGAAGACGACCAGGGTGTCGAAGAGGGTGCCGGTCCCCACGGCCCGGTGGATCTCGGTCAGCCCGTAGTGGTGGTGGTCGAGCAGCGCGCCCTGCCGTGCCTGGAGCCCCGCGAGCAGCTCGGCGAAGGTCTCGCCGGGCGCGATCCGCACCCGCACGGGCAGGGTGTTGATGAACAGGCCGACCATGGACTCCACGTCCGGCACGGCCGGCGGCCGCCCGGAGACCGTGGCACCGAACACCACGTCCTGGCTGCCCGTCAGCTGTCCCAGGAGCACCGCCCAGGCGCCCTGCACCAGGGTGTTGAGGGTGACGCCGAGGTCGGCGGCGCGGGCCGAGAGGTCGAGGGCGAGCTGCGGGGCGAGGGGTACGTCGACATGGCCGACGTCGTCCACGCGGGCCCCGGCGTCCTTCTCCCGGGCGAGCAGCGTCGGCTCGTCGAACCCGGCCAGTTCGTCGGCCCAGGCCCGGGCGGACGCGGTGCGGTCCTGGCGTTCCTGCCACACCAGGAAGTCGCGGTAGGAGCGGACCCTGGGCAGGGCGGAGGGGTCGCCCCCGGAGCCGTACAGCCGCAGCAGGTCCTGCATCAGCGTCGGCACCGACCAGCCGTCGAACAGCACGTGGTGCGCGGTGAGGACCAGGACCGCGCGCTCCGGGCCGCGGCGCACCAGGGTGCAGCGCAGCAGCGGCGGGGTGGCGGGGTCGAAGCGCTCGACGCGGTCCTCGGCCAGCAGCCGCTGGAACTCCTCCTCGCCGGCCCCGGTCAGGTCCAGGTGGCGCCAGGGCAGTACGACGTCGTCGAGGACCAGCTGCGCGAGGTCCCCGGAGCCGTCGGGGACGAAGGCGGTGCGCAGGTTGGCGTACCGGTCGAGCAGTGCCTGCCCGGCGGCCCGCATCCGCTCCGGGTCGACGGCGCCGGACAGGTGGTAGGCGAACTGCATCTGGTAGGCGTCCTGGGTCGCCTCCGACACCTCGGACTCGAAGAGCAGGCCCTGCTGGAGCGGGGTCGTGGGCCACACGTCCGTCAGGGACGGGAAGCGTGCCTCCCAGCGTTCCAGGTCCCGTTGGCGCACCGGGGCCAGCAGCACGTCGGACGGGGTCAGCCCGCCGGCGTCCGGCCGGGCGGCGTGCCGGGCCAGACCGGTGAGGGCGGTGCCCCACAGGTCGGCCAGCTCCCGGACCTCCTCGCGGGAGAGCACGCCGGTCGGGAACCCGACACGGGCGGTGAGCCGGCCCGACTCGGTGACGAGCGCGTTGATCTCCAGGGTGGACATCACCGGCATGTCGGCGTCGGGGACGGCGATCAGCTCGTTCATCCCCGGGGTCTGCGTGAAACCGAGCCCGCGCAGATCCTCCGGCATGTCCGTGCCGGC
>NZ_JBVJEA010000032.1:0-71777 GCF_055581985.1 Streptomyces sp. NPDC042336 | reverse complement strand
GGAACGGATTACGGACACTAATCCGGGGTCAGCACATGTCTCCTTCCTTCGTGGCTTTCCCACTTAACGTGTGCGACTTCGTGTCGCACCTTGAGGCGGTTGATGCACCACTCGACGGTGCTGCGCTGCTTCTAGGTCTCACGGTCGAAGACCGGCGGTCTGCCGCCTCGGCTGCCCCGACGGAGCCGCTGCCTGCGCTGGTCCGCGGGGACGGGGTTCACGGCCCGGATGCCGCGCTTGCGCAGGTTCTCGCGGACCGCGCGGGAGGAGTACGCCTTGTCGGCCAGGACCAGGTCCGGCCTGGTGCGAGGCCGGGGCGGCAGCGACATCGGCGGCGAGGTGGATCTTTGTGGTCAGTCCGCCGCCGGAGCGGCCGATGGCGTGGTCGCCGGGTTCGCCGGCCGGAGCCCCTTTCTGCGGGCTCTGGCCGAGTGCTGATGCGCCCGCACGATCGTGGAGTCGACCGAGACGGCCCGGCGGCCACCCCGCTTCGGTGGCCACGGACTCAGCCGCCGCGTAGCTCCCTCCCGATGTGAGGAGACGAGGGTGCCTCCGACCACTGCTGAACTGAGTAGCTTGAACTGGGTAGCTGTTCACTCGAAACCCACAGCCGCCTGCCCTCCGCCGGGGCGTCGACGCCGATGGGAAGCTTGGGCGGGCTTGGGGTGCCGGAGTCCTGGTCGCGTCCCGCGCGGGCGATGAACCGGCTCGATGGAACTTGCGGGTTGGCGGCCGCGTACAGGGACGGCCAGGCCGTCTGCGTGATCACCCGCCGTTGCGTCCAACGGCCTTGTCCGGGGCTGTTATGTGGCGATCCCGTCCCGCACCGTGGCCCGCGAAGGCTGTGGCGATACCGAGGACGGCCAGGACCGTGAGCGGAAGGGTCCAGCTGTGCGTGGTGTCGTGCAGGATGCCGAGGAGGAGGGGGCCGGCCGCCGCCACGAGGTAGCCGATGGACTGCGCCATGCCCGCCAGCGCGGCGGCTTCTCCGGAGCTGCCGGCGCGCTGGCTCTGGAAGGTCAGCGCCAGGACGAGGCTCGCGCCGCCTCCGAGTCCGAGCAAGGTGCACGCCACGACGGACAGCGCGGGCGCGGCGACCAGGACGGTGAAGCCACCCGCCACCAGGACCGAGGCCCCGGCAGCGGTCCAGCGCTGGTCGTGCCGCCCCCGGGTGAGCAGGGGCAGGAGGCTGCTGGCCGCCAGGGACACCACCTGGTAGTAGAACAGCATCCAGCCGGCCGTGGTGCTGCTCGTGCCGCGGTCGATCAGGATGCTGGGCAGCCATGCGACGGCGGTGTAGAAGGCCAGGGACTGCAGCCCCATGAAGAAGGTGACCTGCCAGGCGAGCCGCGACCGCCAGGGAACCGGGCTGTGCGTCCCGCCGGCCGTCGACTGTGGCTTGTCACCCCGCATCCGGGGCAGCCAGGCGAGGAACGCCGCGACGGTGAAGGCGACGCCCCAGGCCAGTGCGGTGTGCCAGGAACCCGGCACGGTATGGGCCAGCGGCGCGGAGATCCCGGAGGAGACCGCTGCCATGAGGCCCATGACGGTCACGTAGAGGGCGCTGACACTCTGGATACGGTGGGTGGGCACGCTGCGTCGGATCAGTGCGGGCAGCAGCACGTTGCCGAAGGCGATGGCCGCCGAAAGGATCACTGTTCCGGTGAACAGACAGATCACGGAGGGAAGGGAACGGACCACCGTTCCCACGGCCAGCACACCGAGCGATGCCACCAGCAGACGCGCGCTGCCCCATCGGTGGGAGGCCCGGGCGACCAGCGGCGAGGTCGCGGCGAAGGTCAGCAGCGGGAGGGTGCTCAGCAGCCCGCCCCAGCTCGATGTCAGACCGCTGCCGCGCTCGATCTCCGGCAGCAGTGTGCCGACACCGGTGAGAGTCGTGCGCAGGTTCGCCGCCACGAGACAGATCGCGACGACGAGCCCGACGGACACGGCGGGTCCCGCGGGCTCGGTACGCCCGACGGCCGTCGGCCAGGGTCCGGAGTAACGGCGGGACGTCGACGACGGCTGAGCACTCACTGGTTCTCCCTTGCTGGTGATGCGTCGCTTGCTCGTGGCGCATCGCTCTGGTGGTCGCGGGTGAGCTGGACGATCGCCGCTGCCGCCTCGCGGGCGTCACCCGCGTCCCGGGCCTCGATCGCGGCGACGAGCCGGCGATGCAGGTCGGCGTGCTCCTGGGCGTGGGCGGCGTCCCAGGTGAGGCCGCCCAGGGACGAGGTGAGCGCCGTACCGAGGTAGTCGTAGACCTCGATCAACAGGTCGTTTCCGCTCGCCCGGACCACGGCCCGGTGGAAGAGCGCATCGACGGTCGTGGCCGCTGCCGTGTCCTCGCCGGCGCTTGCCGCGTCCGCGTCGGCCAGCAGTTCCCTCAGCTCCCTCAGCTGCTCCTCGCTGCGGCGCAGCGCCGCGGCTCCCGAGGCGTACTCCTCCAGCACGGTCCGCAGCTCCAGCACCTTGTCCCGCCGCGCGGAACTCGCCCGCCGCACCATGACCGACTGAAGCTCGCTCGAGGAACGGACATAGGTCCCGTCCCCGGCCCGGGGCTCCAGGAGGCCCAGGTGCACCAGAGCGCCGATGGCCTCCCGCAGCGTGCTGCGCCCGACGCCGAGCTCCTCGATGAGCGTCTGCTCCGGAGGGATCCGCGTCCCTACCGGCCAGCCCCCCGACTCGATGTGCGAGCGGAGGCTGTCCACGAGCTGCGCGGACAGGCTGGCGGTCCGTCGCGGTGCGTTGATCCGTTTCATGGGAACGACTCTACACAAACATCAGACGTTTGAACATCATGCGTCTTGCCGCGAGCGGACACTGAGATCGCTGCCGCGAGCCCACCGCGGCGCGGGCACTCGCTTACCCACCAGATCTCGGTCATCAAGGTGCGGTCCGAGGTCGTCGCCCACGTGGCCCGGCGCTGCGGCGAGCAGATGCCAGAGGTCCTGCTCGCGTTCCAGGAAGCCGGCCGGAAGGCGAGCAGGGAGCTGGACTCGACCACGTCCCCGGCCGGGTGAAGCCAGCCTGAGCAACGTCTCCCTGCATGTGCGGCGCCGGGAGAACGGCTCCGGCAATACGACCCTCTCGCGCCTGCCGTGCGGACCGCTGCTGCCCACCGAGGACGACGTAGCCCAGGGCGACGCGGCCGCCGGAACGGTCCGGCCGCGAAGACGAGGTGCTTCATGGTCTGCGCCGGAACCCCGGGAGCGCGCGATCAGCTGATCGTCAGCTGCCACCTGGTCTCGCCGTCGTGCCATTGATCGGTGGGAATGAGTCCGGCTGCGGTGGCGACGGCGGCAGAGGCCTTGTGGTCGGGGTGGATGTGGGCGACGACGGTGTGTACCGAGTGGTGCCTCCTGAGCCAGGTGACGAGGCCACGGGCTGCTTCGGTGGCGATGCCGCGCCGTTGCCAGGGGGTTCCCACCACCCAGGCGATCTCCGCGGCGGCTCCGCGGTCGTCGGTGGTGACCGTAGCCTGGACCGTGCCGGTCAGACAGGTTTCGTCGCGGAGGCGGATCACCCAATTGCACCAGGATTCGGCGGGGTCGGGCGAGCCGGCCACCCAGCGTTCGTAGCGGGCGCGCAGGGCCTGGGCGGTGTCCGGAGCGCCGCCGATGATGGCGTACAGGCCGGGATCGGACAGCACGACAGCCATCTCGTCGGCGTGCTCGACCCGCAAGGGCAGCAGGGTCAGCCGGTCGGTGCGAATGACTTCGGGCTTCACGCTGCCTCCTGGTCGGGACGTTCGACGAGTATGCCGCGTTCGAAGCGGGCACCGGCCCGGACCAGGACGGCCAGGCGGGGATCGGCACCGTCGGCGCGCGCGAATGCCTCGATCGCCTTCTCGGCGGGGTGGCGCATGCCGGAATCCGGTTGGGGTACTCGGGTTGATTCGGGCTTGAACGGAGGAGGGACATGGACGACGTCGCCGCTCCCAGCAGGGAAAGTGATCCCCTGTCCGGGCATCAGGCGCGTTCCGGCGCCCTGCTCGACGGAACGCTGGGAAACCTGCGAGGGGCCGCCATCGCGGTCGATGACGACGGCCTCATCGTCGCGGTCAACAGCGCGGCCCAAAGCCTGCTGGGCAGGGAAGCCTCAGGACTCGTTGGTCAGGACTTCCACGACCTGCTGCACCGAGACAGATACGGACATTCGGTTCCGCGCACGCGCTGCGAGATCAGGAAGGCGCTCCTCACGGGCGACACCAGGCATGGCGACGCCGAGTGGTTCGCACGAGGGGACGGCACTCTGGTCCGCCTGTCCTGGCTGGTCACTCCCTACGCACCTGACCCGAGCGGGGCAGGTGCGCTGACGCTGCTGTACGAGGCGGAGCGGCCGGACGCACGCCACAGCGATGGCGGGCACTCCGCGCCGCTGACGGAACTGGACCGCTTGGCACTGCTGGCCGAGACGACCACACAGCTCACGTCCACTCTCGATGTGGACGAGGCGCTGCGCCGACTGGCGGCCCTGACCGTGCCCCGGCTCGCGGACTGGGCCGTGTTCGACCTGCTCACCGAACGTGACGAAGTGCGACGCGCTCTCGTGATGGAACACAAGGACGGCATTCTCGTCGAACGCGACGACCTGCAGGGCCCGATGCCTCCGGTACCGGCGGAGTCGCCGATGCCCCTGTCACGGGCCCTGCGCGGAGCCGCCTCCTCCCTCGCCGGTCCCGCCACCTACCAGGGTCCGCCCGACTCCGGCATCGCGGTCGAACAGCAGCGCCTGTTCACCGCGACAGGTATGCACTCCGCCGTCATCTCACCCATTCGCGGTCTGCGCGACGTACTGGGCGCAGTGACCCTGGGCCGCGCCCAGCGCCACGACGCGTTCACTCCTGCCGACCTACCACTGCTGGAAGACCTCACGCGCCGGGCGGGCCTGGCGCTGGACAACGCACGTCTCTACCAGCGCCAGCGCAAAGTCGCCGAGACCATGCAACGCCACCTGCTGCCCCAACTGCCCGTCCTGCCAGGGCTGGAGATGACCGCACGGTACGTACCCGCCCCCGACGCCTCAGCCGTGGGCGGTGACTGGTACGACGCCTTCGCGTTGGCCGCCCACGCCCACGCCCACGCACTGGCCATCGGCGATGTCGTCGGACACGATCTCGACGCCGCAGCCGGCATGGCTCAGGTCCGCAACATGCTGCGCGCCTTCGCCTGGTCCCACCCCGAGGCCGCACCCAGCGCCGTCGTCACCCGGCTCGACGATGCCGTGATGCACATAGCCGAGGTACCCATGGTCACCATGATCCTCGCCAGGCTCACCCTCGGGAATGACGCTCTGTGGCGCCTACGCTGGACGAACGCCGGCCACCCGCCGCCTCTGCTCATCACCCACGACGGTCAGTCCCGCTACCTCGACGAGGCCCACGGCATACTCCTCGGCACCGGAGTCACCAGACCTCGCCCCGATGCCGTCACCGTCCTGCCACCGCACGCCACGCTCGTGCTCTACACCGACGGGCTGGTCGAATCCCCGCACCACTCCATCGATGACGGGCTCGACCGGCTGCGCCGGCATGCCGCCTCCCTCGTCCACCGCCCTCTCAACTCCTTCTGCGACCTGCTGCTGGACCAGGTCCGCCCCCACGACAACGATGACGACGTCGCCATGATCGCGCTGCGCACACCCGCTCCCGCATGACCCGCCCGACCTGTGCCGGGAGACTGGCGAGGGGCTGAAGGGAGACTGCCGAAGCTCCGGGGCCCGTGGACGGAGGCTTCGAACGCCTTCCAGGGCGCGTGAGAACTGCGCGCGGTACAGGCCTCGCACTGCCCCGCCGGTGAGCGTGAGCGGAACGCGGCGTCCGCGTGTCCGCGCGCCGGTTCGCCGAGGAGGAAGGCCGGCGCGTGGCCGTGTCCAGGTCGGGGCGCACCGGGAGGAGCAGGCTGATGGCGGCGCGCGCCAAGTCCTTGCGGTACTGCCGGGGTTCTGGTGATGCCGACGATTCCGCCCTGCACGCGCAGCGGCGGCGGTGAGTGCGTCTGGTGCTGTGACCGGGACGGTTCACCGTGGTCGGGAGACGGCTCATGGGACGAGCGCGGTCCGCGAAGCGGCTGGTATTACTGGTGCATGCAGGAAGAGCAGGAAGAGACCGCGCGGTCCGCGATCGACACGTTCATCTCCGCGTTCAACGCCTCGGACGACAGCTATGTGACTGCGCTGCTCTCCCAGGCCCTCACCTCGGACGTGGTCTTCTGGGGACCGTTGGGTCGCAGTGAGGGGATCGAGGCGGTCGAACGGTTCGTGCTGGACATCCGGCGCCACCCCGCGGGTACCGGCACGATGGTGCGCTGTTCGGCGGTGGACATGCCGGACGAGTGGGCCCGGTACCAGTGGGTCTTCACGACGCCGGATGGAGGCCCCCGCCTGGCGGGAACGGACGTCGTCCATCTGCGGCGGAGCCTCATCGACCAAGTCATCGTCTTCGCGGGGGAGATCGAGCCGTCCGCCTCCTGAGTCACTCTCCTCCGTCGCCGTCCTTCCCTTGAACCGGCCGCGTTCGGGGCGCCGGGTCCGCCCAGCCGAGTTCCTCTTCACAGCGCTTCGGTTCGTCCGCACTCGGCAACGAGCGGACCGATGATGCGCGGTGGCTGTGACGTGCGTTCGACGGCTGTGGCGGGCGTTCGACGCGATCGCCCGCAAGTTCCAGACGGGAACCCAGTGGGTCCCATTGCCGGAGAAGTACGGCAACTGCCGGGGGTGTCCACAACCCCGACAGGACCTCGACTGAGCCGTGCCGGCCTTCGTCCTGCCGGAGTTCGCACCGCTGACCGGGCGTGGTGATGGTGGCCCTCGGTGCGAACTGCACGATCGTCTTCAGACGGTGCTGGTCGGTGCCGGGTTCTCGGGGAGTTGCCAGTTGCCGCCGCGGTCTTCCTTCGCAAGGCGCGCGGCGAGGTCGGGGACGTGCAGGAAGCAGGCGAGTGCGGCGGTGGCCCGGAAGGCGTCGATCGCACGCTGGGTCATCGGGATGGCAAGGCGCAGCAGGCGCGGGTTGACTTCGCCCTGGATCTCGTTGACGAAGGGGCGCAGCACACGGTCGTAGTTCGCCAGCGCGGTCGGCAGGTCGCCAGGGTGGCGGTTGATCTCGCCGGCGAGGACGTGGGCGCCGACCAGGCCGCCGGAGACTCCCATGCCGCTGTAGGGGGAGGCGCAGTGGGCGGCGTCGCCGGCCAGGACCACGCGGCCCTGGGACCAGGTGTCGGTGCGGACCTGGACGACCTCCTGTGAGTAGAAGAACGGGCTGGTCTTCATGCCCTCGATGAAGCGGTCGGTCTGCCATCCGGCGTCATGGAACCTGCTCGCCCAGAACTCCTGCTGGCGCTCGACGGGCGCCCGGTGGATCGCCGAGGCTTCCTCAGATTCTTCCCGGAGGACGAAGTACGCCTGGGTCTCGTCCGGGTTGTGGCTGCGGCGCATGATCTGACGGCCGCCCGGAATCATGTAGGTGTCCCGGATGTTGCTGTCGGAGGCGATGCGCGGGACGAACCAGTAGGCCATGTGGATGCCGACGCGCCAGTACGGGTCGGAGTCCTGCGGGATGATCGCCTGCCGAATGCGTGATCCCTGCCCGTCGGCGCCGACCAGCAGGTCGTAGTCGCCGGAGGATCCGTCGGAGAAGTGCGCGACGACCTTGTGTTCGTCCTGGTCGAAACCGTCCACGCGCACGCCGAAGACGTACTCGGTGTCGTCCTTGGCGGCGTCGTGCAGGATGCGGACCAGGTCCCCGCGCATGATCTCGTACTCGGACGTGAGCGTCTGTCGGCCCTTCCCCGAGGTGTTGGCCATGATCGTCGCCCGGGCCTTGCCGCGTGCGTCGACGAAGGCGACACCCGCCTCGTCCACGAGCTTGTCCCGGACGGCGTCGAGCAGCCCCATGCGCTTGACGGCCTCGATGCCCTGTCCCCGCAGGTCGACCTGGGCCCCGGCGGCCCGCAGCGCGGGAAAGCGTTCGACAACGGTCACCCGGTGGCCGCCCCGGGTGAGCCAGAAGGCCAGGGCCTGCCCCGCGATTCCGCCACCGGCGACAAGGACCCGCAGCGACTGCTTGCCCGACCCTTTCGTCATGCCCACCACTCCAAAATCTATCAGTGAAAGATTCCTTCCCAGAGTCATCTATCAGCGATAGATTGTCAACGTGACCAAGATGAACCGCGAGGCCGTCGTCGCTGAGGCGCTCGGCCTGCTCGACGAGGTCGGGCTGGACGCAGTCAGCACGAGAAAGCTGGCGAAACGGCTGAACGTGGAGCAGCCCTCGCTCTACTGGCACTTCCGCACCAAGAAGGACCTCTTCGCCGCCATGGCCGAGGCAGCGATGGAACCCCATGCGACCGCGCCCCTGCCGGCGCCCGGCGACGACTGGCGCGACTGGTTCGCGGAGAACACGCGCAGCTTCAGGCGCACCCTGCTGATGCGCCGGGACGGCGCACGGCTCCATGCCGGCAGCACCCCCACCGGCGACTTCGACCGGATCCGCCGCAAGATGGACTTCCTCGTCACCTCCGGCGTGCCCGAGCGGGACGCGCAGATGGCCATGCTGGCCGCCGGCCGCTTCACCGTCGGCAGCGTCCTGGAGGAACAGGCAGACACCGGCCCCGGTGACAGCGCGGGTCTGCCGGCCGACATGCCGGCGATCGATCACGAGTCGGCCTTCGAGGCGGGCCTGGCCCTCATCCTGGACGGCCTGGCACACCGCACCGGGGCGCAGGGAGCCGACTGACCCCGACCAGGCGCCCTGTGGGCGGGAAAACCCACTGAGCAGATGTGGAGGCGGCAGGTCGCTGACCAGGTGATGTCGGTGCCGCCTTGGGGTGCTCGGGCCAGATCCACAGACCCCCGGTGAGAAGCGAACAACCCGGCGGCCCGTTCGTAGCTGGACTGCTGGTCGGGACCATCTCGACGATGCGCACTCGCGGCACCACACCCGTCCGAGGGGAGAACGGATGCTGCGGAGATCACAAACCGTGCCGGCCGCTCGACCCCCGCGGGCAACTCCCACTCGACCTCGTAGAAGGAGGTCCACGACGGCCAGGATTCCGCATCCAGGAGCGCGCCGTAGACGAGAGCAGCGTTATGAGCTCCTTCGTCCTCGATGGGGACCAGGAGGGGCGCTCCACCGGCGGACGGCCGAGATCAGTCCGCCGGGCCGCTCCTCTCGCTCGGGCGTACTACTGACCGGGCGGCCGTAGGCGGCAGCGCGCTCGCGCAGGGTGTAGCTGCCGGCCTCCCAGCCGTGCCCGGCCAGCCAGCCCACCGGATCGTCGGGCATCTCCGAGACCCACATGGACGCCGCCGATCCCGGCACGGCGTCCGCGCCGAAGCGCTCGATCACACCACGAGGGCCCAATGTCAGCCCCATCCGACTGCCTGGCGCCGACTGCGCGCTGATCCGGGCCAGCAGCAACTCCACCGCGTCCTCGGGCAGATAGACCAGCAGCCCTTCGGCGATCCACACGGTCGGCACCGCCGGATCGTGCCCTGCGGCGGCCAGCGCGCCTGGCCAGTCCTCCCGCAGATCCACCGCGACGGTGACCCGCTCACAGCGCGGGACGGCCCGCTCCTGGCGCAGCACCGCGGCCTTGAAGTCCAGTGGGGCGGCGGTGTCGACCTCGAAGAGCCGGGTGCCCTCGGGCCAGTCCATCCGGAAGGCCCGGCTGTCCATGCCGGCGCCGAGCAGCACGACCTGCCGGACCCCGGACGCGCAGGCCCGCTGCAACAGGTCGTCGAGGAACCTGGTTCTGATGACGACGGAGAACGACACGGCCAGCCTGCGGCGTCGCGCGGCCTCGTCACCGGGCGGCGGCGAGGAGGGCCACAGGCCGCCGGCGGTGGCGAAGGCCTGTGCCAGCGGGTCCCGGAACAGCGCGTCCTCCCGCTCGCTCTCCAGCGCCCGCACCCTGGCCACCCCCACCCCCGTGGCCCACACTCCCCATGGCTGCACCCGCTCCCGCTCATCAGTCACCGCCCCAGCCTAGACACCGACGCACATGGTGAGCCGATCCCCTGAAGGACGGAGTACGCACCGCACGACCGCTCCGCCTCCCCACCGCCATATACGACTACTTCGCTGCCCCACTGACGCTGCTGGACCGGCATTGCTTCAGATCCGGACGCGGCTCAGCACCGCATCCAGCTGATCAATCTCCCCCGGCTTGACGAACCGCAGTCCCGTGGACTCGTGCAAGATCCCGAGCCGGCCCCGATCACACGAGCGGTGAAGCAGACGTTGAACTCTCTGCGCACTGACCGTCCGAGTAGGCAATAGGTTCATGCCATGGCGACCGTTGACGACATGGAGTTCCGCACTGCCCGGCCTGAGGACACCGAGGCCATCGAGGCACTCGACGGATCCTTCACCACCCGCACCATCTTCCACGTGGCCATCACCGAGGACGGGTTCGCTCTCCGGGAGCTCCCGGTGGACCCGCCCATCCACAAAGTCTTCCCACCGGAGAACAGCGACGACGGCAACCGCTCCGCGGCCGAGGCGGATCCGAACAGCCGCACCTTCGTTGCCGTCGGCACCGACGGTTGTCTGGCGGGCTTCGCCGCTGTCTCCTACGTTCCGTGGAACAGGCGGTTGGCCATCGATGACATCGAGATCGCTCCGCTCTACCGGGGGCAGGGCGTCGGCCGTGCCCTGGTCGGCCATGCCGCCGAGTTCGCCCGTGAGCGCGGTGCCGGGCACATCTGGCTGGAAGTCACCAACCTCAACGCGCCTGCGATCCACGCCTATCGGCGGATGGGATTCGCCTTCTGTGGACTGGACACGACGCTCTACGCGGACACGCCCTCATCGGGCGAACAGGCCCTCTACATGAGCATGCCTTGTTCCTGAGTCGTCAGCAGGCGGCTGACAGCGGAGCCGATGCGTCGCCCAGCGCGACCCGCTGAGGTCGGGCTGACCGCTGCGGGACCGGACAGCTCCGCTGCTGCCGGCACGACCCGCCCGACGGCATACCTTCCGCACCCTCACGTGATCCGCGTGGCGCCTACGGCAGCGGCGACGAAGGAGGCGACCATGGTGCGTCGGTCGTCCCTCGACCACGCGAGGACGAGTTCGCTGTGCGGGGCGTCGGTGACGGGACGGTAGACGAGGTCGGGGCGCATGGGCTGGGCGAGCGAACGGGGCAGGACCGCGACGGTGCGTCCCAGTCTGATCATGTCCAGGACCTCGGCTGCGTCCGTGACCTCGGGTCCCTGCCCTGCCTCGGGTACTCCGGTCCAGCGCACGCCCTTCCAGCGGGGCAGGGTTTCCCGGGCGAGGTCGGCGAGAGTGACCTCCGAGTGGGAGGCGAGCCGGTGGTCCGGCGGCAGGATCGCGACACGGCCTTCGACCGTCAGGATTTCGTGGTCCAGGCCGCTCATGTCGTCGAACGGCGCGTACAGCAGGGCGACATCGGCGCGGCCGTCGCGGACGTGGTCGGCGCGGTCGGTGGCCCCGCCGAAGAGGATGTCCACCTGGCGGGCGTCGGGGCGGCCGGCGTAGGCGGCCAGGATGCCGGACAGGAGGTTCGCGTCACCGCCGGGCTTGATCACCAGGCGCAGATGGGACTCCTGGTCGCCGGCCCGGCGTGCCTTCTCCGCAGCCGCACTGACGGCGTTGAGCGCGTGCCGTCCATGGTGCAGGAGTGCCGTGCCCGCGGGGGTGAGGGCCACGTGTCTGCTGGAGCGCTGCAGAAGCTTCACTCCGAGCCGGGACTCCAGGCGCCGGATCGCTTTGGACAGGGCCGGCTGCGCGACCGTCAGACGGGTCGCGGCGCGGCCGAAGTGCAGCTCCTCGGCCACGGCGACGAAGTACTCCAGCTCGCGGGTCTCCAGCTCGGGCATACCGGGAAGACTACCGTCCGTTCCATTCCTGTCAGGCATGGAACGAGAACCGACGGGTCTTGGACAGGAACGGAAAATGCCTGTTCTCTGAAGGCATGATTCACCACACGATGATCGTAGCGTTCGACAATCCGATTCCCGCGAGTGAGCTGGACCAGTACCTCAGTGAGTTCGAGGAGCTCGTCACGGAGTCCGGTCTGGTCGAGTCGTTCGCGGCCCGGCACCACATCCGCGTCGCGGGCGACGATCACGCCCCGGTGGCCGTCGCCAGCGCCGTCCTGCAGTTGCGCCTGGCCGATCTCGACGCCCTGAACGCGACCTTCACCATGCCCGGGGCCGTCGACCTGATCAGGCGCTGGCAGAGCCGCCACCCGTACAAGGCGGTCTGGGTCAACCACGAGCCGCTGGCGTGAGCAGTTACGCCGGCAAGGCCGGTCTCGTCACCGGCGCGGGCAGCGGAATCGGGCGCGCCACTGCGCTCGCGTTCGCCCGGCGCGGGGCCGCGGTCGCCGTGCTCGACCTGGACGAGGACAGCGCCCGCCGGACCGTGGGCCTGATCACGGACGAGGGCGGCCGGCAAGAGGCCGTGGCCGTCGACATCGGCGATGAGCACTCCGTGCAGGCGTTCGCGACGTGGATCACCGACACCATGCACAACGCCGGGTAGACCGGCTACGAAGGCCAGTTCAAGAAGCAGATCGCCGCGCCGAGCTCCAGCGCCGGTTTGCCTCCGAATCGGCGAACAAGCTGCTCAGCGAATTGACCGCCGGCACCGACTGGGAACCCCGCGGACGCGGCGGTCGTCGCCCGAGCCCGGACCCTCGGCGGGGCCGGGCTCGGGTCTGCGTACGTTGCCGGTCGAGGCGACCGAAGATCCGTGCCGCTTCATCGAGGAGTGGCCGACCGCGTGCCGTCCCGGCAACGAGGCGCGTACGGTGGTTGATGATCGCGACTCCGAGTCACAGACCGCGTTCCGCCATGACCCGCTGCTCGGCCCGCTCCACGTCGAACCGGGCGGCCGGGTTGCCGCCGGCGCGCTCGACGGCGCCGCGCACCAGGGCGAGGTAGAAGAGGGCCGGGGCGCAGGGGGTCCACCGCTCCTCCGGCTCGTCCGCGATGAAACCGAGCACCGACTCCGGGCGGGCGTCCACGAACTCGAACCGGTCGTGCTCCCACTTGTCGGTGACGCCACGTGTCCAGCGCAGGCGCAGGGTCGCCTCGTCGAGCTCGGGCGTCACCGCGCGGAAGAACGCGGCCCACTGGTGGTTGACCACGTCGAGCCCGAATCCGAGCAGTTCCACTTGGGTGTTGTCGCCGTCGTGCACGGCGAGTTCCTCGAAGAGGGCACGGCGCGCCACCGCGTGCAGGCTGACCGGGCTGCCGTCCCGGGGCAGGTCGTGCTGCTGGGCCAGGCCCTCGTTGGCCGAGGAGTTCCACCGTGCGCTGTTGGGCCCGGCGACCTGGGCGCTGCGCCGGGAGAACAGCATCTTGCCGTCCTTGCCGGTTTCCAGGGCCACGTTGATGCCGAAGCTGCAGTTCATCCAGGAGGGAGCGTCGGCCGGGTCGCTGCCTTCCAGGTACTGCTGGCGCAGGGTGAGGCCGTTCTTCTGGCGCCGGTCGAGGTTGAGCGAGGTGGTGAGGAAGTCGAAGTAGTCGGCGTCCCGCAGGGTGAGGGAGACGACGGGGTCCTCGGCCAGATGGGTACGGGTGACCACGACCCGCTCGACCGCGAAGCGCGCGTTGTTCCAGCGGTGCGGCAGCCCGCCGGCTTCCTTGCGTTCCTCCTCCGTTTCGATGGAGCGCCGCCAGGCGGCGATCTCCTCGGGGAACTGCACACGTTTGGGGGTGTATTTGACGTGGATGTTCTCCTCGTCGACGGGCCGGGTGCCGTCTCCTTCGAAGAGATGACAGCCTGTCGCCCGGCCAACCACGGTAAATCGGTCTCGCATCGTCAACTCCACTGGTAAATAGGCTGTGGTGGACACTTTCGGGGGGTGCTGTCGATCTCATGGTACGAAGCGGCACGGACAGCCGGCTGACGTTGCTGAAGGCCGAGCGGCGTTCTTCTTCCCTGGTGGGCACGGTGGCCGTGGCGGAGTATCTCCATCCGGACGCGGCGGAGCGGCAGAGGCTGGGCCGGCCGCAGCTGGCCGAGGTCCGTGACCGTTTCACGCAGACGGTGCGGGAGAGACTGGGGTTCGGCAAGACCCTCCGGGCCGACCGGGGCGGGGCGACCCGGCGGCAGCTGTGGGCCGGGCTGGAGGAGTTCCTGTCCGACGGCGCCCAGCGGAAGATCCTCTACTGGACGGGGCACGGCGTCCAGCGCGGCGACGAGGGCTACTTCCTCGCCTGCGCCGACTCATGGCAGTCGGGCGAGTTCGACCCCACCCGGGCCGTCTCCCTGCTCGAGCTGGTGGGGTTCCTGCTGCGGCCGGAGCACGAGACGGACACCCTGCTGATCATCGATGCCTGTTCCTCGCAGAGCTACAACTCCCTGGGCGAGGCGGTGCGGCACGCCGTGGAGCTGGAGCGGGACTTCGCGGTGGTCCGGGCGCGGCAGAACCGGCGGAAGGGCTTCGCCGTCATCGGCACCTCGGGTGCGGACGCACAGGTGCCGGCGGGCCGCTGGGTGACGTGGCTGGAGGAAGCCCTGGCGAAGCCGGACTTCGTGGCGGACGACCAGGCCCGCCCGTTCGAGCCGTCCGCGCTGTATCTGCCGCTGCCGTATCTGTGCCGTGCCGTGGACGCGCGGGCCGCCGACGACGGTCTGGACGAACCCGCGCAGCGGCCGGACTGCCGGGAGGTGAGGGCGCTTCCCAACAACTTCCTCGACAACCCGCACTACCATCAGTCCGACCGGCCGGTGTACACGCCGGCCGTGCTGACGCGGCGGAAGCCCTGGATCGAGGCGGAGCAGTTCGTTCTCGAGGAGAACAGCCATCTCGGCCGCCACTTCGCGGGCCGGTGGGAAGCGCTGAGCCGGATCGTGCGCTGGATGGACACCCATCCCAAGGGGCTGCTGGCGGTGACGGGTCTGGCGGGCACGGGGAAGACCACGCTGCTCGGCCGGCTGGCCCTCACCTCCCTGCCCAGCTGGCGGGAGGCCCTCGGCCCGGACCTGAGCCCGGCGGCGCTGCCCCGGGCGGGAAGCATTCACGCGGCGCTGAGCTGCCGGGGCCAGTCGGCCCATTCGCTGGCCGCGCATCTGCGCGAGGTGCTGGCGGACATCGACGGGGCGCCGCCGCTGCCGGAGGAGCCGGTGACGTCGGAGAAGTTCACCGCCGCGTTCGAGGAGCTGGTCGGGCGGGCGGGGTCGGTGAACCTGCTCTTCGACGCGCTCGACGAGGCCCTCCCCGACCAGGCGCACGCGATCGCCCGGCACGTCCTGAGCCCCCTGGCGAACACGCCCGGTGTCCGGGTGGTCGTCGGTACCCGGTCGCAGCCCCGCCGGCGTGCCACCGCGCCCGCCGGGGAGGAGTCGCTCCTGGACACCCTGGATCTCAGTATCGAACCCGTGGTCCTGGGGGACGACGAGGAGGCGCGCGCGAGTATCGCCGGCATGGTGCTGTCCGTGCTGGACACCGCGCAGTCCCCGTACCGGGGGGATGCGCGGCAGGAGGACCGCGACTGGACGGCGCAGACCGTCGCGGCACGCAGTCACGGCTCGTTCCTGGTGGCCCGGCTGGCCGCGGAGGGGCTTGCCCGGCGGGCCACGGTCGCCGCCGAGGCAGAGCTGCTGGCGTGGCTGCGGGACGGCGGCGTGGACCTGCGCGCCCGTCTGGCGGAGGAGACGCGCCATCTGAGCGAGCAGCCGGGCGCGCGGCGGGCCCACGAGGCGCTGCGGGCGCTGGCGGTGGTCCAGGGCCCCGGGCTGCCGCCGGACGAGGCGTGGCTGACGCTCGCCAACGCGCTGCGCGAGGCCGGTTCCCCGGAGCTGACGCTGGAGGACCTGGGGCAGGTCTGCCGGAGCGCGGACGGCGGCATCGTCGCCACCCAGAAGGACGGCTCGCGGCAGGCGGCCGGGCGGGTCCGTCATCAGCTGGCCCATCCCAGTTACGGCGAGTTCTTCCTCTCCGACGCCGGGCTGACCTCCTGGGAGGCACACCGCAGGGTGCTCGACGCGCTGCGCACCCGTGCCCGCGCCCGTCGCGGCTGGAGCGAAGGCGACGAGTACACCCTCGAGTACCTGGGCGCGCACGCTGCCCAGGTGGGGCCGGACGCGCTGCGGGAGCTGTTCGAGGATGTGGACTTCCTGCTGCGTACGAACCCCGATGTCATGCTGCCGCTCGCGGCGGGCCTGGCCCGGGACTGCGACGGCGCCGCGCTGTACGGCAGGGTCGCGGGCTCGTTTCCCCGCGCGTCCGGCCCGCTGCCGGCATCGGTCCTGCTGGAGCGCAAGGCGCTGCTCAGCGCCACCGCCTTCATCAGCCACCGCGAGGCGACCTACCGGGCGCTGCGCCGCGACGGCGGCTTCCTGCCCTGGCAGGAGTACTGGAGCGATGTCCCGCCGGCTCCCCCGGAATGGCGGCGTGCGGCACCCTCGGGCGGTGCGCGGGCGCTGAGCTGGCGTGCCGGGACCGGGGCGGCGGGGCCGGCCTACGCGGACACCCTGACCGCCGGTGGCCGGGGCGAGATCCACGTCCTGCACCCCGAGTCGGGCGCCCGGCTGCTGACCCGCCGGCTGCCCCGGGCCGGCGGGGAGCGTGGGCGCCCGCTGAGCGAGGTGCGGGAGGTGGCCGCGGGAGCCCGCTGGGTCACCGTCGCCCGGGACGATCAGGCCGTGTACTTCTGGCGGGCGGGTGCCCGGACGCCGGACCGGGAGTACCGGTGGGGCGGCAGTGTGCGCGCCCTGTCGGTGGCCGAGGTGGAGGGGCAGGGCGTGGCCCTGGCCGCCGACGGGGACCGGGTGTGGGTGTGGTCCTGGCAGGGCGGCACGCACCTGGACACCCGGCTGAAGGAGGTCCGTACGGCTGATGTGCGGCAGCTCTCGGCCCTCACCCTGGACGGGCGGATGTTCGTCCTGACCGCGGGTGCCGAGCGGGTGGAGCTGTTCGAGGTGGACCGCACCCGCAACGGGATCGACGGTCTGCGCGCCTGCCGGACCGCTCCCGGCGTGACGCTGGCCGCGCCCGCGATGGCCGCCGCGGCGTTCGCCCTCTCGTCCCGGCTGGGGTTCCTTGCCGTGGCCGACGGGACCGCTGTGTACCTCTGGCGGTGCGAGGCCGGGCCCGGCCCCGAACCGGTCGTGACGGAGGTGGCCGCCTACCCGTCCGACGCGCGCGGCCTGGCCTTCGGACGGTGCGGCGATGAGCTGCTGCTCGCCGGATACGAGGAGGTGGCCGTCCGGATCTGGTCCGCCGGGCGGCCCGGGCGTGAGGCCACGCTCGCTCTGGACGCCCCCAGGGACGGCGCCATGGCGTTCGATCCGGGCGGCCAGGGACTGCTCGCGGTCGCCGACGGCCCGTACATCCGGGTGGTGGACGTGGTGCCCGCGCTGGAGGCCGGCTACGGCATCCAGCGACGGCCGAGCAACGAGCGTCCGGTCCTCGCCCTGGCCGGCGTGCCGGACGGTCCGCCGTTGCTGTGCCGGGCCTGGCACGACCGGATCAGGGTCTCCCGGCCGCGACAGGGGGATCCTGCCTCCCTCGCTGCTACCGAGCTCGCCCACGACGGGCACACGGTGACGGCGGTGGCCGCCGTGCGGGCGGCGGACGGCTGGACGGTGGCCGCCGCGGCCGGCCGTAGCGTACGGCTGTGGCGTCTGGACGACGGCCTGGCACTCATCACCCATCAGGACATCCCGCTGGGCGGGGACGCCGGCCAGCCCGCCCGCGCGCTGAGCCTGGTCACCGGACCCGACGCCGGCACACTGCGGCTGAGCGTGGCCGACGGCCGGCGGCTGGTACGCCACCAGGTGCCCGCCGACGTCTCGTCCGCCGGCATCACGGTGCGCGAGATCCGGGCCGACCGCGGGTTCTGCGGCATCGACACGCGGGTCCTGCGGGACGGTACGCACTGGATGGCCGCCGACCTCAGTGACCAGCTGCGGGTCTGGACCGAGGGCGCGCAGGGCGTCGAGCAGCGCGTCCTGCTCCCGGCCGGCCCCTCCTGCCTCGCCCTCGGGGAGCTGTACGACGACGAGGACGACGCTTCGATTCCCGTGCTGGCCTGGGCGGACCACGGCAGCGTGTACGTCAAGGACTGCTCCGGCGACGAGAGCATCCACCCTCCGGAGCGGCTGCCGGGGGACTTCCCCGACGTGAGGTCTTTGGTGTTCGCCGGTCCCGTGGAGCGGCCGGTTCTGCTGCTGTGCATGCCGGAGACGGTGTCCCGCGCATGGGACCTCTGGTCCCGGCAATGGCTGGACGGGCCGGGGATCGCACCGCGCGGGTACGGCGTGCACGCCGTCCGTACCGCGCAGGACCCGGAGGGTGTGGTGGTGGCGTTGCAGGGAGAGGACCGTTGCGATCTGATCCGGCTGCCGCATGCGTTCTTCGGCACCGGGAGACGGGGAGAGGGTGCATGAGACACGATCTGGTGGTCTTCGTGCCGGGGTTCCTGGGCACACGGCTGTGCCGGGACGGCCGGGACGTCTGGGCGCGGTGCGGTGAGCAGCTGATCGGCTCGGCGGCCGCGGCACTGACCGAGGTGTCCCTCCCCCCTGGGCTGGGGGATGAGCCGCCCGAGGCCCCCTTCCGCCTCGACGCCGACACACTGCTGCAGGTCCCGGACTCCGTGCCCGGGCTGCTGTCCTGCATGGGCTATCCCGATATCCGTACCGCCCTCGGCGACCCGCCCGACGCGCAGTTCGTGCCGTTCACCTACGACTGGCGGCTGTCGAACCGGCTGGTGGCCCGGCAGTTGAAGACGCGGGTGGCGCGGGAACTCGACCGGTGGCGTACCGAGGCCGACGCGTACTACCCGGACCGGCCCGAC
This sequence comes from Streptomyces sp. NPDC042336, assembly GCF_055581985.1. Lineage (NCBI taxonomy): Bacteria > Bacillati > Actinomycetota > Actinomycetes > Kitasatosporales > Streptomycetaceae > Streptomyces > Streptomyces sp. NPDC042336. The sequence goes on along the minus strand of NZ_JBVJEA010000032.1, from coordinate 52,994 downwards.
GATCCGCGCGTCATTCTGGTCTGTCATGCGACGGGCGGTCTGATCGGGCGGCACTACCTGGAGTGCGAGGGCGGCCGGGAGACCGCCCGGACCCTGGTCACCCTCGGCACCCCTCAGCAGGGGCTGGTCCAGGCCGCCCGGCTGCTGGCCGGCCACGCGGTCCCCGCTGCCGCGGGCCCCGGAACGGACGTGGCCGCACGGCTGAACGAGACACTGCGCGACTGGGCGGTCAACGTGCCGGCGGTCGCCGAGATGCTGCCGGTGGGATACCCCGCCGTGCGGGTTGAGGGAAAGACCCGCGAGCGGCGGATCACCGACAGCCGCTACCCGGTCCCCGGACTGCCGGGCGACGCCGTCCGCCGGGCGCTGGCCTTCCAGGAGGAGTTCCGCTCGGCATGCGACGAGCACCGGCGCGCCGGCCCCCTCCCCTACACCGTGCACTGCCTCGCCGGCGTCGGCTTCCCGAGCCCCGAAGCGCTCGTACTCTCCGGCGACGGGGCGCGGATCACCGGCAGCCTGCCCGGGCCCGGCGACGGGACCGTACCGCGCCCGTCGGCCGTCGCGGGCTGGACCGGCACGGCCCCCATGCTGTGGACCGGCGTGCGCAACACGGACCTGGCCGGCGGCCCGGCACTGCGGGACGCGATGCTCGCGATCCGCGCGGGACGCCCGCCCGGCGGCACACTCGCCGGTGAGGAGGGCATCGCGCTGCACCTGCCCCGGGACCCCGTCGCCGCCGGCCGCCCGTTCGTGATCGAAGTCCTGGGGCACGACCTGCTGCGGCGCAACCTGCGGACCTTCATGTGGCGTTCGGGCCGCCCCGGCAGACAGCCCCTCGTCTTCCGCCCGTACGAGACCGACCGCTACCGCGCGGAACTGGAGGCCGCCCCCGGACGCTGGGTCGTCGAGGCACTGGTCGACCGGCCCAAGGGACGCGACCGCACAGACGTGACGGTCCTGGCGGTATGAGACGGGAGCTGGGATGACCGCGACCGACACCCCCGCCTGGCCGCAGTGCGGACACCTGGACGCCGGGGAACACTGCCGGGGACGCCGGGTGGCCCCGTACACGGCCTGCCTGGCACACCTGGACAGCACCGAACGGGCCGCCCACCTGGACTCACTGGCCCCCGGCGCCGACCTCGACCACCGCGGCACCCCCTTCACCCAGAGCCTGCTCGACGCACTCCTCGCACCCCTCAGAGACCCGACGAGCGGGCGGGCGCGGGCGGGGAAGGCCGCCTTCGACGAGACGCGGTTCACCGGGGACGCCGAACTCGAGGACATCGACTTCGACGGCTCCTGCTCCTTCGCCTCGGCCGTCTTCGACGGGGGCCTGTACGTCCGCGAAGTGCGTACCGCAGGCGACTTCCGCCTCGCCGCGGCCCAGGTCGCCAAAGACGTGTGGTTCGACGACACCGACGTGGGCGGTGACGCCTGGTTCTACCAGGCCCGGATCACGGGCACACTCCGGTTCTGCGTCCGCGAAGTCCGCGGCACCGCGATGTTCAGAGGCGTGAGCTGCGGGGCCGCCTACTTCTCCGGAGTCCGGGTTCGCGGCATCGCATCCTTCAACGGGGCGGTCATCGACGGAGAGGCCGCCTTCGACGGTGCGGTCTTCGAGGAGAGCGCCGACTTCGAGGCGGCCCGGATCGCCGGCCGCGCCTGCTTCGACGGTACGCATTTCCACCGGAGCAGGGCCTGCTTCAACGGGGCGGACATCGGCGGGGACATGCCGTTCGCCGAAGCATACTTCGCCGCCGAAGCCACATTCGAAGGAGCAGCGATCGGCGGTGACCTGACGTTCACCGGGGCCCGGCTGAAGGCCGGCGTGGATTTCCGTCGGGCGGTGTTCCGGCGCACCGCCCGGATCGGCCCGCTGGTCTGCCCGGGAACGGTGGACTTCTCCCACGCCGTGTTCGAGACCGCGCTGACGCTGGAGGCCGCCGCGCTGGAGGTCCGCTGCCGGCAGACACGGTGGGCGTCCACCGCCGCGCTGCGGTTGCGGCACGCCGCGGTGGACCTGAGCGACGCCGTGACGGAATTCCCCGTGACCGTCGCCGACCGGCGGCGTCCGTTCGTCTCCCCGCACGGCGAGGTGATCGCCGAACCCAAGCTGCTCAACGGCCTCCCCGTGCGGATCACCTCCGTCAAGGGCGTGGACGCCGCGCACCTCGTACTGGCCGACACCGACCTCACCGACTGCCTCTTCGTGGGAACGGTCCACCTCGACCAGTTGCGCCTCGAAGGCCGCTGCCGCCTGCCCCAACCACCCGACGGACTGCGCTGGATGCGCCGCCAAACCCTCGCCGAAGAACACCACTGGCGCGGCTGGACACCCGCGCCACCGGACACCGACCCCCAGGAACCCGCCACGCTCGCGCCGGTCTACCGCCAGCTCCGCAAAGCACTCGAGGACAGCCGCAACGAGCCGGGCGCAGCCGACTTCTACTACGGCGAAATGGAGATGCGCCGCCACGACACCACAACATCCCGCGGCGAACGGACACTGCTGGGGCTGTACTGGGCCCTGTCCGGATACGGCCTGCGCGCCACGCGTGCCCTGGCGTGGCTGGTCCTGGCGATGACGGCCACCGTCCTGACGATGATGCTGTGGGGCCTGCCGCAAGCCGACCCCGACCCTGTCAGTACCGGCAACACCGACGGCCGGCGCATCACCCTCACCACCAGGAAACCGACGCCCGCCAACCCGGAAGGCCCCTACACAAAGCGCCTGTCGGCCGACCGCTTCGAGAAGTCCCTGAGAGTGGTGGCCAACTCGGTGATCTTCCGGGCCTCCGGACAAGACCTGACCACCACCGGGACATACGTCGAGATGACCGCCCGCCTCGTCGAACCGGCCCTCCTCGGTCTCGCCGTCCTCGCCGTACGCAGCCGCGTGAAGCGCTGACGCACCCCCCGCGCACACCGTCGCGGCGGACCAGCGTGCGATCACCGCATGCGACCCACACCTCACGCCTTCAGGTGAACTTCGGCTGCGAAAACGTTCGTTCACCCGATGCCGGGGGTGCCATGGGCAATCCTGGCAGCCGTCCAACGGAAGGCTTGCTCATGCGACGTCGCAGGGTGATCGCCACTGCCCCGGCGGTCCATGCCGATGCGGTACCGGGACTGGGCTGAGTCGAATGCGGGGGAAGACTGGTGCCGGCGTCGTCAGTGCCGGCCTGCTGAGTGAGGTCCGGGCCGAGAAGGCCGGCGCTGCGGTGCTGGCATGGGCGCGGGACGCGAGCCTGGTGGTTGATGCTTTCGAAGAAGAGCGTCTGCTTGCCATGCGGCTGGGAAAGCTCGCTGAGCTGACGGTGCCGGAGGGTAGCGACGCCGATCTGGAACTGACGGCGCAGTGGGCGGCATTCATCTGCCTGGTCGACGACCGGTTCGACCGCAGCCTGGTCGACATCCGGCCGGAAGCGGTCACGTCGCTGTTCGACCGGCTGCTGAACGTGATCACCGGCCGTCCTGCCGGATTCGTCAGCGGGCTTGAGCAGGCCCTGGACGATTTGTGGCGGCGTACAGCTCCGCGGATGTCCACTCAGTGGCGGGAGCGGTTCGTCGCCGACTACCGCGACTTCGCCCTGGCCATGCGGGAAGAGGCCGCCGGTCGCACCGACCGGGTCCCGATGGGGCTCAGCGACTACGTGCTGCGGCGTCGCAGGACCATCACCGCCCTGCCTCTGGCAGACATCCTGGAGTGCACCGCCGGCGCGCCCTGGCCCGGTCCGCCCATGGGCGAGGACCTCATGAGGGACCTGCGGCGGGCCGTGGCCGATGTGGCCGGCTGGAGCAATGACCTGGCCTCGGCCGAGGATGACCTGCGGGAGGACCGCGACAACCTGGTGACCGTGCTGAGCCGAGAGCGCGGCTGCTCCCTGTCCTCGGCACGCGAACAGGCCGCGGCAATGCGCGACGACCGTGTCAGGGATTTCCACACCCTGGCAGCCGCGCTGACGGCGATGCCCCTTCCCGGGACCGAGCGAGAGGGAGTACGGCGTTACGTGGCGGCCCTCGGGTCCTTCGTGACCGCGACGCTGCACTGGCTTGGCGTCACTCATCGCTTCGATGCCCGCTGGGCGACCCGACCGGTGTGACTGCCCTCGTTCTCCCTGCCGATCCACGCCCCACCGCCCCTCCCGTGCCCTCCAAGGACTGCCCCACCGATGAGACCCCCTGCCGCCAAGCAGTTCCGCCCGGTCTGGCTGTCGTCCTACTTCCCGGCAGCGCTGCCTGCCGGACGCGGACGTCTTCTGGTGCACGTGCTGAACCGGGTGGGTGCGGACGGTGCCGTGCGCGACGCGTGCCGCAGCCGCGTCCTCGAATCCGCGCTCGCCCTGGCGCTGATGGACCGGTGTGGATCTGCCCACCACGACGCGCGCGCTCGCATCGTGAGCTACCTGGAGCGCCATCAGAACGGCGAAGACCTCATTGATACGACCGTAGCCGCCGCTGCCCTGGGCCGGGTCACCAGACAGCCGGCGCGCCGCCAGACCCTGGATGCCATTGTCAGCCGGGTACCGGACTTCACCGGATCACGCAAACGAGCCCTGGCGCAGGCCATCTTCACCATGCTGGGCGTGGCTGTCGACCAGGCCGACCCGGGCGACATCGCTCCCCACGCTGTCGATGTGAGGGCGCTGCACCCCTGGGCCGCGGTACAGACCGCCGCGGTGAACGCGATCCTGGGCCGGGTGGCAGGCAGACGCCGGGCCGGCTGGGACGATGTCACCCGGCTGGCGTCCACCCAACGTCCGGGAAGGGTGTGGGAGGGAAACCTCCTCATTCACCTGTCGGTCCTCCATGCCCTGGTGGACGTCCCCGGTATGGAGAGCGTCGTCGACGCCGGCCTCAACACTGCCCTCAGGCATCAGCGGGAGGACGGCGGCCTGCCCTTCGTCACGGACACCGACACTTGGAGCACCGTCCTCGTGGGGCTCGCGCTGAGCAGTGCCGACGCGCCACGTGAGGTGACGCACCGCATCGCCCAACACCTTGTACATGTTCAGCACGCGAACGGCGGCTGGTCGTACACCGACCACGCCCAGCTCCCCGACACGGACTGCACCACCGTCGCAGTCGAGTTCTTGCATCAGCTGGACCCGGTCGCCTACCGCGACCCGATCGACCGTGCCCTGGACGCACTGGTCGCGGTCCGCGGCGCCGACGGCGGATTCCCCACCTACGGAGCGGGCACTCCCTCCGAGGCGTGCATGACCGCCGCCGCGATCAACGCGCTCAGCACCCGAGTCCGCCACCGTCACCTCATTCAGCCTGCCCTGCGCTTCCTCGCCGACCGTCAGACGCCTGACGGCTCCTTTCCGCCCGGCTGGAGCAGCAGTCGCCTGCACACCCTCTTCAGGGCCTACCTCGCCACCCACCACTCGCCGATCTCTCCGGCGGTGCAGCACATGAGCGGTCGGATCGCCGGCCTGGTACAGAGCACACAGAACGCGGACGGCGGCTTCGGACAGAGAGACGGCGCCTCAAGCGATGCCATCAGCACCGCATACGCCCTGATCATCCTGGCCGGACAGCGCGACCCTGCTCCCGCCGCGCACGCCACCGGCTACCTGCTCACGCAGCAGCGTCCCGACGGCAGCGTCATCTCCATTCCCGACATGCTCGGCCCGCGTCCCTTCCCGTATCACGTCCCCGTACTGACCGACGCGTTCACTCTTCTCGCCCTCGGCCACCTCACCCCTCGTATCCGGCCATCACGCGTTGCCGTGCCAGGCCGCCGGCGCGGCAACGCGCAACTCTCCCAGAGGACAGCCCCCTGAGACCGCCCTGCGAACCGGCTCCCCCGCCCGGGCACGGATGCCTGGGCGCGGGATGTGCGGCGGGCACCGACTGGCCCCCGACTGACCTCTGTGCCCCACTCCCCCACCGAACCACCACCGCGGAGAACCCCGTGACCGTACCCCCGCGTCCCACGCCCATGGACCTGACCATGCACGACATGGCCCAGGCCTTTCCCACGATCTCCCAGACCATCGGAGTGATCCTCCACCTGGAAGGAACCGCTCCAACCCTCAGCGAGCTGCGCGCCCATGTCAGCTCCCACCTCAAGGACCAACCGCGCCTGACCCACTACCTCCACGGCCCCGGGCTCAAAGCCCGCTGGCACCACGACCCAGCCCCCGACCTCGACCACCGCGTCCGCGAACAGCACCTCCCCTCAGGCCACCAGCACCTCGATACAGCCGTGACCGATCTCATCGCGCACCCCTTGCCCGCCGAGGGCCCGCTATGGGACGTCTGGCTGCTGGCCGGGTACGCCACGGGGCGTTATGCGATCTGCCTGCGAGCGCACCACAGCACCCAGGACGGTGTGGGCATGATCGGTACCCTGACCGCCTTGTTCGGCACCGCACCCGCGCCCACCCGGCACCCGGCGGTCCGGGCAGGCGCCGCGGCCTACCTGAGCACCGTGCGCGGCATGCTCGCCGTAAGCGCCGTCAACAACGCCTGGAACGACACCGAGCTGCCCCTGGCCGGCCACCGCGACATCGACTGGGCTGATGTCCCCACCCAACGGCTGCGGCACGCCGCCACCGCCCGCGGCGGCGACACGAACGACGGCTTCCTGGCCGCCCTCAGCGGAGCCCTGCGCACATGGGCGGCACAATCCTGGCCCCGGGGCGCCGACAGGACGCTCCCAGCGATCACGATGGTCAACCTGCGGCGGGCCGGGGAACACGACCGGCCGGGGAACTTCTTCACCTTCGCACCCGCGCCCCTGCCCTGCCACGAACCGACAGCCGAAGGCCGCCTCGACCACGTCATCGCCGCAACCCGCACCACGAGAGACCCGGCCCGTCACAAGGCCATGCGCTCCGTGATGGACCTCGTCCCCGCACGCGCCTTCCATGCCCTGGCCACCCGGCTGACCACACCCGACCGGGCCGGCATCAGCACGTCCTACCTGGCCATCCACCGGCCGTTGCGCTACAAGCAGGACCCCGTCACCCGCCTCCAGCCCTTCACCTGGCTCCCCCGGCACCAGCCGGCGTCGATCGTGGCCTGCAGCTACAACGGAACCACCAGCATCTGCTTCGTTACCGACGCCGCCCTCCCCGGCCTGGACCGGCTGCCCCGTCTGTTCCACGACGCCGTGGGCGACCTCCCGCGCTCTGACGACGACCCGCAGGCGGGCAGCCGAGCGGAGCAGCTTCCCCACGCCGGCGTGACGCTCCCCGCCCCTGCCGCTGCCCGTGATACCGCAGTCGCCATCGATTTCGACTTCATCAAAGGCATCCTGGTCCACCAGGGGAACCTCCCGGCCGAATCGATCACCCGTCGGGCGACGCTGGCGGAAGCGGGCATCGACTCCCTGGCGGTGACCGAGCTGTCCATGATTCTCGAAGAGCGCCTGGGCGTCATGATCACCGAGAACGAGCTGGCGAGACCGACCACCATGGACGACCTGGTCAGCCTCGTAGCTCAACGGACAGAGAAGACAGACCGTTGATCTTTGCACGTAGAGCCATGCCTCCGTCGCCGGCGCCTGCCGCGCGGTTGATCGGCCTGGGGTCCTATCTGCCCCCGCTGAAGGTGAGCAACGCCGACCTCGCAGCACGCCTGGACACGACAGACGAATGGATCCGCACCCGTATCGGTATTGCCGAGCGACACGTCGCCGATCCGGAGACTGCCACCAGCGACCTGGCCGTGGAGGCAGGACGCCGGGCGATGAAGTCGGCCGAGCTCGAGCACGTCGACGCAGTGATCCTGGCCACCGCCACTCCGGACCATCACGTTCCCGGCACCGCACCGGTGGTGGCCCACCAACTCGGCCTGTGTCAGGTGCCTGCCTTCGACCTCGGTGCAGGATGCTCGGGCTTCGTCTACGCGACGACCGTCGCGGCGGGACTCATCCACGCGGGAACCGTCGGCACCGTACTGGTCATCGGAGCGGAGAAGCTGTCGGCCGTCACCGACCCGGCCGACCGATCCACCGCGCCGATCTTCGGCGACGGCGCGGGTGCAGTCGTACTCACAGCCGGACCCGCCGACGCACCCGGAGCCGTCGGACCGGCCGCATGGGGCAGCGACGGCGATCACGCGGACGCCCTCGTCATCCCCGGCGGAGGCTCTCGGAGCCCTTCACGTACCACTGCCGACCTGGAGAATCTCTACGTACGCATGAAAGGAAACGAGGTGTTCCGCCATGCGGTGCGCCGCATCACCCACGTGACTCAAGAGGCAGCCACCGCGGCGGGATGGGCCGCCCAGGACATCGACAGGCTGATCGTCCACCAAGCGAACGCACGTATCAGCGCAGCAGCGGCCCACGCCCTGGGGATTCCGGCCGAACGCGTACCGTCCAACATCGCCCGGGTCGGCAATACTTCCGCGGCCTCGATCCCCCTGCTGCTGAGTCACGCCGCAATCGACGGGCAGATGAAAGCCGGGCAACGAGTCGTCGTGACATCCTTCGGCGCGGGCTTCACCTGGGCGGCCACCACTCTGCTGTGGCCCACCGGCCTCCAGGCTCTCGCCTGAGCGCCCGTGGCAATCACCAATGACGGGTTCGTCGCTCCGGTGGCGTCGCCGGTCAAACTGTCCGTCGCCGCCTCCATCGCCGAGGCCCATCACGCCACGCTCACGGCGCACCCCGGCACCGAGGACGGAAGTTCCGACGCCCGTGTTCATGAACTGCCGTGCGCCCGACGGACGTGCCGCACCGCAGGGTGGTCGGTGGCGTACTTTTGTGCTGGTCGCGGGCCGCTCAGCCCGTTCCGGGTGACGGTTCGAGAGTGCCGAGGGGGGACGTCGTGGAGTGGTCGATGGCGTTGCTCGGGTTCGCCGCCGGGCTCCTGATATCCGTCGTCACCGCCCCCGTAGGCGTCTCCGGAGCGGTCTTCCTGCTGCCCGTCCAGGTCAGTGTGCTGGGAGTACCCAGCCCGGCCGTGACACCCACGAACCTGCTCTACAACGTCGTGGCCGGCCCCGGCGCCCTCCTACGCTACTGGCGGGCCGGACAGCTCGGCGGAACGCTGCCCCGGCTCTTGATCGCGGGCACCGTCCCCGGCGTCGTCGTCGGCGCCGTGATCCGCGTCTTCGCCGTTCCCGGCCCCCGCGTCTTCCGCCTCCTCATAGCCGCGCTGCTCCTGCCGCTCGGACTGTGGCTGTGGCTGCGGACCGTACGCCCGGCCCCGCCCCGCACCCGCGACGAGCCTTCGCCTCGCGCGACGACGGCGCTGGCCCTGGCCGTCGGTGTGGCTGGCGGGATCTACGGAATCGGCGGCGGCTCGCTGCTCGGACCGATCCTCGTCGGCCGCGGCACACCGGTCGCCACCGCCGCACCCGCCGCCCTGGCCTCCACCTTCGTGACCTCGATCGTTGGCGCGGCCACCTACGCGCTGCTCTCCCTCGCTGTCACGGGCGACGTCGCCCCCGACTGGCTGCTGGGCCTTTCCTGCGGTGCCGGTGGACTTCTTGGCGGCTACGTCGGCGCACGCCTCCAGCCGCACCTGCCGGAGACGGCCCTCCGGCTTATGCTCGGCACCCTCGCCACCGGAATCGGCGCGCTCTACGCAGTCCAGATCCTTCACTGACCGTGCAGCACCCATCCGCCTGACCTGCCCGCAGATGTTCGGGCGGCCATCTCACCACAGGCCACTGACATCACCACCGGTGAGCTCTCCACGCCAAGTGGGCCGGAGCCCGTTCTCGTGTACAGAGCCAGGTGGCCCGGCCCGCACCCCGTAGGGTGAGGCAGTCGCGGCCTCCTGTGAGTACCGCAGACGGTCCCGATGCGCGGTTGACGTTGACACCGGTGGCGCGGCACCACCGATGTCCCTGACGAAGAGATCGAGGGCCGGAGTTGACGGATGTGCCGAGGCGGTTCGCCGGTTGGGACGAGTCGGCATTCGACGTGTTGTTGCGTCTTGAAGGTGAGCCGTCACACGAGGTGATGCGCGAGACCCGCAAGGATCGTGAACGTCTCGTGCGGCAACCGATGGTCTCGCTGCTCCATGACTTGGCACGGGCGGATCCCGCGTTCGAGAACCATTCCGTGTGGCGGTACGGAAAGACACCGTGGTGGTGGCAGAACCAGTCCGCCGTGGTACGCATCGCCCCGAACGTCGAGATCGGGCTGCGGTTCAATCTGGACGGCCTGCACGTGCAGGGTGCGTGGTGGTACGCCGGCTCCGATCAGATCAGCCGGTTCAGATCGGCGGTCGCCGCCGAGGCAAGTGGTTCCGTATTGGGCGATGTCGTGGCGGAACTACGCGGCAAGGGGTTCGAGATCAGCGGGGACGTGCTGAAGCGCGCGCCCCGGGAGTATCCCGCCGACCATCCTCGAACGACGTTGTTGCGCCATCGGTCGCTGCTCGCCGTGCGGTACCTCGGCTGCGACGAACGGCTGCGGACGCCGGAGGTCGTCGACCGTGTGCTGGCCACGTACGAGGAACTCGAACCACTGCTCACCTGGCTGACCGACCACGTCGCCTATTGATCCCCACCACCGCGCTCCGGACCACCGGCCACTCCCGCGCGAGTTGCGGGCAGGGATGCCGTCCAGCAGCCGACACCCGAGTTCCGGTCCTCGCAGACGGGGCTCAGGCGCCGTCGGCCTGAACCGCCTGGTGTCAGGGGCGTGCGGTGGCGGTGCGGCCGCCGGTGACGCGCAGGAGGTCGAGCTTTCCCGCGTCGCTGCTGCCGGTCGCTGCCGTGTAGGTGACCATGCGCAGGTCCGCGCCCGGGACGATCAGGACGTCGCAGTCGAGCAGGATGTCGCCGACCTCTGGATGCCGGATCGTCTTGCGGTCGCTGGTGTGCTGGGCGGCCGATGTCTGCGTGGCCCAGTGACGAGCGAAGACGGCGGATTGCTCCCGGAGGCCGTGCACGAGCCGGGCGAGCCGGGCGTCGGCCGGGTAGCGGGAGGCACTGTCCTTGAGGTCGGCGACGATGGACGCCTCGAAGGCGTCCTGTCCGCGCTCGGACTGTACGGGACGCAGGGCGGCGTGAGCCGCGCCATCGCCGAAAAGGGCGCACGCGAGGTTCCGTTCGGCCGGCGGGAGGACGGTGGGGTCGCCGTGCAGGGCGCTCCACATGGCGTTCCACCACACCAGGGTCCAGTCGGCGGTGAACACCCCGATCGGGACGTCGCCCAGGCGCGCGGCGAGCCGCTGGATGCCCGGGGGGACATGGGTGCTGACCGTGCCGTCCTGCGGTGGAAGGAGCCCGGCGCTGCGGTACAACTGGTCGCGCTCGGCCCGGGAGAGCTGAAGGGCCCGGGAGAGGGCGCCGACGACCTGGGCCGAGGGGTTCATCGCGCGCGTCTGCTCCAGGCGCAGGACGTAGTCGACCGAGAGCCCGGCGAGCTGCGCGAGCTCCTCGCGGCGCAGTCCCGGGGCACGGCGGCCGGCCGTCGCGGTGAGGCCGGCGTCGGCCGGTGAGAGGCGGTCGCGCCAGGCACGCAGGAGTGCACCGAAGTCGGAGCGGGAGGCAGCCATGGGTCCATTCTCGCCGCTCGGCCCCCGGCGAGCCTGGGTACCGCCAGTCCTAGTGACGGGGCGGGCACTGGTTGGCGGCGGCCCCGGCGGCGAACGTGGTGACGCGCCCCGCCGGGCGCCCATCGTCGGACCAGTTCGCACCCCGAGCAAGAAGGCAGGGCCTCCCATGCAGCACACCGTCGTGATGACGGGCGCGAGCCGCGGCATCGGCCGCATCGCCGCCGAGCAGATCCTGCGCCGGTCACCAGGCGTGCACCTCCTCGTCGTCGTACGCGGGTCCCAGGGCGCACGCCTGGCCGCGGAGCTGAGCGAGGGCGCGCACAGGGTCTCGCACGTTTCGGCGGACCTCGGCTCGCTCGAGAGCGTGAAGTCGGCCGCCGCCGGGATCCGTGAGCGGCTGGAGCGTGGTGATCTGCCTCCGCTGCGCGGCTTCGTGGGCAACGCGGGCATGCAGTACACGAACGCGCTGACCGAGGGGCCCGACGGGTTCGAGTCGACCTTCGCGATCAACGTGCTCGCCAACCACCTGTTCGTCCGCCTGCTCCAGGACCGGTTCGTGGCTCCCGCCCGGATCGTGATCACCGCCAGCGACACCCATTTCGGCGACTTCAAGCACAACCTGGGCATGGTGCCCGGCCCGGCATGGAAGTCCCCGGACGTCCTGGCCCGTCCGGGCGCCTTCCCTAAGCCGGACACCGCGGCAGGCGGGCGTACCGCGTACTCCACGAGCAAACTGGCCGCGATCCATCTGGTGCACGAGTACGCGCGCCGGCTGCCGGCCGGGATCGACGCCGTCGCCTACAACCCGGGGTTCGTCCCCGGCACCGGCCTCGCCCGGAACGCGGGACCCGTCTCCCGGTTCGCGATGCGCCGCATCCTGCCGCTCATGGCCCTCACCCCGTTCGCGACCGGCCGCGGTGCCGCCGGGCGCTACCTCGCCGACGTCGTCCTCGGCACGACCAGCGCGCCGAGCGGGTCCTACGTGGACCGCGCCCGTGCGGCCCGGTCGTCCGAGGAGTCCTACGACCCTGGGCGCGAGGCCGAGCTCTGGGACGCCGCCGAACGGTTCATCGCGGCGTACGGTGCCTGAACTCAGGCTTCGCGGACGAGGAAGTTCTTCGCGGATTCACTGAAGTGGGCGACGAGGGGGTTGGCGTCCGCGAAGCGGGTGGCGACCACCACCTGGCAGGGCTCGACTCCCTCGACGGGGACGGTGACGAGGTCGTCGCGGAGTGTGCAGCGCCGGTCGTCGGCCGGTACGAGGGCGATGGCCCGGCCGTCGGCGACGACTTCGAGCTTGTCCTCGAAGGTGTCGACGAGCATGGGTCCGAGTGGGGCCGGGCTGCCGTCCGGACGGGGGTCCAGCCGCCAGAACCCGGTCCACAGCGCGGCCATGCCGGCGCAGGCCACGAGGGGTTCGTCGGCGAAGTCGTCCGGGGTGACCGACTCCTTCCCGGCGAGGCGGTGGAGCGCGGGCACGAGGAGGGCCCGGGGCTCGTCGTACAGGACGGTCACGTCCAGACCGTCGCCCGGGATCGGAAGCGGTGTGCGCACGACGAGCGCGTCGATCCGGCCCTCGGGCAGGGCACGGGCCTCGTTCCAGTCCAGGTGGCGCGTGCGGACGTGGATGTCGGGGTGACGGCTGCGCAGGTCCCGCACCGCGGGGGTGATGACGAGGTCCTCGACATATCCGATGGTGACCGTACGCGGCGGGGCGGCGGCGCGGGCGGTGAGCACCGCCTGACGAGCCGTGTGCAGGAGCGTCTGTGCCTGCGGGAGGAAGGCCGCGCCGGCCGCGGTGAGGCGACTGCCCTGGGTGGTGCGCTCCAGCAGACGCACCCCGAGGACGTCCTCCAGCCGCTGGATCTGGCGGCTCAGGGAGGGCTGGGCGACGTGCAGCTCCGCGGCAGCCCGGGCGAAGTGCAGATGCTCGGCGACGACCGCGAAGTACCGCACCAGTCTCAGATCCAGGTCAGGGCCGGGAGCAGGCGACGTGGCGGGCGGGGCTTCGTCGGACATACCGGCAGCGTACCCGTTATGCAGATCCTGCATAACGGGGTGCGGAACAGGTCTTGGACGCCCCGATCGTACGGCTGTTGACTCGATGGTGTCCGGCGGGGAGCGACCGCTCGGACGAAAGCCGACAACCGTTCTCACAGAGGGAGTGTGTCCGACATGGGCGCGTACGAGGGCAAGCATGTGGTGATCACCGGAGGCAGCAGCGGTTTCGGACTGGCCACCGCGCAACTGCTCGTGGACGAAGGGGCACACGTACTGATCACGGGCCGCAACCAGGCCGCTCTGGACTCCGCGCGCGACCGGCTCGGACCCGGCGCGATCGCGGTCCGCAGCGACGCCGCGTCGCTGCCCGACATCGACGCGCTGGCCGACCGGGTGAAGACCGAGTTCGGCACGGTCGACGCCCTGTTCGCCAACGCGGGCGTCAACAGCTTCGCGCCGTTCGAGGCGACCACCGAGGAACTCTTCGACCAACTGCTGACCATCAACGCCAAGGGTCCGTACTTCACGGTGCAGAAGCTCGCTCCGCTGTTGGCGGAGGGCAGCGGCGTCGTGCTCACCACATCCGTGGCGAACGTGCTGGGAATTCCCCTGCTCAGCGCGTACGCGGCCGGCAAGGCGGCGCTGCGCTCGATGACGCGCAGCCTGGCCCGCGAGCTGCTCCCCCGCAAGATCCGCGTCAACGCGGTCAGCCCCGGCCCGATCGACTCCGGCATCCTGGAGAAGTCAATGCCCAAGGAGGCGGCCGAGCAGGCCAAGGCACAGATGGCAGCCGACAATCCCATGCTGCGCATGGGCACCCCCGCCGAAGTCGCCAGGACGGTGGTCTTCCTCGCCTTCGACGCCACCTTCACCACCGGAGCCGAACTCGCCGTGGACGGCGGCGGCTCCCAGCTCTGAGCGATGCTCCGCCTGCGGCGTACGGCCGTACGCCGCAGCAGTGGCTCATGTCGTCCCCGACCGTCCGGTGGTCCCCGACCTGCGTCGTGTCCCAGCAGGGTGTGGTGCGGGCCGCGGCTCCGGGCGACGATGAAGGCCAGGCTCGCGGCAGTGTCTTCATGGCCGACGGTGACCGCCCCTCCGTAGATCCCTGTCGACGTCGGGTGAGCGACAGGCGTTCCCCGAGCCGCCGTGGCGGATGCTGCGCCGCGGGTGCGGTCACGGCGGGAGGTGCGTTTCCGTCCGGGACCGCTTAACCTCTGCTGGTCCGCCCGCCCGGGGCGGTTCCGGGGAGGGGCGTTCATGCAGCAACGGAGAGCGGGCGGCCGGCTGATGGCCGCCGGCTGGGTGTTGGTCCCGCTCGGGCTGGTCCTGGTGCTGGGAAGCGCTGGCTACTTCTTCGCGCGTCATCAAGGTGTCACCGTCCAGGGTGAGTCGATGGAGCCGACGTACCGCCGGGGCGAGCACCTGGTCGTCGAGCGCATCGGCGCCGACGGGATACGCCGTGGCGACGTCGTGCTCGTCCGTGTGCCCGGCCGATACCAGGGCGCACCTGTCCTGCGACGGGTCATCGGAACGGGCGGTGATCACGTGGAGAGCGTTGGCGACCGGGTCACGGTGAACGGTAAGCCGGTCGACGAACCCTACGTGCGGCGCGACGAGTCGGGCTCCTCGGCTGCCCCGTACGACGTGCGGGTGCCGAACGGGCGGTTGTTCCTGCTGGGTGACAACCGGGGGAACTCGAACGACTCACGGTTCTCCCTCGACGAGCAGTCGGGCAGCGTCGCGGCCTCGGGGGTGCTCGGGCGCGTGCGGGAGGGGTTCGTCGTTCCGCCGGTGCTGCTGGCGGTCGGAGGGCTCGGGATCGTGCTGACCCTGGTCGGTGCCGGGCTGGTGATCGGCGGGTACACGGTCCGGCGACGGCTCGCGGCTGGGCCTCTCGGGCGGCAGTGAGAGTCAACCGCTCAATCCTCCGTCGTAAGCGGTGGGCAGCCGCTGCGCAACGCGAACCGGGCTCTGCTCGGTCGGTGTGGGGGCGGTTGTGCACAGCAGGGAATCGTGCTCAGCGGTCCTGACGGGTCGGGTCTGTGACGGCCTGCTGCCCGCCCTGCGCGGGAGTTGGGGCGGCGGGCCCCGTTTGGCGTAGGGCCGCGCGCGTGACGCGTGGGCTCGTCATTGGATGGTTCTCATGGCCGCGGACGACCTCAGGGTGTCGAGCGGGGTCGGGCGGGTCCGGATGACGGCGATGACGGCGTGGCCCCTACGCGGGGCCGGCAGTCAGGGTGCGGGCGTGTCGGACGGCGGTCACGACGGCCGGCGGTGGAAGGGGTGTACGAGGTGATGACACTGCTCCGGTGGACTCCTGGCCTGCCACGAGTGCACCGGGCGCAGGGCCCGGGAGGTCGGTGATGGGCTCGCTGAGAGCTCTCGACGTGAGGCTCTTCGACGAGACGGTGGCGGCGATCGCCTTGTTCGCGGGCCCTGAGCACCGGTTGGTCTACCAGAACGATGCGTGCGCCAGGCTGCTGGGAGCGCGGCACGTCGGACTGCCCGCGAGGGAGGCGTTCCCCGAACCGGACGCGGAGGAGTTCCTGACCGTGCTGGACGATGTGGTCGCCACTGGGCGGCCCCGCCGGCTTCCCGAAACGCGTGAGCCCGACCCCGGCGCTCCGGAACAGGCCCGGTACTTCGTGTACTCCTGCACGCCTGTCACCACGGTGGAAGGCCGCGGCGCGATGGTCGTCGCGCTGGACACCACGGCCGAGATCATGGCCCTCGAGCGGTACGAGGCGGTGGTGACGGCCGTCTCGCAGATGGTGTGGGTGCTGCGTGCGGACGGTTCCGCGCAGGAACTCGTCCCCGGCTGGCAGCAGCTGACCGGGAGTCCGTGGCACGGCCGGATCGACGAGCGGTGGGACGCGTATATCCATCCCCGTGACCGGGCCGGCCTTCGCCGTGCCTGGCGTGCCGCACTTGCTCAGGAGCCCCCGGGGGTGTTCGAGACCACGTTCCGGGTGCGGGCCGCCGACGGCTCGTACCGTCATGTGTCGACTCGATGCGTGCCCATCCTGCGCAACGGCCGCGCCGAGGAATGGATCGCCGCGACCGACGACATCGAGGACACGTGGAGCGCCACGCTGCGCGAACACCTACTCGCACAGATCGCACAGGCGTCCGGAGGCGGTCTGGACGAGGCCTTCGCCGCAGTGGTGCAGGCCATCGTTCCGGAGCTGACCGACGCCTGCGTGATCATGCTGCTGGAGCACGAGGAGTGGCCCCTGCCCGAGCACGCTCCTGTCACGGCCCGTCGGGCCGCCTCCTCGGCCCGCCACGGTCTGCCGGCCCGGCCTCCGCTGCGCGACCAGAAGGTCGTCATCAGCGACACGGTCCGGGACGTCCTGGCCAGACGCACCCCCTGCACGTTCCATCTGCCGGCGGGCGAAGGAGTGCCGCCAGGCGTCGTCCCTGCGGTCACCGAGCAATGGCTCCGGAGCGCGGACGCCACGAGCTTGACCCTGTACCCGCTGGCGGCCGAGGGCATCGTCCTCGGCTACGCCGTCACCAGCGCCAACGGGGACGCCCCCGCTCCCGGCCCCGCCGACACCGAACTGCTGCACAGGATTTTCCACTTCGCGGAACGGCCCATCCGCAAGGCTCTCGACCTGCAGCGAGCACGCCGGACCGCCTTGCGTCTCCAGCACGCTCATCTCACCAGCCCGCCGGCCGTGCCCGGCGCGAGCCTCGCCGCCTGCTACGAGCCGGCGAGTTCGGCGAACGAAATCGGCGGCGACTGGTACGACGCCGTCGTCCACGCGGACGGCACCCTCGTTCTCGACATCGGAGACGTCGCCGGGCACGACCTCACCGCGGCCACCGCCATGGGACAACTGCGCAGCATGCTCCGGGGCCTGGCCTGGAACAACGGCCCCGAATGCCTGCCCTCTGCCGTCCTGACCATGCTCGAGGACGCCGCCGAGGGGCTCGACATCGCCTCCTTCACCACCGCCGTCCACGCCCGCCTGCGGCGTCATCCCGACGGCACCTGGCACATGACCTGGTCCAACGCCGGGCACCCGCCGCCCCTGCTCGTTCCGGCCCAGGCCGAGCCCTACTTCCTCTCCGGCACCGACGAGGATCCCCCGCTGTGCGTCGCCGCCACCGTCCCCCGTACCAGCCACACCCACACCCTCGCCCCCGGAGACACCCTCCTGCTCTACACCGACGGCCTCATCGAGACCCCCGCCGCATCCCTCGACGAAGGCCAGCACAGACTTCTGACCGTGGCCGCGCACCAACGCGGCACGCCCCTGTCCGAACTTCTCGGCTCCCTGCAGAACAGCCTCTCCGACAACCGCGACGACACCGCTCTGATCGCCTTCCGCGCCGATCCGCCCGACTGAGAAGCCGTTGACCCGAGCACGTGCGTGTCGGGAGCGCGCCGGTGCGCTGCGCTCGTGGGGTGGCGGTCCGAGGCGCCGGGACCGGGAGCGATTCAGGAGCAGGCGTAACCCGTCAGGGGCGGGGTGCGCAGGGCGATGACGGCCTTGTCGTCGTGGCCGTCTCCAGGGCGGTTGGTGACCAGCGCCCGGCACAGTTCGTCCGGCGACAGGCCGGCGAACCGGGAGGCGGTGACGGCAAGGGCGTCCAGCCCTCGGTCCAGCGGCTGGCCGGGGACCTCTACCAGCCCGTCGGTGAACAGCACGACGGTGCTGTCCACCGGCACGGCCTCGCAGTGGTCGGGGCGGGGCAGGTCGGGCGCCACCCCGAGAGGGATCCCCGGCTCGCTGTCCAGGTAGCGGACCCGTCCGTCGGGCAGCAGCACCAGTGGCGGCGGGTGCCCGGCGCTGGACCAGCGCAGTTGCCAGGCGCAGTGGGAGGGTTCGAGCCGGGCGAGCAGCGCGGTGGCGATGGGCGTCTCGTCCAGGGCGGTGTTCATGATGCGGTCGAGCCGGGTGAGGGAGGAGCTGGGCGGGGCGCTCTGGTCGTAGTACAGGGCCCGCAGCATGTTCCGGATCTGGGACATGGTGGCGGCGGCCCGCAGGTCGTGCCCCACGACGTCCCCGATCACCGCCACGCAGGCTCCGTCGGGCAGCAGCATGGCGTCGTACCAGTCGCCGCCCACGGCGGCCGGGGCGCTGGCCGGGCGGTAGGCGGCGCCGGCGGAAAAGGGCCGCAGGTCGGGCAGGTGCGGCAGCAGCAGCCGCTGGAACTGCTCGCTGCTGTTGCGGACCTGTTGGTAGAGGCGGGCGTTCTCGATCGCCACGCCGGCCGTACCGGCCAGGGCGCGGATGACGCCCTCGTCGTGCCGGTCGAAGGGCTGCCCGTCCTTGCGCTCGGAGAGGTACAGGTTGCCGTAGACCTGCCCGCGCACGCTGATCGCAACGCCGAGAAGGGAACGCATGGGCGGGTGCCCGGGCGGGAAGCCGGCCGACTCCGGATGGCGCGAGATGTCATTGACCCGCAACGGCTCCGGATGGTGGATCAAGTGCCCCAGCAGGCCGCGCCCCCGGGGCAGTTCCACCCCGTCCAGGTCGGCCAGCTCCTTGGAGGTGAGCCCCAGCGGGATGAACTCCTCCAGGAGCCTGCCCTCCTGGTCGAGCACACCCATGGCCCCGTAGCGGGCGCCCACCAGGTCCATCGCGGTGCGCACGATGCGGCGCAACACCATGGGCAGCTCCAGCTCTCCGGTGATGTTCACCACTGCCTGAAGCAGCTCCTGCAAGGTGCTCTGGGCACGGGCCAGGGCGTGCAACTGCTCGCCGATACGGTTCAGGTCCGAGCTGAGGGGCAGGTCGAGCAGCGAGGTGTAGGACTCTTCCGGGGCTTCGTCGACCGAGTCTTCATCCGGTGGCCCCTGCCAGTCCGCCGCCATCGCGCCTGCCTCCCTTCCACCGTCCGCTCATGGCGTCCCGTGTGTCCGTCCCGCATCCCGCGCCTGCCGTGCCGGATCCGCCGCTGATCGAACCGGCTCGTGTCACCATCACCCGGCAGCCGGACGCGTGCCGCCCAAGGGCAGCCGGTCGGCGTAACGCCTCACCGCCTGGTGAGGATCGCTTCGGTCCGGGCGGATTGGGCCACACGAAGGAGGCGGGCGAGGAGGGACGGCATGGTGATGACGACGAGGTGGAGGCGACGCGCACCTGTCCCAGCAGCTCGCCCCGCTGCGCCGGGCCAACCTCGCGGTGTACCGCGAGGAGGGCTCAACCGAACGCAGACGGGCCGTGTCACTGCCGTCAGGGGATCATCACACAGTGGTTCTCGATGACACGGCCACCGCGATCGAGGCCACCGCAGACGGCCAGCCTCGGGTACGCCCTGATCTCCCGGTTGACGACGAACCGCCACCGCGAGACGTTCGCCTTGCTCCCTCGGTAGTCACCGACGAACCCGCGCAGCGTCCCCGGCAGCCCGTCCCTGGTCGTGACGGTGATGTCCTGGACGTAGTCGCGGCCCTGGTACGCGGTGGCGACGCAGATGTACGTACCGCAGGTGGACTTCACCTCGGCACTCGCAGGCGCCGCGGTCACCAACAGCAGCCCGACAGCGCTCGTGAGCGCGGCCGAGAGCGTGGCGACCCGCCGTCGTGTCCTTCGTGCTGTACTCATGAGCCTCTCCTTGTTACCGACTGGGTGCGCACCGGCATTCCAGCGCTTGAAGGCGACCCGGTCCTGATCCTCACGGGACTCGACCGCCACCGGCAGGCGCGCGATGGCCTCCCGGACGGCACAAGCGTCTCCGTCGCATGAGCTGGCGTGGAGGCGGCGAGAGGGAGGTCGACAGGGGCGGCAGTCAGGCGGCGCAGCACAGTTTTGTGCATGCACTGTTGATAGCGGTCTCCTAGGGGCGCTAACAGGCGTTCGGCGAGTGCGCCGCCCGTGTGGGTGTACTTGTCGTATCGGCCGCCGGAGCCCGTCGAGAACGGCAGCGACCGGAGCGGCTCGGCTCACCTAGCTTTTGTCGACGACGAGTTCGCCGTTCAGGATCACCAGGCGGAGTGCGCGCAGGTTGCGGATGTCCGTGGTGGGATCGGCGTTGAGCACGAGCAGGTCGGCCCGCTTTCCGGGGGCCACTGTGCCCAGGTCGGGGCGGACGCACTGCCTCGATGCGCCGCTGGTGCCCGCGGCCAGCACCTGGGTGGGCGTCATCCCGGCCGCCACCATGAGTTCGGCCTCTTCCAGGGTGTTGGCTCCGAACAGGCCCCGGCCGCTGAAGGTGTCACTGCCCAGCGCGATGGGCACCCCGGCCTCGGCGACCTTCCGGAGGTTGCCGCGGGAGTCGGGGTGGGCGTCGTCGATCCAGAGCGTGGGCGTGTAGGTGATGTCGCGCTCGAGCATCAGGTCGATGAGCGCGTGGTCGGTGAGGGGCTCGACGGTGACCCCGTG
Source organism: Streptomyces sp. NPDC042336 (assembly GCF_055581985.1). Lineage (NCBI taxonomy): Bacteria > Bacillati > Actinomycetota > Actinomycetes > Kitasatosporales > Streptomycetaceae > Streptomyces > Streptomyces sp. NPDC042336. The sequence continues at coordinate 32,176 of NZ_JBVJEA010000032.1, read as the reverse complement.
CTCCAGGCCGTCTGCCCCGGCTTCTGTCGCCTCACGTGCCGCGGCTTGCTGGGTGGTGTGGACGGTGACCCGAAGGCCCCGCTCGTGCCCGGCCTCGATGCCGGCCCGGAGGAGATCGAGGGGGAGCCGTTCCAGCTCGACACCATCCGGGAATGCGGGATTCTGCCAGAGGTAGCTCGGCCCGCCGGAATGTGCGCACGCGCCTTCCGACAGGAGTTTGATCGCGTCCACCCCGCGGTCGGCCAGGTGGTGCACCAGGTCGCGGATCTCCTGCACGCTGCCGACCTCTCCGGTGAAGCGTTCGCGTGCCCAGGGGTTGTCGCGGAAGACAGTGGCGGCGGGGTGACCGTCGCGTCCGGTGATGCCACACCCCGTCGCCAGCAGTCGCGGTCCCCTCAGCTCACCCGCGGCGATCCTGTCCCGTGTGTCCAGGATCCCGTCCGTCGGATCACCCACCGACTTGATGGTGGTGATCCCGTGGTCGAGGAACGACCCGAGCCGTCCGGGAAGCTCGTTCTCCTCGAAGTCCCGCATCGCGTCCGCGTCGGAGACCGCGCGCACGTCGTAGAAGTGAATGTGGGTGTCGATCAGCCCCGGCATGACCCACCCTCCGGCCGCGTCCACCTCCTGTCTGCCCCTGAGCGGTTCGGCCGACACGGAAGCGATCCGCGTGCCGTCGACGGCGACGTCATGCAGACCGGTGAGCATCCGGCGGCCGTCGAAGACACGTGCGCGGCTGATCACGAGGTCGTGGGTCTCGGGGCCGCGAGCCTCTGCGCCCGTGGGCGCTGCCTCTTTCTGGTTCATCGCTCTCACTGCCCTGGGAGATAACTGCAACCAGGCCGGTTACAGTTCGGGAATGCGTCATGACGCGGGACGCGTACGTGTCACGGCCGGATCAGCGGCCCTTCGCTTCGATGTCGGAGGCCAGGATCCGCTGCAGCAGGGCGGCGATCGTCGTCCGGCCGAGCCGCTCCTCCAGGGCTCGCTCCGCGTCCTGGAACTCGACGTCCAGCAGAGCGCCGATGTTGCGGCCGACCACACACGCCTCGCTGGGCGGATGGGCGTGCCCCGAGAAGATCCGCTCCCCTTCCACGGCGGCATACGCGTCGTAGAGCGTGATGTCCCGCGGGGCGCGGGCAAGGGACCAGCCGCCTGCCCGCCCCTCGGTGGACCGCACGAGGTGAGCGTCCCGCAGGCGACCGAGGACGCGCCGCACAAGAACGGGATTGCTCTCGAGACTGTCCGCGATCTCCGCGGAAGTCAGCATGCCTCCACGCCGGTGCGCCAGCATCGCCAGCGCGTGGACCGCGACCGCGCTCCTGCTGCTGAGCCCCGCCATCTCCGACTCCTGCCGCCGATTAACTGCCACCAAGCTAGTTTCAGTTGACATGACGGTCAACCGACTGCCGCACTCGGCGGCACCGGCCGCGCCGGCGACGAGTGTGCACCCGCCCACTCGAAGCCCTCCCGGCGGCACCGAGGAGCCGCCCCCTTCGAGCCCTCCAACTGCGCGGGCACGAGCCGCACCATCCCCGCCCGGGACACGCGACCCCTCAGAGCGCAGCCTCTTTCTTGATCGGTCGATCCAGATAGGTTACGGTGACGCCATGGCAAGGAACCGGGAGTTCGACACCGAGGCGGCGGTGAGCCGCGCCATGGAACTCTTCTGGACGCGCGGCTACGAGGCGACCTCGGTGCGGGACCTCACCCAGCACCTCGGGATCGGACAGGGATCCCTGTACGCCGCGTTCGGCGACAAGGACGGCCTCTACCGGGCCGCGCTGGAGCACTACCGCACCACCCTCGCGGCGGCTGCCCTGCGCAGCCTGGAGGAGGGCACGGACGCCCGTGCGGCGATCCGCACGCTGCTGACGGAGCGGATCCGCATCGCCACGGGGAACGGCGGGCAGGGCTGCCTGGCCGTGAACGCCGTCTGCGAGCGGCTGCCGCAGGACGCGGCGACCCGGCGCACCGTGCGCGAGATGCAGGAGGCCAGCCGGGAAGCATTGGTGGAGGTCCTGCGAGCCGCGGCGGAGCGGGGCGAGATCACGGCGCGCCACGACCAGGACACGGTCGCCGCGTTCCTGATCACCTTCCTCAACGGACTGCTGGTCTCCTCGAAGATCACGCCGGACGCGCGCAGCCTCGAACCGCTCGTAGAGGTCGCACTGACCACTCTCGACTGAGATTGCCCGTGACCTGCCGGGCGTTCCCATGGCCCGAATATGGAACGATCGATACAGAAAATGCATCCGGCCAACCCAGCACACACATCCACGAAAGGAAGCACCACGTCATGATGTACGACCACACCACAACGCCCCTGCGCACCGGACGTGCCGCTGTCAACGGAACGAGCCTGCACTACCGGACGGCCGGCGACGGCCCCGCCGTGGTACTGCTGCACGGCGTGCCCAAGACCGGCTACCACTGGCGCCACCTGGTCCCGAAGCTCACCCCCCACCACACTGTCGTCGTGCCCGACCTGCGGGGTCTCGGCGACTCGGCCCGCCCCGCAGACGGCTACGACTCCGCGACGATGAGCGATGACATCGCCGAGCTGATGGCCCGCCTCGGCCACGAGACCTACGCCGTGATCGGCGAGGACTGGGGCGCCGTGATCGGCTACCAGCTCGCCGCCCGCCATCGCGAACACGTCACCGCCCTCGTCTTCGCCGAGGCACTGTTTCCCGGCTTCGGCTTCGAGGACCACACCGCCCTCACCCCCGAGAACGTCTCCAGCGGCATGCACCTGTGGCATTTGGGCTTCTACTTCCAGCCCGACGTCCCCGAGATGCTGATCGCCGGGCACGAACGCGAACTGATCACCTACATGATCAAGAACGAGCGCAGCCACCCCGACACCGCCACCTCCGACGCCGTCGAGGAGTACGTGCGCTGCTATTCCATGCCCGGCGGTATCCGCGCGATGCTCGCCGTCTACCGGGCCATGCTGACCGACGCCGAACAGAACCGGCAGGCCGCCCGGAAGAAGCTGGACATCCCGGTCCTGGCACTCGGCGGCTCCGCCTTCATCGGTGAGCGCAACGAGGACCAGGCGCGGCTCGTGGCCCACGACGTCACCGGACACGTCTTCGACGCGGGCCACGACCTCGCGGAGGAAGTACCCGACGAGATGGCCGACGTGGTCCTGCCGTTCCTGGCAGCCCACAGGTAGCCGACGCCCGTCCACCGCGGCCGCAAGGCCCGTGCGCCCTCCGCCGTTCGACGACGTCCCGGTGGAGGCCCCCTTGCCGCCGCGTCCGGCATCCACGGCCTGACCTCGGCGCTGATCGCGATCACCGGCCTGCTGACCTGCCGGAGACCAATCTCGGTTGCGGTGTGCCCAGTGGGCCCGGTGAGGTACCTCCATGGGTGGTGCCACGGAGCAGGAGCAACGGGCGAGGGCAGGAGGAGGCCGCACGATCGCGGGGCTCCCGGCTCCATGGCGGAGACTGGCTGTACTCGCGGCCCTGATGCTGGCCGCTTTCACCTTCAACACCGCAGAGAACCTGCCGGTGGGTCTCCTGGAGCTGATCTCCGAAAGCCTACGGGTGCCGGTGTCGGCGGTCGGTCTCCTGGTTACTGGTTACGGCGCGACGGTGGCCGTGGCCTCGGTGCCGCTCGCCCACGTCGTGCGCGCTGTGCCTCGTCGTCATGTGCTCACGGGCCTGCTTGCCGCGCTGGTCGTATCCAGTCTTGTCGCGGCACTGGCCACCTCCTACTGGTTGCTCCTGGTGGCGCGGCTGCTGACCGCGCTCGCCCAGGCACTGTTCTGGGCCGTGATGGGGCCGGTGGCGGTGGGCCTGTTCCGGCCGGAGGTCCGCGGCCGTACGGTCGGGGCGCTGTCCGTCGCCGGTTCACTCGCCCTGGTGGTCGGTGTTCCCGCCGGGACCTGGCTGGGCCGGCGGAGCGACTGGGAGGTGCCCGTCGCCATGCTGGCGGGTCTGGGCCTCCTCTCCTTGGTGACGATTGCCGTGCTGCTGCCCACCTCGCGTCCGGAGGAAGAGCCGGCCGCCTACGGAACACGTCCCGACACCCGTCGGTTCGGGACGGTGCTGGCGGCCGGGGCCCTGTCCGCCACCGGAGCGTTCGCGGGATACACCTACATCGTGAAGTTTCTGGGCGACGTGAGTGGGTTCTCCCCGAGCACGGTCAGCGCCCTGTTCGTGGTGTTCGGGCTTGCTTGTCTTGCCGGAGTGAGCATCACCGGGGTACTGCTGGACCGCTTCCCCCGGTCCGCGCCGGTCACGGCCGTGGCCACGCAGGCGGTCGGCATGCTCGGTCTGTACGCGGCCGGCACCGATCCGGTGTCGGCGGTGGTCTTCCTGGCGCTGATGGGCGGTGCGCTCGGGCCGGTGTTCATGACCACCCAGAACGAGACGCTGCATTGCGCACCGGGGCGCACGGATATCGCGCTCGCGGCGAACTCAGGTGCGTACAACGCCGGCATCGCTGCGGGCGCCGCGCTGGGGGGACTCGTCGTGTCGGCCGCCGACGTGCGGGGCGCCTTCCTCACCGGTGGACTGCTGTCCCTCGCGTCCTGCGTGGTACTGCTGGGCGGGCGGGCTTCCCACCGGCCGTGACAGGGGGGCTCTGCGCACCGTGCTGCCCGCCGCACCGGCGAAGCCGTCCAAGCAGTTCTGAGCACAGCCCGGTCGGTGGCGGCCCCGACGATCACCCGCAAGCCGAACGGCGTCGGGCGGACACCGCAGAGGTCACCGCCGATGAGCGTCTCGTCGTCCGCCGCGCGGTGGAAACCGGCCAAGTGCAGGGCTGCCGATAGCTGTGTTGGCTCAGCGGGTAGGGCCGTCGAGGTGGGCTCGTACGGCGTCGACGAACTCGTCGCCGTGCTGGAAGACGCCGCCGTGCCCGGCCCCTGGATAGATGATCAGCGTGCTGCCGGGAATGCGGGCGTGCAGGTCGTGGGACAGCTCGGTGGGGACCATGCGGTCGTGGTCGCCGTTGGCGATGAGCGTCGGAGCGCCGATGCGGGAGAGGTCCTGCGGCTCAGCCCGGCCCCAGTCCCGGATGGTGCTGATCTGGCGGTGGAAGGACGACAGTCTGATGGGGACGTCACGGTCCATGACACGCTCGCGCAAGCGGGCGAGATACGCCTTGGCTGCCGCCTTGCCCGCTGGGGTGCGGGGAAAGAACAGGAACTCCTTGGCATCGGTGCGGGCCAACGCGGCACGAGCCATGTCCCAGTAGACGTAAGCCCCTCCCGTCGTACGGTCGATGCCGTCTCCCCCGGCGGGGCCGGTTCCGGCCAGGACGAGGCGGCGCACGAGTCCCGGCGCGTCGAGCGCCACCTGCTGGGCGACGAAGCCGCCGAGCGAGAATCCGAGCAGGTCCAACCGGGTCAGGCCGAGGGCGGCCGCGAACCCCTGCGCCGCACGCGCCATCGCGTCGACGGTGCCCGGGACGCGGCCGGTGGATCCGCCGACCCCGGGGAGGTCGAGCGCGAGGACACGGCGGTCGCGGGCGAGGGCGTCGACCAATCGGGGATCCCACTCGTCAAGGGTGGCGCCCAGGTGGGTGAGCAGGACCAGTGGGACGCCGTTCTCGGGGCCGAGGTCGCGGAAGACGAGCGTGTGGGAGCCCACGACGATGCGGCGGTTGGGCGCCGTGGCCCACGTGGTGGACCGGGGGCGGACGGTGGGCTCAGTCACGGTTGGTCACCGCCGTCGCGTCGGTGGTGACCAGGACCTTGCCGCGGGTGCCGCCGGCGAGAACCTCGGCCAGGGCCCGCGGGGTCTGGCCGAAGGGGAGAACCCGGTCGACGATCGGGCGCAGCACCCCGTCGTCGACCAGCCCGGCGACCTGGCGCAGCGCGGCGCTGTCGGGGGTGATGAACAGGAACCGGTAGGTGACCCCGAGCGCGCGTGCGCGGCGTCGGGTCTGGGCACTCAGGGCCCGGATGGCGAGCCGGACGACCGGGTTGACGCCGACGCGCCGTGCGAAGTCCGGGTCGGGCGGGCCGGTGATGCCGATCACGGTGCCACCGGAGCGCACTACGCCGAGGGAAGCCCGCAGCGTGGCTCCGCCCTGGGTGTCGAGGACCAGGTCGACGGGCGTGCCGGCGAGTCGCTGCGCGAGGTCGTCGCGGCGGTAGTCGATGACGATGTCGGCACCGAGCTCCCGGGCAGCCGCGATGTTCGCCGTCGAGACGGTGGTGGCGACGGTGCAGCCCAGGTGCCGGGCGAGCTGGATCGCGATCGATCCCACTCCCCCGGTCCCGCCGTGGATGAGGACGGTCTGGCCCTTCTTCACCCTGCCCATCTCTACGAGGGCCTGCCAGGCCGTGAGCGCGACGACTGGAAGTCCCGCGGCCTCGACCAGGCTCACGGACCGGGGCACGGGTGCCATCGACGCGGCGTCGACCGCGACGTACTCGGCGAAGGTGCCCGTGGCCGCCAGGTCGACGTAGCCGTACAGGTGGTCGCCCACGGCGATGTCGCGTACCGCGGAACCGGCCTCGACGACCTCGCCGGACAACTCGCCGCCCATGACCTTGGGCAGCCGGAACGGGAAGATCGCCTTGAACTCGCCGGAGCGGACCCGCTCGTCGGCGTGGTTGACGCCCGACGCGGCCATGCGCACCAGCACCTCATGAGGGGCGGGGAGCGGTACGGGCATCTCGACCTGCCGCAAGGGGGAGCCGTACTTCTCGAGGACGAAGGCCTTCACGGAGTACTCCTGACAATGTGTTTCTGGAGGTCGGGTATCTCGGCGGCACGGGTGCGGGCTCGGCCGCCGTACTTCTCGAAGCAGTGTGTGCTGACTTTCCGGCTGCCGCGCGGGCGCACCGCGGCCGCGGCCGCTCCCGCCCATCAGGCCACGGGCAGGACCGGGGCGATGACGCGGGCGGCGGCGCCTCCCTGGAGGCGGTCCAGGGAGGCGGTGATCGCCTCGTGGGGCGCGCCGAGCGGCACCGCGCCAGCCGTCCGCACTGTCGAGGAAGGTGCCGCCGGCCTCGGCGAACCGGTCGAGGATCCGGCGTGCCTCGTCCGGCTCGGCTCCGGCGCCCCAGCCGGTGCCGAAGTTCGCGGTGCCGAGCGCGTACTCGGAGACGCGCAGTCCGGTCCGGTGACGAAGGTCGTGCAGCGCATGGGATGTCCTTGCTCGATGGGCGGGAAGGCCGTCGCGCGGCGGGCGGGGTGAGTGTCAGTCCGTGTTCGGCTGGGGTGCCGCGGCCAGGTTCTGCTTGACGCGCCGGCTGGTCTCGTCGGCGAGGATCTCGGGCAGGCCGGCCTCGATGCCGTGGAGGGCCTGGGCCGCGACGTCGGCGGCGGAGACCTTCTGGTCGGCGGGCACGGCGGCGGCCATGTCGGTGTCCATGTAGCCGACGTGCAGCGCCGAGACGGCGATCCCGCGCGGTGCCAGCTCGTCGCGGGTCGCGCCGGTCAGTGCCCAGGCGGCGGCCTTGGACGCGGCGTAGGAGCCGAGTCCTGCCGGATGGAACCAGGACAGGGCGGACAGGACGTTCAGTACGGCGCCGCCACCGTTGCCCTCGATGACGGGGGCGAAGGCGCGGGTCGCGGCGAGCGGGCCGAAGAAGTTGGTCTCCATCTCCCTGCGCACCTCGGCCGCGTCACCTGCGATCAGCGTCGCGCCGGTGGAGATGCCCGCGTTGTTGATCAGCAGTGTCGTGTCGGACGCCACGCGCGCGGCCTGTCGTATCGACGCTTCGTCCGTGACGTCCAGCCGCAGCGGGATGACGCCTGGCATGTCGACCGTTTCGGGGCGCCGGGCCGCTCCGTACACCTTGGCGCCGCGCTCGACGAGCTGGGCGGCCAGATACCGGCCGAAGCCCCGGTTGGCACCGGTGACGACCGCGACCGCGTTCCTCAGTTCCATGTCTGCTCCTGGTCCCGGCAGGGACCGTCGGGCCGCCCGCCTCAATTAGATTATGCTTCCAATCTAAACACCGGGCTACGATAGATGCCAGTCGACATCCAAAATGGGAGCTGGTCATGGGCCGCGTATCGCAGGCGCAGGCGGAGGAGAACCGCAGGCGGGTGGTGGACACCGCCTCCCGGCTGTTCCGGGAACAGGGCACCCAGGTGAGCGTCGCCGACCTGATGAAGGCGGCCGGCCTGACCCACGGCGCCTTCTACAAGCAGTTCGCCTCCAAGGAGGCGCTCGTCGACGAGACCACCGCCCACGCCTTCGCCGAGCTCGCCCAGCGCTACAGCGCCGGGCTCGATCGGTACGACGGGCAGCGCGCCACCGCCCAGCGGGCGCTGATCGACGCCTACCTCTCCGTCGAGCACCGCGACGACCCGGCGGACGGCTGTCCGGTCGCCGCGCTCGCCACCGACATCGCGCGCGAGGGCGGAGGGCGCGAGGCCCGTCGCGTCTACGCCGAGGGGGTGGCCGACTTCGCCGAGTTCCTGGCCGGTGACGACCAGGACGGCATCGTCCGCCTCTGCACCCTGTTCGGCGCGCTGGTCCTGTCCCGGGCCACCAAGGACTCCCCGCTCTCCGAGGAGATCCTCGCCGCCGCGCACACGGCCTTGACCGAAGCAGACTGAACAAGGGCACGGTGGGGGGACCCGCCGACCGCACGCGTGGGCGACGAGGCGACCGCCGCCATCGCGAGGAACATCACGGCAGACACCACGCGCGCCGTTGTCGCCACGCCCGCCTCACTGACCCGCGAACCGTCCTGCCGGGCGCCCCGGTACGCCCGGCAGGACGATGGCCAGGTCGGACAGCGAATAGCAGGAAGGATTCCCCATGAGCAGCACCCACTTCGACGTCGTCGTCCTCGGCGCGGGACCCGGCGGGTACGTCGCCGCGATCCGCGCGGCCCAGCTCGGCAAGAGAGTCGCTGTCATCGAGAAGCAGTACTGGGGAGGTGTCTGCCTGAACGTCGGCTGCATCCCCTCCAAGGCGCTGCTGCGCAACGCCGAACTCGCCCACACCTTCCACCACCGGGCGAAGCAGTTCGGTATCTCGGGCGACGTGGCGTTCGACTACGGCGCCGCATACGACCGCAGCCGCCAGGTCGCCGAAGGCCGGGTCAAAGGCGTCCACTTCCTCATGAAGAAGAACGCCATCACCGAGATCGACGGCCACGGCACCTTCACCGACGACGGCACCCTGGAGGTGTCCCTCACAGCCGGCGGCACGCAGCGGGTCACCTTCGACGACGCCATCATCGCCACCGGCTCCACCGTGCGACTACTGCCCGGTGTCGAACTCAGCGAGAACGTCGTCACCTACGAGACGCAGATCCTTCAGCGCGGGCTGCCCGCCTCCATCGTCATCGTCGGCGCCGGCGCGATCGGCATGGAGTTCGCCTACGTCCTGCGCAACTACGGCGTCGAGGTCACGATCCTCGAATATCTCGACCGGGCACTGCCCAACGAGGACGCCGAGGTGTCGAAGGAGATCACGCGCCAGTACAAGAAGCTCGGCGTCACCCTCCTGACCTCCACCAAGGTCGAGGCCGTCAGGGACGAGGGAACCTACGTCACGGTGACCTACACCACGGCCGACGGCAAGCGGTCCGAGCTGCGTACCGACAGGGTCCTCATGTCCGTCGGGTTCGCGCCCCGCACCACCGGCTACGGCCTGGAGAACACTGGCGTCGCCCTCACCGAAAGCGGCGCCATCGCCATCGACGACTACATGCGGACCACCGCGGCGCACCTCTACGCCATCGGCGACGTCACCGCCAAGCTCCAGCTCGCCCACGTCGCCGAGGCCCAGGGCGTCGTCGCCGCCGAGACCATCGCCGGAGCCGAGACGATGCCGCTGGGCGACTACCGGATGATGCCCCGCGCGACCTTCAGCCAGCCCCAGGTCGCCTCGTTCGGGCTCACCGAGCAGCAGGCCCGTGACGAGGGGCACGAGGTGCTCGTCTCCACGTTCCCCTTCACCGCCAACGGCAAGGCCCACGGTCTGGGCGAACCGACCGGTTTCGTGAAGCTCGTGGCCGACGCCGCGCACGGCGAGCTCCTCGGCGGACACATGGTCGGCGCGGACGTCGCGGAACTTCTCCCCGAACTCACCCTCGCGCAGAAGTGGGACCTGACCGCCACCGAACTCGCCCGCAACGTCCACACCCACCCCACCCTGGGCGAAGCGCTCCAAGAGGCGTTCCACGGCCTCACCGGCCACATGATCAACCTCTGACTGCAGGGCGGGCGGACGATCCGTCGGCCTCCACCGACCCGGGCGAGGAACACACTTCGGCGAGTACGAGCCCCTCGCCGACGACGGTGCCGCGCCCGGTCGCCGCCACCTCAGCAGATGAGCCGGTGGCCGCGCCGGCACCTCGGTGCCTCACACCCCAGCAGGAGCGCGGCGCTCGAAAGACCGCCGTGACAGCGAGTCACGCGGGCACCGGGAAGAGGAGGCAGCTACTGGTGGCGTGCGCGAGCAGGCGGTCCGCCGTGTCGACCAACTGGGCCTGGGCGAGCGCGGTTCGGCGACCACTGCTGATCACCGAGCCGATGGCGCGCACCCGGCCCGTGTCCACGGTGACCGGCCGCAAGAACTTCACCGTCAGATCGAGCGAGGTGTACGCCATCCCCTGCGGGAGCGTGGACTGGACGGCGCAGCCCGCCGCGGAGTCGAGCAGCGTGGCGAAGACGCCGCCGTGCATGCTGCCGATCGGATTGTAGTGCTCCTCCCCCGGCACCAGGGAGAAGACCGCCCTGCCGTGCTCCACCTCGTCCAGGGAGAAGTCGAGGGTCCGGCCGACGGGCGCCGGGGCGAGCCGCCCCGCCTGCACCTCGCGAAGGAAGTCGAGGCCGGCCATGCCCGCAGCGGCCTGTGCGGGGATCGCCGGATCGTCCCAGTTGTACGTTCGTGTCCGCCCCACGCCCAGCGCCTTCCCTTTGATCATCTGACTTTCCCAAGTGAAGCTAGCCGCGTACTCATCTGACTGTCAATGAGGAAGCCAGGGGCTCTACGATGACGGGATGGAGTGGGTTGAGGTGAGCACGGAGAACTGCCCGGTCCAGCGCGCGCTGGATGTGGTCGGGGAGAAATGGACGCTGCTGATCCTGCGCGACGCCGTCAACGGCGTCCGCCGCTTCGACGACTTCCACCGCCACATCGGCCTGTCGGAGGCCGTCCTCAGCAACCGTCTCCGCAAACTCATCTCGGTCGGCATCCTCAAGACCGTGCCCTACCAGGAGCCCGGCAGCCGCTCCCGCAACGAATACCGCCTGACCCGCAAGGGCTGGGACCTGTGGCCCGTCCTGATGGCCCTCGGCCAGTGGGGCGAGGCATACGCCCTCGACTCCGACGGCCCGGTGCTGGACATCCGTCACACCGACTGCGACGCCCCGGTCCGCGTCGTCGTCGAGTGCTCCGCAGAGCACTCCCCCCTCACCCCACGTGACGTCACCGCCCGACTGGGGACAGACGCCCGCCCACGGCCGTGAGCCGTCGACGCCACAGTCGGGGCCAGAGGGCGGTAACACACCGGATGAGAGCCGCGCCCTGCGCACCGTGACCCCTTAAGCGCACGACCGCCGTCGGCGCGCCGCCGAACCGATGCACCGGCCCCGCGCCGACGGTCCTGGCCGCGTCGCGCGGCTCCACCCGTCGGTCCTTCCGCGCTGATCCCGGTCTGGCTACTCGGCAGCACCGCTCCCGGGCGCGGGACGGGCGAGGATCTTGGTGACAGCCTCGTCCAGTGTCGTGGGCAGACGCCCGAGGACGCGAGGGAGGTCGTCGGTCTGCCGCTCCAGGGCCCCACTTCGGACTTGCTCCTCCAGCCAGCCCTGGGCACCGGGAGTGGGACTGTCCCGCACACGGTGGACGACAGGCGTACCGCAAGTGCGGGTGAGGACCTGGGCGAGCTGGGGATAGGTCCACAAGGTGCCGGTGAAGTCGTAGGCGCGGCCCAGGTGGTCGGCCTCGGTCAAGACGCGTGCGGCGGCTTCGGCGAGGTCGGAGCGGGAAGCGGTGTTGATGCCGCGGCCGCCGGTCGCGTCGTCCAGTACGCCCGAAAGGACGGCGGCGTGCAGACCGGGGTTGAGGAAGGCTTCACTGTAGAAGGGGTGGCGCACCAGCGTATGGGGCAGGCCGCTGGCCCGCAGCGCGTGCTCGGTGGCGTGGTGTGCTTCAGTGACGCCCTCGGCCTGGATGTCGGCACCCAGAAAACTCGTGTAGACGACCGCGCCGACACCGGCGTCGCGGGCCGCCTCGATGGCGCTCCGGTGCTGGCGGACACGGCGAGCGGGATCCAATTCCGGGGACGAGATCAGTAGCAGCCGGTCGGCGTTCTTGAACGCGGTGCGCAACGTGTCCGGGGCGTCGTAGTCGCCACGGCGCACCTGGACTCCTCGGGCGGCGAGATCCGCGACGCGATCGGGAGCACGCACCACGACCACCACGTCTTCGGCAGGGCACCGGGCCAGCAGATGATCCACGACGAGCCGGCCAAGCATCCCTGAAGCGGCAGACACAGCAAGCATGCGGAACTCCCTCGCCGTGCGAGAGCCGATGGCACCGCAGGACTGTCTCGTGACCGAAGCGACCTGCACACCATCGGCCGACAACCGCCGAGCCGTCAAAGGTTTTTCGGCATCCCGACTGGAGCGCTTCTCCTTGCTGGAGAAGCCGCCCAGCCGTGATCACGCTCGTCCCCGCAGCGTGACGTCCGTTGTTTGAAGGACGAATCCTTCCAGGGGCGGTTGCGGCCGGAGGGACGGCAAGGTCAGGTGCCACCAGTCGGTGAGGCGGTCGTTGAGGACGGTCGTACCCTCAAGGGCCTCGGTGAGGGTGCACAGGCCGAAGAACGCGGGCACGAGGGCGCGGGCCGTGCGGCCGGGGCGGACGTGCTCGTCGACCTGCCCTGCCAGCCGGGCCTGCGCGAGCAGTCGGGTGGCGGCGGCGGTCCACAACGCGAAGGGGTGGGGTACGGGGGCTTTGATGACGGTGCGCTCGGCCCACAGACGGGCACCGGCACGCGTCACGGGATCCTGCGTGAGGGCGTGCGCGATGTCGTAGCTGAGGGCGACGAGCCGTTCGAGCGGGGGGAGTGTCTCGTCTGCGTAGCGTGCAGCGAGCTGAGACCAGGTGGCGAACCGGTCCTCGACGACGGCGACGGCGATTCCCTCCTTGCCGGTGTAGTGGAAGTAGACCGCGCCACTGGTCCGGCCCGACCTCGCGCTTATGTCATTGACGCTGGTGGCCGCGTATCCCTGCTCAGCGAACAGTTGGGCAGCCGCTTCAAGCAGTGATCTGCGGGTTGCCTTCGCCCGTTCCTGCAATGTTCCGTCCGCCCTCGCTCTGTTTTTACGCCGCCCAAGAATTTAGTGCGCCAGCGTACGCCTGGCGTTCAAAGGGAGCACTTTCGTGCGCAGATTACATAGTTCTTTCGAATGCGAACGCCTGCGAGTGGTATTGGAAGCAAGGCGCTCCGGGCCCCGCGCGGTCCGGCAATCACGTCAACCGACGTGCCCGGGAACCGGGTTGATGGCCTCGGCGGCCGCGTCACGGATGTCGCCGCCGCCCAGCCATACGCCTGTTTCCGACGTACACCAAGTCGCTGAAAAGGGTTATTGCCCGATTTGCCTGGACGGAAATAACGTAGCGATCACTATCTTTCCGTTTCCTCCGGATACGGAAATGCCCCGTACATGCGAAAGCATGGGAGACCCCAGTGACCCCCTCGGACCACGATCTGCTCGACTGGTCGCCCGAAGCCGTCGTCTTCGACTGCGACGGCACCCTGATGGACAGCGAACGCCACTGGCAGGAGGCTCGCAGCCAGGCGTTCCGGGAACACGGGCTCCAGCCGCCGCCCGGGTTCGCCGAGCAGGCCCTTGGCCTGCACTACGAGGACTGCGGCCGGCTCATGGCGCAGTCCGTGCACAAACCCGAACTGACCGAGGACCTGACAGCCGCGCTGCTCGACCACTTCCTGGCCCTCGTCACCGACGAACCGGTGACGATGCCAGGTGCGGTCCGGGTCGTACGGCTGCTCTCCGGCCGCTTGCCGCTGGCGGTGGCCAGCAACTGCCCGAGGGTCGTGGTCGAAGGCAGCCTGGCACGGGCCGGGTTGCTGGAGCACTTCGAGCACCTGGTCGTACCCGACACCGGGGACGGCGTGCGTCCCAAGCCGCACCCCGATGTGTACGCCGAGGCGGCCCGGCTCTGCGGTGTCCCCCCGCACCGGGCGCTCGCGGTGGAGGACTCCCTGACCGGAGTGGAAGCGGCCCGACGGGCCGGCCTGCGGGTCCTCGGTGTCGGTCCCATGCCGAAGGGCGACGGCACTCCCGGTGCCGACAGGTGGCTGCCGACGTTGGACGCTCCCGAACTGCTGGCCTGGGCCGACGCGCTCGGCAGCCGGCGGTGAACGCACAGGGCGTGACAGCCCGCTGAGGTCCGGCAAGCCGAGCACCTCGCGCTGCCCGGTGGACACCGACGGCGGCACACCGGGGCGGTGGGAGTAGGCTGCCGCCCGCCTGGCACGACGCCTCGGATCCCCATGTCAAACAGCACCTCATAGGCGGCGGCAGCCCTGACCGCTACGCCGAACGGGTCAGGTTGTCACGGCGCGTTGACCGCCCGCAGGGACGACGCGCCGACCACGGCGTACCACCCCTTGGCGTCGGCAGCGAGCCATGTGACCGCCGCGTCCACCGGCCACTCCTTGAGCACTTTCCCGGTACGCAGTCCCAGCGCCCGGCACACCTGCCCGGCCGTGACGTAGGCCATGTCGCCTCCGATGGCGGGCGGGCAGCGTGCGATGGCGTCGAACGACGTCCGCCACAGCTGTCGCCCACCGTCCGCGAGGTCGAGTGCCTGCAGGGTCTTGGCATCCAGCCAGTTGAGCAGGACCCCCTCCCGCACGACGGGGCCTCGTCGGCCACCACCCGGCAGCGACGGCCAGCTGGTGTCGAGCCCGGCGGTGGGGTGGCTCCACAGCCGCTTTCCGCTGTCGGGGCTGAAACCGATCAGGTCCTCCCCGGCGGCCAGCAACAGACCGGTGCCCGCGGCGTGCCCGAGGGCCGTGGCACCATTCCCGGCGGTGAGGCTCAGCGGTTCGTTGTGCAGGCGGTCGCCAGTGCGTACGTCGATGAGGTGCAGTTCGTCGGTGTCGCTGAGCAGGGCGAAGCGCTCGTCGCCGCGGCCGTCCGGGGCGGGCAGAGTGACCGGCGCGGTTTGGGGCTGCCCGGTCTTGCCGAGCCCGGTGTAGGACCATGGCTCCCGGCCTGTGGTCGCGTCGAGGCAGAAGACCCGGGGATCCAGCGCCCCGGTGTCCGGGACGAGGAGCAGCCTGGTGCCGGAGACCGCGGGCGCTCGCCAGTCACGCGTCTTCTCCTTCTCGTGGGTGCGGGGTTCTTCGGTGGCGCGCGAGCCGCCCGGGGGCAGAGCGAACGAGCGCAGGACCCGGTCGTCCGCCGACCCGCCGTCGTCGCCCAGCGTGACGAGCCGCCCGTCCGCGACGGCGAACCACTTCACGGTCCCCCGCCACGGCCGCTCCGGCAGCCGTGGGTCTCCTGTCCGTACTTCGCAGACCCTCTCCAGGAGCTCCGGGGCGATGAGCAGGCCGCTCGCGACACCCCAGAGCTGCTCGTGAGCGGCGATCGCCGGCGCCTTGTCGTCCTGCCATTGCCTCGCCCCGTCCTCGGCACCCACGGCGCGCACCAGTCCCTGTGTGGAGGCCAGGCCCGGTCTCGCCCCGTGCACCAGCACCGTGTCCCCGGCGAGCAGGGCGGACGTGACGTCACCCGGTCTGTCGTCCTGGCCGGCCAGCCTCCAGCGCTCCCGGCCGGGGTGCTTCGACCCGGTCTCCAGTACGAGACCGTCCTCCTCGGCGCCTGTGCCTGGCGTTTTCGGACCACGGGCCACGGCCCAGACAGCCAGGCCGGTGAGCCCCGCGCCACCGGTGGTGAGGAAGGCGCGGCGTGTCAGGGTACGCAGGCGATCGGCGCGGTGGGACTGGGCGGCGGTGGGCCGGGCCGGGGAAGGCTCGGGTGTCGGTTGCCGCTCCGTCCCGGCGGAGGATGACGGCTCCTCGGTACCTGTCAGTCCCTCGCCCGCGATCAGTGACCGAAGTGGTTCCTCGCGCCACCACAGGGGCGCGTCCGGCGAGGCGGTCAGGGCCAGCACCCGTGCGAGGGAGGGCCGGCGCCACGGCTCCTTGCGCAGACAGCCGGAGACGAGTGCCCGCAGACCCGCCGTGTCCGGTACGCCGTCCAGGTGCGGCTCTTCGTGGGTGGCTCGGTAGAGCAGGACGGCCACGGGGCCCGAGCCGAAGGGCTGCTCGCCCGTCGCGGCGAAGGCGAGGACCGCACCCAACGCGAACACGTCGGCAGCGGGCCCGGCATCCTCACCGGCGACCTGTTCGGGAGCCATGAAGCCGGGCGTGCCGATCATCGCTCCGGCCTCGGTGAGACCGAGGTCCCCGGCGGCCCGGGCGATGCCGAAGTCGATGACGCGCGGACCGTCGGCGGTCAGCAGCACATTGGAAGGCTTGAGGTCGCGGTGCACGATGTCCGCCGCGTGGATGCTCACCAGAGCCTCGGCGAGGCACGCACCGAGCGACCGCACGGCCTGGGCGTTCAACGGCCCGCCTGCGACGACTGCGTGGCGCAGGGTGACTCCCGGCAGGAACGCCGTGGCCAGCCAGGGCACGACGGAATCAGGATCGGCGTCGAGCACCGGGGCGGTATGCGCGCCGGTGACGGCGCGCGCTGCGGTGGCCTCGCGCCGGAATCGCTCTCGGTAGCGCGGGTCCCTGGCGAGGTGTTCGTGGACGGTCTTGACGGCGACGAGCCGCCCGCCGGGGCTGCGCCCCAGATAGACCTGCCCCATGCCGCCCGACCCGAGTCGCCGCATGATGCGGTGACCGCCGAGCAGACGCGGGTCGTCGGGGAGCAGCGGCGCACCCGGGAGCAGGGGGACCTCCGTCATGTGCACCTGCCCTGGAGTGCGGCGTCGCCCGCTGCCCGGGACGTCGGAGGCGAAGGAGTGTGCCGGGGCGCATGACGGTGGGCGCAGCCAGTGGTCATGTCCGCCTCTCCCCCGGGCCCCGGACCGTGTGCAGAGTGCGGCCCGCGCAGATGTGGACCAGACCGTCGTGCGCGGTCACCAGACTCATGTCGGACGCGGGCTCGACGGGAACCGCCCAGCTCGCGTCCCCCGTTCGTATGTCCAGCGCGTACATGCCCCACGCCCCCTCGCCCGAGCCGCCCGGCTCCGGCCCCGAGACCAGTGCCAGGCCGTCCGACGCCAGGGGCGCACCGCTCCCGATCTCCCGGTAACCCGGCCGCGACCACCGTTTCCTGCCTGTGTCGGCGTCCAGCGCCTCGACGCCCTCCGACGAGGAGGCGAGCACCAGGCCGCCGGTGGCCCGGGGAGCGACGTCTGTGACCGTGCCGGCAGGACGAGACCACAGGATTCGCCGGGTCGCGAGGTCCATGGCCTCGATCCGCTCCTCCGACGCGAAATAGCCGACACCCTCGGCCCCCGGGTGGGCCTGCGGGCGGCGGGCGCCGCGCGCGATCTGCCGCTCCACCGCTCCGTCGGACGCCTTCAGGACGACCAGCGGGTCGTCCTGGGCATACTGGTCCGTGCCGGGCACACCGGAGTCCCGGGACGAGGAGGCCACCGCTATGCGGCCGCCGGCCTCGTCCACGCCGATCACTTCCGCCGTGCGCCCTTCGTGGAACCAGAGCTCTTTGCCCGTACGGGAGTCGAAGGCGTACGCGCGCCAAGGTGGCTCCGAGGTGGTGCGTCGCTCCCATCCGGTGGTGTAGCGCGCGTAGGTGAACAGGCAGGTGACGTCGTCCGAGACGGTGAACATGCCCTGGCCGCCCTCCAGTTCGGTCGCCGGGGCGGCGTCGAAGGGACGGGGCGGCCGGTGCGGGTTGCGCGAAAGAACACCCGAGGTCCACGCCTCCCGGCCGCCCGCCACACGCAGGGCGATCAGCTCGGGCTCGAAGAGGCTGTCCCGCAGGACGTAGACCAGGTCGCCGCGTGCCTGGATGCCCCGCAGGTCCTTCTCCGGGTAGGTCCAGCGAACGGTGCTGGTCTCCGCGTCCAGACGGACGACCCCCCTGTCGTCGAGTACGTAGAGGTCTTTCCCGCTGCGTAGGAGAGCGCCGCCGTACTCGACTTCGCCGATGTCACGGCTCCACACGAGCGCGCCCATCGGCGGGCGGGGCTCAGGGCGGCTCCCGACGCGGGCTGTGCCGCTGCTCTCTTCGCCGCCGAGGAGAATGGCCGTCGTCGTGGTGCCCGCGGCCGCCAGGGCCGCGCCGCCCCAGGCGAGGAGGCGGCGCCGAGAGGTGCGGAGGGCGGGCGCGGGAGCATCGCGGCGGGCGTCCGCACGGACGTCGCCGGAGGCGGGCGGTGACTCGTCGGCGGGGTGAGAGGGCAAGGACTCCGACTCGGACTCGCCGTTCTCGGCGAGGCTGAGGGTGCGGGGCTCGCCGTCCCCTTCGTGGAAGGGACGATGTGCCCCGTCGCCCCCGGAGGCAGCCGGGACAGCGTCCTCGGGGCCCGGCCCCGCGGCCTCCACCCCCACTCCCCTCAACAGCTCCGTCACCTCGTCCTCCTGGCGACGGATCAACCCGGCGACCGGCTCCAGCTCCCACCATGGTTCCTCCGACGCGCGCTCGGCGCACCAGGCGAGCACCTGCGCGACCGTCGGCCGGTCCGCGGGGCGCCTGGCCAGACACAGTCCGAGGAAGTCCTCCCAGACGGTGCCCGGCACGCCCACCAGATCGGGCTCCCCGTGCAGCGTGCGGTAGAGGACCTCGGGCACCCTGCCGGAACCGAAGGGACCTCGCCCGGTCGCGGCCACCGCGAGGACCGCGCCGAGCGCGAACACGTCCGCGGCGGGCCCCGGCCCGGCAGCGTCCCCCGCAAGCTGCTCGGGTGCGATGAAACCGGGCGAGCCGATGGCCTCGCTGTCGGCGGTGAGGCTCTCGTCGGCGGCGCTCTTGGCGATGCCGAAGTCGATGACCTTGGGTCCATCGCGCGAGATGAGGACATTGGACGGCTTCACGTCGCGGTGCACGAGCCCCGCCGCGTGCACCGCCGCCAGCGCCTCGGCGAGTGCGGCGCCCAGTGCGGCGAGATCGCCGGAGCCGAGCGGCCCGTGCGCGGCCACCGCCTCCGGCAGGCCTGGGCCCGCGCAGAACTCCACTGCCATCCAGGGCGGTTCGTCATCCGGACCGGCGTCAAGCACAGCAGCGGTGTACACGCCGGTCACCGCCCGCGCGGCGGCCGTCTCACGACGAAACCGCTCCCGGAACTCCGGGACGGCGGCGAGGTGTCGGTGGACGGTCTTGACGGCAACCGGCCGCCCAGACGCGGACCGCGCCAGATGAACACGGCCCATGCCGCCCTCACCGAGCAGCGCGATGATCCGGTACCCGCCGACCTCCACGCACGTTCCTTCCTTCCAGCGGCCCACCGAGGGGGCCGCGGGACGACACGACGACCCGCCGCCCTGTGCGACGCCTGTCAGGCATCGTACGGTTGCGCCCTTCGAGGCTTCACCCACGCGAACAGCTGCCGGGAGGAAGGCCCGTCCACCGGGCGCCTGGCTCGGGGGTTGACGCCGATCGCGACGATCGCGCGTCCGGGCGTGCGAGTGGGTGTCGCCGGCGTCTGAGCGGCGAATCAGCTCGTCACAGCGTCCGCACCTCGGCGGCGGGTAGCTTCGCCCACCAGTGGTGGTAGCGGCTGTAGACCTCTGCCTCGCGGCCGTCGAGGAGCGCCCTCAAGGACTGGGCCTCCGCGGCAAGTCCGTCCCAGGCGGCAGGTGACAGGGCGTGGAAGGCGGTGGCCTCGATGCCCCCGCCCACCGCGCGCCACACACCGGCGACGTAGCCGTCCACCAGCAGGGTGGGCAGTACGTCTCCGTTCCTGCGGATGACCAGGGGACGGTAGGCCGGGGGTATCACCCGGCCGCGGTCGGCGTAAGCCAGCAGAACGCTGTCCCACATCGCCATGAGCCGAGGCGAAGCGGGAGTATCCGCTGGAGGCCGGGAGGCGCCCGGAAGATCGAACAGTGTGTCACCGTCCGGGCCCTGAACCTGCTCGACAGTGCCCTCCAGAGCACGGAGCGCCGCGCGAACGGGCGCGCGCTGGACCATGGCGAACTGCGCCACGTCCGCCACCGACGCGGGTCCGAAGCCTGCCAGGTAGCGCAGAATCAACGTCCGCAGGGCCTGTGGATCCACTGCCCGGCCCGCGGGCACGGACCCGCTCCCGGCGGCGACGAAGGACGGCCGGAGGCCGAATGACCACGCCGCGCCTGTCGGGGCATGGTGCAGCGGCGCATACGCCTTCAGCCCCCACCACGCCCCGTCCTTCTTCTCCGCACCGAGCCGCTCCTCGACCCACGCCTGCATATCGGCCGCGGTCCGCGGCTGACGGGCGAAGTCCAGCAGCTCCGGCACCAGCTCGTTGGCGTCCCCCGGGGTCAGTCCCGCCTCAGCGAAGCGGAAACCGAGCCGGGAGGCGTACAGGGTGGGCTGTACCGCCGCACGGAAGATTGGATAGTCCTCCCCGTGAACGGCATGCAAGGTGATCCGCATGAGGGTCGCCTTGACCACCGCACGCTCGACGAAGGCAGCGTCGAGCTCGCCCGGAGCGAAGTCCGTGACGCGGTTCCAGAGCGCCAGGTAAGGCGACGCCGGATGTTGCGCCTGGAGCGCGACCACGCGCCGCACCGCGTCGGGGACGGTCAGTTGCTCGCGCTTCAGGAGCAACTGGCGGCTGAGAGTAGCCCGGTTGAGTTCGCGTGCGGTGATCACAACAGCGCAGGATACGCCGTGTCCCGCACTCGCCCCGTGGGTTGAAGCGGGGCGTGGTTGCAGTGGCCCGGGCCAGGTCGTTCCCCCTGGCCGGCCGTGGTGGCAGTGTGCAAGGTGGCCGGTCGCGATCCCAGGGCGATGCGTGACGCATGGGAGCGCGAGCCAGTGCTCCGACCGAGATCGACGCCCCGGACCACGGGCACCTGGCGGATACCAGCCCCTCAGGGAGGTCACTGGTCACCGCCCGTCACCCCTGTGCCCGGTCGGCAGCTCCCATAACGCGCGCCGGATCGGGTAGACGATGCTCAGCCCGCAAGCAGGCACTAAAAGTACAAAACTTTACCAACTGAGAGTGACGGCTTCCATGTCCCAACCGCTTATGAAGCAGGCGGACGGGCAGGGACCGGACCACACACTGCGTCGGCACCTGGCCTGGAGCGGTACTCCGCCCACGGCCGCCCGGGCACGGGCCGAAGCCGACGCACTGCTGTCCGCCCTGCAGCACCAGATCCCGGTAGCTCGCCGCGCGGCCGACGATGTCCGGCTCGTGGTCAGCGAACTGCTCACCAACACCGCACGTCATGCTCCCGGTCCCGGACGTCTGGAGTTCCAGTCGGCCGACCGCGGCCGCACGGTACGGATCACCGTCTGGGACACCTCCCCCGCCATGCCCCTGTTCCGCCCCACCGACCCCCACCGTGTGGGCGGACACGGTCTGGAGATCGTCGAAGCCCTCAGCAGCCGCCTGCGCGTGCGGCGCACCCGCGGAGGCAAGCAAATCACCGCCGAACTGCATCTCGACCAGCACCGCCCGCCCTCCGATGCCGGCCGCTACTCCCTGGACGGGCAACTGGAGGACCCTCTGAGGTAGGAGCCGTTCGTGCGGCGATATCGCCGCACTGCGCGCAGACACTCATCGAGCACGACCGCCCCCGACCCACGTTCGCGTCGGCTCAGGAACGGTCACGGTCGGAGCGGAGCTTCTGCGCCACGTCCCGCAGCTTGATGTTGTGGTGCTGGGAGACGCGGCGCAGCACGCCGAAGGCGTCGTCCTCGCTCATGCGGTGGCGTTCCATGAGGATGCCCATGGCTTCGCCGATGGCGTGGCGGGTTTCCATGGCGTCTTCGAGCTGGTCGATGGTGCGGGCGCTGGCCAGCGCGACGGCGGCGTGGGAGGCGAGCATCCAGCCGGCGGTCTCCAGGTCCTCGGTGAAGGTGCCGGGGCGGCGGGCGTAGAGGTTGAGGGCGCCGAAGTCCTCCTTGTCGGTGTAGAGGAGAATGCCGGTCATGCTGCCGATACCGAGTTCGCGGGCGCCTTCGGCGTAGGTCGGACAGCCCGGCTGGGGGCGGGTCATGTCGGTGATCCGGTAGGTGCGCTCGCCGTTCTCCCGTCGGGCGAGGTCGTAGCACGGTCCCTCGCCCAGCTCGCTCTGAAGGCGGTCGGACGCTTCGACCATCTCTCCGCACGAGGACAGCGTGATCCCCCTGCCCTTGCGGACCGCCAGGATCCCGGCCGCGTCACAGCCCTCGACCAGGTCCACCGCCGCCGTCGAGATCGCGTCCAGCGTTTCCTGGACTGAGTCCTTCTCCAGGAGATTCCGGGCCAGCTCAGCCATCTGCTCAGCGAACCTCTGCCACTGCATCCCACCACCACCCGCCTGGGCACACCCACACCCATCGACCGTCCGCATACCCTGTTTCGCCCACAGGACGCTCGCCATCGGTTTGCTCCACCCGCTCACTGCTGCCGATACGCCGGCAGCACACGAGCGCGCGGTCCGAGACGGCACCGCCCCATCCCATGAGACGGCCGGCGGGCCAAAGGGTCAATCGGCCGGCTCGGGCATGCCGAACAGGACGGCGCAACTGGAGGGCATCTGGGTGACGATCTGGTTGAACTGACCACCGGAAACTGTTCCGGCCACGGTGATCAGCGCCGCACTGCCTCGATCTGACCGAAACTGTTGCGGTTCGCCGGCACACCGAATACGTGCCCGGGGATCTCCCGGACCTCGTCCTGGCTGCTGCCGTACTCCCCGCGCTCGCGCACCTTGGCCAGGAACTCGTCGTACCCCATCGTCGTCGTCACCTCCTGCCCGCCAGCCCCGCCCACAACGGGGACCCGTGTCACACAGCGGTTCTCCCCGAGCCGCCGCTCCCCCGCCGCGTCCGGCGGCAACAACCGCCCGCGAGGGTGGCTGCTCCCGCTACAGATCCTGGACGGCACGCAGGGCCTGGTCCAGGCGGACCGCGGTCGCGGCGACCGCATGGCCCTGCGCGCTGTCCAGGAACACTGTGTCGCCGACCGGCGGGAACCGCAACGATGTCACCCAGCTCCTGGCGCTGTTGGACAAGATCCCAGCGGTCGCGGGAGTCGTCGGCCGGCCGCGCCGGCGGCCCGATCTGGCTTCGGGGGTCAGTGACCGGCCGCGTCGAGCAGGGCAGAGTACCGCAGGCGGAGCGCGCGCTCCATGCTCGCCAGGACGGCCCCGCACCCCAGGGCCAGGTTCAGCCAGATCGGCAGGTGTATCGGCGTTTCGAACGTTCCGACCCGCTGCATGACCGGAGGAATGCGAGAGACGGGTTCGGCGAGCTGCAACAGGTTCAGGCCCACACCGACGACGAGCAGCAGCACCGATCCGATGCCGATCGCCCGGTCCAGTCCCGGATGGCGCGCGCCGAAGCTCGCCCGCCGCCCCTCCGCCGAGGCCGGGTCGGGCGTGAGCTGCCGGGGCTGTCCGCCCAGGGGGCGATAGTGGCAGCGCTTGATGCCGTAGTTGCTCATCGCCACTTCGATGACACCCCCGTCGACGGGAAACTCCGCGGGCAGCTTCGACTCGGCCACGTGTCTGCCGTCCAGGAACAGATGCGCCCTGATCCTGCTGGTGTCCAACCGCGCCCAGTGCCGCACGTCGACGGCGTGCAGGCGGGCGTGCCCGTCGGCGCCGGGAAGCCGCAGCCAGAACAGGGAGCGCAGGGGGAGCTGCCACCAGCGGAACCGCCGCAGTTCCCTGCCGTCTCCCGGCCTGAGGCGCTTCGACGCCGCCCACTGCTTCCATGCCATGTTCCGCCCCTTCTGCGTACCCCAGCCGGACCGTCGCTAGTACGGCGTGTCAGAAACACGCTAGCACGCTGTACTAGTACGGCGTGCTAGTACAGTGAGGAGGCTGGGAGAAGCGAAGGAGAGCGGAGCATGGAAACACGCGAGAAGATCCTCCGGGCCGCTGCGGAGATGATCGCCGAGGACGTGGCAGCGAAGCTGAGCGTGCGAGCGGTCGCCGCGCGTGCGGGAGTGAGCACCGGCTCGCTGAGGTTTCACTTCCCCACCCAGCGGGCCCTGCAGGACAGCCTGCTCGCGCGGATCTACGAAGACCTGCTGCCCGGCGACCCGATCGGAGACCGGACGCTGCCGCCCCGCGAACGGCTGTTGAACTGCCTGCGACAGGTTCTCGCACCGCTCGGCACCAACGAGGACGCGCGAACCGCATGGGGCAGGATGTATCGCGCCTTCATCGAGCCCGAGCCGACCGAAGCGGTACGCACCGCGTACCTCGGCCATGTGCGGGCGGCGGAGCGCCGGGTCGAACACTGGCTGACCGTGCTCGCCGAAGAAGGCGCACTGCCCCCGGGAGACCACACCCGCAACGTCAGGTTCCTTGTCACCGTCCTCAACGGACTCTCCGTCGAACGCGCCCTGCCCACCAGTGAATCCGTCCTCATCGCCGAGACCGAGACCCTGAACGCCGCCGTCGACCACGTCCTCTGCGCCACCCCCGCACCACCCGCCGGACCGACTCGGTCATGAACCGCATCAACCACCCCTCCGCGCACACAGCATTAGCCTGGGGAGATGATGACGGCCGACGACGTACTGTCCATCCTCACCGTGCTGAGGAGGGTTGGCGTCGACATCTGGATCGGCGGCGGCTGGGGCATCGATGCCCTGGTCGGCAAGCAGACCCGCCCTCACCGTGACCTGGACCTGATGCACCGCGAGAGCCAGGAAACGGCTGCCGTGGCGGCTCTGGTGGATGCAGGATTCGTCGAGACCCTCGACTGGCGCCCCGTGCGGTTCGTCGTCACCGGCCCCAGAGGGCAAGAGATCGATCTTCACCCTCTGGTCTTCGCTGCGGACGGCTCTGCGGTGCAGGCGTCCCCCGACCCTGAGCAACCGTTCACCTATCCCGCGTCGTGCTTCGTCACCGGCACGATCCTGGGGTCCACCGTCCCGTGCCTGTCGCCAGAACAGCAGGTCTACTTCCACCAGGGCTACGAACCGGCTGACCACGACCGTCACGACATGGCCCAACTCCGGCAGGCATTCGGGATCGCCACCCACTTCTGACCAGTTCTCCCAGGCGTGGGCGTTGGGGATGATCCGTATGGTGGGGCTGGCGTAGACGCGGCTGCTGGTGTGGTCGTCCACAGAACTCTCCTCGGTCGGCCGCAGGCGGACGGCACCGCTTGGTGGCCATGCGGTCGGCGCTCGCGAGGTCGTCGGTGCCGAAGTCGAGGTGCATCTGTTGAGAGGTGCCATCGGGCCAGCTTGGAGCGACGTGTCCGGGGGCCGACCGTACGACGATCACCGGCAGGCCCCGGGAGCCTGAACGGGGTGATGCGTGGGTGTGCGGTGGACGGAGCCGCCGAGAAGGCGGTGCCAGAAGGTGCCCTTCCGTCTCGATGTCGGCGGCGTCGACGATCTACGAGAGACGTGCGGTCCCTACGAGGCGACCGAGCTGGTCGTGGCCATCAACGAGGGGCTGTGACCGGCACGTTCACAACAGACCCTGGCCCGCCCTCTCTTCCAGCCCTCGAGTGGTCGGCCGCTCGCGTCCCCAGGCGGCCAGCGGCTGGAGTGCGTCGTTGAGGCGCATGCCGTCCTCGGTCAGCGAGTACTCGACGCGGGGCGGCACCTCGTCGTAGGAGACGCGGCGCACGACGCCGTCCGCTTCCAGCTCCCGTAGGTGCGAGGCCAGCACCTTCTCGGTGATGCCGGGAAGCAGCCGCCGCAGCTCGCCGAAGCGGCGGTAGGGGTGCTCGTGGAGCGCCCAGAGGATCAGCACCTTCCACTTGCCGCCGATCACCTCCATCGCGGAGTCGATCCCGCAGACGTGTCCCTCTGGTGTGCTCGGCCGGTTCAGCGTCGTCATGCCCCACCCTTCCGACGTGCTCGCTCACCCCGGGGTAACCACCCACTCCGAAGTGCGTACTTGATCATTTCCGTGCCCGTGACCAGCCTAACCGGCATGGAACACCACACTGTTGAGAAGACTTCCGTCACGCTGCTGGGCCTCGGTGCGATGGGTACCGCGCTGGCCCGTACCTGGCTTTCCGCCGGCCACCCGCTCACCGTCTGGAACCGCACCCCGGCCCGCGCCACGGCACTCGCCGCCCAGGGGGCGCGGGTCGCGGACAGCCCCGCTGAGGCGGTCGCGGGCGCAGCGAACCCCCTGGTCGTCGTTTGCCTGTTGGACGACGCCTCGGTCGAGGAGGTGCTGGCCGCCACCGATCTGGCCGGCCGGGACCTGGTCAACCTGACCACCGGCACCCCTGCCCAGGCCCGCGCCCGCGCCGAGTGGGCCCGCGAGCGCGGCGCCCGCTACCTGGACGGCGGGATCATGGCCGTCCCGCCGATGATCGGCACCCCGGAGGCCGGCGGCTACGTCTTCTACAGCGGCTCGCGGGAGCTGTTCGAACGGCACCAGGAGACCCTCGCCGTCCCGGCCGGCACCACCTACGTCGGCGAGGACGCGGGCTTCGCGGCTCTGCACGACGTGGCCCTGCTCAGCGCCATGTACGGGATGTTCGCCGGTGCCGCACACGCCTTCGCCCTGATCCGCAGGGAGGACATCGATCCCGCGGCGCTCGCCCCGCTGCTCGCCGACTGGCTCGTCGCGATGGCCCCGGCGGTTCACCAGACTGCCGGCCAGCTGCGGAGCGGCGACTACACCAAGGGTGTCGTCTCCAATCTCGCCATGCAGGTGGCCGGCACGCCGACCTTCCTGAGTACCGCCGAGCAGCAGGGTGTCAGCCCGGAACTGCTCAGCCCCTACTTCGCGCTGATGCGCCGCCGCCTGGCCGAGGGCAGTGGCGAGGAGGACCTGACGGGCGTGATCGACCTGCTGGTGCACTGACCAGCCACTCGCCGGCCCAGCAGCGACCGTGCTGGTCAGTCCTCAACGAGACTCTGGAGGTTGCGCGTTCGCGTCGCTGTCCAGCTTCCTCCCTGTGCAGGAAGCAGATGCGGCGGCACCTCGCGCCGGGCGCGGGTCCGGGTGGTGGACCTGTCCAGCGCATGATGACGGTCAGGAAGTCCTCGTACCTGCTGTGCGGCGGGGGCCCGGGCCGGGTTGCCTCGTTGGGGTGGTGAGGGGTGCGAGCGTGGCCAGGAAGTCCTCGAAGGCCTGATCCGCACGCGACACATCCTCTGTGGCCTCGATGTCCATGATGAGACCACGGATGACCGCGAGTACGAGGGTGCCCAGTTCGGGACGGCCGATGGTTCGCATGCCGTCCTCCAGCGGTTTCAGCCAGTCTGTGGTGGCCTCACGACGAAAGCCCGGCCACAACTGCTGTTCGGTGTCCTCGCGGAGCCTGCCGAACATGCTGAGATAGGGGCGACCGGCCGGGCCGGTCATGACCTGCCAGGCTCGTCGCAGCGTACTGACGTAGGACTCGCCGGGCCTTGGGGAGAGCAGTTCGCCGAAGAATTCGCACTGGCGCCGCCTCGCCCGAACCAGGGTTTCCCGGCGCAACTGGTCCCGGCTCCCGAAGTGGTAGATCAGCATCCGTGACGAGGCACCGGACGCCTTGGCGAACGGCTCGAGGCGGTCCGGCAGTCCGTGCGCGAGTGCCTCGTCGACGCAGGCATCCAGGATTCGGTCACGGATCTCAGGCTGTCTGTGCCGTCCCATGGCGACACGATTTCACGTAATTCCCAGTACGTCTAACGTTGTTCGAAGTGGTCGGGACATCCCGGATCAAGGGAGGAAGACATGCGGGTGGTGTTTGTGCACGGGGCGTGCGTTCGCGACGGGTCCTGGTGGTGGCACCGGGCCGCCGCGGCCCTGCAGGAGCGCGGCATCAGCAGCGTCGCCGCGGCGTTGCCCAGCTGCGGCGAAGGTGACCGGCCGGCCGGAACGCACGGGCCGGGGCTGCCCGAGGACGTCGCCGCGCTGCGCGCAGTCGTGAGCGAGGTGAACGAGCCGACCGTGATCGTGGCGCACAGCTACGGCGGCATCGTCGCAGCCGAGGCGGCGGTGGGCGCCGAGATGGTGCGTCACCTGGTTCTCGTGTCGAGTTATCTGCCCGAGCCGGGTGAGTCGCTGTCGACGTTCGCCGCCGATACGCCGCCACCGTTCCTGAGCTTCGACCCCGAGGGCGGCACGTTCGGCGTCCGGCCCGAGCTGTTCGCCGAGACGTTCGTCCAGGACTGCCCGCCGGACATCGCCCGCCCAGCAGGGGCCCTTCTGGTGCGGCAGACGTTGGCCGTCACCCACCAGCCCGTACGGGCGGCGGCATGGCACGACCTGCCCACGACGTACCTGGTGTGCACGGAGGACCGGGGCACCTCGGTGGCGGCGCAACGCGAATTCTCCCGGCGCGCGGACAAAGTGGTGGAGGTGAAGGCGGGCCACCACCCGTTCCTGTCGCAGCCGCAGACCGTCGCCGACATCATCGGCCGCCTGCTCTGAGCAGGCGGCGGTTCTCGATCCCGCGCTGTCCACCAAAGCAGAGCACAGTCGTAGGTGAAGTCCGACAGCCGGTTCGCCGCCGACGATGAGTTGTCTCGTTGCGCCGCCGACACCGCCGTCGATCATCGTCCGCGCCTCCGGCATGCGAACAGCTTCAGCGGGCAGATGAATGGTCCGCGAAAGGGGGACACAAACGTGACAACGGAGTCGATCGAGCGGCCCGAGGAATCAACCGAAGCGTGCTGCGCGTGCGGAGGGCACAACGGCACCATCCCGGACGAGCCGCCGGAGACGCCCCGCGAGCGGGTCAACCGTCGCTGGAACGAGATCATGCAGGAGACGCGCGTCGCTCAGACCGGAGTCCAGATCCTGTTCGGCTTCCTGCTCAGTGTCGCGTTCACGCCGCTCTTCCGCGACCTGGGCACCTTCGACCACGCCGTCTACGTCACTACCGTCATCTCGGGTGCCACGGCCACCGCGTCCCTGATCGCTCCGGTCTCCATCCACCGGTTCCTGTCAGGACAGCGGATGAAGGACGAGATGGTGCAGGCTGCGCACCGCCTGATGATGTGCGGCATGCTCCTGATGGCCGTCACCATCAGCTGCACACTGTTTCTGATCCTGCACGTCGTGGTGCCGGGCCTCATGGCGAAACTGCTCGTCGGTGGCGTGATGGTCTGGTTCGCGCTCTCCTGGTACGCGCTTCCTCTGTGGCTTCGCCGTCGGTCCGCCCGCCGCACGGGCCGTGAGGGCTGAAGGGGCCGACCCGCTCACCAGGTCTGTGCCGGTGCTGCTCTCTTCCGCCCCGGGGAAGGAAAAGAGGACTCGGCCGAGGGATGCACGGCCGGGTCCTCGACCTTGGCGGGGTGACCTACTGCGACCGCGCTGCGGCAGCCATCTCCGCGCCGCAGCACAGGCCCTCGGTGGGAAAGCGGGCGGCTCCGGCCCCGCGAGGCCGACCGCCTGCTACGGCACCGTGTAGCCGGCGGCGCGGAACAGCTCGTACCACTCGGGCCGGGTCAGCAGGATGTCCGAACCCAGTGCGGCGGCGGCGACGCGCTCCGGCGTAGTGGTGCCGACCACGACCTGCATCCGCGCGGGATGGCGCGTGATCCAGGCGACGGCAATCGCCTCGGCCGGCACGCCGTACTTCTCGCTCAGCCGGTCGATCACCGCGTTCAGCTCGGGGTAGCGGGGCGAGCCGAGGAACGGACCGTCGAAGAACCCGGCCTGGAAGGGCGACCACGCCTGGACGGTGATGTCGTGCAGGCGGCAGTAGTCGACGATTCCGTCGTCGCGCACGACCGACTGATCGAGCCCCTGCATGTTCGCTGCGATGCCCTGCGCGATCATCGGCGCGTGCGTGATCGAGAGCTGGAGCTGGTTCGCGACGATCGGTTGCGCCACGTACTTGCGCAGCAGATCGAGCTGGCGCGGCGTTTGGTTGGAGACGCCGAAGGCACGCACTTTGCCCGCCGCCGACAACTCGTCGAAGGCACGGGCCACTTCTTCGGGTTCGACGAGCGCGTCGGGACGGTGCAGCAGCAGGATGTCGAGGTACTCCGTGCCCAATGCGTCGAGAGAGCCGTTCACCGACTCCACGATGTGCTCGTAGGAGAAGTCGAAGTACGGGCCGTCCTTGACGATGCCGGCCTTCGTCTGGATGACGAACTGCTCGCGCTCCGAGGAGCTGAGTTTCAGGGCTTCCGCGAAACGGCGCTCGCAGCCGTGACTGCCCGAGCCGTAGACGTCGGCGTGGTCGAGGAAGGTAATGCCGGCGTCGCGCGCCGTGTGCACAAGGTTACGCACTGCGTCGTCGTCCATGTCCTGGATGCGCATCAGGCCGAGGACGACGTTGGGGACGACCATGTCGGTGCCGGGCAAAGTGAAGGTCTTCATGCGGCTCTTTCGCTGTGTCTCGGACGGATCAGGCGGACAGGAGCGCGATCTGCTCGGTTGTGAGTTCGAGGTCGGCCGCGGCAGCGGAGTCACGGATGCTTGCGGGGCGCGAGGCACCGGGGATCGGGATCACCACGCGCGCGAGCGCGAGCTGCCACGCGAGCGCGACCTGGTGGACGCTCGTGCCGACCTCATCGGCGACCCGCTGGAACGCACTGTGCCGCGTCGCAAGGTCCTTGGCGTTCGCGATGCCGCCGAGCGGGCTCCACGGCAGGAACGCGATGCCGAGCTTCGCGCAGTGCTCGAGTTCACCCTGACTGGAGCGGAAGGCGGGCGAAAACTGGTTCTGCACCGACACCAGCCTGCCGCCGAGCACTTCGCGAGCCTCGTCTATCTGCGTGACGTCGGCGTTCGAAATTCCGGCCATCAGGATGACGCCCTCGTCGAGCAGCTCGCGGATGGCCCCGACCGAGTCGGCGTACGGGACGGCAGGGTCGGGGCGGTGGAACTGGTAGAGGCCGATGGCGTCAACACCGAGCCTGCGGGCGGATTCCCTGGCTGCGCGCTTGAGGTATTCGGGATCTCCGTTGCGCGTCCATGTGCCGTCGCCGGGACGCAGGTGGCCCCCCTTGGTGGCGACGAGGACGTCGGCGGCACCCGCCCCGTACTCACGCAGTGCGCGGGCGATGAGCTCCTCGTTGTGACCCACCTCGTTCGCGTCGCGGTGGTAGGAGTCGGCCGTGTCGATGAGGGTGACGCCGGCGTCGAGCGCAGCGTGAACGGTGGCGATCGACCGTTCCGCGTCCGGGCGCCCTTCGATCGACATCGGCATACCGCCGAGACCGATCGCGGAAACGGTCCGGTCTCCGATGGTGCGCTGCTGCATGGGTCTCCTCGCCCTGGACGCTCTCGTGAGCGCACGGTGCCGTGCGACTCCCCGGAGTTCACTGTAGGAATCGCCGATCCAGAAATCCAACAGTTGCGGTTTCTGGGATTCAGAAGCGTGGGATGTCAATGCGAATGCGCCCGAGGGCGCTCAGAGGAACTGGCGAACGGGCTGTGCGGCTGCCTCGCGGGCGCACTGGAACGCGGATCGAATAGAGAGGCGGCGGGCGGCCAGTTACGGCCGTGGTTTCGAAGCGGTCCTGACCCGTGACGGAAGGACATGGCCGCACAAGGCGTCGCGACAGCAGCACAGTGACCTTCGCGCCCTGTTCTTCGACCGGCTCGATGACGAGACCCTGCGCAACCTCACCGACGTCTGGGCACGATTCGCCCCGGACGCGGGTGCGGAGTCGGATGAAGGCTCCTCGTGACCGCGACACGGCAACTGACGGCGCCGCGCACCAGCCGCACACGCAGGCCCGCGGCCCCGGGCGACGGCATGAGCGGCCCTCCGTGCAATGCGACGGGCGCTGCGTGGACGGCTGCCGGGCTGAACTCATGGCAAGGATCGGGCGGGACAGGGAATCGTCGGTTGCTGCCTGCCCAATGGTCTTGAACGACCGGATGATGCGCCGGCGTTCACCGGCATGACCATCGAGCCGGGCCGTCCTCCGGTGTGGACACGACGCAGTTGACAGACGCCATACGGTGGCGACCCGGGCGCCTCTCCCCCAGGTGCGGTACGCGCCGGATTGTCGGCACCACGCAGGTATCGGCGATTACCCGCGGTCTCACCGCCGATCCGGAACCCCTGGTCCCACCATGCCGAAAGCATGCGAGCGCCTAGACACCTAGTAGTGCTTCGTTAGGTTCTGGGCTGTCTGCGGCGGCTTTGTGGGTTGGGTAGGGGCCGTCCGCAGGTGGTGCAGGCACCGGTCCAGCACC
>NZ_JBVJEA010000031.1:0-74842 GCF_055581985.1 Streptomyces sp. NPDC042336 | reverse complement strand
CCCGCGGAGCGGGTACCCCATCGCTGCGCGATGGGCAAGCGAACACCCGTGCTGCGCACGGGTGTTGCGCTCCCGCTCCGCGTGAGCGCTGGCGGGACGCTGCGCGTCCCGCTCACCAACCCGGCTGCGCCGGGTTGGTGACGCTCCGTCCGCTGCGCTCCCGGAGCTGTGGGGCCTGCGGCCCCGCGAGGTGGCTTTCGCTGCGCTCCAGCCACCGGGGTGCTGCGCACCCCCAGGGGCCGACCCGCTGCGCGGGTCGGCCAACGGGCCTTCGGCCCGGGCAGCAAGAGGGAGGGTGGCTGGGGCCGGTGACTCTGCATCAGATGATGCAGCATGTAGCTTTGGCAGGAACGGGGCACTCCCCAGCTTCAAAGTGCAGACCCCGATTGGCTCTGGAACCAGCATGCGCCCCCGCTGCGCCGGAGAAGACCAACACAGCAGGATCGCCAAAGGATGAAGGCGCCCTACTCTGGGCTTTAGCCCCCGGCTTCTCTGTCCCCGTCCAGGGCCCGAATTGGGCCCCGTTCCCCCACTCCCAGCGCGGCGGCTCCGGCCGACGCGCAAGCAGAGTCCAGGCCGCCCGATCCCCGAGGCCGCCGCTCGCACCGCGCCCGCCCGCCTCACTCATCCTTCAACCGTGCGGGGACAAGTGGCAGCAGAGGGGATGTCAGCTCCCCGACCACGGCCAATCGCCCTTCTGACCAGCAGCGATCGGAAGCCGGCTTCCAGGCAGGTGCAGGAGATTGTGCAGGAGTTTGTGCGTGGGATGGTGCAGCAGATCTCGGTGCTGTATTATGGAACATGTTGGAACGGGGTGGCTCCCCTTCCGGCATCACCGAACGTTCGTCAACAGAAAGGCCCAACGTGGAAATCGTCATCAGCGCAGGCAAGGTGACCTCCGGTACGGCCGAGATCAACACCCCCCAGGCCCAGAAGGCGCGCGGGATCGCGAACTTCCTGCCCCGCCCGGAACTGCTCCGGGATGCCGTCATCGAGCACAACCAGGACGAGAACACCACGTCCATTCGATTCGACACCAAGGCCGGTCCCATCCGGGTTGTTCTTCCCGTCGCTCACGGGTTTGAATTCCAGATCATCCACGACAGCGAAACCGGCCCCCGAATTCTCGGCACTTTCCGGGGATCGTCCCTTCCCGTCCGAGCCGTCGCCTACCGCATCAGCGAATTCCTGCGGACACGCGGGCTGAAGTAACAGGCAAATCTCCGGGGGCCCGGCTCACCGGGCCCCCGGAGCACCGGCCCAGCACTCACATCACCCGAAGGGACAGCCACCGTGAGCATGACGAACATCGAGCCCACCCACCGCGCCGAGCCGCCGAGCGAGAGCGAGGGCGAGCAGATGGAGGCCGCGTTCCAGGCAGCCTTGGAGCAGCTTCCCCCCAACACCGGTCTGTCGCACGCCGTGCGCGAGCGGGCCCGCGCTCTGTTCGAGGTCGGATGGATCTCCGGCGTCCGCACCGGCCACACCGGGCCCGCGCTGGCCGGTGTGCCGTTGCCGCCCGAGACGTTCAGTGCGGCACTGGCGAGCCTGGCCGCCAGGAGCCAGGACAGCGGCCCCAGTATCGGCCAGTTGGTCAGCTACCACGGTTCGCAGGAGCGGGCATGGGGGCGTTACTGGGTCACGGGGATTGACCGCCAGTTCAGTCGCTGGGGGCGCGAGTACGTGCTGTACCGCCTGAGCGACTACCGGAGTGGCGTGTTCGTCACCGCCCTGTCCGGAGTCCACGCCGAGAGCATCACGGCGCTGCCCCAGTACTGGCAGAGGCGCACCTCGTGAGTATCGGGGCCTGATGGCCGGCCATTCCGGCCCGGTGGGGCGGCTGGAGTTTTAATCGGTTGCCCCACCGCCCGTACTAGGTATTATGGAACCAGTTCGGAAGGGTTGGCCCCCTACCGGACCCGCCAAAGTTCGTCACCAGGAAGGAAGCCCCAGTGGCTCACGAGATCGAGCAGTTCACCGACGGCACCGCCGCTTTCACCTCCGCCAACACGAGCGCCTGGCACAAGCTGGGCACCGTCACCGACGGCGCGATGACCGCCGAGGAAGCGATGCGCATCGCCTCCCTGTCCGGCTGGAACGTCCGGCTCCTGCCCCTGACCGCAACCGAGATCACCGCCGACGGCACCACGCCCGTCGAGGTGGCGCAGCACTTCGCGACCGCGCGCACGCACCCGAGGACCGGCCGCACGGAGACGCTGGGAGTGGTCGGCAGCGACTACCACCCGGTACAGAACGAGGAGCACGCCGAGTTCCTGAACCTGCTGGCCGACGAGTCCGGCGCCCACTTCGAGACCGCCGGATCGCTCAAGAACGGCCGTCAGGTGTTCCTCACCATGAAGATGCCGCAGACCCTCACGATCGGCGGAAGCGACGACGTTGATCTCTACATCGCGGCTTTCAACAGCCACGACGGAGGCAGCGCGTTCCGCATCGTGGTGACCCCCGTACGAGTGGTGTGCGCGAACACCATGCGCGCCGCCCTCCACGGCGCCCGCTCCAGCTTCGTGGTCCGGCACACCGCTGGAGCCAAGGCCCGCATCGCGCAGGCCCGTGACGCCCTGGGTCTGACGTTCCGCTACGCCGAGGAGTTCGAGCAGGCCGCCCAGCGGATGATCGAAGCCGAGATGACGCTCGGGGAGCTGAAGTCGGTGGTCGATCAGCTCTGGCCGGTCAAGGACAGCGACAGCCCCCGGAAGAAGACCAACCAGCGGCAGCGCTGGGGAGCGATCTCCAACCTGTTCGAGCACGCCGACACTCAGGCCGGGGTCCGGGGCACGCGGTGGGCCGGATACAACGCCCTGACCGAGTACGCGAACCACGTCGCCCCCGCCCAGGGGAAGACCGACACCGAGAAGGCAGCCGCCCGCGCCGAGCGGGTCATCAGCGGCGCCGCCAACGACCTGATGGAGAAGGCATTCGCCCTCACCACGGTCTGACCCCCTGACCGCCGGACGGGCGCCCCATCCCCTCCCCCTCGCGGGGCGCCCGTCCGGCCCCACCAACGCCCCGCCCCGGCGCCTGCCGAGCGCGCAGCGCCCCACCCGAGAGGGAGCGCGCAGCGCGCCCGCCCCGCCGCCAGGCGGCTGCGCAGCAGACCGCCCAGCCGCCCCCGGAGCGCAGCGCAGGGGGCACCCCCCACCGGCTCGCGCAGCGAGCCGCCCACTGCTCCGGGCGCAGCCCGGAGGACCCCGCTGCGCGGGGAGAGAGCAACGCCCCGCCCCCCATCGTTTCCGCTGAGGAGAGACGACCTATGCCCGCACGCCCGGATCTCGTCCGTCCCGATGACGCCGCCATTGCGGCCGCCGCGCGCCGCACCGTCTCCGCACTCGCCGCCGTGTTCGAAGCTCTCGGCACCGGTGAGCACACCCTGAATCTCGCCGTTGAGCAGATCAACGACGGTTTGGTCAGTGGCCACGCCGACGTGTCCGTCGGCATCGGTCCCGAACGGCTGGCCGTACTGGACGAGACAGAGTTCGGCACGCTGTGCACGCTGATCACTTTCGCGCTGGAGGGCAGCACCGTCCGCCGCGCCGTCCTGGTCGCCAGCACGGCCGCCGAGCCCACCCCCCGGGCCTGCGCGTGGACGGTACGGGACGGATGGCTGCGCCCCATGGACACGGCCGAGCTTGAGTTGGCCGTCCGTCCCTGCCCTGGTCTTCCGAACGTGCGCCGGGAGGTCTACAGCGCCCCGGTCCTGGACCAGCCCCACGGCCACTGAGGCCGCGCCCGTCTCTCACCTGCAACGCACACTGAGCGAAAGGCCCTGGTGCTCATGAACAGCACGGTCACCTGCGAGCTGCACGTGCGCCTCGTTGTGTCGAGTGAGTCTTCCCTGCCTATCCCGGCGAGCCTGCGCTACGACACGGCCGACCCGTACGCCGTGCAGGCTGCCTTCCATACCGGAGACGACGACAGCGTGGCCTGGGTGTTCGCGCGCGAGTCTCTCGCCGAGGGTCTCCACCGCCCCACCGGGATCGGTGACGTCCAGGTCTGGCCGTCTCGCAGTCACGGCATGGACGTCGTGTGCATCGCCCTGGCGTCCGAGGAGGGTGAGGCCCTGCTCCACGCCCCGGCGAAGGTCCTGGAGTCCTTCCTGCGGCGCACGGACGCCGCCGTGCCGCCCGGCACGGAAGGCGGGCACCTCAACCTCGATCAGGAGCTTTCGCGCTTCCTGGCAGAGAGCTAGGCGAGACCCGAAAGCACGCCGGTGCCGTCGCCTCGGGTGACGGCACCGGCCCCGAGCCTTCCCCCACCGGCCCCCGGCACCTGCCGGGGCCCTCTCCCGAAAGCCACCGCTGCGAACGCCCAGGAGACACCGTCAATGAACCGTGACAGCCTGACCGTCGCGACCCCCGCAGGCACCGTGCACGCGACCGCCGGCCTCCGCCGGGGTGACGCCGTCGTGTTCGAGCTGGGCGGCGCGATGCGCGGCAGCGTGCACGTCACTGGCACGCACCACCCCCAGCACTGGGACCGGTTCACCGCCGTCCGCGCCTGTCTCGGCCCCGTCAACGCCTACCAGACCACCGCCCCCGACGACGCGCTGCCCCGCCTCGCCCGCGGCAGCAGCGGCTACCGGGGAAGCCTCAGGCTGTACACCGACGTCGTCGGCCGCCCCGAAGTGTCGGTCTACCCGATGGAGACCGCCGCCGGGCACGAGCCGTCCCCGAAGACGGCCGCGACGCTCACCGCCGTCCTGCGTGCCTGCGCCGAGCACGTCATGCAGCGCGAGGACCTGCCCGCCATCCTCACCGCCTCCCGCCAGCGCGACACCCCCGCCCTGCTGCGCTTCCTGGACTGGTCGGTCACCCACCACCAGGCCGAAGCCGCGCGCCTCGAAGCGGAAGCCCGGGCCGCCCAACCTGCCCGACGCGCAGCCGTGGCCGCCTGGTGGACCGTTGCGCGCTGGTTCACCGCCTCCTGGCACCCGGTGCTGCTGGTGATGCTGGCCGACTACCCCGGCTCACTGTCCCGCCACGTCTCCGTCATACAGTGGCTGGCCCCCTACTGCCTCACCGCCGCCAGTCGCGAACACGACCAGGCCCGCCGCGCCGAGACCGAGGCCGCTGGCCTGCGGAACCAGCAGATTCGCCAGCGCCGTCGCGGCCTCACTGACAGCGAGCTTGTCCGTAACGATCTCACCCGCCGCTAGGCCTCCGTGACCTCAGCGCCGGGGCGACGAGCCGCCCCGGCGCCCGCCCTCGCATGCCCTTGAGCAGGAGGAGATACCTCGTGGCCACGTTCAGCCACGCCACACCGGAACGCTGCGCCCAGCTCGGCCGTGCCCTCACCGCCGCCGGCCTCACCTGGAGCGACAACGGCCAGCAAGGCGCCCCCCAGTTCCTGACCTACACCGTCACCGACTCCCACGGCCGCACATGGCGGATCAGCCCCGCGACCAGCTACCAGATCTCCCCCTCCGCCCCGGGGCAGATCTGGCAGGCCAGCTGCCCCGATCTGATGACCACCACCCCCGTCCTGTCCGCCCGCCAGGTAGCGGAGCACATCAGGGACGCCGCATGAGCAGCCCACCGCCGCCGTTCCGTCCCGAGGACTTCGACGAGCGCTGCGAGACCTGCGGCGCGCCGCCCGGCCAGCTCTGCCGGGCGTGGTGCGACACCGGATACACCGCCGAAGACGCCCGCGCCGACGCCGAGCGCCACACCACCCAGTCGTTCACGTCGCCTGCCCGACCCGAATTCTGAGGAGTTGCCATGCTGCGAGCGCTGCGCCGTGCCCTGCGACCGGGCCCGCCTACGTATCCCCTCCCGCCGCTTCACCGCCGGAATCGCGGCACTGCCGCCCACCGCCCGCGAAGCGTTCGGCACCGACGCCACCGCCGCGGAGGCCATCGCCTACAACCGCAGTCGCGTCGCCACCGCGACCGCCGTCGCCATCTACCGCAGCGGGCACGTGCTGCCGCTGCCCGACGACGACCTGGACGACGCCGTGCGCGCCCTGGACGACTTCCCGTACTCGGCCCCGAGCCCGGAGACCCGCGCCGCCATCCGTGCCGCCCTCGCCGTCCTGGAGGCCGACTACACCGTCACCGTCGCCCACTGACCCATTCCATCCCCACCAGCCTGCGGGCCGCCCGCCACCGGGGTGGCCCGCACTGAAAGGAGCTTCCGGTGTTCCTGGTCACGCCCGACCCAATCCACGGCCTGGTGGCCGCCCCCCGCTCCCCCGAAGACCTCACCCCCGGCACCGAAGAGACCCTCACCGCCCAGGGGTTCACCTGGAACAGCGACATCGAGGCCTACACCCGCCCGACCGATCACAGCTCCGAGGCCGTGGACCGCACCGCCGGCGCACTGCGCGAGCTCGGTCACTACGTCTTCTCCGCACACACGCCGCTGTCTCGCGACTGACAGCACCGGCCCCCTCCCTCCGACCGAACAGGACAACGCCCATGAGGCCTTTGGAACTTGCCGAACTACTGACCGCCCCGACCGAGCATCCAGTCCGGGAGGCTCTGCGTGAACTCGCCCCCAGGGAACTGGACGCGCTGGTCATCGCGGCACTGGCGGCCACCGAGGAGGCGTGGCGGCAGGTGCTGGTGAGCCGGGTCAAGGCATTCGCGGCCGGGCAGCCCGGGGACGGACGCCCGGCAGTGGCCGCCTACTTCACCACCACGGAACGGCGGGCGGCCGACGGCATGCGCCTGGGCTGGAGTCCCTTCGTCGCCGCCCTCGCGGCCACCAAGGCCGTTCCGGATCTCCGGCCCACCCGGACCACGGTGACCGCCGTGCCGGTGGGGGAAGCCGCGCTGGCGGAAGAGGTCTTCGCCGACCCCGAGCTGGCCGCGGCGCTCAACCGGCTCGCGGTACTGGACCCGCCCGACCACGGGGACATCCTGCGCGTCCATCTCCCCACCCGCGCGGTGACCCGCATCAGCACCTGACCGCCGGTCCGTAGCCGTCGGCGGTGGGGCAGCGTCAGGAAAGCCCGTTGCCCCACCGCCAGTAGGTATTATGAAACACGCTACGCCTGATGTCCCCACGCCGGAGCCGCCGACGGCAACTCCGCACAGACGGCTGGCCCCCGCCCAGACCCCCATTCCCGGCCATGAGAGAGGTCCCGCCATGCCCCGACCCGCCATGCCCCCGCCGGCCCTCACGGCCGATACCGACCGCAGATGCGTCGACTGCGGCCTGCCCTGCACCGAGCAGGTGGCCGCCATCCCTCGCCTCCGGGGCGGAAGCCGCGCCGTATACGCCTGCTCCGTACATGCGGCGCGGCGCCGCAAGGCGTCCTGACCTGCACTTCCACGGGCGAGGCAGTATCGAGCAATTCAGTTGCCCCACTATCAAAATGAAGTATTATGGAACACGTCGAGAGGGTGGCGCCCTCCCGACACCGCTGAAAGTCCGTCAACCCAGCACAAGGAGGCCAGACATGGCCACAGTCACCGAGTCCCCCACCGCCGAGACGGCCGAGACCGCCCCGGTCGACGCCGACGAGACGAGCCTCACCGCCGTCTTGCTCGACCCGGACGCGATCACTCGCGACGAGTGCAACGCCCGCGAGACGGACACCGAGCCCGACACCGACCTGATCAACTCCGTAAAGGCCGTGGGCGTCCAGGACCCGGTCAGCGTCCGCCCCCGCCCGGACGGCACCTACGGCGCGTTCAAGGGCTGGCGGCGCACCCAGGCCGCGCAGATCGCCAACGCCGCCGCCGAGGCGGAGGGCCACCCCAGGAGGCAGATCAAGGCGTACGTGCGCGCGGATCTGGTCGGCCGGGACGCCTGGACGCGGTTCCTGTCCCTGATCGAGAACCACCAGCGGCAGGGCATGTCCCCCAAAGACACCCTCAAGGCCGCCGAACTGTCGCTGATCGGGATGGACGAGGTAGAGCAGAAGCAGGCCGCGCGGGCCCTGGGCCTCAAGCGCGGTACCGGCAAGCGGCTGGGCCGTGCGCAGCAGCTCGATGACGCCACGCTCCGCCGGGCCTCCGCCGGGGGCATGGACCTCGAACAGCTCTC
This sequence comes from Streptomyces sp. NPDC042336, assembly GCF_055581985.1. Taxonomy (NCBI): domain Bacteria; kingdom Bacillati; phylum Actinomycetota; class Actinomycetes; order Kitasatosporales; family Streptomycetaceae; genus Streptomyces; species Streptomyces sp. NPDC042336. The sequence goes on along the minus strand of NZ_JBVJEA010000031.1, from coordinate 66,833 downwards.
GCAGCTCGCCGAGGTCGAGGACGTGCCCCGCGCGCAGGACCGTCTCCTGCGGGCGCTGGCCCGGGACGAGGCGGAGGAGGGCGGCGGGCGCGGCCACTGGGACCAGGAACTCGCGCTGCTCAAGGCCGAACAGCACGACCTGAACGCCCGCAGGAAGGCCGTCGCGGCTCTGGAGAAGGCGGGCGTGCCCTTGCTGCCCGCGCACCGCCCGTACGGGGAGAAGGACACCGCCCGGCCGCTGTCGGAGCTGACCACGCCGCTGGGCAACCCGCTGGACGAGAAAGGGCACCAGGGCTGCCCCGGCCACAGCGCCCGGCTCGACGACGAGCACCAGCCCGTCTGGTACTGCGCAGACCCGGCCGAGCACGGTCACAAGGTGCGCCCGAAGCCGAAGCCGGTCAAGACGGCCGAGGACGAGGAGAAGGCCGCCGAGCGGGCACGCATCACCGCCTGCAACCGGGCCTGGAAGGCTGCCGCCGGGCCCCGTAAGGAGTTCGTTGCCCGGCTGGTGCGCGGCAGCAAGGCCCTGCCCGAGGAGGCATGGCGGTTCGCCCTGACCGTGCTGCTGGACCTCCCCGCCTTCTACGGCAAGTGGGCGCAGCGGCAGGAGGCCGAGGACGTCGCCCAGCTCCTGGGCGTGAAGCTGCCCGACAGCCCCTTCGAGCGGGTGCGGCTGTCGGAGCTGGCGACCCTGTCCAAGGCCCGCATGGCCCAGGTGCTGTTCGCGCACGTCGCCGCCGCCTTCGAGCGCGACATGCGTGACCCGAAGGGCTGGAACGCCGCCCGCATGCAGGTCAGCTTCCTGTGGGAGAACCCCACCCCCGAACAGGCCGCCTACCTGCTGCTACTGGAAAAGCTCGGCCAGGACGACAAGGGCAGCTACCGGCTGTCCGAGGTCGAGGAACAGGCCGTCGCCGCGCACCGGGGCCAGGCCCCGGGCGACGACTCCGCCGCCTGAACCGCCCCTGGACATCACCCCACGGCCGGGCACCACGTGCCCGGCCCCCCACCCACGCACGAGCGAGACCCGCTTGGAGTCCGTCATGCACAAGTCCGGCACCGCCGATCCCGCCCAGCCGGTCGATGGCGACCAGCCGCTCACCCTGGATGTGCTGCGGCGACTGGTCGGCAACGACTGGGCCCGTCTCCCGGGCGACACCCTGGTCGTGCTCTCCCGCGACACCGAGGGCAACCTCTACTCGCCGTTCAGCACGTACGCGATCGGCCGGTACTCCCCCGTCTACGAGCTGACCGGTGAGGTGTACCCGCTGGAGAGCGAACTCGCGGCAGACACCGAGCTGCGCGCGCTGTTCCCGAAGGTTCCGGCCGACGCCCGCGCCGCCCTGGTGCTCTACCCGCTCGGCTGACCGCCGTGCACCCGGCGGGCACCGCACAGCCGGTGCCCGCCGCCCCGGCCCACCCGTGGCGCCGGTTCCCGCCGGGCGTCTCAAGTCCGGTCCCCCGCACCACAGACCCGAGAGAGGACACACCCATGCCCACCCTTGTCGAGGTCCGCGCCTTCATCAGCGAGCTGCCCGACGTCGTCTCCGTGGCCGCCCTCCAGGAGGCCGCCACCAACCGCCTGATCCAGTTGGACGCCGCCAAGCGCCCGGTCATCACTCCCGGCCGCACCGCCCGGATCGGCACGACGATCACCCCGGCGTGCCTGCGCCTGCTGACCGGCACTGTCCAGCAGCCCAACCGCACGCGCAGCCGCTTCGACTTCCTGCTGGACGAAGCCTCCACCGAGCGGCTGCGCCGCGACCCGAGCAACACCCGCTTCCGCGTCGCCGACGGCGAGAAGCGCTACCGGCTCGCCAAGGTCCCGGCCGCCTGCATCGAGCTCACCGACCCGGCCGACTCCTGAGAACACCGGCCCCTGGGGGCAGCAGGCTGTGCTGCCCCCAGGGGACCGCGCCGGCATGCCGCCGGTTCGAGCCCGGCGATGCCAGCCGTCAGAGCACGGCCACTCCCCCGTCAGCCCTTGAGAAAGCAGAGGCACCCATGGTGATCTCCCCAGGCGTCGTTGCAGCCGCCCGAACGTACGCCAGCGACATGAGCGGTGCGCCCCTGCCCGAGCCGTCACCCGAAGACCAGGACAACGGCCCGCTGAAGCCGGCGCACGAAGCCGCGTACTACCTGGGGATGGGTGAGACGTTCCGTATCCTCACCCGTCCCGGAGAACCGGCCAGCCCGGACGTGAAGGAGCTGAGCACCGCCGTGCGGGCGGTGCCAGGCGGCGGCGCCTGGTTCCGCCGCGGCGACGAGGCCGCCCGGCGGATCGTTACCTCCGACCAGCGCATCCGCAAGCTGCCCCAGGACCCCGACCAGCTCTGGGCACTGCTCGCCGACGTGCTACAGGCCCTGGACCAGCTCGGCCAGGCCCCGCAACTGGACGGCAGCAACCTGCGGCGTACCCACCTCCTCGGCAGCCCGGCGGCGATCCGCCGCACCGACCCGACCGGCGGCTGGGGGCCCGTGCGCGTGAAGTGGAACCCGGACGGCGCCGGCCGCTGGACAGACCTCCACCACTGCCACTGGCAATGGCCCCACCCGGCAGCCGAACCCACCGCGCCGGCCCCGCAACCACACGACTGACCGCCCCCGGCCGTTCCACCCCGCCCGCCCTGTCCGCCCTGTCCGGCGGGCAGGGCGGGCGGGACGGGCCGTCACCCTCCGGCAACTGACGCCCAGTTGCCCCGCCCCGCGATCCGAGAGAGATGACAGATGCACTCGATACCCCAACGCTGTGCGCGCCGGCCGCTGGCGGGCGGGCTGGTCGTGCCGTGGGTGTCCCTGGTCCACGGCGGCCATGCCGCCTTCGGCAGCCTGGATGCCGAACGAGCCCTCGCAGCCTTCCTGCGGCGTCTGTGCCAGATATGCGGCCAGCCCCTGGACGAGCGGTGCTACCTGATCGTCCGGCCGGCCGACGTCGTCCAGGGCTGTTCCCCCGAACCGGCGCTGCACCCCGAGTGCCTGCCGTACACCGCCGCGCACTGCCCCATGCGCAACGGCACGGCGACGCACTACCGCCGCCGCCCGGTCCTGGCCGGCCACCCGGCCGGACGCCCGTGCACCGACCCGTCCTGCCCGTGCCCCTCCCGCTCCCCCGACGCAGGCCACACCGCGCGCAGCGGCAGTCCCGCCGACCGGTACGAGGCCTGGATGATCCACACGCGGACCTACCGTCTCGTCCACCCGCCCGGCAGGCCCGAGGCGCCCGCCGGCGTCAGCGTCGACGTGCCCGTCCTGCGCACACGCGTGCTGCGCGCAGGGGCACTCACTCCCGGCCAGGAACACCTGATGGACCTGGGAACGCCCTCATGAACGGGTCCTGACCACCTCCCCCATTCCTCCCCTCACCACGTCAAGGAGCTCGCCGTGCTGATCACACCGGACCCGGCCACGCCCGCAGGCGCGGCCATCATCGATCTGGCCACACTGATGGACGACCTCCAGTCCCGCACCGGCGAATGGCCGGGCGCGGAGACCGCCGACATCCTCAGCGGATGGCTGAGCCGCTTCAGCTTCGCCGTCCCCACCCCTCACGGCGCAGCGGGTCGGCCGGGCGTGGGTGCTGCGCCGGTGGGACCGGCTCAGCGAGGAGGTGACGCTCTGGTCCGACGATGCCTCCGCGCTGGCCTCACTGGCGCAGCACGTGCGCAGCTGCTGGGACAAGGTGGCAGGCACCGACGGCGTGCCCATCCTTCCTCCCGCCGACGACCGGACGGCTGTCGACGTCTACTACGGCCCAGTAGAGGATCGATGCGACGAGGACTACACGCTGCGCGCGTACGACGTCCTCCGCCACGGGGATGCAACACGCCCCCTGAGCCTCTCGGACGGCCAGGCTGCGCGGAGGCAAGGACCCCGGCGATCTCGATGCAGGGCAGACGAGCAGCTGGTCCAGGCCGACGGCACGGTCCCGGTGCAGGTGGACGTCGAGGACGCCACAGTGTTCACCCATCCCCCTGCGCCAGCGCCGACGCCGACCGGCTGATGGGCCAGCCTCGGGCGGCTCGCCCGGCGCGCCATCAGGCCCGCGGCGGCGAGCGGCGGCAGGGGGGGTGGCCCGGAGACAGTCTGCTGCTGCGAGGGTCCGGGGCCCTGCCGCAAGGGCCGGCCGCCAAAGGAACAGCGCGCCGTGTAGCACCGGGCAGAGCGGGAGCGGGCGTGGCAGCGGCTGGCCCCGCAGGGGCGGGTGCTCCCACCCGGTTGGGAGAAGGGGATGACACCCGTGCCGTTTCACGTATTATGGAACTCGTCCGGATGGTTCCGGGCACCGCCTCACGTTCGTCACATCGAGGAGCGCCCCGCATGAATGGAGAGACGACCGCCGTCATCCGCGGCCGCGTGTACGGAACCGTGCAGCTGCGCCACACCGAACGCGGCACCCCAGCGGCCCGCTTCACCGTGGTACAGATCCCGCGCGAGTACGACTACGAACAGCGCCAGTGGCGCGACGGGGAGCCGGTCCCCGTGATCTGCACGGTCACCGGCCCGCTCGCCCGGCACGTCGCCGAGTGCCTCACCGACGCCGTGCATGTGATCGCCACCGGGAACGTGGCCATGCGCAACAACGTGCTCTACCTCGACTCCGCCCAGGTCGGTGTGGATCTCGCCCACCACGTCGCTTACATCGACGACACCCTGCCCGCCGTCCTCGCCGGACGCGCTCCCGCTTCGGCCCCGCGCCCGACGGCCGCGCCCCAGGCGCCAGCCGCTCACCGGGCCCGACCGAGCCGTCCCGCCCCGGCAGCCCGACCGGCCCCGGTCCCGGCCGCCGCGACCGACTGGTGGCGGTCCGCGCCCCGCACGACCTGGGACGCCCCCGCCGCGCCCAGCCGCACCGCGCGCTGACCGCACCCACCCCCAGCTCACCGCTCCGCACGGCAGCGGCGGCATGCACGCCGGCGCCCCCTCACGGAGGTTCACCATGCCCCGCCCTGCCCGAACGCACCGCCCGTGCCGCGCTCGCCGAGCACTTCACTCCAGCTCAACTCGCCGCCGACCTAGCCACATTCAGCGCCGAGGAAGTGTGGGAGCGGCGTGTCCGCAACGACAACAGCGGGCGCCTGGCCCGGTACAAGCCCGCTGGCGAACTCGGCGACGCGCAGCTGACCTGCCAGTTCATCATCCCCTCGGACGAGGTCTGGCTCTCCGCCCTGGCCAACCTCGGGCCCGACTGCCCGCTCGGTCTGTGGACCCGGGGAGGAGACCGGCTCCCGCAGCTCACCGCCCGCATCGTCGCGGTGACCGGCAACCGCAACGCGGCCGAGCAGGCCCTGGCTAGTGCGGGCGCCTTCGCCACCCGCCGTCGCCGAGTCAGGTCACACAGTCACCGCGACACTCGCGTACGGCGTCGGCTCGGCAGCCCACCGGGCTGCCGCCCTGGCCGGACGGGCAACGCTCGCCGTCCGCCGGATTGCCGTACCGGTCGACGACGTGCTGGCGCATCGCCTCGACGGCCTTGCGACGCTCATTTGACTGACCTGCGAGGGGCGACGATTCTCCCTGGAATACCCGGTACCTAGGGGAGGGAACCCGATGACCGACCAGACGGACGCGCAGCACCCCGACGAACCCGAGGGCGGCGCGGAGCAGGCCCCGGCGCCGACGCCCGCCCAGAGCGAGAAGAAGGCGCAACGCCAGTCCCAGCGGCCGGACGTGTCCTACACCCCCGTGTCCAACGGCATGGACTACCTGGTGAGCGTCTTCCAGCACCTGACCGAAGGCGAGAAGCCGCCCGGCGCCCGCGACCTCAAGTACACGGTGCTCCACCTCCAGGCGGCCACCGAGGTACTACTCAAGGCCCGGCTCGCGCAGGAACACTTCAGCCTCATCTTCCAGAACCCGGCCGAGGCCACCCACGAGACCTGGGAGAGCGGCAAGTTCAAGAGCTGCGGCACCCTGGACGCCTTCGACCGCCTGCGCGACATCGCCCGCCTGGACCTCGATGCGAATGACCGGAAGCGCATCAAGGAGCTCGGGGAGAGCCGCAACGCCCTCCAGCACTACGGCCTGACGTACAACGCGTACGCCATCGAGTCTCGCGCGGCGAGGGTGCTCGAATTCCTGATCACGTTCATCCACCGGCACCTCATCCCAGGACTCGACCCCGCCGAAGCCCGGGGCGTCGAGAGAGACATGGACTCGTTCCGGTTGCAGCTCAAGGGCATTGAGACGCTGGTCAAGCAGCGCATGAACAACCTCCGGAGCGACCTGGCCAAGGTCGCCGACGTAACGGTGAAGTGCCCGGACTGTGAGCAGTGGGCCATGGTCGCCTACGACGGTAAGGACGAGGGTCCTAGCTGCCTGTTCTGCCATCAGGTGTGGCCGGACAATCCGGAGTCCGCCGCCGCCAACTACGCATGGATCATCCTGGGCCAGGACGAGCATTCTGCTTTCCAGGACGGCGGCGATCCGCCGGTAGTCGACTGTCCGGAGTGCGGGGTATGCGCCCTCGTGCCGGACGCGGTGACCGCGGCAGGCCAGCCCGGGGCGACGCCCCTGTGCTTCTCGTGCGGCACCGTTTTCAAGCACCTGATCGACTGTGAAGGCGGCTGCGGGTCTGTCCTCGACATAGCACCCGATGACGACTCGATCCCCATGTGCTCCGACTGCATCGACATCCGGTACGCCCGCTTCTGAGCCCGCACTCCGTAATCTGATCCACTTGAGAGGCAGTGCCATGAGTACTGGATACAGCCCGCAAGGCCATAGGCCGGAGCCGACGACGGCCTCCGCCACCGGCTCTCCGATCTCGCCGACCGAGGGCCCTGGCAGCGACGCCTACGCGGACATGAGCACCCGACTCGCGGCACTGCGGTCACCCGTCTGTGCCCTGTCCTCCTGAAGCTGCCGCGAAGTGACCAGTAGCTCACAGGACGGAGACGGCCCCCGGCCGGGAGGCGCCTGATCGGGGGCCGTATGCGCAGCGGCCACTCTCGCCCCCGGAGCGTCCGGGCTACGCGAGCAGGGCGTTGGCGTCGGTGAGGTCTTCGACCACGCCGGGGTCGAGCTCCGCGGCGCGATCCCGCAGGCGCATCTGCTGCGCGGGGGTCAGGCCGAGCTCGTCGTCGAAGGCGAGGCGCTCGAGGGCGGCGGCGATGTAGCCGGGCGCGGCTGCTGCCAGGGCCTGGCCCATGGCCTCGCCGACAACGTCTGCCGCGGGCAGGCCAGCGGAGTAGTGCGCGGCGATGCCGTATGTCTCGGCCGCCCGCGTGTTGATCCGCTCCAGAGCGGCCTGCACGTTGGTGTCACCCTGGTCGGCACGCAGGACGAGGTCCACTTGGTCGCGGCCGTTGAGGGCAGCGGTCACCGGCCGGAGACCAGACGCAGTCGGCCGCTCGGGGGCAGCCTCCTGCACCACCTCGGTGGCCGGGGTGTCCTTGGGCCTGCGTCGCAGCTTCTCCTTGAAGCGGCGCGCCCCGTCCTTGAGGTACGGGGTGGCGACCTCCACGGCGGCGACCGTCACGGTTCGAGCGACTTCCATCGCAATGTCGGTGGCGCAGTTGACGAGGAGGTTCCTTAGGCCGTCCCTGAAGCCCTCGTCGTACCGGTCGTCGGCGTCGAAGAGTTCGGCCTGGGCAACGAGCGAGTTGTCCCGGTCATCGCGGGCGGTACCCCGCATACCGCCGGAGGAGGCACGGGAACGGTCGAGGTGGGTGCCGACGGGGAACTCGACCAGCATGAACTTTCGATTCGGCTGCGGCCGTTGATAGTTGGACATGACGGAACTGTAGGGGGCCGCACCGACAGCGCGGCCGTTTTCGCCGGGTCGTCCGGACCCGGCCCGCTGCATCCCTTCCCTTTTACAGTGACAACAAGGAGATGGCCATGGACACCAACCCGACCGCTCAGCTGCTGGTCCTCGCCGCCGGCGCCCGGGAGCTCACTGACCGGGACGCATTGCGGAACCTGCTCGCCGCGGGTCACCGTGCTTGGTGCGAGGGCGTGGCCGATGTCCAGTCCGGCATCCGCCGTGAGGCCGCGTCCCTGTCCGACGCCCAGCTCGCCGAGCGATGCGCGGCTACGGGCGCTGCGTGGGAGGAGGAGATGACCCGCGGGGAGGCGGTCTCCGCTCTCGCGTTCGCGACCTGGGACGCTTCGCCTGCCGCCATGGCGTACACGGAGCTGGCAGAGCGAGCCGCGCGATTCGGCGTCAGCCTCCTGGGCGAGGAGTTCCAGTAGCCGGTCCGCGCTGGGCTGGACACGAACCACCACCTTTGGCATTATCGAACCTGTCGCGCTCGAGTGGGCGCCAGCACCACCTTGTCGATCCTGCCGAAGGGGCCCCGATGCCTACCGCCGAGCGGCTCGTGGACACCACACAGATCGTGTCCGAGTTCGGCACGAGCAAGCCCCGGATCAGCGAGTGGAGCAACAACCCGGACAGCGGTTTCCCCGCGGTCGCGCACACCGAGGGCCGCAAGCGGTTCTGGCGCTACAACGAGGTCGCCGCGTTCTTCACGCAGCGCGCCCCGAAGAAGCGCACACTGCCGGCCGCGGTGCTCGAGGCCGACCAGGACGAGCTGCTGACCAAGCGGGAGGTGGCCCAGCTCCTGGGCTACACCCGCACCTCCACCATCGACGCCTACTTCCGCGACCGGCCCGGCTACTTCCCCGAGCCCGACGAGGACATCGACGGCCCGAGGTGGCGCCGCGGCACGATCGTCGCCTGGACAGCCAACCGCCCCGGCAAGGGCCGGCGCGGATCGGCCCCCGCCGCCGCGCTGCCCCAGGTGCCTGTCGACGGAGACCCCGACGAACTGCTGGGCACGGCCGAAGTCGCAAGCCTGCTCGGCTACGGCAGCGCCGCCTCCTTCTCCAGCGCCCTCTACCAGGGCCGAATCCCCGAACTGCCCGAGCCGGAGACCCTGGAGAAGCAGCAGGGCAGCCGCGGCGGAGCCCGCAAGAAGTGGCGCCGCGCCACCGTCGTCGCCGCAGCCCGCGAACGCGGCGTCCTGCCGACCGCCGACCAGGACGAGGACCTGGTCGGCGCCGCCGAAGCCGCCCGGATCCTCGGATACGGCAACACCGACAGCTTCATCAGCGCCCTCGGCCACGGACTCCTGCCCGACCTCGAACAGCCCGACGGATTCGAGTACCGCCGCGGCAGCGCCGGCCGACCGCGCCAACAGCGCTGGAGACGCTCCCGTGTCGAGGAGCTGGCAGCCCGCCGGTCCTCGACGACCTGACAGCAGCACACCGAACCACACCCCACGGGATACCGTAGGACCGCGGCCTCTGGTTGAAGGGAACGACGAACTCCCGGCGGGCCAGACGCCGCACGATGGCCGGCATGGAGAGGCCAGCCACCTCTCCGCCGCGAAGCCTCACCGCTTCGCGGCACCGGCCATCACCGCGCTCCTGCTGAACCGCTCAGTGGGGGCTGTCTGGTACTGGGCACAGCCCGGGGCACGTGCTCACAACCGGCACCTGCACTTCGCAGGCGGTAATCCGGCTTGCCACGCCCACGGTGAACGGTGCTCGGTCGCTGGTCTTCGACGGTTCGCTCCGGCCGTCAATGAGGAGTCGGCGGTCGGTCCGGGAGCGGGCTCTACGATGGGCCGGTGACCGAGACGCTGCCCCCTGCGGGCATTGCCCTCTTCGACGCTGAACGGCTCTCGCTGACCGAAGCCGCGGAGCCGCCGCTGCCACCCCAGGACGCTGAGGCCCGAGACCGGGTATGGGACATGGCGGTCAAGGCCAACCCCACTCTCTTTGACGGGCCGGTGGTGGCGTGTGGGGGAATGGAATGGTCCGAGCCGGGCATCCTGCGCCTGTCGTGGGTGCGTGTGACCTACCGGCACTACGCCTTGCGGCGCGTTCCCGGCGCCATCGCGCTGCCCTCGTTGTTCGTGAACGTCGTCCAGCCGACTGACGACGGCCGCGTACTGACAGCGAGGATGTCACCCTTGACAGCCGCCCCGGGCCGCTGGCAACTCCCCGGCGGGTCCGTGGAGCCTCCCCAGGCCGGCGCGGTACTGGACGAGGCGGCACTGGCCGGCCAGGCCGCGCGCGAGCTAGCCGAAGAACTGGGAATCGGCACCGCAGCCGAGGAGCTGGAGCTGTGGGTCGTCACTCGCGGAGAGAACGGCAGCGTCGGCCTGACCTACCTGGCCCCCGCCCTTCCCGAGGCAACGCTGCGCGCTCACTTCACTGCTGCTGCGGCAGCCGAGCGTGTCGAGGGCCGCGAAGCTGAACTCGACAACATCGCCTTTGTGCGCTCGCCGGACGAACTGATCGGTCTAAAGGGCCCGCACGCGGATTATCTGGAGCCGATCGTCCGCCGCTTCTACGAACACCGCTGACGTCACGCGCCGGCGAGGAAGTCGCGTCCTCGTTCGTCGAGCTCGGCCACGCATCGCAAGCCCCGGGCCCGGAACCGCGCGAGGTCGCTGCGCATGCGGGCGACCGCCTTGCGGGTGCGGACGGAGCGGACACCGCCCATGTTGTCGATGGCTTTGTGCCACGTAAGGCACGCCTGCTCGATGCTGCCGCGCTTGAGGTGCATCTCCGCGCCCGCGACCAGGTCCAGGGCGACAATGCGTGCGTACGTGTCGGCCGGGCGCGCGGTGGCAGCCAGCGCGTAGTGCTCGGCGGCGGCCCGGTGGTCTCCCACGGTCTCGTGGACCTTGGCGGTGCGGGAGTACACCGATGCGGCCGGCGGGCCCCAGGCCAGTGCCCAGAACGGCACCTCGTCGCCGGGGGCACCGGTCAGCAGGGTGCGGGCATGATCGACCTCAGCCAGCGCCGCACGGTGCTTGCCGATCTTGGCCAGGGTGTGGGCGTGAACGACGCGGAAGAGGGCTTCGGTCTGGGCGTCCACCCGGCCCTTGGCCCGGTTCAGGCCAGTCTCGGCCAGGCCCAGGCAGTGCTCGGGGCGGTGGAGCTTGAGGCCTTGCATGGCCATCGTGCGCATCACGAATCCGTCGTGCCCGCGCAGACCGGATTCGGCGGCCAGGGCGTAGGACTGAAGGTAGTAGCGCTGGGCGAGGCCCTGTTGACCTGCGTCGTAGCTTTTCCAGCCCAGCAGGTGAACGCCGCGGCTGGCGGCGGAGAGCATCTGCTGGCGGACGTCGTCGCTACGGAACCGGGCCCGGCACAGCGGGGCGACGTCGTCGCGGAGGTAGGTGACCAGGGCGCTGCGGCCGTGTTGACCGCCGTGGCGTTCGTCCATTTCGGAGAAGGCATGGATCATGTCGCGGACGGCGGCGACCTCGGCCATGCCGACGGTGGAGCCGCTGCGGGCGGCCGCGGTGCGGGCGGCGATGTCCTGGACGTGGCTGAGGGGCAGGGCGGCGGCGGCCACGGAGTAGGCGGATGCCGACAGGAAGCGGCGGCGGTCCAACTCGTACCTCCACATCGGCAGCAGGGCATCCAGCGGGTCGCTCCCGAGGGACAGTCCGATGGTGTCACTGTCTGGCTCTGCTGGGCAGGGCAGGCCGAGGTCGGCGAGGGTCAGGAGGCGGCCCAGGCGCCGAGAGAGGGCGACTGCGAGGTAGCGGGGCGTGTTGCCGCGGGGCACGGATCCGCTGAGCCAGTGCTCGACGTTGGACTTGTTCGTATGTAAACGGTCGCCGCATTCGGCGGCGACGGCGCGGACTGCCTTGGCTAGCGCCTCGTAGGTGAGCCCGGATTCAGCGACAAGGGCGCTGAGCTGGGTGTTCGGTGTCCGCGTGGTCATGAGCACCTGCCCCGATATACCCGATATACCGCTTGGCCTGCCCCTCACCGTACCGCTGCGTACGGCCCGCAGGTTGACTGTTCATCAGGCCCGAGCCCGGCGGCCGAAGTGCCGCAACAGATCTGCTCCGAGCCCGCGTCTGCACACCGCATGGGATGCCGTATGCCCCGAGGAGGGATTGCCTTGCATGACCAGGACAACCAGGACGACCGCTGGATCGACGCTACGGCGTCGGCTCTGCTGACGGCGGAGTGCAAGCAAATTCCGATCGAAGCTTTGACCGTCCGGCGGCCGGATCTGTCGCTGGAGACGGCCTACCGCGTGCAGGCGGCGGCGGTGGCCCGGCAGGTCGCGGGCGGCGCCCGCGTCGTCGGCCACAAGGCCGGGGTGACCTCTCGGGCCATGCAGGAGCAGATGGGCGTCGACGAGCCGGACTCGGGTGTCCTGCTGGACCACATGATGCTGCCCGCCGGCAGCACCATGGCCCGGTGCGCGCTGATGCAGCCGCGAGTGGAGGCCGAGATCGCGTTCCGGCTCGGTTGCGACCTGACGGGCGGGAACGTGGGCGTCGAGGAGGCGCGGGCGGCGGTGAAGGAGGTGTTCCTCGCCCTGGAAGTGATCGACACCCGATTCACCAGCTGGCGTCTTACGGTCGCTGACAGCATCGCCGACAACGCGTCCTGCGCCCAGGTCGTCACCGGGCCCATGATGCCGCTCAGCGCGGACATGGACCTGGCCGCCGAGCAGTTGGTCGTCAGCGTCGACGGCATTGCCGTCGCCACCGGGGAAGGCCGAGCCGTCCTCGGCCACCCGCTCCACGCTCTGGCCTGGCTCGCCGGGCGGCTGCACCGCTGCGGCGACAAGCTGCGTGCCGGACAGCTGGTCCTGGCCGGGGCCGTGCACGCCAGCCTCCCGCTGGATGCCCGGAGCACGGTCCGCGCCTACTCGCCCCATCTGCCGCCGGTCGCACTGCACGTCCACTAACCCCCTTGGTGCCCGGCGTTCCGCCGTCTTTGCACCTCTCCAGCCCTCTTTCCGTACGAAGGAGCGTCCGATGGCCCCTGATGGACAGCGTCTGCGCGTCGCCGTACTCGGCGCGGGCCTGATCGGGATCGACCTCGCCGACAAGATCCGCCGGTCGGCGGCACTGGAACTGGCCCTGGTGGCAGGCCGTGACCGGAACAGTCTGGGCCTGCGCCGGGCGGCCGACATGGGCCATCCGACCACCGCCGGCGGCATCCGCGCCGTGGTGGAAGCCGGCCCCTTCGATGTGGTCTTCGACGCCAGCAACGCCGACAGCCACGCCGAGCACTGGGCGGCGCTGCGGCCGACCGGCACCACCCTGATCGACCTGACGCCCGCGGACCTCGGCACGGTCATCGTCCCGGGCGTCACCAGCCACCGGTCGGCGGGCCACCGGCACCTGAACCTCGTCAGCTGCGGCGGGCAGGCGGCCATCCCGATCCTGCACGCCATCTCCCAGCGCTGCGCCCCCACCTACATCGAGGTGGTCTCCACCGGGGCGAGCGCGAGCGCCGGCCGGGCCACCCGCCTGAACCTCGACCAGTACATCGCCACCACCTCGGCCGCGATCCGGACCTTCACCGGCACCCGGGAGGCGAAGGTGATGGTCAACCTCAGCCCCGCCCGGCCCGCTCCGCCGTTCCGGGTGGCCATGACCGTCCTCGCGGACGGCATCCGCCCGGCTCCGGTCCGCACGAGCATCGCGGCCGCCGCCCACTCCGTGCGCGCCTACACGCCCGGGTTCAAGGTGACCTCGCTCGCCGTCGCCCCGGGCCGGATCTCGGTCGCGGTGGAGGTGACCGTCTGCGGCGGCCGCCTGCCCCGCCACGCCGGAAGCGTCGACATCATCAACGCCGCCGCCGTCCTCCTCGCCGAGCAGACGGCCGCCGGCTCCCGATGAAGGGAAACCCGCCCATGACCGCACCCCCGCGCCCGCGGCCCCGGATCCTGCTGCACGACCCGACCCTGCGCGACGGCCACCACGCCGTCGGCCACCAGCTCGACGCCGGCCAGCTCCGCGCCTACGCCACCGTCGCGAACGCCGCCAAAGTGCCGGTGGTGGAGGTCGGCCACGGCAACGGGCTGGGCGCCTCCAGCCTCCAGATCGGCCGCGCCCGGCTGGATGACGCCACGATGCTCACCACCGTCCGCGAGGCCCTCACCTCGTCACGGATGGGCGTCTTCATGGCCCCCGGCTGGGGAACCTCCCGCGACCTGGCGGCCGCCGTCCACCACGGCGCCGACGTCGTACGGATCGCCGCCCACTGCACCGAGGCCGACGTCACCGAGCGCCACCTCGGCGTCGTCCGCGACCTCGGAGCCGAAGCCCAGGGCGTCCTGCTCATGAGCCACATGACCGGCCCGGGCGAACTCGCCGAACAGTGTGCCCTGATGGTCAAGTTCGGCGCCCAGGCGGTCGGCATCATGGACTCCGCGGGCCACTACCTCCCGGGCGACGTCACCGAGCGCGTCAACGCCATCGTCTCCGCCGTCGACGTACCGGTGATCTTCCACGGCCACAACAACCTGGGTCTGGCGGTGGCGAACAGCGTGGCCGCCGTGGACGCCGGGGCGTCGGTCATCGACGCGACGGCCCGGGGGTTCGGTGCCGGGGCCGGCAACGCCCCGCTCGAAGTCCTCGTGGCCGTCCTGGAACGCCACGGCCTCGCCACCGGAATCGGCTTGCGCCAGATCCTGGCCGCCGCCGACATCGCCGCCGACCGCCTCATGAAGGCCCCACCGTCCATCGACTCGATCGCCGTGGCCAGCGGCCTGGCCGGGGTGTTCTCCGGCTTCAAGCGGCCCGTCCTGGAATCCGCCCGCTCCGAAGACGTCGACCCCGTCGACCTGTTCCTCGCCCTTGGCAAGCGGCAGGTCGTCGCCGGACAGGAAGACCTGATCGGCGAGGTCGCCCGTCAGCTCAAGGCAGCCACCCGATGACCGCCTCACCCCCGCAGGCCGAGCGGGCGGCCGTCGTCTGCACGATCGGTGCAGCGCTGCCCCCGCGCACCGTCTCGAACGCCGACCTGACCGCGCGCCTGGACACCACGGACGAGTGGATCCGCTCGCGGACCGGCATCACCCGGCGGCATGTGGCCGGGGCGGACCTGTCCACGACCGACCTCGCCGTGCGGGCCTCCGCCCAGGCCCTCGCCGACGACGGACCGGCCCCGGTGGAGGCTCTGGTGGTGGCCACGACCACCCCGGACCAGTGCTGCCCGGCCACCGCCCCCGCCGTCGCCACCCGGCTCGGACTGACCGGCATCCCCGCCTTCGACATCGCGGCTGGCTGCACCGGATTCCTCTACGGCCTGGCCACCGCAGCCGGGCTCATCGCCGCCGGCACCGTACGGACCGTCCTGGTCGTCGGCGCCGACCGCCTCGCCGCCCTTCCCGACCCCGGGGACCGCGCGACTGTCCCGCTGTTCGGGGATGGCGCCGGAGCCGTGGTGCTGCGCCGCGGCAGCGCGGACGAGGCGGGGGCACTCGGGCCAGTGGTGCTGGGCAGCGACGGCAGCGGCGCCGCCCTGATCCGCGCCTCCCGGCCCGGCGCCCTGCACATGGACGGAGCTGCCGTCTTCCGACATGCCGTCGACCGCATGTCCACCGCCTCCCGCCAGGCCGCCACCGCCGCGGGATGGGACCTCACAGAGGTCGACCGCCTGGCCCCGCACCAGGCCAACAGTCGCATCACCTCCTTCGTTGCCCGCCGGCTCGGCATCCCCGACGGCCGCCGGCTCGGCAACATCGCCGAGGTCGGCAACACCGGCGCCGCGTCCATCCCCCTGCTCTTGGCCCAAGCCGCCGCCGACGGCCGCCTGGAGCCCGGCCACCGCACCCTGCTCACGGCATTCGGTGCCGGACTGACCTGGGGCGCCGCAACGCTCACCTGGCCCGGCCTCATCCCTCCCCCACCTCCCGGAAGGAGCCGGACATGACCGGTGACCTGATCCGCATCCTGATCCACGACCTCCAACTGCCCGCCGACCGGCTCACCGACGACGCCACCCTTGACCACGCCGGATTCGACTCCCTGGCCGTCGTGGAGCTCTCCGTTCTCCTGACCGACCGCTACGGCCTCGACATCAGCGACAGCGACATCAAGGACGCCGCCACCCTCGGCCAGCTCGACCACCTCATCACCACCCAGCGCAACGGAAGGTGACCACCCCTATGACCAGCACCAGCCGCCAGCCCGAACGGGCCTGGATCATCACCCCCGGCCTGCACCTGGACCGCTTCGCCAGCGCGCAGAAGTCCGGCGCCTCCGTCGCCGTCGTCGACATCGAGGACTCCGTCGCCCCGGCCGACAAGCAGACCGCCCGCACCGCCTCCGAGGCGTTCTTCGCCCTCCCCGACCCGCCATGCACCCTCGGCATCCGGATGAACAGCCTCACGACACTCGACGGCATCAAGGACCTCACCGCCCTCGCCGCCTACACCGCCCGGCCCGACCTCATCGTGATCCCCAAAGTGGAATCCGACCGCGACATCGCACTCGTCGCCGCCGCGCTCGACACCGACGCCTACACCCCCGACATCTGGGCGCTGATCGAAAGCCCCCGGGCTTTCACCACCCTGCCCGCGATCATGCGCGCGCCCCGGCTCGGCGGCGTCATCTTCGGCTCCGCCGACTACGCCGCCTCCGTCCGCTGCGGTCTGGGCTGGGAAGCTCTCCACTACGCCCGCTCGGCCCTCATCAACGCGGCCACCGCCGCGAACCTCCCCGCCATCGACGCCCCCACCTGGAACCTCAACGACCCCGACCTCCTGCGCCGCGACGCCGAGCGGGCCAAGGAACTCGGCTTCTACGGCAAGGGCTGCGTCCACCCCCGCCATGTCCGGGTGATCAACGACGTCTTCACCCCCACCGCCGACGAAATCACCCAGGCCCGCGCCATCGTCGCCGCCGCCGACGCCAGCGGTGGAACGGTGACCACCGTCGACGGGCAGATGCGCGGCACCCCCTTCTTCAACCGCGCCCGCGCACTGGTCGCCGAAGCGGACCGCACGTCATGACCTCCGAACCGCCCCACGGCTACCGCCAGACCGGTAAGGACCGGATCCGCGAGAACGTCGGGCTCTCCTACCCCGAACTCTCCCCCGGTCTGATCATCGAGCACCGGCCCGGCCGGACCGTCACCGAACTCGACAACCTCCTCGGCGCCGCCCTGAGCGGCAACGTCGCCCCCATCCACACCGACGCCCACTACAGCAGCCAAACCCCGTGGGGCCGCATCCTGGTCTGCTCCGGCGTCACCCTCAACCTCGTGGCCGGCATGACCGTCCGCAGCATCAGCGGCCTGACCACCGCCAACCTCGCCGTCGACCGGGTGCGATTCACCGCGCCCGTCCACATCGGCGACACCCTCTACGCCGAAACGAAGATCGTCACCCGCCGCACCTCCGAGAGCCGTCCCGACACCGGGGTCATCACCTGCCACACGACCGCCCACAACCAGGCGGACACCACCGTCCTGGACTTCACCCGCACCTTCCTCCTCCCCCTGGACGCCGACACTGCCCGCGACGCCACCCGCTACTGAAGGCGGACCATGAACCAGCAACTGGCCTTCACCCCCGCCGACGAGACCCTGTGGGAGCAGTACGACCAGCTCGCCACCCGCGCCTACGGTCACCCGATCGGGGACATCACTCACCTGCGCGAGCACGCCGACCTTCAGGTCGCCGTCCGCGGCGGCCGGGTCGTCGCCGGCGGCCTCGGCCTCCTCGTCGACCAGTTCTTCGGCGGCGCCCTCGTCCCCAGCGCCTGCCTCGGCGACGGCTGCGTCGCCCCCGAAGAACGCGGCGACCACCTGGCCACCGACATGACCCGCGAACGACTGCGCCCCCTGATCGAGCGCGGGGCAGTGATCTCCGCGATCGTGACCTCCTCCACCGGCTACGCCCGCCGCCTCGGCTGGGAAGCCCCCACCGGCGTACTCGCCTGGACGGTAACCACCGACGACCTCAAACGCTCCTTCACAGGCGAAGACTTCGAGGCCGAGCACGGACTGACCGACCAAGCCGAAGCCCTCCAACGTGACCTCGCCCGCCAGTGGAACGGCCCTGTCCACCGCCCGACTTGGTGGAACCGGTGGAAGCAGGACAAGAGCAACCTCACCACCTACCGCTTCGCCCGGCCCGGCCACCCCACCGCCGGCCTGCTCAGCCTCACCACCAAACGACACGAACGCCACGGCATGACCCTGACCGTCCACGACTTCTGGGCCACAAGCCAGCCCACCGCCGCCGCCATGCTCGCCTTCCTCGGCCGCCACAACACCCGCGCCCGCACCATCACCTTTCGCCGCGGTGCCCTCCCCCCGTACCCCACACTCCTGCACGGACTCCGCCACCACCGCACCACCGCCGAAGCATGGCACCCCTGGATGCTCCGCATCCTGAACCTCCCCGAGGCCATCCGGCTCCGCGGCTGGCCCAGCGACCTCACCACCGCCCTACCGGTCGAAATCGAGAGCGAGCACGGCCAGTGGGACCGGTGGATGCTGCAGATCAAAGCCGGAGCGGGCGAGATCGTCGCCACACAGGTCGAGGGACAAGTGCTCCTCACACAGCGCCAGCTCGCGGTCTGGTACGCCGGCGGCTACCGGTCCACCACGTCGGCCCGCATGGCCGGAGTCCACGCCGTATCGGAGAAGGCGCTCGCCACCCTGGTCCGCAGCACGGCACAGCTCGAACCCTGGCTGCCCGACCACTTTTAGCCCCTGCCGGGCGGACAGGTAGAGGAAAAGCAGAGCCCGCCCGTGCTCGGCCACGGTCGCGATACTGGCCACCATGACCAGCACTCCGAAAAAGCGACGGCACCGTGGATCGACTACTGCAAGACCGCTGAGCTGCCCATGATCGAAGCAGCTACCTCCACCACCTGGGGTGCGACCGTGCCGCCTCATGCGCGCGGTCGGCGATCCGCTGCCAGACATGCGTGCTCAGGTCGTGTCCTCGTCCCGAGAGGTCCGTTATCCGGGGCATGAAGACGAATGTGATCAAGGCAGGAACGGTGCTGGCCTCGCTGCTCCTGGCCGTGGGCGGCAGCGCCGGCACCGCGGGCGCCGCCGCAGTACTGAAGCCGCGGGCCTGCAACACCGACGGCGCTGCCGCGCAGCTCCACGTCACGGCCCGCGCGGTGCATCTGCGGTCCGGCAAGGGCACCTCACACACCTCGCGTGCGCTCCTGACGCGTGGCACCGACTTTTACGCGGAGTGCTGGGGCCGGGCCTCGGGCCGCACCTGGTGGGCGTACGGCAAGGTCATGTCGGGGCCGCACAACGGCGAGCGAGGCTGGGTGAGCGGGGACCACGTGGCAACCGGCTACCGGCACTGAGGGGCCGTCTCGTCGCTGCCCATGGTCAGGTGCCGAACAGTGCCACGGTGTCCGGGGACATGTCGGCGCGGGTGCGGTGCAGGCGTACCGGGTGGCGCCACCGGCCGGCGGCGTCGCGGGCAACATCCGCCATCACTTCCACCACGGCGTCAGGCTGGACGAGCGTGCCATTCAGGGCGTCGCGTGAGCACACCCGGCGGTGAACGTACGTCCCACCCACGGGTGCTTCTCCTTCGCCGGCCTCATCAGTGTTGCGAGTGAGGCGGAGGCGGTACAGGCGAGCAGGGTTGTCCGGCCTGGCTGCCTTGGCTCACCCGACGCTCCGGCCGGCGCATCGCCGATAGCCGGACTCTTCGCCATCCGCCACAGGGCTACCGTCGAGTCAGTCTTTCAGCCAGGCATTCAGGTGCCGTGCCGCCGCGGCAAGGTCGGATGGCGCGTCGGCTCCCAGCTCCTGGATGCACTCCGCCAGGTCGTCAGCCCTCTGCCGGAGAGGATGCAAAGGATGCCCGGCGGCCTCGGGTGCGTGAGCCTTCAACGGTGAAGCGGGAAGGTCCGGGGCCAGGGAGCCCGCGCGCGCCTGGGCGAGCAGGTCGAGCGCCTCGCTGCTGTAGTGGGCAGCTTGATCACGCAGCAAGGACTGAAGGGCGATACGCCGCTCTTCTTGTTCGACTTGTTCGACCGTGTCCTGCTCGGCGTCTTCTGCCGCCTGTACGGTCTGGTCGTAGTGTTCCAGGCGGCGGATCCGATCGGTGATCGCATTCCTTGCTGCGTCGAGGGTCTGAGAAGGGGCGCTCGGCAGTGCGCCCGTACCGGCGCTGTCGGCCTGCCTCTTCAGCGAGGTGACCTTGGCAGACAACTCGGCATGAGACCAGAGCAGCTGCGTGAGAGCCCACACCTCGTCCCGCACGGTGGCGCGTGCCATCTCATCACGAATGGTGGCGGCCATCAGACGATCGAGGATCTCCTGATACGGCTCCCACTGCTGTGACCGCGGTGGCTTGTTGACGATGCGGTAGCCGCCGCGGTGACGAGCGGCAGCCCGGTACCCGTCCTGGTAGCACAGCCACCTGTAGGAGTCCCCCTGCTCACGGCGTTGGGTGGCCGGCCTGCCCATCGGGGCCTGTCGGGAACGGGTCCTTGTGCAGGCGGGAGCAGCTCCGGCGGCACGCCGGCGATGAGCGCGGCGTCCTCGGCAGGTACGTGCGGGTCGATCACTACCTGAAGGACATCGTCGGCTTGGGACACGGCGGCTGCGTCCTGAGGCGCAGGCGCGGGATCGTCGTCGGCGCTGGTCTGCGAGTGCTGGTCCCGCGCGCCGGGCAGCTGATGGCGCTGGCGCCACAGAGACTTCAGGCCGCTCCACGAGCAGTCCGCTCTCGAGAAGGGCCCTCGCCCCTTCGGTGCGCGGCCGCGGTCGGCGGCGCCGGTGGAGAACGTGTCCGTCACAGGGAGCTTCCTTCCAGATGGTCGATGAGGGTGGAGGCGCACGTGGTGCAGCGGCCGTCGCCGTCGGGGTCGGCGCGGCGAGGCGTCGGGCCCGGGCAGGTACGGCACGTCGGCCAGCCCAGGCAGGCAGGGCAGAGGTCCTGGCCGCGGACGGTGCCTGGGACGCCGCAGCCGGCGCATTCGACAAGGGCCCGGTAGGTCAGGGCTTCGGTGACGGTGCGGGCGGCGGGCACCGTGGACGACCGCTCGGGCGTCGGGGAAACGGGTGGTTCGTCGTCCCGGACGTCGCCGGGGCAGTGCCGGCTGGTGAGGGTGGCGGGTGGTGGGTAGGCCTGGGCCGCGCGCAGGCGGGCGGCGATGATCGCGCCGACGCTGGTACGCACCGGGGCCGGCAAGGGGCGTCCGGCGATGACGTGGCGCAGCTGGGCGCTGGTCCAGCCGGACTCCAGCATCACGGTCACGACGCGGCCCTGATCGGTCAGCGCCTTCCCCGTCAGCAGCAGCTCGGGCTGAGCAGCTCCAATCTGCAGCAGCAGCTGGATCCCGGGATGCATCTCATCGGCCGCAGGTACGGGCGGGATCGCCGGCGAGGTGTCGGGCTCCGAAGGCGCCGCGGGCGAGCTGTCCGGCGAGGACGCTGCTGCGTCCGGTCGGCCCGTCCGCGGGGAGAGGGCCGAGGCGGCGGCGCGGTCGCGGGGACGGAGGGGGTTGGTCTTCTGCTTGGTGGTCTTCTTTCTGTTGGTCTTCTTAGTGCCGGGATCAGCCAACGTAGGTTTATCCAGTCTTGGAAAACCCGACTTTGGCTGTGACCTGGGGTTTTGTGGGTCGGGCAGATCGGTGATGACGTACAGTGCCTGGCCGAGCGTTCCGTTGGGGCTCCGCTCGCGAGTGCGGTGAAGGAATCCGTGCTGCTCCAGCTGCTTGAGCCCGGTGGTGACCGCGTCGACGCCTTCACGGCCGCGGCGCACGAGTTCCGCGACGGTGACCTGCCAGCCGTCCCGGTGGGTGCTGATGTATCCGAAGATGCCCTTCGCCTTGAAGCTCAGTCGGCCGTCACGAAACAGCGCGTTGGAGATCTGGGTGAACTGATCGCCTGCCATCACGCCCCGCCGGATCCCCGCGCCGGACCTCCTGGTGGACCCGGCCTCCGGGACCGTGATCACCGAGTCGGCTCCGGGGAGCGCGATGTCCAGGACGGCGGGGTGGTCGGTGATGCAGTAGACGCTCTCGCCGAGGGTGCCGTCGGGGCGGCGCAGGCGCTCACGGATCAGGTAGCCGTGCTCCTCCAGTTCCTTCAGGCCGGCGCGTACCGCTTCCCGGCCATCGGGGCCCAGGCGGACAAGATCGGCGATCGTCACCTGCCAGCCGCTGCGGTGCGTGCTGACGTACCCGAAGATCCCTTTCGCCTTGTAGGACAGCCGGCCGTCACGGAACAGACCGTTGGCGATCTGGGTGAACTGATCTCCCGCCATCACCCCACGCTGGATCCCCGCACCGAAGCCGCTCACCGCGGCTGCCTGCACGCCGGGTACACGCGGCCACCGTGGTCCTGCAGCCGGACCACGACAACGATCCGACCCCGGCCACAGGAAGAGGAGACGCACGCAAGATCCATGACGGCTAGCCCACCGGCCACCCCCGACCAGACAGACGACCACAATCCCCGACCACCGGTCACGATCCGACAACAGGCGTGCTGAACAACGTGGTCGACCCCATGGTCGGCCCAACCATGGGGCCTTCCCAGCGCGGCAGGGATGCAGGTCGTGGACTGACGCATCGCCCGGTTGGGCTACAGTCCGCGCGCATGGGGACCCTAGACACGAGCATCGCAGCGGCGTCGGCCGCGCTGAGCGGCATTGCGGCCTTCGCTGCCTGGCGGGCATCGAAGCAGGCCAATGCCACGGCCTCATCGGTAGCTCAGATCGAGCGGGACCGTTGGCACCAGGAACTGACTCCTCAGCTCCGTTTGAAGCTGGAGGAGCAGCAGAACATGCTCTACGTCCGCTTCGAGGGGCCGGCCAGACTCGGCAAGGTCCGGGTGCGGCTTACTGTCCGGGACGACTTCGACCGGTCGCGGGTGCCCCCTCTCGCGGGTGGTCCCACGCCGGAACAGATCGCGGCGATCATCTGGGGCCCATACCGGTTTCAACCCGGTATCGACGGCGCCGACCATCTCGGACGCACCGTCGCACCGTTCCCGCTCGAGGTGAGCGACCACACTCGTCTGGCCATGCAGCCCTCACGGCAACCGTCCTGGTACGAAGGCAACGATGGCTGGAGCCGCTGGTACACCCAGTACAGAGACGCCCGTATTCGGCTGTGGGCTGACTGCGAGGTCGAGGGACATAAGCCCTGGCGGCTGAGCTTCGAGGTCCCCCGAGACGGCACGTGGGCCCAGACCGACCAACTGGTCGGCACCTGACCCTCACGACCAGGACGCGACGCTAACCCGCGTCCTCCACGGTGCCGTCCCCTGGGAGCACACCCTGGCTTCCCCGACCAGGCAGGCGGCCACGACCCCCGACTACCCGCCACGAAACCTCGACCTGCCTACTGACCAGCCATGGTCGGGCCGACCAAGAGGCCTTCCCCGCCCCCGACCAGGCAGGCCGCCACGCCCCCGGCCACCCGCCACGAAACCGCAGCCCGCGCACTGAGCAGCCATGGCCGGATCCATGGTCGGGCCGACCAAGAGACCCTTCGCGCGCAGCGGCGAGTGTGCACACTCGCCGCTGCGCAACGCTCTTGACGCTCAATGTGCAGGTGGCTGCGCAATGCGTGGGGGGTTCTGCACAGGCGGCATGCGCGGGCAGTGTGCACAGCGGGGATGCACAGTCGCCGCGGGCTGCACAGTCGGTCTGCTGGTACGCAGCCGAGGGCCGCTCCCGGGTCTTGCCGGGTGCCGACGCGCGCTTCTTCGCTCCCCGCCGCTGTGGTGGCTGGGATGCCGGTGCGGACCTGTGGCGGCCGTGGTCGGGCCCATGGTCGGGGTCGTGGTCGGGCCGACCACAGGATCCGTGACCTGTTCGTGTTCGTGGTCGGGGTTGTGTGGTCAGTGGTCGGGTCGGGGCTGACGGATTTCCTCAAGGTCAGCAACAACCGTTCCTGACCTGGGAGTTTCACCATGCCTCCTGGCAAGAAGACCTCACGGAGCGAGGCCGTCCCCGCGATCGCTGCGGGAGTCGAGCTGGAGAAGATGCGGCGCCGCGTGCGCCTGTCGCGCCTGGCGCTGTTCACCGCGATCGCGGCCGGCCCCATCGCCCTGGCCGTCGTGGTGGCCTCTGGTCCGGCCACCGCCGAAGCTGCCGCCCCCCGCCAGCCGCTCCCGGTGCGCACGGCGGCGGTCGCGGCCGACCCCGCGGGCTATGCGCAGGTGTTCATCGACGCGTGGCTGCGCAGCAGCGCGGACGAGGCGGGCAGTGCGCAGGCTCGTCTTGCGCAGTCCCTCGCACCGGACGTCGCGCTGCCGGACCCGGCCGGCGGTGCGCAGTCCAGGCTCCGGTCGGTGACCGCTGTGCGCAGTGTGCAGCGCGACGGGGACGCCTGGGCGGTGACGGTGGCTGCGCAGTACGCCGACGGCACGGTGCGCTACTTCGCCCTCCCCGTGGCCACCGACCGGACAGGTGCGTCATTCGCGGTGGCCGGTGCTCCGGGGGTGGTGGCCGGTCCGGCCCGGGCCACGGTGTCCGCGTCCCCGTACACGGTGAGCGTTCCTTCCGAAGCTTCCTTGTCGTCGACGGCCGGTGAGTTCCTCGGCGCCTACCTCACCGGCACCGGAGGGGTCGACCGCTACCTCGCGCCCGGCGTGAAACTCACGCCCGTCTCCCCCGCCCCCTACCGGGCGGTCACGGTCCGCGAGGTGTCGGCTGTCGAGGAGGCCGCGGCCGCTGGGGAGGTGCCGGCCGACGGGACGAAGGTCCACGTCCTGGTGCAGGCCGAGGCGCGTGATGACGCCGGCCGGTGGCCGCTGGCGTACGAGCTCGCGCTCACGGCCCGCTCCGGCCGGTGGGATGTCGCCGCGCTGGAGGCCGGGACCGCTGTGGCCGGGGGTGCTCGGTGAGCACGGTGCACAGCGTGATCCTCGCCGGTGAGCTGGACGACCTGGGCGACTCGTGGATCGACATGCTTCAGGGCTGGGCGTCCGCAGGGCTGCAGACGGGTCTGCTCGCGCTCGTCGTTGTCGTCATGATCCAGAGATTCAGTCTCAAGGCCGGCCTCGGTGCGCTGCTGCTGATGATCATCGTGCTGGGGTTGTACAACGCCCGCGAGGATCTCGCGGACATGATCGAGGACGAGGTCAAGAACCCCACAAAGGGGGCGCCCGCTGTCCCCGGCGTCGTGCACGGTGCTGATCCCGTCGTACGGGAGCATTCCGCTGGGACGGGAGGCCGGCTGTGAGCGCGGCCCCTGCTGCGGGGCGGGTCGGGCGCTTCTACACCGCCGCTCGGCGCCACCCCTGGGTGCTGGGCAAGGTCGCAGACTGGAGGATTCCGCTCGGCCCCTACACCCCGGCACAAATCGCCGTCGCCGTCGGCGGCGGGTTCCTTGTGGTGAAGACCATCAGCTGGTGGTCGTGGATGGGCCCGGCACCCGTCGTGGCCTGGGTGCTGGCCGTGTGGGCGGTACGCCGACCCAAGGTCAAAGGCCGCGCGCCGCTGCAGGCGGCGCTGGGCTGGCTGCTCCTGGCCTGGCAGCCGCAAGGCGGCCGGACGGGCGGGAGGGCCGCCCGCGACCGGGCCGCCCGCCCTGTACTGGGCGGCTTCACCGTCGAGGGAGCTTGTCCGGCTGTTCCTGCGTCGGTGCGGCAGCGCGCCGCCGAGCCGGTTGCCGACCGCAGGGTGCCCCGGGTCCGGGAAGGCCGCGCGCCCGTCCGTGGGCCGTCGACGAGGCAGGGCCGGCCGCCGACGCGGCCTGCGTCGGCGTCGGCCGCGCCGGTGTCGGGTGTGCAGCAGCTGCTGGCCCGCGTCCAGGAGACGGGGGGAGTGCGGTGAGGGTTCCGGTCCGTCACATCGCCGGCCACCTGGTCTGGTCGACGCAGGGCAGCGTGTGGGCTGTGTACCGCGTGCACCCGGGTCCGGGTACGCGGGAGCAGCACGAGGGGCAGGCAGAGGAGGAGACCGTTCAGGGCACCTACGTGCCCGCCGCGGTCCGTGACGAGCAGCTCGCCAAGGTCACGCATCTGGTGCGGTCGTTGTCCGGGGCGCCGCGGTTGTTCGGGCTGTGCGCGCAGGTCGATCCCGGCGAGGTCGCCCTGAGGATGATCGAGGGTATCGAGCCCGCCGGGCAGGTTCCGGGCGACGGTGCGCATCCGTGGGTGGAGAACGTCGAGGCGACTCTGGATCTGCTGGACGGCCAGGAGATGCACCGCCGCACTCTGTGGCTGGCGGTGCCCCTGCAGAACGAGGCCGCGGGCGCGCAGGTGGCCGCGTCGCTGGGAGCGATGTGGGCAGAGGTCGCACCCGTGCTCGGTATGCGGGCCGCGCCCGTGGCGCGCCGTGAGGTGAGCGCGTACCGCGAGCAGGCGTCGCGGGTGGAGGCCGCGCTCGCCGGCGGGATCGCGTTGCGTCCGGCGCGTCCGGCGGAGATCATGTGGATGGTCCAGCACGCCCTGCACCGCGGCCTGGCGGAGCCGCTGTTGAGCGACGCCGAGGCCAGCGATCTGTACGGCGGGCACGTGCAGGGCGGGGTGCTGTGTTCCCCGAGTTACGCCGATCTCGGCCAGGCCCGCCTGCAGGAGGGCGGCATCGAGCCCGGTCTGGATGACGCCGACGAGCTCAAGGGCGCGGGCCGTATCACGCGGTCGGGCCGCACCGCGTGGTGGCGCCTGCAGGCCGGCTCTCCTCTCCGGCGGAGGTGGCTGCAGGTCGAGTCCGACGCCGGGGTGGGCTACCAGGCGCAGCTCGCCTTGGCCGAGTGCCCGCCGGCGGTCGGTGCGCAGGCCGCGGATCTGTTCGCTCAGCTGGAGATGCTCGACTTCCCCGTCGACTACACCGTCGACCTCACCCTCGTGCCGGCGGAGAAGGCGCGGGACCAGGTGCGGCGCAAGAAGAACGAGCTGATCGACCAGGCCGACCAGTACGACGCCCGGCCCACCGGCATGCCCGCCTCCCTCACCGACGCCGCCCGTGACCTGGGTGAGCTGGACGCCCGCCTGTCCCGCACGTCCGTGGAGGTGGAGGTGCAATCGGTGACAGTGCTGACGGTGTGGGGGCCGACCGCCGCCGTCTGCGACGCCCGCGCCCGGGCGCTGACCGCGCTGCTCAGCGGCGCCGACTACCGGGTGGTGCGCCCCGCCGGACTGCAGGAAGCGCTGTTCACCCTGGGACTGCCGGGGACCGCGCGGCCGGGCGTGCTGCGGGAGTTCACCCAGCACCAGGTCTCCGAGGACTGGGCCCTGTCCGGGGCCTTCACGGTCAGCGAGGTCGGTGATCCGAACGGGATGTTCCTGGGCCTGGACCTGGACTGCGGCACCACACGTCCCGTGATGATCAACGTCCCGGACGCGCCCAAGCAGGACGCGTCGGCGTCGATGGGCATCGTCGGGGACCTGGGCGCGGGCAAGAGTGTGCTGCAGAAGCTGATCGCGGAGGCCGTGTGGGCGCGCGGCGGCTGCGCGATCTGCATCGACCGCACCCCGGTGCGCGAGTGGGCCACCTTCGCCCGCAGCGCCGCCAAGGGCCGGGTGCAGATCGTCGACGCCGCACGGGCCGAGGTGTCCATCGATCCGCTGCGGATGTTCGACGGGCCACAGGGCCGCCACTACGCCCTGTCCTACCTCACCCTCCAGCTGGGCATCGGCCCGATGAGCACCAGCGGCGAGGTCCTCCACCATGCGGTCGAGCGGGCCGCCGCCGGCGACAAGCCGTCCATGCACCGCGTGCTGGAAGTCCTCGAGGAGATGAGCGAAAGCGAGGCGGGCAAGCGGCAGGACGCGGCCGCCACCCTCGCCGGCCTCATCCGCGTGGTCGCCGGGAACTCCCTGGCCCGGATGGTGTTCGACCCCACGCTGCCGCCGGTCAGGCTGGACGCCTCCAGCGCCTCCGACATGATCGTGATCACCACGGCCGGCCTGAAGCTGCCGCCCAAGGCCGCGTTCAACAACCCCGAGGTCCTGCACCAGCAGCCGCTGGAAGCCCTGATCGGCCGCGCGGTGCTGTATCTGATCGCCGCGCTCGCCCGGCAGACCGCGTTCGAGGACCCCGAGCGGTTCACCGCCGTCGTCCTGGACGAGCTGTACTGGCTCACGTCGTCTGCTGAGGGGACCGCCCTCGTACACGAGATCCTCCACGACGGGCGCAAGCACGGTGCCGGGCTCCTGGCGGGCTCGCACGACGCCGAGGAACTAGGCCCGGACCGTGGCCTGATGGCCTACCGGGCGCTCGCCCGTACTGCCGACCGTGAGCGGGCGCGCCGTGGCCTGGAGTTCGTCGGCCTTGATCCCACCGACAAGGAACTGGTGCGGCTGGTGACCACGGGCCTGTCCCCCGTCGGCCGCAAGGGCCGGGAGGGCGAGTTCCTGCTGACCTGCCCGCGACAGAACACCGGACGGGTCAAGACCGTCATCCCTCGCATCGAACGCATCGCCGCGTCCATCACCACCACCCCGGGACATCGCAGCACCCAGGCCACAGCCGCAGCGGCCGATGTGCCACAACCGTCGGCCGCATCTGCCGATGTGAAGAGCGGGCAGGTCTGACCATGGCACGTCGTCCCAGCCCCGGCACGCTCCGTTCCGCCGCCATCACGGTGCTGCTCGCCGTCGTTTTCGTGATGGTCAACAGCCAGGTCGTGTACGCGGCCGGCAGCAACAGCGAGACCGGAGACCTCCTGGCGCCGCTGAACATCACCTCCTCCGAGGGGGTGCCGATCGACGGGTACGAGCTGAACGCCGAAGGCGGCTCCATCGTCGCCTTCAAGACCCAGGCCCTGGCGTTCGCCCTGTCGGGGCTGTTCACCCTGATCCGGCTGCTGGTCGGTCTCGCCGGGTGGGCGATCGAGGTGGCGTTCCGGTTCCCGCTGCTGAAGATCCTCACGCGCCCGGCGCAGAAGGCCGCCGACACGTACAACGATGTGGTCGTCGAACAGCTCGGGCTGAAGGGCCTGCTGCTGGCATGGGCGTTCGTCTTCGCCGGGTTCATGATCGTGCGTGGTCGGGTGGGCCGCGGGCTGGGCGAGATCTTCCTGACCCTGCTGATCGCAGGGTTCGCGGCCTCCGCGTTCGTCCGCCCGGACACTCTACTCGCCGAGGACGGCCCGCTGGGGCAGTCGCAGCAGGTCGCTGTCGAGGTCGCCCAGCAGAGCGTCAATGCCTACGACTGGGGCGGCAAGCTCGCCAGCAAGGGCCCGTGTGCCGACCTGGCCGGCATGCGGGAGGTCAAGTGCCTGGAACGGAAGGGTGAGCGCCCCGCCACCGCCGCAGAGGTGGCCCGCCCGCTGCAGGACTCGGTCACCAACGCATTGATCGTCAAGCCCTACATGCTGCTCCAGTACGGGCGGATCCTCGACCCTGCCAAAGACTCGGACCGCAAGGCCTATGCGGTCCATCTGAAATGGATCACCGGCGGGTACAAGGCCGGCGCCAAGAAGGTGGACGAAGACAAGGAGAACAAGAAGGACCCCTGCGATCTGATCAAGGGCGACGCGAAGAGGTACTGCGAGCGCGGCGACGACGCCTCCGGGGACGACGGCGACCTGCCGGAGCTCACCCCGGGCGGTGCACTGCTGGACGCCTCCCAGGCGATCGTCACCGAAGAGGACAGGGAGTTCTACACCTTCCTGAAGGACATGAAGAAGGCCGGCGACGTCGGCAAGGCGTGCGCCGCCTACGCCGAGAAGCCCACCTGGTGGCGAGTCGGGGGCGCCGTCCTGCTGCTGATCGCCGCGCTGTTCATCTGCGGCATGCTGCTGAGCAGCGCGGTCGTCCTGCTGGGCACGCAGGGCATCTGTGCCGCCGCCGCAGCCGTCGGCGGTGTCACCTTCGTTGCGGGCATGCTGCCCGGGCCCGCGCGCCAGTCGGTGTGGAAGTGGCTGTCGCTGTGGGGCATCGCCATGCTCGCCCTGGTCGGCATCTGCGCATTCATCCCGTTCTTCGGCATCGCCGTTGACGCCACCATCACCGAGGGCCCGGACCTGATGGTGGAGCGGATTCTGCTCATCGACGTGCTGGCCATCGCCGGCGCGGCCGGGCACCGCAGGCTGCTGACCGGGATCTCGTCGTTGGGCCGGCGCATGGCCATGCGGATGCGGTACGCCAAGGTCGGCGGCACTCACATGCCCGGCGACACGTCCGAACTCGGTGCGGCGCTGGCCATGAACTCCCCGGGCGCTCTGGGCGGCGGGCTGCGTGCGTTCACCGGCGGCGGGGGTGGCCGGTTCGGGATGCTCGGGACCCGCCAGCGGCTGATGGGCGCCCTCATCTCTGTGTTCGACGGCGCAGGCATGCCCGTCGACACCGGGCGCATGCTCGCCGACGCCACCGCCGAAGCGGGGCGCGGCCTCGCCCCGCTCTCCGCGGCCGCCGCCGTCGGCGGGGCAGGGGCACGGCTCGGCGCCAAGGGCTCGCACTGGCTGCTCATCGGCCGGCGACCGGACCGGGAGCAGCTGGCCCGGTGGCGTAAGCCCACCGCTGAGGGCGGGCCGGAAGAGAGCGCCCCGCACGGCGGGCCGGGCGACGGAGCCGGTGGCGTGACAAGCGGCGGAGGGCCGCGTCGTCCCGGTGGTCCGCCTGACCGCTACCGCGGCGAGGACGGCCAGGTCGTCGACCGTCGCACCGGCGAGGTGCTGCACGACCAGAACAGCGACCGGACCCTGCTGTCGACGCGCGCGCACAACCGGCTGGTCCGCTTCCGGGGCTACCGCATCCTGAACCGCAGCGGCCGCACCGCCTACGGGGCAACGGCCGGTCTGCCAGAGAACGTCCGCCGCCTGCGAGAGGGCCGCTCGCGCTACTCCCAGGACGCCCGCCAGCAGGTGCGGGTGTGGGGCAACACGGTCCGAGAAGACAGCCGGGCCTGGGCCGACACGGGCCGTCATGTCTCTCGCGTCCTTCGGGAGAACACCGACGACCGCGGCGGGCCCGCCCCGTTTACTGGTCGTCGTCTGCCGGCCGCCGCCCCCGCAGCTGCCGCGCAGCGCCCGACCGCGTCCCACCGGCCGGCGGCCCGTACGGCACCGCCCACAGCACGCAGCGACGCGGCAGCAACCGGTGGGCCGACGGCGCGAGTGGACAGGACCGGCGGCGGCTTATCCGCTGCGGCTGACGGCGCAGCGACCCCGCCGGTCCTTGCCGGGGGCAGCCGGGCGGGCCACGCCGCACGCGACGAGGCGCGGCTTCGTATGCAGGAGCTGATGCGCCGGACCGAGCCCGAGGCCGAGCGGCTGCGCCGACAGCGGGCGCAACAGCGTGACGAGGACGGTGAGGACGAGTGAGGCCGACTGGGCGCCGCAGGGCCCGGTGGGGGTGCGTGGGGGTGCTGTTGCTGTTCTCCGCCGTGTGCTGTGCCGCGCCGGTCAGTAATGCGATCAGCGCGTACGTTGCCCTGGCCACCGGGGCCCGGGACGATGGCGGTGGGATCGCGGTTGGCGGCAGTGTCGCCGACATCCCGCCCCGGATGCTCGCCGCCTACCAGAGGGCCGCCCAGCAAGTCGGCAAGCACATGCCGACTTGCCGGGGGATGCGCTGGCCGATCCTTGCCGGGATCGCCAAGGTCGAGTCCAACCACGCCATCGGCCGCAGCGTCGCCGGCAATGGGGACATCCGGCCCAAGATCTACGGGGTGCTCCTCAACGGCTCCGGTGCGGGCGGGAACACCACCGTCTTCCCGGACACGGACGGCGGCCGCTGGGACGGCACCGCCACCGGCGAACGCGCTGTCGGCCCCTTCCAGTTCCTGCCCTCCACCTGGGACGGCGTCGGCAAAGACGCCAGCGGGGACAAGACGGCCGACCCGCACAACGCCGACGACGCCGCCCTCGGTGCCGCGATCTACCTGTGCGGGAAGGGACGCGACCTGACCAAGCATTCCCAGCTGGAGGCGGCGATCTTCCAGTACAACCGGTCAGGCGAGTACGTCGCCAACGTGAAGGGCTGGATCAGCCAGTACACCGCGGCCGCCAAGGGACCGGCCCTGGACAACGTCACCGGGGGCGTCCGTACCGTCATCGAGGCGGCGCTTGCCCAGCGGGGTGTTCCGTACTCGTGGGGTGGCGGCACCGCGAAGGGGCCCAGCACCGGAGTCTGCTGTTCCCCCAGCGGCAAGAGCGGTGCGAGCATCCGGGGCTTCGACTGCTCGGGGCTGACCACCTACGCGTACGCCCAGGCCGGGATCCGTCTGCCACGCACCGCGGCCGCTCAGGCCGGCGTCGGTCAGCGGATCCCTGCCAGTGCGGGAACGCGCGCGCTCAAGCCTGGTGACCTCGTCTTCTATGCCTACGCCCCGGGCCGCGACTCCACGATTTACCACGTCGGGATCTACGTCGGCTCAGGGCAGATGGTCAACGCCGCCCGCCCCGGGACGGTCGTGCGCCTGGACGCGGTCGACGCGATGTCCGGCTATGCGGGAGGGGCCCGACTGCTGTGACGACACCTTCTCCGCGCTCCCCGCGCCTGCTGCTGACCGCCACCGTCATCCTCACGGTGGTGGGGATGCTCCTGCTCATCAGGCCGAACCAGTCCGGCACCGGTCTGTCCGCCGGCCCCCCGGCACGCCTCCCTTCGGGCCGCTCGGTTCCGTCTTTCTCGAGCGCGTCGCCCGCCACCAGGAGCACGCCCGAGACCACGACCACTGCAGACGCCTCGGCCCCGGCGCCTTCGCCGTCGGTGTCCACGCCGGTGCTACCGCCGCACGGCGAAGGGCACGCGGGGGACCGGGCCATCCAGCAAGCCCTGGACGCCGCTTGGCCCGCTGACCTCGACACCGTCGACGAACAGCAGCTGCTCACGGCCGGCCGCGCGCTGCTGCGAGCTGACGCGACCGGTGTGGGCCGCCACCGGTGGCCCGCCTACTTCGCGCGGCAGGAGGCGATTGCGCCGGCGTTCGCCACCGCTCGCTTCCGTATCCAGGCCGCCATCGCCCGCCAGGACGGCTCGCCCGACCGGGCGGTGGTGCACCTGGTGTGGGCGGGCACCGACCGCGGCGGCACCTACACCGACGGCCGCATCACCGATCTGTACTTCTTCCGCACCCCCTCCACGAGCAGGAAGGACTCCGCGTGGACGCCCCAGCCCCGCCCCTGACCAGTACCGCACCTACGGGTCGCGTCCTGGGTCTGCTGTCCGACCTGGTCGAGGCCGCGCACTGGCTGTCCGCCCACTGGTATCTCCTCGCCCTGTTCGTCGCCGCGTGCTGGGCCGCGGGCGAGGGGGCCGTGCGCCACCTGGCGCGGCAGGCCTCGGCCCAGCGGATGGCCCTGGAACTCGTCGCAGCCCGGCACTTCGACCCCGGCCTGGAGGAGATCTTCCGCCGCGGAGTCCAGCTCGCCCGCGCCTCCACGTCCATGCCGTGGTGGGCGCCCAGGCGGACCAAGAGCGTGCAGATCCGGCTTCGCGCCGACGGCTCCAGCCCGTTGCGCTACCGGATCGAAGGCCCGGCCGGAGGTGAACGGCTGCTGTCCATCACTCCGTTCGGCCCTGCGGTCACCGTGAACCGGGGCCGGCCGATCGCCGACAGGCCGCGCCGGCACATCGTGCGGGCGGAGTTCATCCTGCGCGGCAAGCCCACGGCCCCGCTGCGGGACGTCCCACTGGACCCCGATCCGCTGCAGCCCCTGATCGACGCCGTCTGCGACCTGCGGGCCGAGCTGGGCGACCTCGCGGAGATCCGGCTCGACATACAGCGGGCCCCCAAATGGACACTGCGGGCCCGACGGGTACAGCTGATGTCGGACGCCCGCCGCAGAGAGCGGCGCGAGACCCAGCGAGCGGCCCGCTGGGTGCGCCAGGACGCCACCGGCATCGAGGACTCACTGGGCTGGCACCTGCAGCAGCTGGTCAGCGGAAAACAAGGCGCAGGCGGGGCCGGGCGCCGTCTGGTGATGCCTCCGGTGCCGCGCCGGGTGGAGCCGGCCGAAGCACTGGGCAAACTCGCCGACGACGACCACCTGGTACGCGTCCAGCTCCTGGTGATGTGCGCATCGAACATTGAAGGCCGGGCCGAAGCCCGCCTCGGGCAACTGCAGGCCGCCCTCGACGTGTTCGGCGGCGGCTCACGGTGGGCGATGCGCGGCTGGAACCTCGGCCCGTGGCGCATCGGCGCGGACCGCTGGCCCAGCCGCCGCGGCTTCGAGCGCCGCTGGTCGCTGGGGCACTGCCAGCCACCTAGGCCGAACTGGGTGCGCCTGGAGGAACTGACCGGTCTCCTCAAGCCGCCCACGATGCACTGCCGGCTCCCGCTGCTCGCCTCGGACCTGCCGACCTTCGAGTTCAACAACCCCGAACTGCTGCTGCAGGGCATCTACCAAGGGCCCGACGGACGCCGGCGACTGATCGCCAGCTACGCGCAGGAAACACTGTTCGAAGTCGGCGTCGGCAAAGCCGGCGGCGGCAAAACCGAACGGGCCCTCGCCCAGGCCATCGGCTGGGCCCACGCGGGCGGCGGGCTGATGTTCGTCGACCCGCACCGCGACTCCTGGCCCCGCGCCCTTCCCTTCCTCGCCCACGACACGCTGATGGACCGGATCGCCCTCATCGACCTCGGCGCCCACGGGCCCCGACCGCAGGTCAGTTCGTGGAATCCGCTCGGCATGCACCAGCACCAGGTGGCACACGAGGTCGTCGAGGCCACCGCCGACGCCTTCGCCTCCGCACTCGGCTGGGAGGACGCCACCGCACCCCGCGCCCTGACCATCCTCACCGCCGCCCTGACCGTGCTGGTGGCCGTCAACGAAGCCGCCTGCAGAGCCGGACGCCCCGAAGACCAGGCCACGATCTTCCACGTGCGGGCCTTGCTCACCGACCCCGCCTTCCGCGCAGCAGCCCTCGCCGGCGTGGAGGGCCGACTGGATGAGGAGACCCGCTCCTGGTGGCAGGCAGTGTTCCCCACGCTGCCCGCCGACGCGTTCGCCGTCGTCCTCAACCCGATCGCCCGCCTCGCCGCCAACCCCGTCACCCGCGCCTTCCTCGGCCAGCCGACCGGCCGCTACAACATCCGCGCCGCGATGGACTCCCGGATGATCGTGTGGGTGTGCCCGGGCGGCAACGGCCCCACCGACCGGCTGACCACCGCGCTCCTCGCCCGCGATCTCCTGCGCGCCGTCCGCTCCCGCCGCGACATCCCCGAGACCCGACGGGTGCCGTTCCGCCCCTACTTCGACGAACTCATCACCCTCACCGGCGCCGCCCCCGAGACGATCGCCGCCATGTTCGAGGACTTCCGCAAATACCGCGTCCACGTCCACGGCATGACCCAGCTCCTGGCACGCCTGCCCACCCCGGTACGGCTGTCCCTGGTGCAGAACGCCTCCACCCTGGCCTCGACAGCCGGCTCACAGTCCGCCATCACCCCCATCACCGCCGAGTGGGGCGACCAGCCCGGCACCGACCTCGTCGCCGCCCTGGACCGCTACGAGCACTACCTGTCGCTGACCGTCCGAGGACGCCGCGTCGGCCCCCTCAAGATCACCGGCCCGTACCTCGACGACGTCTTCGCCCACTACGCCCGCCCCCGCAACACAGCAGCACTCGAGCACGCAGCCCGCACCATCGCCGGAGCAGCACCCCTGGACCAGCTCACCACCCACGCCACCGACCAACTCGGCCGCGTGATCGGCTTCCTCACCCAACTCGCCCACACCACCCCACCCGCCTCGAAGGAGCAGCACTACAAGTGACCACGCACACCGACACCCCGCCGGCCGCCCACACCCCCAGCCCGGCCGAACCGCTGCCCCACCAGCTCCTGGCCGCACTCGGCCAGCACCGCATGGCCACCACCGCCCAGCTCCACGACCTCCTGCGGCCCCACACAGCACGCCAGAGCGTCTCCACCCCACTGAACACGCTGCGCCGCAAAGGACTCGTCGACTACACCGTGCTCCCCCACTCCAACCGAACACGCGCCTGGTACCTGACAAGTGACGGGGCACGGCTGGTGAAGGACCTCCCCGCACTCAGAGGCCGGCCGCCCTACCCGATCACCTCAGCCACCGCTGCCTCCCTGAAGACCCCGCACACGCTGACCGTCCTACGCACCCACCTGGCATTCGTCGCCGATGCCCGCCAACGCGGCGACGAACACGGCCACCTGGACTGGACACCCGAGGTCTCCCACCCGCTCGGCGACGGCGAGAAAGTCATCACCGACGCGCTGATGCACTACACCCTCACCGCCGGCGACCAGCGGACGAAACTCCGCGCCTTCGTCGAAGTCGACCGCACGACCATGAGCAGCGAACGCCTCGCCTCGAAACTGATCGAGTACGCCCGGCTGTGGTCCCACCACTCCCAGCCGACAGGCCGGCAGCGCTCCAGGCAACCGGCCGTCCCCGGCGCCGTCTGGCTGCGCTGGTACCCGGTCTACCCGAGGGTCCTGTTCGTGCTCACCGGAGCCTCCCGGTACGTCCTGAAAAACCGGATCAGCGACCTGCAGGCCATGGTGGCGCAGCACCCCCACGTCGCCGCACTGGCCCGGCAGGTACCGCTCGGCGCCGCGGTCCTGGAAGACCTCGAGCTGCACAGGCCTACCGGCGAAGTCTGGACACCGTTGAACGGCGGCCAGCCGCGGTCGTGGACCGAACTGTGAGGCAAGCGTCGCCGTGAAGTTGCAGGTGCATCCCGCAAAGAGAGCAGTGAAGCTACACGACAACAAGTCGACAATCGGTTACGGAAGTGACCGAATACCACCCAAGATGTTCGAGTGAACTCACTTTCCCGACTTGGGAGTTGACCGGCATATGCGTAACCTAGCGATCACGCAAACGCATCACCGCAGCTTGACCGAGCTGTGGAACCGGCCTGCTGTTCGCAGGCGTCGCAGGCATCGATCCTGTTCACCGCGCCGCACGGGGAGGCAATCGTGAAACGTTGCGCACATCGGATCCTTCACGACCGTACTCATTTGCGAATGTTCTCCGGCACGGCCATGGCGCTGGTCGCTGCGCTTGCCCTGCCCGCGTGCAGCACCTCTGACGGAAAGAGCAAGACCACCGACGGGGCCTCAAGTGCCGCGCCGACCCCGACAGCGACTGCCGCACCGAGCCAGTCCAATGATCCGGAGGCGGCGTCCAGGGCGGCTGTCCTGGACGCCTACAGCAGCTTCTGGGACGAGCAGGTCAAGGCGTACTCCAAGGGAGACACGGCAGGCACGGACTTCGGCCAGTACGCCGCTGCAGAAGCGCTGTCGAACGTGCGCAACGACCTCAAGGACTTGCGGTCCAAGGGCATCGTGACAACCGGCGCGCCATCCCACGACGTCACGGTGGAGGAGCTGGTCCCGGAGAAGAAGGTTCCTTACGCCAAGCTGGCGGACTGCTTGGACAGCACGGACTGGAAGTTCGTCTACGCCGATTCCCGCGCGCCCGTGAAGATGCCACCGAGCCGGCTTGTCCGTTACGTGACGGTAATTGAGGCGGAGAAGTGGGGGGCGCAGTGGAAGATCGTCACTGTGACGCCGCAGCAGCGCAGCTGCTAGGCCGCGTTCTCTTCGGCTCCGCCGTCCTGGCCGCCGTGACATTGACGCTGCCTCCGTCAGCCGCTGCCGGACCGCCCACAGGCGGCAAATGCAGCGGAGCCGGTA
This sequence comes from Streptomyces sp. NPDC042336, assembly GCF_055581985.1. NCBI lineage: Bacteria > Bacillati > Actinomycetota > Actinomycetes > Kitasatosporales > Streptomycetaceae > Streptomyces > Streptomyces sp. NPDC042336. The sequence continues at coordinate 29,590 of NZ_JBVJEA010000031.1, read as the reverse complement.
TGTGGGTGGTCTGCGAGGCCGACGAAGACTCATCCGCTTCCGGCTCCGCGGTCAAACCGGCCGGCTCTGGCAAGAAGAAGCAGGCCAAACCGGTGTGCACGAGCGAGCGAATGGAGCCGCAACCACCCGCGGACAGCATGTTCTGGGGCGACAAGTCACCCGAGGACGGCGCCGTGTACCAACAAACCTGCCTCAACGGACCCCGCGGCACCCCGGTGACGCAGAGCGTCGTGCTGGATGAAGCTCCGGCCGCGCCCGCAGTCGACCCCGAGGTCGTAGCACGGCAGGCGGTGAGCAAGATGAAGCTGCTGGGCCCCGACATCGTCAGCCCGCGGGCTGCTGGTCGTTACACCGTCGGGGTGCCGATGTGGATGTTGGTGGATCAGACACCAACGACGTACGGACCTCAGACGACCAGTGCGACAGCCGACGCCGTCACCGTCACCGCCACAGCCCGGGTCTCTTCGATCACCTGGAACATGGGGGACGGCTCCACCGTGACGTGCAACGGGCCCGGTACGCCCTACCGGGCCTCCGAGGGCATGGCCCAGTCGCCGACCTGCGGGCACATCTACGCCAAGACCTCTGCGGGTGCCCAGTCCAACAAGTTCACGATCACAGCGACGTCGACATGGACGGTCGACTGGCAAGGCGGCGGCGAGGCCGGAGAGTTCACCGAGACCCGTCAGTCCGACGTGCAGGTGGCCGTGGGCGAGTTGCAGGTCGTCAGGTAAGCCGCCGAAAGGACAGAACGTTGAGCAATACCAAGGAACGCGCTGGTACTCCAGCTTCTGGCGGAATCCCTCAACAGGCTCAGGCCGCCGGTCCCGTTGCGCCTCCGCGGGTGTCCGCCCGCAGACGTCGGCCGGGAGTGATCGCCCTGTCGCTGGCACTGATCGCGGCCGGTGGTGCTGGTGTCGCCGTCCTCCTCCTTCAGGTCGGGGACCGCACCGATGTGGTGACGGTGGTGCGCGATGTGCAGGTCGGCCAGATTCTCACCGAGCAGGATCTCGGGAAGGCCTCGGTGGCGCTGGACCCGGCGGTGAAGGCGGTGCGCGTCGACAAGGTGGATTCGGTGGTGGGCAAGCGGGCGGCAGTCGAGCTGAAGCCTGGCTCGCTGCTGAGTCCGTCACAGGTCACGAAGGACTCCCTTGTGAAGGCCGGTGAACAGTTGGTCCCGATCGGCCTCAAGCCCGAGCAGGTCCCGGCCACCGCGCTGGTGCCGGGGCAGAAGGTCCAGCTGGTGCACGTGCCGGCCCAGGGAGCGGCCGGTCCCGGCAAGGAGCCAGGCAGGGACGGTCCGCAGAGCATCGCCGGACGGGTGGTGAAGGCGTCGCAGGCGGCCCCTGGTACCGGTGTAGTGGTCGTCGACGTGGCCACGGCCGCGGACGACGGTCCCACCGCCGCCGCGTGGATGTCGGCCGACGAGCTGCGCCTGGTCCTCGACGCCCCGGAGAACAGCTGATGGCCGTGATCGCGCTGGCCGGGTGCAGCGGCGCTCCGGGGGTGACGACCAGTGCTCTCGCTCTGCTGCTGTCCTGGCCTGTGGAACCCGGGCGTCGGATGATCCTGGCCGAGTGTGATCCGGATGGCGGCGCGGTCCTGCATGGTCTGCTGCAGGGCACGCTCGGGGACCGGCACGGGTTGCGGAATCTCTCCGTGGCGGCCCGCAAGGGCGAGTTCGGTGAGGCGTTCTGGCGGCAGCTGATCGACCTGAGCAGCGAGGAGGGCAAGGCTGAGTCGCCACGCGACCGGTTGCTGCTGCCCGGAATCACCGATCCCGGGCAGGCGGCGAGTCTGAACTCGGTGTGGAAGGGCCTTGCGACGATGTTCCGCGGTATCGACGCCGACCACGGACACGACGTCCTGGTCGATCTGGGGCGGCGCGGGGCGTTCGGCCCGTCCTGTGTCCTGGCCGATCAGGCCGACACCGTGCTGGTCGTGGTCCGCAACACGCTGCGCTGCTTGCAGGCCGCTCAGAGCCGGGTGAGCGCGCTGGCAGAGCGTGTCGGTGACGTCGGTCTGATCGTGGTTGATGAGGGGCCGTACCCCGCGGGTGAAGTGCAGCGGGTGCTGCAGGTCCCGGTGGTAGCGACCTTGCCGTATGCGCCGAAGGAGGCCCGCGTGCTGTCCGACGGGGCCGATCAGCCGCGCCACTTCACCAAGTCTGCGCTGATGAAGGCTGCCCGCACGACGAGCACCCTGCTGGTGCAGCGGGCGGCCGCCCGACGTGCCCGTCTTGGCCCACCCAGCGCCCCGGTGAGGGGCGCGGAGGTGACCCATGCGCGGTAGGCCTCTGCACGCCGATCCGACCGTGGTGCCGCCGCCCGGCCGGCCTCCCAAGCCCTCAAGCCGGCAGGCGGAGGGCACTGCGGCCGGGACTGCCGCGAGCACTGGGGTTCTCGGTGCGGCGCCTCAGGTCACGGTGGACTACAAGGTCGCCCGGCACATCGCCTCGCAGGTCGCCAAGCAGCGTGAGGAGCTGCTGAAGACGGCGCCGGACATGGACCGGGCCAGCGAGGAGCAGCGCTGCCTGGACTGGATCACCGAGGCTGTCGCGGTGTGGTCGGATGCCGCCGCGATGAGCCCCCGGGAGGACGAGGCGCTGCGGCGGGCCGTCTATGACCTGCTGTACCGGGCGGGGCGGCTGCAGCCGTATCTGGACGATGAGCGGGTCGAGGACATCATCATTCAGGGCCCGGGCGAGGTGTGGCTGGACTACGGCGATGGGGAGCGCCGCATGGTCGGGCCTATCGCGGACTCCGAAGAAGAACTTCTCGAACTGCTGCGGGAACTGGCTCGGGGGTCCGGGCACCAGGAGCGGACCGTCTCCACCGCCAACCCGACGCTGGCGCTGTCGTTGCCGGACGGGTCCCGTCTGCAGGCCATCACAGGGCTGGGGCCGATGACGTATGCGGTCATCCGCCGGCACCGCGTCTCCCACGCCGACCTGGACGGCCTCGTGGCCTTGGGCACGATCGACCCCGTCCTGCGCGAGTTTTTGGGTGCGTGTGTGCGTGCGGAGAAGAACATCATGATCGCGGGGAAGCAGAAGGCGGGGAAGACGACGCTGCTGCGGGCGATGCTCAAGGAGTTCGCCCCGGAGACGCGGTTCGCGACGATCCAGACCGAGGACGAGCTGTTCGCCCACGCAGGCGGCTACCACCGTCAGGTCGTCTCCCTGATCGGCCGGGAGTCCAACGGGGAGAAAGATGCGTCTGGGCGCGGTGCCGGCGAGGTGACGCTGCTGGATCTGATGCATCCGGCGCTGCGGATGTCGCTGGAGCGGATCGTGGTCGGTGAGGTCCGCGGCCCGGAGGTCGTGGCGATGATGCAGGCGCTGACCAACGGGGCCGGCGGGAACCTGTGCACGATCCACGCCCGGCGCCCGGACATTATTTTCGACCGGATCGCGGAGCTGTACGCGCTGGCGCAGGGCAATCTGTCCGAGCAGCTTGCCTACCGGCAGACCGCCAATGGGCTGGACTTCATCGTGTATGTCGACATGACGGACGAGACGCAGATCGGCGGGCGCCGCCACCGCTACGTTTCCCACGTCCTGGAGCTGACCGGCATCGGTGAGTCAGGCCGGCCGGCCACCAACGAGGTCTTCTCCCCCGGCCTGGAGTTCGGCGAGCTGCGGGCGGTGCCGCGGATGGACCCGGGCTGCATCGACGATCTGCGCCGGGTCGGATTCGATGCCAGCCTGCTGCAACAGCCCTACGGGGCCTGGCCGGAGCCGCTGCCCCTGAAGGTCGGAGGCGTCCAGTGATCCTGCTGTGGGGGCTGTTGAGCGGGATGGCCGTCGTCGGGGGGCTGGTCGGTGTCGTCGCCGGGATCGTGGGAACGGCGGCGCCGCGCCGGGCGCCGTGGTGGCAGCGGATGCTGGCCCGGCGCGGCCCCGCGGATCAGACGGAAGACGTCCGGATGCGTCGGCGGGCCCTGTTCGTCGCCGCGGCCGTCGTGTTCGCCGCGGTGTGGCTGGGCTCGGGGAACTTCGTCGCGGGCATCCTGCTGGGGGCTGCGGTCATCGGTGTGCCGTGGCTGGTCACCCCTGGGCAGATCGCGGCGGAACGCATCGGCCAGCTCGAGGCGCTCAGCGAGTGGACGCAGCGGCTGGCCGGTCTGCTGCGTCTGGGTATGGGCCTGGAGCAGGCGATGATCGCCAGTCGTCAGGGCGCGCCGGACGAACTCGCGGCCCAGATCGTGAATCTGTCCGACCGGTTGCGGCTGGGCTGGCGTCCCGAGGACGCCCTGCGCGCTTTCGGGGACGAGCTCGGCGACGTCACCGGCGACAAGGTGGTGGCCGCGCTGATCCTGTCGGCGGGCGACCGGGGGCCGGGCCTGGCCCAGGCACTGGAGGACCTGGCAGGCAGCGTCCGCGACGAGGTCGCCAAGAAGCGGAGCATCGAGGCGGACCGTGCCAAGCCGCGGACCACGGTGCGGTGGATGACCCTCATCACCGTGGGCATCGTGATGGTCGGCTTCTTCGTCCCCTCCTACACCGCCCCGTACTCCACGCTCCTGGGCCAGCTGGTCCTCGCGTTCCTCACGGCCGGGTTCGTCGCCACGCTGGCGCTGATGCGGCAGCTCGGCGCTTTCCGCCGCATCCCACGGTTCCTGGTCACCGATGCGGCCAGCACCGTACGGCTACCCGCCCCGACCACCACCGATCTCGATGCACCAGCCGTTGAACGCGCGCACGAAGGAGTGAGCACGTGAACCTTCTGCCCATCGTGCTGTCCGGCGGGACGGTCGGCGCCGGGGTCGCTGTGCTGGTGCGGGAGATGCTGCGCCCGCAGCCCGCTCTGGCGCCGGCCCTGCAGCGCACGGCCCCCGGCAGCCTGCCCGTGTCCGCCGAGCGGGACCTGGACCGGGACGAGGTGTGGGGGCGGTGGCTGCTGGCCCGCCTCGAGCGCCTGCCCGGCGTGCGCGTGCCCGCAACCAACCTGGCCCTGCTCGGCCAGGGCCCCGGCCAGTTCATGCTGAAGAAGACCGCGCTCGCTGCACTCGGGCTGCTGTGCCCCGTGCTGGTCACCATCCCGTGGATCGTGGCGGGCATCTCGCTGCCCTTCTACGTGCCGGCCGTCGCCGGACTCGCCGTCGCCGGGCTGCTGTTCCTCATCCCTGACCTGGCCGTGCGCGACCAGGCCAAGCGGGCGCGGGAGGAGTTCGCCCACGCCCTGGTCGCCTACCTGGACCTGGTCGCGCTCAAGCGGGCCGCGGACGCCGGCCCCACCGAAGCCCTGGAGAAGGCCGCCGCCGTCGGCCGAGGATGGCCCTTCCTGTATCTGCAGGGTGCGCTGCGCCGGGCCCGGCTGGAGAAGATCCCGCCCTATCAAGCACTGAGCGAGCTGGCCGCCCAGTATGAATTGCCCGCTCTGGATGACGTCGCCGACATCATGCGCGGCTCCGCCACCGACGGCGCCGCCGTCTACAAGGCACTGCGGGCACGGACCGCCGCGCTCAGCGCCGAACTGCTCGCCGGCCAGGCCGCGGAGGCGAACGCCGCCAGCGAGAAGATGACCGCTCCCGGCGCCCTGCTGGCGGTGCTGGTCATGCTCCTGATGGCCTTCCCCGCGGTGATCCGCATGCTCACCGTCTGAACCCGGGCCGGCCGTGACGGCACGCCCCCGGAACCACCTTGCTGACCGACAAGGAGAATCTCGTGACGTACACCGCCGCCCGCGTCTGCCGTGCCGTGCTCGCTGTGTCCACGCGGCTGGAAGAACGCCTCGCCGAGTTGCAGCGGCGCCCGGACCGTGGGGACATCAGCATCACGACCGTCATCATCTGGGTCGCCGCGGTCACCGGCGCCCTGGTGATCGCCGGGACGATCGCTGCGGTCATCGCCAAGTACAACGGAAACCTGAGCGGCATCTGATGCCGGCCAGCAGCCGCCTGACGTACTGGTGGCGCAGGCGCAGACGGTCTGACGACCGCGGGGACGCGTCGATCCAGATGGCCATCGTCTACCCGTTCGTGCTGCTCGCCGCGATCGCCGTCATCCAGGCCTCCATGTGGTACTACGCCCGGCAGGTCGCCCTGACCGCCGCCCGGGAAGGCGTCACCGCTGCCCGCGCCTACCAGGCCGGGCCCGCCGACGGCACCGCCCGCGCCCGCCAGGTCCTGGACCGCACCGCCGGAGACAGCCTGCGCTCCACCAGCGTGCGCGCCGGCAGCGACGGCGAACGCGTACGTGTGCAGGTCCGCGGGGTCGCTCAGTCACTTTTGCCCGGTGTCCCGGGGCTGACCATCACGCAGTCCGCTTCCGGGCCGGTTGAGAGGTGGGTGCCCGGTCCATGAGATCGGTGTCAACAAGGCTGGGTCGCCTGCTGCAACGTCCGGGCGGAACACGAGGTGGTGATGAGGGCAGTGTCGCCATCGAGGCGGCCATCGTCGTCCCGCCGCTGATCATGTTCGTGTGCCTGGCGCTCGCGGGCGGCCGCCTCGTCACCTCCGGCGCGAAGATCGACGCCGCCGCGGAGGACGCCGCCCGGGAAGCGTCCATCCACCGCACCGCCGCCTCCGCCCACACCGCAGCCCAGGCAGCGGCCGCCGAATCCCTGGACGACCAGGGCATCACCTGCGCCTCCAGCAGCGTCGCCATCGACACCAGCGGCCTGAGCGTGCCGGCAGGACAGGTCGGCACCGTCACGGTGACGGTGAACTGCACCGTGAACCTGTCCGACCTGCTGCTCCCGGGGGTGCCAGGGTCCAAGAGCCTCACCTCCACGGCCACGTCGGTGGTCGACGCCTTCCGGAGCCGGACCTCATGACCATGGCCCGGGTGAGGGCACGTGCGCACCGGTGGGACGACCGCGGAGGCGTGACCGTGTTCGTGGCCGTCTGCGTCGTCGCGCTGATCGGAATCATCGGCGTGGCCGTCGACGGGGGCGGCAAGATGCGGGCCACCGAGCGCGCCGACCACGTGGCCGGGGAAGCAGCCCGGGCCGGCGGACAGGCCATCGACCCGGCCGCGGCCATCCGCGGCGAGAACATCGTGGTCAAGCCGCAGGATGCCGTCGCCGCGGCGCAGGCCTACCTCCACTCGGTCGGCGCCACCGGCACGGTGAACGTGTCCGCGGACGGCACGACGCTCACCGTGCACACCACCGCCACCTACGCCACGAAGTTCCTGCCGGTGGTCGGGATCGGTTCCATGCCAGTCACCGGCCACGGCACCGCCACGCTCCTGCACGGCGTCACCGCACCCGAGTAGAGGAAAAGCCCTGATGCGCCACACCCACGCCTCCGCTACAGCCGGCCGCACCCCGGTCCGGGTGATCACCGGCATCGTGAGCCTGCTCGTCCTGACCGGCGCACTTGGCGGGCTGCCGCTGCTGCTCGCCTGGGCGAGCCCGGTCATCTGGGCTGCCACCCGCGACGACCTGGCGCATCTGCTGGACCGGCAGGACACCAGCGCAGCGTTCCTGGCCCTGCTCCTCGTCGTCGGCTGGGCGGGATGGGTGCAGTTCGCGTTCTGCACGGTGCGGGAGCTGGCCGCGCAACTGCGCGGGCGTACCTGGCGGGTGCCGCCCGGATTCAGCGCCTCGCAACGGGCCGCGGCCGCGCTCATCGGCAGCATCCTCGTCCTCCTGCCCACCAGCTCGGCACTCGCCTCCACCGCGCAAGCAGCGACCACCGCCACCGCGGCCCGATTGCCTGGGCAGGCCAACGAACCGTTGGCCAGCGCGCAGGTGCAGCCGGACTCCGGGACGGGCTCGGCGGCACCGGTGCATACCGTCAGGGCGGGAGAGAGCCTGTGGAGCATCGCTGAAGAGGAACTCGGGGACGGCGAGAGGTGGCGCCAGATCGCCGCCCTGAACGAGGGCCACACCATGGCCGACGGCCAGGTCTTCCAGTCGAACAGCTTCCTGCAAGCCGGCTGGCAGCTGCAGATGCCCGCCGGCCACACCATCGCGGACGGTGACCGCATCCAGCTGACCGCCAGGACGGCAGCCCACGACGAGGCCAGTAGCGTGCAGGTGGTCACCGTCGATGAGGGCGACAGCCTGTCGAAGATCGCCGAGGAGGAACTCGGGGACAGCGATCAGTGGCCCACCGTGTTCGCCGCCAGCCGCGGCACACCGCAACCGGACGGTCTGCCCGCCGTCACCGACCCGGACGTCATCTACCCGGGACAGCAGATCACCGTGCCCAACCAGCAGCACGCCCAGACGCCTCCTGCGCCCGGCGAGTCCGACCGACAGGAGACCACTCCCCCACCTGCTCAGACACCGGACAGCGAACAGACGCCGGACAGACCAGCTCCGGACACTGGGCAGGCGCCCGTGCCAGACCAGGCCCCGCCCCCTGCGAGCTCGCCGTCTCCCGCCACGCCGGGCAGCCCGTCTGCTGCACAGCCAAGCCCAGAACACTCTCCCTTCGCCACAACGCCCGCCACGCCGCAGCCCGTCACCAGCGCTCCTCCGACGTCACCGTCACCGTCCACACCGACCTCGCCGGCGCAGACGCCCGAGACCACAGCCACCCCCACCAACCCCGCCGCGTCCGCGCCGGCGTCGGCCCGGGCCGACGGGCCGCTGGACCTGCGCATCGTGTTCGGGTCCGGGGCGCTGCTGGCCGCTGCCGTCACCGGCGCGCTCGCCCTGCGCCGCACCCTGCAACGGCGCCGCCGCAAGCCCGGCGAGACCATCGCCATCGCAGACGAGACCTCCCCGGCCGAGGCACAGCTGGCGGCGGCCGCCGAACCCGGCGGTGCCGCGCGCCTGGACGTGGCCCTGCGGACCGTGGCCCACCACGCAGCCCGGCAGGAGGACGGAGCCGGAGTGCCGGTAGTGCGGGCCGCGCGGATCGGGGCCCGCACCCTCCACCTGCTGCCCGACGACCTCTCCCCGCCGCTGGCGCCGTTCGACCTCGACAAGGACGGCTGGTGGGTTCTGGACTCGGACGCCGTGCTCCTGGACGAGGACACCGCCCGTGACATGCCGGCACCCTGCCCGGGCCTGGTCACCATCGGCAGCACCGAGAAGGGGGACCTGGTACTCCTCAACCTCGCCCGGATGCCCGCTCTGCTGCTGGACGGCAACCCCGTGCACATCACCGAGATGTGTACCTCGCTCGCGCTGGAACTCGCCATGAGCCCGTGGGCGGGCGACGTCGAGGTCGTCACCGTCGGGTTCGGCGAGGATCTGCCGCAACTGCTGCCCACCGCGCGGATCGCCCACATGCGCCAGCCCGCGCACGCGCTGCGGGACCTGACCGAACGGCTCCTGGAAGCCCACCAGATGCCCGACACCCAGCACCAGCCCTACCTGCTGCTGTGCGCGTCGGTCCTCGATGCCGACACCGCCTGGGAGTTCGCCGACCTCATCGACAAGGCAGGCATTCCGGTCACCCTGGTGGCCCCCGCCAGCGCAGCCGCACCGCACTTCCCCGACGCGTCGATCCTCAACGCCTCCCTCAGCACCCCCCAGCCCCTCGAGCCCGCCGGCCACGAGGTCACCGTCCAGCGCCTGGAACACGCCGCCTACCTCCAGATCACCACCGCACTCCACATGGCCGCACAACCCGCCCACGAAGCCCACGGCGCATGGACGGACGTCCCGGACGAACCCACCCATAGGGAGCAGAGCGAGCAGGCGCAGCAACCGACCGGACCAGGGCCCGTTACGACGGAGCCAGACGACACGGTGACGCAGGACGCACAGGCAGATGGCGAAGTCTTCCCCGCCCTGCTCGCCGCCGCCACCGACCCAGCCACCCTGCGTCTCCTGCCTTCCTTCGCACCGCCGCCCCCCACTCAAGGGGAACGCTCTACCGGAACGGGCACTCCAGCCGCCCTTACCGCGCCGCGCTCGGACTCCGACGACGACAAGTCCGCCGCCGAACCGACGGCCAGTGCAGCAAGCACGACGGCGCAGGCGGGCTCGGCCGCAGGTACGGCCCAGGACCTGCACACGCCGGAGATCCGGGTCCTAGGCCCCATCGAGGTGACCGGAGTCGCCACCACCGGCCACGGCCCCCGGCTCGCGCAACTCGCCACGCTGCTGTACTTCCGGCCCGGACGCAGCGCCGACACCCTGTGCGCCGACATGGACCCCACCCACCCCTGGCACCTGAGCACCCTCAACGCCCGCATGCAGGGCCTGCGCCGCTCACTGGGCAACGACCCCCACGGCAACCCCTACGTACCCCGCCGCAAAACCGGCCAAGACCCCTACCGCCTCTCCCCCGCCGTACGATGCGACTGGACCCACTTCCTCCAACTCGCCGAACACGCCCTACCCACCGGCCCCGCCGGCCTGCCCGACCTCGAACAGGCCCTCTCCCTCGTGCGCGGCAAACCATTCGGTGGCACCCCCCTGCCATGGGCCGAGCCCTACCAGCAGGAGATGACCACCCGCATCATCGACATCGCGCACACCGTCGCCACCTACCGAACCTCCCCCGGCCCCCACCAGGACCTCAACGCCGCACGCCAAGCCGTCACCACCGGACTCGACGCCGACCACACCGCCGAACTCCTCTACCGCGACTGGATGCGGCTCGAACACGCCGCCGGAAACCGGCACGGACTCCACACCGCGATCACCCGCATCCAACAAGTCAACCGCGAACTCGACTGCTCCCTGGAAACAGAGACCGAACAGCTCATCAAAGAACTCCTCAACGACGCCGACAGCAGTGCCCGCAAGACCCTGTGAGCGCCGCTCCGGCGACAGGAGGGGCACCGCCGGACCTCGATGAAGTTGCTGTCCCTGGCCCGAGTCCCAGCCCCCTGAAGTGGACGGGCGCTCCGGCCGGCCAGTGGAAGGCAACGACTTCGCCCGCGGACCCATCGAGGCCTGCACGTCCTCGCGGTCGCCTCGAGACCAGGCGTCCCGGGTTACCTGCTCTCGGAGATGTCGCGCGTTGCGCACGCGAGAAACGAACGGATGTCACTCAGGAGGGGCCGCTCGGGGGCCCGCCCACCCCGCTGGAACGGCCGATGCTACGGCTGCTCGGTCGCGGCCGACAGGTTGTGCCATGCATGTCCGCAGGCGCCCTTGCAGTACCTCTCGCGGCGGCGAGTATCAGCAACGGCAAACACGGAAACGAGGACGCGGAACGCCTTGACGTGTTCGGCGGTGGGCAGGCCCGCGAAACCGAAGCGGGGAGGGTCCATGCAGATCATGACCGAGGGGTCAGCCGTGGGCTTCACACCAGACCGCGCCACTCCCGCACGCCCGTCCGCAGTTGTAATGTGCGCCTGCATTGCATAGCCAGCGACTTCCTGCAGAACCATCTGCTGGCGTGTCGGGGCGAGGTCTGAAAACCAGCTCACACCAGAGTGCAACGTGCGGAGCCCCTGGGCGATCTCGTTGACGACCCGCTCGGTCTCGCGCCGGAAACTGCGGTCGTCGTCGCTGCTCGGTGGAGTCATCACTGGATGATTTCACGACGCTGAATCCGGACGAGGGCCGACACCAGCACCTGACACAGGACAGGTGACCCCGGCCAGCGGGTAGATGGCCGTGCCGCGCCAGGCACTCTCGAGTGCCCATGCGGCCAGGTGTTCTGCAGGAGCCCGAACTGCCGACCGTTACCGTGGACATGGAGCACAGCGTGGCGGTAGTAGATGCCCCTGGTCGACGGTGTCGCGGGAGCCGAGCAGTTCCCGGATCGCTGCCCGCGCATCGGCTTCGGGCAGGTCCATCTCCGTGACGGTGGCGTCCGGTTCGACCTTCACCGCTCACACTCTTCTTCTCCTTGTCCGGGGATCAGTCACGCCATCAGTGCTGGGCACTTGCGCGGTGGTGGATGAGGGCCTGCCAGCGTCGCTCGAATTCGGCGGCGTGCTCGGTGATGTAGGCGGTGGTGAGGGGCTTGTTGTACTGGCCGGTGATTCCCTGGGCCGCGCAGCGCTGCGCGACGTCGTCCGCAGCAGGGTTCTCGTCGGCCGTCCGGTGTTCGGCCCAGACGTTGTAGACGCGGAAGGGCAGGACGTAGCGGCGGAGGTTCGCCGGGCTGACCGGTTTCCCGCCGCGGCCGAACGTTCCGTGCTGCGCAAGGTGGGCGGACAGTTCCTCGGCGGTGGGCTCGACACCGTGCTCGGCCTGGTACCGCATCCATCCGAGGTAGTAGCGGTCGGCCGTAGTCAGGGCGGAATGCTCCGCGGTTGAGGAATCCTGCTCCGGCAGCGAGTCGTCGATGAGCGCATCCACCCGGGCGCCGCGCAACTCCTTAGCTGCCCGTACCCCCGCCGGGGCCGTTTCGGGATGCTGCGGTGCGGGGGCTTCGTCCGTGTCCTGCCCGTCGGAATCGTCGGCCGGCGCTGCGGCATCGTGTCCGCCGGCGGCCTCCGCCTTAAAGCGGTTGACGAAGTCGGCCAGGTCCTCGCCGCTGATGGGCTGTCCGCCCTCTCCGGTGATGGCGTCCCGCTGGTAGACGAAGGACGCCAAGGCCTCGGCGTCCGGGAAAGCACCATGCTCATCGGCGTAGGTGAGCCAGGCGCTGTAGAAGTAGTCGTTCCAGTCGAGGGATGCGTCGGCCGGCTCCGGCACATCCGCGACCGCAGGTGCCCCGACCGATCCGGCGTAGCGCTGGCGGAGGACCAGAAGGAGGGGCTGCACCTGGTCCTCGGCGAGGGGGTTGCCGGCCGCTGTCGTGATGCCGTAGACGTCGCGCAACCACGAAGCCCACTGCATCGGCGTCGGCTCGACCTGGTAGCGCGTAAGGAACGCCTGGTAGGCGTCAGCGAACCGCTCAGCACTTTTCCCCTCGGTGACCAGCGCACCACGTGCTTCTTCGGGCGCCACCGCCTGTTCTTGCTCCGGGCCGGCCTGCGGAATCTGCGCCGGTGTCGGCCTGTCGTCCGGTACAGCGCTGAGCCTGCTGTCACCAGCCTGGTCGGCAGGGGCGGGGACCCGTTCGTCGGTGACGAGGCCCGCGCGTTCCACGATGCCGGCGGCTGCCAGCCCGGAGGGGGCGGTCTGGGCGAGGGGGACGCCGTACCGGGCCAGCCGCAGCGGCATCAGGGACTCCACGGGCGCCTTGCGGCGCCAGGCGCGGCCGAAGCGGGACCGCAGCCGGGCCTGGTAGACCAGCCGCTCCTGCTCCAGCTTGATGACCTGCTCGTAGGAGCGCAGCTCCCACAGCTTCATGCGCCGCCACAGCAGGAACGTCGGCACCGGCGAGAGCAGCCAGCGGGTGAGGCGGACGCCCTCCATGTGCTTGTCGGCGGTGATGTCGGCGATCCGGCCGATCGCGTGCCGGGCGGCCTCCACCGACACCACGAACAGGATCGGGATCACGCCGTGCATGCCCACGCCCAGCGGATCGGGCCAGGCCGCCGCGCCGTTGAACGCGATCGTCGCCGCCGTCAGCAGCCACGCCGTCTGCCGCAGCAGCGGGAAGGGGATGCGGATCCAGGTCAGCAGCAGGTCCAGGGCGAGCAGCACGCAGATGCCCGCGTCGATGCCGATCGGGAAGACGTAACTGAAGTTCCCGAAGCCCTTCTTCAGGGCCAGTTCGCGCACCGCCGCATAGGAACCCGCGAAGCCGATCCCCGCGATGACGACAGCACCGAAGACGACCACCCCGACGAGAACCCGATGCGCACGCGTCAGCTGAAGCGCCACACCCGTCCCCGTTGCCACGTCCCATCCCCCTTGCTGAACCTCACGACAGAGCAAGTCTCACACTGTCACGCCGGGCACCGCCCACGAAGGTCTTACAGAACCGCGTCAGGACCGTCGACGGGCATAGCATTCACTGGACGCTGCCCTAAACGGCCACGCCCGGAACTTGGCGCCGTGCTTCTGACAACCACAGCCCCTCGCCGCCGCGTGTCATCGACTCATCGCGTCCCTCGGCTACTTCCTCCAGATAGTCCAACCGGACCTGCGCCAAGCTCAGCCAACCGTTGGGACCGCCCCGGACAACGTGAGCACCCACGTCGTCTGCCCGTCGTCCTCCCAGCCGCACTCTGGACTGATCTAGAAGGTCGCCCGCTCCTCCGATGCCCGCTGGAAGCAGCACGGGCACGCGATGAGGCCGTCCGCAGCGTGATTCGCGGAAACTGGTGGGCGTTTCAGCAGAAGCCATGCTCACCATAGTCCCGCTCTCTGGAGCGATTATCGCTATATCGGCAGGGGCAGATCGGCCAGCATAACGGCGTACACCGGTGAATCGGGGAAGGGCTGGCGGTCCCCGACTTTCCGAAAGCCCCAAGACTCATACATGTCCTGCACCTTGGGGTGTTCGAGGTCGACGAGCAGGACCACGAGGTCTTCGTCCCGGCTCTCCAGGAGCGATCGGCTCACTAGCTCGGCCGTCCCGGTCTTCCGCCACGTCGTCCGGACGGCCAGCTCGGAGAACGAGAACGTCCGACTCCTCTCCGGGGCGGGCTTCAGGTGCTCGCGCCACCACTCCCTATCCGGATGCGCCGGGGCCCCGTAGGCGAAGGCCACCGGTTCCTCACCATCGAACGCGATCACGCAAGCGAACCCGGGGTGAGCGCCCCAGTGGTCCACGAACCAGGGGAAGCGCTGGTTGAACTCGTCGTCCATCGCATCGGCGTAGGCGTCGGCGTGCACGTCGATCAGGGCCTGGCGGATTTGCGGGAGATCCTTGTGGGTGAAGCGGCGGACGTCCAGATCGGCGGCGCTCAAGCTCGCCTCCATTCGGCTCGATAGCGGTCTCCCCACTCTCGTGCGACTGCCGCGTCCGGCGCAAGAGTGATCAAGTCGCGGTAGTAATCACCGAGGAGGGACCGCATCCTTCCTGGTAACGGCGAGCCTTTCATCAGTTCAAAGACGCTGGAGGCCGTGGCACATGCCTGATCGACGTCCCGCTGGTGGAGCTGGGCCAGGGCAAGCCGTGCGGTGGCCAAGGCCCGGTTTCTGCGGAACTGCTTAGGGATCGACCCCAGCGCCTTGTGGGAGGCGGCCTCGGCCTCTGCGGCGTGCCCGGTCCGGTCCCGGACGATAGCCGTCATGGCCGTCAGCTCAGCCGGCCCGTAGAAGGCCATCCAGCTCGGCCTGGGCTGGTCCGGCTCCGCCTTGCCCAGGGCCTCCTGGGCATGCCCCAACGAGCGGATGGCTGCCTGGCGATCGCCCATGTTCGAGTGGCCGATGGCCGTACGTGCGTGGGCCAGGGAGGAGAAGAACGGATCCCGCCTGGTGATCGAGGTCGCCTGCGCGGCCTGGGCGGAATCGACGGCCTCTGCGTGCTCCCCGCGCTGGTGGGCCAGCATGGCATACGAGTTCCAGACCCTCAGTTCCACCACCGGGTCCTGAGCCATCCCGGCCAAGTACAGAGCCTTCCCCAGCAGGGCGTACGCACGGTCCGACTGACGGGCGTCCAGGGCGCTCCAGGCGGCCGTGGCGGTGTAGTCAGCGGCAACGGAAAAGAGCCGGAGCCGGATGCGCTGGGTGGCCCCCAACTTCTGCTTCTCCAGGACCTCAGCCGCTCCGGCCAACGCAGCCCGCTCCAGGTCTTCGTGGCCTCCTCTGGTGTCGTCCAGGGCCATCAAGGCGTCCAGGCCGCTGCGGAGCCGGAGGACGTCGGAGGTGCCCACCTGGGGTGGGGCGCCCACAAAGGGAACCGCCACAGCGGCGGTTGTACCGCTCGCGGCTGTGAGGAAGTTCCGGCGCCTCACGGGGTCCTCCGCAGGGTTCGAGGTGCGTCGTCTTCGTGCCGGTGGGCTGAAGCCCAGTTCTCCGGGGGTACAACCGAATACTGCCTCTAACGCCTCGCGTTGTCGGGGGTGGGGCCACCCTGTTTTTCCGGTCAGCCAGTTGCGGACGGTGCGGTCGCTGACCGTCCCCTCGTGGCCAGCACCGATCAGGTGCGCGTTCACCTTGTCGGCCAGCTCGGCCTGGGTGAGCCCTTTCTCCTGCATGGCGCTCTTGAGGCTTTCGTTCCCCTGCACATACCCACGGTAGTGACCGAGTGCCCATCAGTAACAGCCATGGCAGAGAAATTTCCGGTCGGGGCTGATGTACGCGGACCGTACTTTTCCTGCCCCTGCGGGACCGGAAGCCGTTCACTCAGGTAAGGCCGCACCGCAACCGCACCCCAGAGGTCCTGATGACTGTGATGGCAGAGCCACACCCCACGAGGTACCCCGCATACTCCAAAACCCTTCCCCGAGAGCCAGAGAGCGCAGCCGTCGCCCGCAAGCTCGTGCGGACTGCTCTGGCTGCCTGGGGCCTGGAGGATCAGATCGACGACGCCATGGTGATCGTCACCGAGCTGGTCTCCAACGCAGTGGAGCACGGTCGCCTCGCCTCGATCCGGGTGATCGTCTCACGTCCCACCGCGGGCTGGGTCCGCCTCGGGGTGGTCGACCGCTCGAAGAGCATCCCGATGATGCGAACCGACTCCAATGGCGATCAGGTCAGGGGCCGTGGCCTCGTCCTGGTCAACGCCCTGACCGAGCGCTGGGGCACCGACCTCTACCGGTGGGGCAAGCAGGTCTGGGGAGAACTGAAGTACGAGCCGGTCCGATGACCGAAGAGGCCTCGCCGTGGGTCGGCGACCAGGTCTTTGACGCCAACGCAGGCAAGGAAGGCATCGTCAGCGACGTGAGGCGCGACGGCACCTGCATCCTGCGCGAGGTGCACTCGTGGGCCCTCACCTGGACGGCCCCGGACGCCGAAAAACTGTCGGTCACCGTACCGCGCCATGAGCGCCTCAAGAGAGACCACGGGACCTGACCATATGCACGGCAGCGCGTTCCCCCGGCTCAGCCGCTTCAGGGAGGCACCACTCGCTTCCCCAGCCACGGGTGATCGGCCCCGCGTACGGGCATTCAGAACCTCTCAGACGTCGGCTCCCCACCCCTTACAACCATGCGCAGATCGGCATGTTCCTAGCGTCGCAGCTCGTCCGCGAACTGCGGGACTACACGATCGTCAACCTGGACGATCTCGCGCTCACCCCAGAGACGGCCGCCCGACGGTCCTGACGTGACGGGTCGGACCGCTCTCCACCGGCGCCAAACCTGTCTCGCACCGTCCGCTACGACTCCGCCTGCCCCGGGTGAACTGGCGAGAACGGAGCATCCCTCCCGGCCCACCGGCTCGCTCATGCCGGCCTCCTCCGAATACGTACAACCGAAGGAACCCCCTATGACCGACACGACCATCGAGCCTGACGAGGCGGCCCGTCTGCGGAACAGGGTGGTGAACGAGCTGTGCGCGGACGGCACGATCTCCACCCCGGCGATCGAAGCGGCGATGCGCAAGGTTCCCCGTCACGCATTCATCCCGGACACTCCACTGGACGTGGCATACGCAACCTACGCCGCGGTGATCACCAAGACGGACGAGGACGGCGTGCATCTCAGCTCCGTCTCCGCCCCGCAGATCCAGGCGATGATGCTGGAGCAGGCCCAGGTGCGGCCCGGGATGCGGGTGCTGGAGATCGGATCGGGCGGACTGAACGCGGCCTACCTCGCCGAGCTCGTCGGCAAGGGCGGTGAAGTCGTCACCGTGGACATCGACCCGGCCGTCACTGACCGTGCGTCCCGGCTGCTGGAGGCCCACGGCTACGGCAGGGTCCGCGTCGTCACCGCCGACGCGGCCGAGTCCATCCCCGGCCTCGGTGAGGTCGACGTCGTCATGGTGACCGCCGGAGCCTGGGACATCGCACCGGCATGGACCACTCAGCTCAAGCAGGGCGGCCGGCTCGTGGTGCCGCTGCGAATGCGAGGCCTGACCCGGTCGGTCACCTTCACCCAGGGCACGGGTGAACACGGCACCTACTTGCAGAGCGAATCGGCGCGGATCTGCGGCTTCGTCCCGATGCACGGCTCGACCGCTCACCGGGAGGAACTCCTCCTGGTCAACGGCACCCCGGAGATCGGGCTGAAGTTCGATGACGGCATGCCGGCCGACCTACACCGGCTCGACAACGCCGTCACAACACCGCGCCACGAACGGTGGACCGGCGTCACCGTCCGCCCCCAGGAGCTCATCGACAGCCTCCAGATGGCCATGGCGATCAGCCTGCCAGGCTTCTGCACGATGGCCGTTGACAAAATCCTGGACACGGGCCTGGTCGCCCCCGTGAACAAGCGGTTCGCCCTCGCCGCCGTCGAAGGCGACAGCTTCGCCTACCTCGTCACCCGCCGCACCGAGGACAACAAGCACCTCGAGTACGGCGTGCACTCCCTCGGACCGCACGCGACACAACTCGCCGACCAGATCGCCGACGTGCTGCGCGACTGGGAGACCAACCGGCGCGGCGGTCCCAGCCCGGTCATCCGGGTCTATCCGGCAGGAACCCCCGATGACCACATCCCGGCCGACCGGATCATCGACAAGGTACACAGCCGGATCTCGCTCTCCTGGCCCCACGATGTAACGCCGGAGCCGCATCGCGAAGAGGAGCCGCATGCTTGACGCCCCGCTCGACGAACACGACAAGCCCGTCCAGAACGTGTCTGATGTCCCTCAACGGCTTCGGAATCCGGCCGCACGCCGGTGGCCGGAGCGGACGGGAGGGGTGGCACAGCATCCGCCGCAGACACCCCCGCTTGGCCATGCTCTGCGCGCCCTACGGCGCCGTCCTGTTCACCGCCGCGGTCATCGCTCTCACCTGAAGCCCTCAGCCCGCAGCGGCCCTTCCGCTCGCCCCATTTCATTCCCGAGGAGGTCCCGTTGACGGTCAGGCCCCCGTTCAGGCGTCGCCCGCCGAGCGTGTACCTGAGGGCCCCTGGCGCGCCCGACGCTTGGGAAGTGATCTGGTACAGCGAGCGGCTGACGGACCTGTCCCTGCTGGACGCTGCGGTCGTGGCCGTCGTGGACCGCGTCGGCTACCTGGCCGTACCCGTGAGCGAAACCGACGGGCAGCGGCGAGGCGGGTTCCTGGCCGTCGACGACCGCCTGACCGCCCGCTGTCTGCGCTACGCGCTGCTGGGCCGTCCCGGCTTCCCCGCAGTGCGCGTGCGGTGGTCCAGCGACCGCAGAGTGTGCCACAACGTCGAGTGGGGCGAGGCCCCGCCGGACCCCGACGACGACCAGGTGCGTGGCCACTTCTACGGATACAGCAAGCAGGCCATCGACCGGTTCGTCACGGCGCGGACCTGAAGGAACCGGCCTCCGTCGGGGCCGTCCCACAGACTCCACTCCCGGCCTGAAGCGCCATCCCCCTGGGAGGCGACTCCCCTTCCAGGAGATGGGCGAGGTCGACGAAGCGTATCGCGGAACGACCGGCGCGAACCCGCGTAAAAGGCGCCTCGCACACAGGGGACAACGTGAAGAGGAACTCGCCGACGCCATCGTGACCGCGATGGACGCCGTGGCCAACACGGCGGACGAGCCGGGCGAGCTGCTCGCCGAGCATCTCGACGGTGCACTGCCCGAGGACTGGCGGCGCCCCGACAGTCCGCCTCAAGACTCCCGCCGGCCCGAAGCTGTCGCACGGGTACGGCCCAGGGCTGCCCCACGGGCGCCGTCTGAGCCGAGGCCTGCAGAGCGACCCGCCCTCCAGGCGCACCACCGCCGAAAGGACCGTGGAGGTTCATGTCTACGGCGCAGGAAGCCGCAGAGAGCACGGAGATCACCGTCGACGCGACCGACGTCGCGGGCCTGGTCGTCACCGCCGCGGTGGCGCGCTCCGAGGACGTCGAGCAGGAGGGCGGCTACACCTTCTGACCTGAGTTAGCCGGTTCGACGGTGCCCGGCCACGGCCGTGGCCGGGCACCCGCCCTATAGCGCTTCCCTGGGAGACCTTGTGATTCACGTTTTCACCGGGCGCTCAGCCCGGACGATCCCGCCCTGCGACACCGGTATCTAGGAGTAGGACCGCCGATCCGGCTCGGCGACCTGTTCGACCCGCAGATCACGGCCGATGACACGGTCGTCATCATCGACGGCGTCTACCACCAGTCGCCGACCGTGCGGCACAAGGAACTGGTGTGCCCGGCGTCGCGTCGACATGCGCGCACGCGATCGAAGGCCGGGACATGCGTTCCTCGGGCTCGCCCGGCACGTCACGCAGCAGGGCGCCCGGCGCAGTCGTCGTATCCCTGCCGCAGTGACCGGCATCATCGTCCGTCCTGCCTGCCCTGAAACAGGTCATGGCCAACTGCTTGTTCCAGACCACTCACCTCAAGACGGGGCGGACCACAAGAGGCTGTGCGCTGCGGAGCCGCGTGAACGGGCTCGGTCGGGGCTGCTCAAGCGGCGGTCGAGGAGGAAGCGCACGAGGACTTCCCTCTGGCCGGGCCTTTGGGGCTGTTCCGGGGGGAGGTGTGTCCAGGCGTGGGCGAGGGCTGCCTCGTGGAAGGCGGAGGCAGATTCGGCGTCGGGTGCGGCGGACGGGAGTGTCCAATAGACGGCGGATCCGATGATCAAGGAGACGCCTGAAATGAGCGAGACCATCAGCGAGCGCGAGACGGTGGAGGAGCCGGTCGTCGAGCCGGTCGCGGAGGCGGTGTCGGACGAGCAGTTGATCTCGATGCTGGTCGACCGGGCCCGTTCGGACGGCCTGCAGCTGACCGGCGAGGGTGGGCTGCTGCAGCAGTTGACCAAACGGGTGCTGGAGTCCGCCCTGGAGGGTGAGATCACCGATCACGTCGGCTATGACAAGCACGACGCAGCAGGCCGCAACAGCGGCAACTCCCGGAACGGCACCCGTTCGAAGACCGTGCTGACCGACGTCGGCCCCATCGAGGTGAAGGTGCCCCGCGACACGGCCGGCACCTTCGAGCCGCAGCTCGTGAAGAAGCGGCAGCGCCGGCTGACCGGCGTGGACGAGATGGTGCTGTCGCTGTCCGCGAAAGGCCTCACCCACGGTGAGATATCCGCTCATCTGGCCGAGGTGTACGGCGCGGAAGTGTCCAGACAGACCATCTCCACGATCACCGACGCCGTGATGGAGGGCATGGCGGAATGGCAGGCCCGACCGCTCGATCGCGTCTATCCGGTCGTCTTCGTGGACGCGATCAACGTGAAGATTCGCGATGGCAAGGTCGCCAACCGGCCCATCTATGTCGCGATGGCCGTCACCGTCGAGGGCACCCGCGACATCCTCGGCATCTGGGCCGGTGACGGCGGCGAGGGCGCCAAGCACTGGCTCCAGGTCTTCACCGAGCTGAAGAATCGCGGCATTGAGGACGTCCTCATGCTCGTCTGCGACGGACTGAAGGGCCTGCCCGACGCCGTCGAGACAGTCTGGCCCCGAACTGTCGTCCAGACATGCATCGTTCACCTCATCCGCAACAGCATCCGCTACTGCGCCCGCCAGGACTGGGACAAGGTCGCCAAGGACCTCAAGCCCGTCTACACGGCGCCGAGCGAGGCCGCCGCGACCGAACGGTTCCTGGAGTTCTCCGAGAAGTGGGCCGGCAAGTATCCGGCCGTGATCAAGCTGTGGTCCGACGCCTGGGCCGAGATGGTGCCCTTCCTCTCCTTCGACGTCGAGATCCGCAAGGTCATCTGCAGCACGAACGCGATCGAGAGCGTGAACGCCCGCATCCGCAAGGCGGTCCGGGCCCGCGGGCACTTCCCGAATGAGGCCGCTGCGTTGAAGTGCGTCTACATGGCGCTGATGAGCCTGGACCCGACAGGCAAGGGCCGACGCCGCTGGACGATGCGCTGGAAGGCGCCACTTAACGCCTTCCAGATCGCCTTCGAAGGACGCCTCACCCCCACCAGCCACTGAACCTCAACAACCAAGATCAGCCGTTGACTGGACACACCCGCTCAACGCAGAGAACTGAAACCCCGGTCCCCTTCACCAAGCCGTGATAGCTCGGCCCGGAGCCCTATCGGCCCCAACACCAAACTGATCACCCCAGGCCAGCCCACCACCCACTGTCCAGAAAGACCGCCCCTGGACATGGCAGCACTCGCTGAGCTGGGTCTCGAATGGGCGGCGGCCGCACAAGCTGCGGGATAGCCGGGGCACCACCGGCCCGTGTGAACCGGGGCGGTGGCGCCGCTCAGTCGCCGTGCCGGTAACCGGTGGCTAGGTAGTCGCCGGCCACCCATCCACGGCGGCGGTGGGGGCATCCGGCGTAGCGGGCCGGATGCCACCTCGCCGTACGCCCACCAGGACTTGCCCGTGGTGCCCCGTCATCAGTTTCGGCCTCCACCGGTCGGAGGGGGTCAAGTGCGGGGCCGATCCTGACCGGGCTGCGGTACGCGGGCTCCGCGCGGCGGACCGCTGGTGCCGGAGACATCCGGCAGACCGCTCAACGGCGTCGTCGAAGACGCCGGAACAGGACTGCCGGCGTCGCGTTGTGCCGAATCGGGCACGCTCCTTCCGCGCGCGGGCCAGCATAGGCAGGAGTAGTGCTGCGATCGTCCGCGACGGCGTCGGAGGCAACGTGCGTGCTGAGCGAGAACAGCAACCGAGGACGACCCCGATCCTTCCCCACCAACGGCGTGCCTCCGGGAACACGTTGACCGTGACGGGCCGCACCCTGCGATTCCTGGGGTACGCCCTGTCCACCGGATGCGGGTCCCTGCTGCTGAAGCACTTCGTCATCGCGCCCGGTCCGCCGGTCAGCCACATCCCCTGGGTCCTGCGCCTGCTGATCATGCTGGGAGTCCTGGAGGGCGGATGGCTCGTCTTCCGCGCCAGTCGCAGGGTGGTGGTCCGGGGCAGACGGCACCGCGTCCGCGTTGTCACCGGCTTCGAGGAATTACGGGGTGAGCGCTACATCCTCTATCTGCGGCCCTTCGCTCTCGACGCCCGGATGTCGCTGCCCCCTCCTGAGGCTCCAGGTTGGTGGATGCGCTCCCCGTATGAGCTTCCCGGGCTCACCATGGAGGACTTCCTCGTCCGTCAGTTCACCCGGCACGGCAGGGTCGTCGCGGTGGGGGAACCCGGCGAAGAACTGCCTCTGCTCGGCGCACAGCGGGGTTACCTGCCGCTCGAGGGCTGGGAGAGGACCGTGAGCGAGCTGATCCAGGGGGCTCACTGCGTCCTCATGTCCGTGGCGCCGGGTCCGGGAACGGTGTGGGAGTTCACCGAGGCACTGCGCACGATGCCTCCGGAACGGCTGGTGCTCATGGTCTGCTGCGGACCCGAGGAGTACGACGCCTTCCGTTCGGCCGTCGTGGAGAGGTACGCCGTCCGGAAATCCGAGGAGCCGGGCAGCACTTGGGCTCCGCTACCACGGCTGCCCGACTGTCCCGCGCGGCCCCCGGCCTCGAAGCGTGAGTGGCAGTCGCCACTCAGGGCCTTCGTCACCTTCGACCAGCAGTGGCGGCCGAGCCTGCACTGGTTCGTCGTCACGGTCCCGCGGATTCGTCACGTCTGGACCATGCGCAGGATGGTGCGCGAACGCATCGACGCGTTAGTGGGCGCGTGGGCGGCTCTGCCGCAGCGGCAGGCTGCCCCGGACACGCTCCCTCCGCCGGCGCCGGTCGTCACCACCCCTCCCCCGCCGCCTGTCCCTTCCCCGCTGCCGCAGCAGCCCCTGCTGGGCAGCACAGTGGTCGGGCTGAACGTCAGACCACCAGAGCGCAGAACGCGACGACGTGGGCGAAAGTGAAAATGAGCGGCACCCACTGCTCGACGTGGGTCAGCGGCAGTTCGCGCCCCTCGCCGAGGGCCGCCCCTTCCGCCCTGGGGTAGGCGTACGGCGGCAACCTCTGCTCGAAGGCGCCGGTGACCTCGAACTTGGCCGCGTTGAGCTGCCAGTTCGAACGGACCATGACGAACCGGGCGGCACATCGCCGGTGCGGCCCATCGCGCAGGTCCGCGGAGCGCAGCGCGGCCAGCACCGACTTCCGCGAGGGATGCCCGGGCGTGACCGCGACACCGGTGATCGCGTTGGTGGCACAGTCGGTGAACCAGGTGATCGACGGCCTGGGGGCTTGCCGTCGCATCGACCAGCACCGGGATCTGCGTGTGGCCGGTCTCCCACACCTGGTTCCGGCCAGCCCCGCGGCCGTGCCAGGAACTCATCGTGCTTACGTGCCTCGCGTTCACCGCCGGCGAGTCCGGTCCGCTCCCCCGGCGTCAGATCCCGGCGGATCGCCCGGTGCAGCGTCAGGATGGACGGAGGAGCCTCGCCCTCGGCCCTGGCCGCGCGAGGGGTCAGTTCACGATGCACCGCCGCGGCGTTGCCCTTCCTCAGCGATGGGGCAGCGGACGGAGGCTGGGAGGTGGTTCCGGCAGGGCGCGGAGGCTGGTGAGGACCTCGCCATGCAGGCGCTGGTGTTCCTGCATGAGATCCACGGTGATGCGTGGGCCCGCCTCGTCGAACTCCGCCATCTCCGGGCCTGTGCAGTGCCAGCTGACGGAGTACCGGCGCAGCAGCCGCGACGGGTCGTCCAGCAGCCGCATGTCCAGGTCGTGGCTGCGGCGGCCCTGGGCGTCGTAGGCCCACAGCCCGACGTGGTGGTCCTGCCAGGAGACGAGCCGGACTTCCAACGGAGCCTCCCGGCCCGGCTCCCGGTACACCACCACGTACGGAAGCCCAGCGGCATCCCGCTCCCGGGCCTCCCCGGCGGATATCGGCCGCCAGGGCGCACAAGCCTGCGCGTCCCACGCCTGCGCGTACCCCACTTCGACACCATTGCCGCTCCTCTTGCTGCAACCTGCCTTGGGTCTGAGCTGAGTTGCAAGGTAGCCGCTGCCTGTGACAGCGGCCCTGCTGGGCGGGCGGCGGGGCAGCTTTGACGCCCGGACGGTCGTGCCGGTGATCCGGTCCATGCCTCGCTCGGCGAACGGCTTGCCAGCGTGATCCGTTGAGCCGCCAGCGCCGCTCTGTCAAGGACGGAAGGCCGGCGTCCTTGCGCAGGTGCTGCGAACGGACGGCCGGCGCCTCACGGGCCGCCTGTGCACTGGACGACGGGGATGCGCTCACGGTGCTCTACTCGGTGGGCCTGGACGGGGTACTTCTCGTGCGGGACGGCGCGCTCCCAGACGGTCTCGAAGGCGGCGTGGCACAGCGCGACCGCGGCCGGGTCGGTGGTGCGTTCCTTGCCGTCGGGCGCCCGGTCGCCGGTGCCGGTGCCGGTGAAGTGGTGGAACTGCACCAGCCGGTCGTCCAAGAGCCAGAAGTCGTTGCCGGGCAGCGCGATGTTGCTCGCGTGGCGGCGGGGCAGCCGGCGCACGTCCTGTCCGGCCTGGAGGTTGAGCGGGGTGACGGCGTGCTCGTAGCGGATGTAGTCGGTGACCGGCTCGGAGACGATCCGCGCGGCGCATCACCACGCCGCGGGCGACCGCGTCCTGCACGAGCGGCATCCACTGCGGCATCCACTGCGGCATCCACTGCGGCATCCACTGCGGCATCCACTGCGGCCGCAACGTCCGGCCGGGGGCGAGGTTCGGGGCGCCGGTGCGTAGGAAGGCGGCGTAGTCGTCCGTCACGTCACCGACGGCGTACAGGTCGCATACAGGTCGCGCATCTCCAGGTGGACCGCCATGTGGTGGGTGTCGGCGAGCAGCTCAGCGAACGTCGCGGTGGTCAGTGCTTGCGCGTTCAGCGGCATCGCACGCCTCCCTCAAGATCTGCACCGTGCGGAACGGAATCCGGATCACCCGCTCGTGCGCGGGGATCCCGTCCTGTGGCCGGCCACCCACTCGGTGGAGCCGACCAGGGCCTGGAGGAGGGCGCCGGCTTCCTCGCCCTGGAGGACCAGGTCCGCGCTCTCCTCTTCCACCCACACCGTCGGTGATCCCTCGCCGCCGGTGTGGGGGGCGATCCCGACGAACCGTAACGCCATGACGCTCTCCTCTGTGACCAGGTTGCGCATACTTGCGCCGACGGTCCCGTGCGTGCCGGCTCCTCACACCCGGAAGCGGACCCGAACCGTAAAGCGGTTGGCCTGTGGGTAGAGCGCGGCGGAAGGCGGGCCCCGAGCCGCGGTCTGCGGACGAAAAACTGAGCGCGCTGGTCGGCGACGAACACCAACCAGCGCGCTCAGGTTCTGAGGCTCCGGCGTTAGCGACAGTGCCCGGCGGCGCGGTGTGGGTGAGGTGCCCGGTGGGAGCGGCGGCGAGCAGGCCCCAGGCGGTGGCCGGCCAGCTCGCGCTCGCCGCGGCCGTCATCGCGGACACGACGACGGCTGCCGTCACGGCTACGGGGTCACGGGCGAAGGACCACTCCGCTCGCGCCGTGCCCGGTATCCGCAGTTCGGCTACGGCGCTGCGTACGACCAACGCGGCGATGACGACGGCTGGCGCGAGCACACCGGCGTTCACGTCGTCGCCTGCTGCGCGGCCTGGCGGGCGAGGCGCTGGTAGAGGCGGCTGCGGCGGCCCAGCAGGAGCGCGGCAAGCAGGGCCGCGGTGGTGCAGGCCAGGAGGATGGCGCCCTTGGCATCGGTGAGATGCGCCTGGCTGGTGGAGGAGAGTTCGGCGATCAGCAGGGAGACCGTGAAGCCGATCCCGCCCAGCACGGCGATCCCGGCGATGTCGGCCCAGCCGAGCAGCGGGTTGAGGTGGGCGCTGGTGAGGCGGCTGGTCGGCCAGGTGCCGCCGAAGATCCCGACGACCTTGCCCACGAGCAGGCCGGCGAGGACGTTCCAGGTGATGGCGGAGGTGACGAAGCCTCCCGCCCCGGCCAGGGAGACGCCGGCTGACATCAGCGCGAAGAGCGGCAGTGCGATCCCGGCGGAGAACGGGCGCAAGACCTCCTCCGCGCGGTGCGAGGGCGACACCCGCTCCATCCCCTGGGGGTGGGTGCGCATCGACAGGCCCATGACGACCCCGGCGATGGTCGCGTGTACACCGCAGGCGTGCATCAGCGCCCAGACGACCGCGGCCAGCGGCACGAACAGCAGCCACGCCGGGACCATCGCGCGCACCCGGGCCACCGCCCGCCCGGACTGTTCTGCAAGTAGCCGAACACGGCCAGGCCGACGGCGGCCAAGGCGAGGGCGGTGAGGTTGCTGCCGCTGGTGCAGGCGATGGCGATGGCGATGACCAGGACCGCGGACCTTGTCGTCCACGGTGGCCAGGGTGAGCAGGCAGGTCCGCAGCGGCGTCGGCAGGTGCCGGCCGACCACCGCCAGGACGGCCACGGCGAAGGCGATGCCGGTAGCCATCGGGATGCCCCCACCGCCTCGGCAGCACCACGAACCCCTTTGTATCGTCGGTCGGTTTGACGATTTCCACGGCCAGGGCGAGTTTCTCGCGGGCCCAGTCGATGAGGGATCCGGTGTAGCCGCCGTCGGCCCAGACCAGGCAGATGTCCCGGTGCAGCTCACGCAGCCGGGTCAGCAGGCCGGTGGCCGCCTCGCGGTCCCCGATGTTCGCGGCGGTCACGGCCACGCCCCCCAGCAGGCCCAGGCAGTCAGTCACGATGTGCCGCCTCCGCCCATTGATCAGCTTCCCGCCGTCGAAGCCGCGTGAGGCGGCCGGCACCGTCGCGGCGGCCTTCACCGACTGCGCGTCGATGATCCCCGCCGTCGGCTCCGCCTCCCGCCCTCGCGCTCCCGCACCCGGCCACGCAACCGGTCGTGGAACTCCGCGACTGGACCGTTCTCGCGCCAGCGGCGGAAGAAGGCATAGACCCGGGCCCAGTCGGGGAAGCCGGCGGGCATCGCCCGCCAGGAAATCCCGCCCGCGACCAGGTAGCGGATCGCGTCCAGCATCTGACGGTGGCAGTAGCCCTCGGGCTGTCCGCCCCGGCCCTCCAGCCAGGAAGGCGTGGGCAGCAAGGGGCGCACCGCCACCCATTCCGCGTCCGTCATGTCCGATGGATACCGGCGCTGCCGGTCGGAATGAGCGCCAGCGTTGCCGTACAAGTGCGCGAGGCAATCGCACGACACGACGGACGGGTTGAAGTCGACAGGCGCAACCGCGTACACATGTGACAACAGGGCCTCCTGGAGCTACTCGGATGGGGTCGCACGCCCGAGCTACCAAGAGGCTCTGCCTTCATACACGTACTGCCGGAAGAGCACCCGACCAGGAACCCTGTTCGACCCGCACGTTCCAAGATCGGTTGAGATGCGGCTATTTACGGCTTGGCCGGGTCAGGCAACGGGTTCTTCCGGGCGCAGTGGGACCAGGCGACCAGCACCATCAGGGCAGCGGCTGTGCCAGCGAGCGTCATGACCGTGGATGGGGAGGAGTGGTCAACCACGACGCCTCCGACCAGCGCCCCGATGGAGATGGTGGCCTGGAACGAGGCCGTGAAGAGCACGGAAGAGGCTTCGGGTGAATCGGGTGAGGCCTTGGCGAACCAGGTCTGCGAGCAGACAGGCACGGCACCGTAGGCAACGCCCCACAAAACCAGCAGGGCCACGGCGCCGAGATCCTCCTTGCCGAGCACCGGGAGCAGCACAGTCGCGCCGGCGATCATCAGGGCGGCGGCTGCGAAGGTGCCGATCGGATACCGCGCCACAGCCGATCCGCCCAGGAAGTTCCCGGCAATTCCTGCAACTCCGTACACGAGCAGATAGACCGTGATGAGCCCGGCGCTCACATGAGTCACCTGCTCCAGGAACGGGGTGACATAGGTGTAGGCACCGAAGTGGGCGAGCACCACGAGGAACGTCATCACCAAGGCAGACCGAGTATTGACACTCCTGAGCATGCCCGTGAGCGCACTCAGACGAGTCGGCTCATCGGTCGGCAGCGGCGGGACCACCAGGAACAACAGGGCGAAGACACAGAGGGTCAGAATCCCCATGACAAGAAACGCGGTGCGCCACCCCGCAACGTCTCCGATGAGCGTACCCAGCGGGACTCCGAGCACGGACCCCAGAGGCACCGCGGAGAAGATCACGGCGGTTGCCCGGCCCACCGATGCGGCAGGAACCAGCCGGCTTGCCAGCCCTGCGCCGATGGACCAGAAACCACCGATGGTGACCCCGACCAATACACGTGAGACCAGGACCAGCCAGTAGCTCGGCGCAACCGCGGCCAGGAAATTCGCCAATGCCAGCAACAGAATACACGTGCCCAGCATGAGCCGACGATCGATGCGCCCCGTGGCGACAGTTACCACGGGCGCCGATACCGCGGCCAGAAAACCAGGCATGGTCATCATCAGACCAGCCATTCCATCGGAAATGGTGAAACTCGATCCAATCGAGGTCAAAAGGCCGATCGGCAGGATCTCGGTGGTGATGATCGAGAAGATCCCCAACATCACCGAAATCACCGCCAGCCACGATACCAATGGTGATCGCGCCGGTAATGAAGGCGAGTCGATGGAAGTGGTGGTTGCTGTGGGCATGAATCCCGTCCTGTGTTGGGCCTCACATGAAGAGTGACACTATTTCAGCAGGAACAGGAGCCACCTTCTGGCAGTTTCGCGACATCAACAACGGCTTCCGCGTCCGACACGTCCGAGGGATACCGGCGTTCCGGGTTCGGACGGTCGGCCGCGTTGCCGCACACATGCGCCAATCACACGATGGAACTGCCGAGTTGAACTGAACGGGCTCGGACGCGTACAACAGCGACACCAAAGCCTCCCGGCACTGCCCGGTTGGATTCGCATCCCGAGCTACCGAATAACCCTGCCTTCATGCGCGCACAACGGGAAGATCACCCCGGCGGGAAACCTGTTCGACCCGCACGTTCCACGATCGGTTGAGATACGGCGGGTCTGTACGGTGAGCGGGTCTGTTCCGTAGTCGGTGGTGACGGTGAGTGCTCGCCTGTGATCATCGAGCGTGCATGATGCGAACGCGCTTGTAGGGACGGTCTTTTCGGG